>CAZCGA010000165.1:0-12651 GCA_964498075.1 uncultured Binatia bacterium (SeqCode) | reverse complement strand
CTGACCCCTCCTTGGTAAGGAGGGGAACGCTCGACGAACGGTTCATTGGTAGGAGCCGCCTTCTCTTGGCGGCGTCTCGAAGGGCGACGAGTGCCGCCCATTCGCCAGTGGTTTGCCGGATCAGCCGCCGGGTGTATTTGCCGCCGAGGCAAAGCGCGCGAGCTGGAGTTGCTCGCGAATGTCCTGGCTCATGGTCTGCATGATGGGATCGAGCGGGATGCCGGTGGCATCGGCAATGCGGTCGACGGTGTTGAAGGCGCCGATCACCGCCGCCACGTCGGCGACACACTCGGGCGAGAGGACGGCGCGCAGGCGTTCGCGCTCCGACGTCGCCGCCTCGCCGCGCATCACCGCCTCGGTAAAGGCAAGCAGGCGCGCGCCGTGCTCAACGCCGGCGTCGGCGCGATCGGCACCGTTCACCGCCGTGACATCCACTTCGGTTCCCGTCATCTGGCTGCTCACACGGAGCATCGTCGCGTGGGCGGACGTTCAATAGAAGCACTGGTTCAGAGCCGAGACCCGTGCCGCGATCAGCTCCATCTGCATGCGGTCGAGCGCGCGGCGCGCCGTCGGATCGCTGATCTGCTCCACCGGCAAGTAGTGCGCCGCCGCCAGCGTTTGCAGCACCCGCACCTCGGCAGGCACGAGGCTCAGGGCGCGCATGATGTTGGGGATCATGGCACCCGGCGGGTAGAGATCCGCCTCCGGCCCCGAGGCGTCCTCGGGGGCGATCATCGGCACCCACGCGGTGCCGGACTTCGCGGACGCCGGCACGTGCCGCGACGGTGCACCGGCGTGCGGCTCGGGCAGCGGCAATGGGGCAACGCCCAGTGCGCGCGCGAAGTAGTCGACGCCCGTGATCATCGTCACCACGCCGAGCAGCTCGACGTAGGGTGCTACGTCCAACCCGCTGGCGATCACCGCGTCGAACCACGGGCGCGACAGCCTCGCCGGATCCGTGCGGACGCGGTGAATCGCGTCGACGACGTTCTCCGGTAGCTCCCCGATGCTGCGGTGCTCACCCTGAACCGCGGCGGGAGACAGCGCCGCTTTGCGGGCTGCGCAGAAGTTACAGTCATCCGCCTGCCGCGCTTCCGCGGCGATGGCGACCCGCTGCGTACCGGTCCACCAGGTGCCCGGCGCCCGCAGGTGTTCCCACAGACGGCGGTGCGCCGCCTGGATCTCCTCACGCACGTGCATCGCGCCGTAGTCGAAGTCCGCCATTCCTACCGTACCGACGTGGCGCAAGCATAGTCCGGCGCGCGAGATAGCGGAAGGGGCCTCGGCACGACGAGGCGCACGAGAAGTATGGGTCTTCTCCAATATTGGGGGACCGACAGCGGCGCGACGGCGCGGCTCCCCAGCCTGGCGAGTGAACTCGCGGCAAGGAGAGGCACCCAAGGCCGCCTGCGCGGCCTCCCCGCCCCCCTCATGGACGTCGTCGTACCGGGTTGGGGTTGGGGGGAGCCGCCGCAGGGCCGGCTTGGGCGCCTCTCGTTGCCGCGGCTTGAGCCGCCGGGTCGGCCGGCATCACGGCACGAGGAGAGGCACACTGAGGCCTCGCCGCTATGCAGAAGAGGCAGAAGTATCAAGGTCCGACGCGGTCAGCCCTCGACCGTCAGCTACAGCTGCATCGACTTGATCTGCAGGTACTCCTCGAGCCCGAACTTGCCCAGCTCGCGGCCGTGGCCCGATTGTTTGTAGCCGCCGAACGGTGCTTGCGGGTTGTAGCGCCCGCCGTTGATGGCGACTTGTCCGGTGCGCAGCCGGCGCGCCACCGCCTTGGCGCGCTCCGGGTTGCCGGACCACACCGCCCCCGACAGGCCGTACACCGTGTCGTTGGCGATGCGCACCGCGTCGTTCTCGTCGGCGTAAGCGATGATCGACAGCACCGGTCCGAAGATCTCCTCCTGCGCGATGGTCATGTCGTTCGACACGTTGGCGAAGACCGTCGGCCGCACGTAGTAGCCTTTGCTCAGGCCGTCCGGTGGCTCGGCGCCGCCCGTGACCAGCGTCGCGCCTTCCTCGATGCCCTTGCGGATGTAGCCGCGGACGCGCTCGCGCTGCGTGGCGGAGATCAGCGGGCCGAGCTTTGCCGTATCGCTGAGCGGATCGCCGACGGTGAAGCGCTCGGCGGCGGCCTTGGCGAGCGCCACAGCCTCGTCGTACCGCGAGCGCGGTACCAGCATACGGGTCAGCGCGCTGCACGTCTGTCCCGAGTTGAGGTAGCACTCGTTTACGCCGGCGGTGACGGCCTTCTGCAAGTCGGCGTCGTCGAGGATGACGTTGGCGGACTTGCCGCCGAGCTCGAGGGCGACACGCTTGATCGTGCGCGCTGCCAGCTCACTGACCCGCTTGCCGGCGCGTGTCGACCCGGTGAACGACACCATGTCGACGTCGGGATGCGCCGCGATCGCCTCGCCGACGATTGGGCCGGTACCGCTGACCAGATTGAAGACGCCCGCGGGCAGGCGGATGCCGTCGATGATCTCGGCGAGGATGAACGCGGTGAGCGGCGCCACCTCGCTCGGCTTGAGCACGACGGTGCAGCCCGCCGCCAGCGCCGGCGCCAGCTTGGCGACGACCTGATGCAACGGGTAGTTCCACGGAGTGATGCAGCCGACGACCCCGACGGGCTCGCGCACCACCAGCGAGTTGCCGATCTGTTCCTCGAAGGCGTAGTCGCGCAGCAGCTTCGCGTAGCTGCCGGACACCATCGCGGGCAGACCGGCCTGAATCGCCTTCGAGAGCTTCAGCGGCATGCCGACCTCGCCGGCGATGGTGCGGGCAATCTCGTCGCTCCGCGCAGTCAAACCGGCGGAGATCTGCTCGATGTACTCGGCGCGCGCCGCAGGTGTCGTCTGCGACCACGGGTGAAACGCCGCCCGAGCGGCGGCAACTGCGGCATCGACGTCGGCGGGCGTGCCGTCGGGGGTCGCGCCCATCACCTCCTCGGTGGCGGCGTTGATCACGTCGATCCTGCCGGTGCCGGTCGACGCCACCCAGGCTCCGTTGATGTACAGCTTGTCACACACGCGCATGGCGATTCTCCTCGGGACGTTGTCTGCGATGATCGCCTCCAAGCTTTAGCTGGCCGCCGCCCCTACTGGAAGCCCCTCGACATAACTGCGGCAAAGGCGCTACCGAGGAGGGAATGAAGAAGGCCGCCATGTCGCCGATCGAAGCGCTCGGAATCGATCACGTGGATCTGACCGTCAATGACATGGAGCGTTCCATTGCCTTCTACGAAAAGGTCCTCGGGGCGCTCGGCTTCCGCCGGCTGGCGCATGAGGGCTACGTCGCGTGGAGCAACGCGCACATGAACATCGCTATCCGCCCGGCAACCGCAGAGCAAGGCGCGGCGTTCAACCGCTACCGCGTCGGCCTGCATCATCTTGCACTCAAGACCAAGAGCCGCGAGGACGTGGATCGCTATCACCTGTTCCTCGTCCAGGAAGGCATCACGGTCCTCGATCCACCTGCCGAGTACCCGGAGTACGGCCCGCGGTACTACGCCGTCTTCTTCGCCGATCCCGACGGGATGAAGCTGGAGGTCGTCCACTTCCCCTGGGGATACTGGCGCAAAGTGCAGACGGAGGGTCACGATGAGCGGCCGCGCTACGCCGAGAAGAAGTGAGTGTCAGAAGACCATGAACGGTCGCTGCCATTGCGGCAACCTGGAGCTGACGTTCGAGAGCACGCTGACCCCGGAGCAGCTCCCGGTGCGGGCAGACATGTGCTCCTTCTGCCGGAGCCATGGCGCACGCACGGTTACTGATCCCGATGGCAGCGTGTCGATCATAGTGCACGCTCCCAAGCAGCTGAGCCGCTATCGTTTCGGGTTGAGGACGGCAGACTTTCTGGTGTGCAAGCACTGCGGCGTCTATGTCGCTGCCGTGCTGACCACAGGAGGGCGGACATACGCGACGGTCAACATCAACGTGCTGGACTCCGCCGACCGCTTCACGCAGCCGGTGCTACCCGTGACCTACGACGGCGAGACCGAAGCCGAGCGGGTCGCCCGCCGCGCGGCGAAGTGGACGCCCGTCGTCAGTCTGATCGAGGCCGAGCCACGGCGCCGGTGACGCGCCGGCACCACGCAATAGACCTGCACGTCGACGACGGGCGCTGCCCCACTCTCGGGGCGGCATCAACCCACCTATTCTTATGACACTGGCTCGTTGCCACCGCGTGTCAACGATGGTTGACAGATAACTGCGCTTGACACGGGTCGATCTCGGCCGAACTTCGGACAGCGGGGAGGCGCGCTTTTCGCCCGTGTGAAGCCGACCTGCGGCGGAGAGAGTGGCTTCCTGAATACGATCGTGGTGGCCAAGGCGACGCGGGACAGGATCGTCCGGTTTACACTGGCTCGCGACTCCGCGCGTGTCAGTGGCGGCGGCTTATTGCGGTGGTTTGCCTGGCGTCACACTTGCTCGTCTCACCACTCAACCGCGTGCAGCGCCTCCAGGGCAGATGGCTGCCACGCAGGGTGGTTCGTGGCTGAAGCCAGCCGTGCTCATGACAACGTGATTCGGTGCTGGAGCGGAGGTTCGCAGCTCTAGATGGCAGTCTTGCGAGGTTCGGTCTTAGAAACCTGAACTCAGGAGGCGTCCGATGCGCAGAAGAATTATGGTAGGGATGATCTCAGTCGTGCTAGTAGTCGCTTCCCGCTCGGCACCTGGCCAGACCGATTCAGCAGCCGTCGATACCATAGTTGAGATTCCCGGGTTGGGGGAGCTAGACCTCGACGAATTGCCTCCTGACCTCAGAGACAACATCCGGATACCGGGCGTTACCTACAACGACGCCGAGCAGGAATACGTCGATCTCCCTCCGGCGTTCGGGTCGCAGCAGGAGGACATCGAACAACCATCTGCCAGGGGTACCACCATTGAAGCCCCTACTCCCGTTTCGGTCCCCGAACCCGTGGCGCCGAAAAGCTTGGATGAAAAGCGCGCACGGGATGAAGCCGTAGGAAGAATGTACCCCCAAGAAGACCGGTCCTTACAGCGGATGCGGAGTAGCGAGACAGAGCCCGGATCGGACACTTCAAGCGATCGGTACCGGAAGGCGTTCGAGCAACTGGAAAGGATGGAGTCGCCCGAGCACCCGGAACAGCAACTGGTACCGCAGCCGCAGTCCTGGTTCTCAAGTCCAGGCGCTTGGCTCAGCAGCTTAGCGGATCGTTGGTCCCCCTCTTCGGTGCAAGCACAAGCTACATCGTGCCTAAACGCGCCGGCATGGACCTCTATCGGGCCGGCTCCTATTCAGTCCTTAAATACGGTAGTTGGGAGCGTCGTAAAGAACTCAGGCATCATCAAGTACATCGCCATCGATCCTTCGTCGCCAAGTAATTCGCGCACGCTGTTCCTAGGCACTCGCGATGGTGGCATTTGGAAGACGACAAACGCTGGTGCAACTTGGACTACAACGACCGACAATCTGGCGAGTCCAAACAAGACCTCGCTCCAGTCCGAAGCCATCGCCGTCCACCCAACGATCCCCTCTATCGTGATCGCCGGCACGGGTGTCGGGGCCAAGCTCGGTGAGTTTGACCCCACGCCGCTCAACAAGTCCATAGGGGCCTTACGCAGCACGGACGCTGGCGTCACGTGGTCGCAGATCGGCCCCTGCAAGACGTCGGACGCGTGCGGAACTGATCCGACTAAGAGCACTGTGAACGTCAAGGAGGTTGTCATCGATACCTCGACATCGACGACACGCGTATGGGCAGCGACCGATTTTGGATTGTGGTACTCCGATTCCGCGGCGGATTCCGCCAAGCTTCCGAGTCAGATCACCTGGAGCCGGATCACGGCCCTTCCCAACCGAAGCGGTGGGAATCCGGAATGGGTCAATCACATTTTCGCGCTCAGCAGCAGCGTACTTTTCGCGAGCGTGCAAAACAGCGACGTCACAGGCCAGACTCATAACGGCTGGTACAAGTCAACGCATCGTGAGACGGGACCGTGGACTTCCGTGTTCGCGCTGGCGACCTCGCAGAACCCGCAGCGCGCCGCGGTTGCCAAGGGCAGCAACGTGGGAACGAACGACACACTGTACTCGATAGTCACCGGTGTAAGCAGCACTTGCGGCGGCGCCACGGTTTACATCGACCGCATCTACAAATCCACGAATTCGGGTACGACGTGGAATGTCGTGAGCTTCCCGAGCGGCGTCACTTGCGAGGGCTTCCCGTGCAATCCCATGTGTGATGACGGTCTTCTATCGATTCAGGTCGATTCTCAGGCGCCCGGTACGTTCGTCTTTGGGGGTCTTCAACTCTACCGATCTACAGACGGTGGCGCCTCGGCGGCACGAATTGGCCTCGGAGTTATCCACCCGGATCAAAACGCGCTCGCATTCGATCCGGCCAACCATAACATCTTGTACGTTGGGAATGACGGCGGCATCTGGTCGGCAAATTTTAGCCCATCTCTCACGTGGACCTTTCTGCATGGAAATCTCGCGAACCTGGAGTATTATGCCGGATCGATTGATCCCCTGAATTACGGCATGTCATCCGGTGGCACTCAGGACGTCGGCGATAACAAAGGCGGCGGAACAAACGTATGGGACGGGATCGGCGTTTCGGGGGACGGAGCTAGTGTCATTGTTGACCCCCAGAACTCGAACGTCATCTACTACACGGGCGGCAGCCCGGTTCAGAAGACGACGAACGGCGGTTGCTGCGAAGAAAATATCTTGAATCGATCGACGGGTCTACCCGGCGTCGCTGTATCTTCGCTCGCGATGGACCCGACAGACAATCAGGCGCTTGTCATCTGGGGAGGTACGCCCCCGCCGCCAACGCCGGGCGGCCCGAAGGTGTATCGCACAACAACAGGCGGTGAACAGATCGTCCCACCCGCCCCTGCGTGGATCCCGATTAGCCAGGATCTCAATAGTGGCTTCGTGGCGATCACCATTGTTCCGCTTCCTTCACCGGTACCATCTCCAGCAGTTCCTTCAAACGTCATGTTCGCGGCGAGCAGTCCGGGCGTGTGGATGACCAGCAATGCTGCTACCTGGTCGCGCGTAGACACTCAGGGACTCCCCAACCGACAGGTCACGAACCTTGCGCTCGATACGTCGATCCAGTGCGCGCCCGGCGTGCAGCTCTGCACTGGCTCCTGCGCCTGCACGTTGTACGCTACCCTCGGAGACTTCAACGCGATTACACCTTCAGGGCACATATTCAGGAGCACAAACAGCGGCCAGACGTGGCAGGACGTGAGCGGCACCGGCACGTCGGGCTTGCCCGACGTGCCGGCCAACAAGGTAGTAATTCACCCGAGCTGCCCCAACATCCTCTATGCCGCAACGGACATGGGGATTTACCAAGGAACCCTCAATAACGGCACCTGCGGAACCGTAAACAATGGTGCGTGGACGTGGTGCGCCTTCAACAGCGCGTTTCCGAAAACGGCGCTTGTGAAGGACCTCGTCGCTCATCCGGACTCAGGCATACTACGCGCATTCACGTTCGGCCGAAGCGCTTGGGAGACCCGCCCATTCCCCGTTCCCAATCCGGACTTCAAAGTTAATTCCGCCACGCCAGCCACCGGCGTTCAACGAAACTCCCAGCGCATCAGCAGCGGCATCGGGCAGACGTACTCCGTTGCTTGGGCTGACGACCGCTCTGGCACGAACAACTGGCACGTCTACATGCGCGGCTATACGTATAACTCCAGCGGTGACCTCACTGACCTTGGACCGGAACAGCGGGTAGACACACCCAACAACTCACATGTGGCGCAGCTGCCTTCTCTGGCCATTCACCCTTTGGCAGCTGAGGCGAACTGCTCGCGCCTTGCCTGGCACGACGACCGCATCAACCACGTGAATCAGCACATATACGCTGGGTATATGTGCACGGATGGGTATACGATCTACCCTAATGATTTGCGCGTCGACCAGCACACAACCAACATCAATGCCACGGACGCTGCCATCGCATTCCAGCCGACCCTCGACTTCGCCGTCGGCTGGCAAGCTGAGCGATCCGCGGGCGCGACGCTGCACGACGTCTACGCCCGTTTTTTTGGCGTGTTTGGACTGGCGAAGGGCGCTCAGTTCCGGGTCAATTCACTATCGTCAACCTCCGACGCGACGAAGCCGGCTGCGACCTCAGACGGGAACAACAATGTCTACTTGGCTTGGCAGGAGAGCGACACGAGCCCGTCTACTGACTACAGAATCATGATCGCGCGCTACGACCAAAATGGTGGTCTGCTGAATGGACCTGTCCGAGTCGACAATCAGGCCTCCAGTACGGCGCGGTATGAAGTTGCACTCGCGCTACAAAACGCGTGCAGCGTTTCTGGACAACCTTGCACCCTTTCGTCAGATTGCCCAAGCGGGCAGGCGTGTGCCGCCAGTGGCGTCATCGTCGCGTGGTTGGAATCGCTCAGTGATGGACCGGAGACGGTATTCCGAAGACGCCTCTCAAACACCCTCGGCGTCCTTGAGTCGCCGGTCCAAGTGAACAACCCTCCAAAGGCACCAGCAGGTTCTCAGCGCGGTGGCACACCTACCATTGCAGTGGACCAGAACAACAACTTCGTCATATCCTGGAACGCGAACGTGAACTCTTTCGATGCGAGTTCTTGGAGTGGGTTCACACGCAGCTTCAACGCGAGTGGAGCGGGTGTTCTGAACGACTTTCGAGTCGACCTGAGCGATCGGTCACAAGTCGGCGCGCTCCGCGTCGCGCGAGGCCGAAAGGAATGCGCGGGTGGATCCTCAAAGAACGTTGGATGCACGACCGATTCGCAATGTCCAGGCAGTACGTGTCGGCTGCGGCGCTTCGCCTTCGCATGGCGGGACAACCGTTCTAGTCATTTCGATATGTACACGCGTGTCGTACCGTCCGAGTGAGCGCTATGAGTAGGGCGTTCAGTCTTGGGCTGACCGACAGCTTGCTGTTCTGGGCGTTTCTCGCGTTCGTCCTGCTCGCGGCGCCGAGCGAGCGGCGCGCTCAAACGATGCCGTGCGGGCCTACCTGCTCGCCCGGCCAGCACTGCCGCGGCGACTTCGGCGGCGAGATCCTCGACGGTGTGTGCACCCTCGAATGCTTCTGCGTCCCGGACTTCAGCCATGAATGCGACTCGTGCACCCCAGGGCAGCCGTGCCGCGGCCTCTTCGGCGGTCAGATCCTCCCGGGCGTCTGCTCCGAGACTTGTGCGTGCTTCATCGAAGGGACACCGTCGCCTACACCCACGCCACGAACCATTCAGACGGCGGTACCCTCGGCAACTCTCACGCCTTCGCCTACGCCTTGTGACACGGGCACACCGTGCCCGAACGCGAAGGGTTGCGACCCGACGGGCTGCAGCTGTGTTTGCGAGGGCCCTACACCAGGCGCGACGCCTTCCGTACCCAGTTTGGAGCCGTGCGGGTCTACGTGCTCGCCCCCCCAGCACTGTCGCGGCAACTTCGGTGGCGAGATCCTCGACGGGGTGTGCACCCTCGAATGCTTCTGTGTACCGGACTTCAGCCATGAGTGCGACGCGTGCACCCCGGGGCAGCGGTGCCGCGGCCTTTTCGGCGGTCAGATCCTCCCGGGCGTCTGCTCCGAGACTTGTGCGTGCTTCATCGAAGGGACACCGTCGCCTACCCCCACACCGCGAACTACTCTCACGGTGCCGCCCTCTCCGACCGTCACCCCTTCGACTACGCACAGTCCGTCTGAGATGCCGACGCCACTTCGCACCGCAACCGTAACCAGCACAGCCAACCCCCCGTCGCCGACGCCAACGCGTTCTCCCCAACGCGACTCGACGGCCACGCCAACGGCGAGCTCGGCGCCTGATTCCAACTCCGCGGCCGGCGGCTGTTCCGTCTTGCCGGTGCGGCCGCAGCACCAGCTGAATCCGCTTCTCGCAATACTAGGCGCGGTTGGAATGAATCGCTGGAGGTACCGGCGAGTTCGGTTCGGGCGAGGGATGACGTGGACGGTACGGGCGCTTCGACGAGCTCGCCGCCTGTTGCCGCGTCGGTTTCGCGGCAGCGCCGGCTCCATAGCGTAAATCCGACCGTCGGTGAGTTCGCCGCGGCGCCGCTGACTCGCTCGCCGATCGGTGCTATCGGAGATGCATGCTCTTTCGCGAGTTGAACCGCAGTTCGTGCAAGTCCTACCTGCTCGCCTGTGAGGGCACGCACCGCGCCCTCCTCATCGATCCCGTCAGGGAGAGGGTCGAGCGCTACCTCGCGGTGCTCGCCTACTACGGGTGCCAGCTCGAGCTGGTCATCGACACACACACGCACGCCGATCACCATACGGCAGCGTGGGACCTGCGCGACCTGACCGGCGCCCGCATCGCGATGCACCGCCGCGCGCCGGCGCCACACATCGACCTGCACGTCGACGACGGGCACCTGCTCGCCGTCGGCGGCTTGGAGCTGCGGGTGTTGTACACGCCGGGTCACACGCCCGACGCGATCAGCCTGTACACCGGCGACCGCGTCTTCACGGGCGACACGCTGCTGATCCACGGCACCGGACGCGCCGACTTCGCCGGCGGCGATCCGGGCGCGCAGTACGACAGCATCACGCAGAAGCTGTTTGCGCTCCCCGACGCGACCTTGGTGTTCCCGTCGCACGACTACCGCGGGCACACGCAGTCCACCGTCGGCGAGGAGAAGCGCACCAATCCGCGCGTCGCCGGCCACTCACGTGAGGCCTACATCGAGCTGATGAACAACCTCGGCCTGCCGCTGCCGGAAAAGATTCAGGAAGCGCTGCAGTCGAACCTGTCGGCGATCGAGGATGGCTCCGTGCAGTTCCCGCCGCTGTCGTCGCTGAGCACCGTGCGGCAGCTGGCGCCGCTAGAAGTCCGCGCCCGGATGGTACAGGGGCCCGCCCCGTTGCTGCTCGACGTCCGCGAGCCCGACGAGTACTCCGGCGAGCTGGGCCACATTCCCGGCAGCGTCCTCGTGCCGCTCAAGCAGTTGTCGGCGCGTGCGTCGGAGCTGGCCCCATTCAAGCAGCAGGACGTGATCGTGATCTGCCGCGCCGGGGTGCGCAGCACCACCGCCGCCGCGATGCTGACCGGCCTCGGCTTCGAGCACGTCGCCAACCTCAAGGGCGGCATGATCGATTGGAACGACGCGCAGCTCGCCGTCGAGCGCTGAAGCGAGAGGAGCCGCGGGAGGTTGCTCCAGCCGCGCCGCTCAGTTCGGCAGGAAGTCTTCGTCCAGAATCTGCTCAATCGAGTATGGGCATGCGGACGGAAACGCTTCACGATTGAGACCGGTCTCGGCGGCGGCCCGTTTCACGGCGCCCCGGTACGTCTCCGCCTCTTCGATTCGCACATGCCGGCGCAGGCTGGGGCTGCGGCGCAGCAACCGCCGGATCTCCAAGCGTTGCGTCACGATCGTTGCACGCCACGAGTTCGACCGCTTGCGGGGCTGCTGCTTCCACTTCAGCAGATGGGCAATCAGCACCTCCATCCGGCTGCAGAGCTCGTCGACGTCGCGCTTTCCCATGTCCTCGATCTCCTCGGCCACGTGCTCGATGTCGATCTCGCGGAACCGCCCGCGTCGGAGGCGCGTTGCAGTCGTTCGTGTCCACTCGAGGAAATCCCGATCATACTGATCGGCGTCCGGCATCCCGTGCGACGTTGAAGACGCTGCAGCCTTCATGGCAACGAATACTACGACGCTCGGTCTCGATGCGCAACGCGGCCTCCTAGGGTGGCGCTCCCTCTCCCGGATGAGACTGTCGATTTTCTCGCAAACAGTGCTTCGACAAGCTCAGCACGAGCGGTTGGGGATTCAATTTCAAAGAAGAATTCCGCTCACCCTGAGCTTGTCGAAGGGTCTGCCTCGCGTTTATCGACAGTCTCGGATGGGAGAGGGAACTGGGACACTACTCGGCGGAGGACGTCGACCGTGGCATCGAACCGCGTGCGGCGCTATTGATGCGACCCATGCCGCAGTTCATCTTCACCATGAAGGATCTCCGCAAGATCACGCCGCAGGGGAAGGAGATCCTCAAGGGTATCTGGCTGTCGTTTCTTCCGGGCGCCAAGATCGGCGTGCTCGGCGCCAACGGCGCGGGCAAGAGCACGGTCCTGCGCATCATGGCCGGCGTCGAAAAGGACTTCGCCGGCGAAGCCTTCCCCGCGGCGGGCACGACCATCGGGTACCTGGCGCAGGAGCCGCAGCTCGATCCGGCCAAGAACGTCCTGCAGCACGTCGAGGAGGCGGTGGCACCGACGCGCCAGTTGCTGACGCGCTTCGAAGAGATCTCCATGCAGCTCGGCGAGTCGATGTCGGATGCTGAAATGGAGAAGCGGCTCGCGGAGCAAGGTCGGTTGCAGGATGCGATCGACGCGGCCAACGCCTGGGAGCTGGACCGCACCCTCGAGATCGCCATGGATGCGCTGCGGCTCCCACCCGGTGACGCCGACGTCACCACGCTCTCCGGCGGCGAGCGGCGCCGCGTCGCCTTGTGTCGGGTGCTGCTGCAGCAGCCCGACATGCTGCTCCTCGACGAGCCGACCAACCACCTCGACGCCGAGTCGGTAGCCTGGCTGGAGCGCCATCTGCAAGAGTACAGGGGCACCGTCGTCGCCGTCACCCACGATCGCTACTTCCTCGACAACGTCGCCGGCTGGATCCTCGAGCTCGACCGCGGCGCGG
>CAZCGA010000164.1:437-12730 GCA_964498075.1 uncultured Binatia bacterium (SeqCode) | reverse complement strand
CTTGCCGATGAACACCGCGACCTCGCAGTGTTCGAAGTCGCCGTGGGTGCCGGCGCCGATCATCTTGCCGTTCACCCAGAACTCGCCGGTCTTTTCCTGGGCCAGCGCGTTGGAGCGGTAGCGGTTGCCGATCGCCGCCAGCGTCGCCGCGCCGTAGGAGCCGCCGAGGTGGTTCCCCTGTCCGCCGCCGCCGTAGTAGAGGATCTTGTCACCACCGTATCGCGCCTTGATGTCGGCCAGCTTCTCGGCCACCTCGCGGATCGCCGTGTCCCAGTCGATGGGCTCGAAGCTACCGTCCGCGCGGCGCCGCAGCGGCGCGTTCAGCCGGTCGCCCGCGGTCTGGTAGAAGTTGAGCCGCTGTGCCTTCTCGCACAGGTATCCCTGCGAGATCGGGTGATCCTTGTCCCCTTTGATCCTGGTGATATGCCGGCCGCCCAGGCCGCCGACCTGGACCTCCAGGCCGCAATTGAGACTGCAGAGAATGCACGCCGTCTTCTGCCATGCGGCGTTGCGGTCGGTTACCATCGCCAGCTGGTCGTTCATCGCCATCCCTCCCGCTCAAGGTGCGGTTCAACTGTGCTCGCATGCCCGGTTTGGCGCAAGGAACCCCCTGTACCCCTGCCCCTACCCCGTGCACTCACTTGACCTTGGTCCCTTCCCATCTTATGAGCGGGCCTGTTTTCGCAGCTTGGTGGTCGGGCTTCAGCAGAGGACTCCGTATGCCAGCGAGCCGGTCCGTGCCCTTGGAAGCAACGGACGTTGCGGCTTGGTTCGCGCCGGACGAAAGGAACGCCAAGGCTCAGCGTAGGCACAGCCGAGGCCGGCCACTTCGGTCCGGGGCTCTTTCGGTTCCTGAAAGAGCTGCGGGCCAACAACAACAGAGAGTGGTTTCAGGCACACAAGGATCGGTACAAGTCCGGGGTGAAGGAGCCAATGCTCCGGATCTGAAGCGCAAGGACACCCATACCATGACGCAATTTTCCGAGGGTGAAGTGTGCGCGCCGGATTTCCTGGACCGCTACACCGAGGCCTGCCGGTCGGCCGGGCCGCTCGTCGAGTTCCTGACGAAGTCGTTGGGCCTGGCGTGGTGAATGGCGAGCAGCTCCTGGGGGTGATGCGATGACTCACGGCCGTATTCGGCGTTCGATCCTCATCGCCATGGCGCTGCTGCTGGGCGTTGTGGCGGTGTTGAGCGTCACCATCGTTCGGGACCCGTTGCGCACCTATCAATGGATGTACGAGGAGACCGATGGGCGATTCACGTGGTTGGGCGGCCTCCCGGTCCTGCTCCTGCGCACGACCGGGCGTAAGACGGGCGAGGAGCGCACCGCCGCGCTCGTCTACTTGCGGGATGGCGGCGACCTCGTCGTGGTCGCGTCGCGCGGCGGCAGCGACCGGCCACCGCGATGGTTGCTCAACATCCAAGACCATCCCGAGGTCGGCGTGCAAATCGGGCGGCAGCACCAGCGCATGCGAGCCCGTGTGGCCGACAGTCAAGAACGGGCGCGGCTCTGGCCGCTCGTCAACCAGAACAACGGCAACCGCTACGCCGCCTACCAGGCGAAAACCAAACGCCAGATTCCAGTGGTTATTTTGTCGCCATTCTGAGCGTGCAGGCGTGTCGCTTCGGCCGCTTCGACCTGCAGGGTCAAGTGCCGGCCTTCGGGTGACCGGCGCAGAGATCACACCTCGGGTCTGGGGGCACCGGAGCAGCGCGCATGACAGTGCGGGCGGGGCGCGATGTCCCGCAGTCGCGAATGTCCGGCGCTCCGGGGGCGAAGGTGCTCACCAGCGCCTACGTCGTGGGTCAGCCCACTAGGCGCGGGTCGAGGAGAAACGGTATCGACCGTCCAAATCTCAGGCGGCCGAAGGTGGGGTGGGTGGGATTGAGCAAGTAGTTCAATTCCTCCGGCACGATGGTGCTCGGCACCGCCAGCGCCAGGGCGCGGCCGGACGCGAGCCACTGGTCGCCGATCTGCTGCGTCGCCAGCAGGCCGCGCGACGTGCGCCAGTGTCGCGGCAACTGCGCGGCAGCCAGGCGCTCGACGAGCTTGGAGTCGACGTCGAAGGTGAACGCGACAAGGCGCGGCAGGGGCCGGCCGACGTCGAGATGCACGAGCACCTCCAGCACTGCGAGCGACTTGCTGGCGCTGGCATACACGGCGCGACGGCCGGGCGAGCTCCAGCGCCCGCCGAAGCGCTGCGCCGCCTTGCCGTCGAACGCGTGGCCGCGTGCTTGCGCTTCACGACGCGCCACAGACGCACGGCGCCGAGCTTCGGCATCAGGTGTACACGCCGTGCTCCAGGCGGCCAATGAGATTCTCGACCTCGCGCGCGCCCGCTTCCGTCTCGGCGTGGTCGAGCGGCGTCTCGCCGTCGAGGGCGCGGGCGGGCTTGCTCAGCCAAGCGCGTGCGGCCTCCTCGTCGCCGTCGTGCAGCTCGATGGCCAGACGGAACAGCCGCGCGAAGCGCAGCACCCGGTCGCTGTGCCCGGCGTCGAGATGCTGGCCGCTTTGACGGCGGCGGGAGAGCGTCGCGATCGAGATGCCGATCCGGCCGGCGAGGTTCTCCACCGTGAGGCCGAGCAGCTCACGCAGCGCATCCAGCTCTGCCACGGGCAGGCCCGCTCTGACCCGTGCCGCCGCCTCCCCGGCGCGCAGCGGCCGGCCCTTCGCGTGGGCTTTCACCAGGATTCGGGTGCGGGCGGCGGTGGCTTTCACATCATCAATATGAAACTTCCGCCTGCAAGGAGCAAGATGACCCCTGCACCCGGCTCGCGGGGCGATGCACACTGCGCGACGCGTTCGACAGTGCAGAACACGCTGCCGGAAGGTGCGTCGATATCGAACTTCTGAGTCAGTACACTAGGTTGTTTTCACGGCCGGACGATTGCTGGCCCACCCGACGATCGGCGCGCGCACTTCGGGGCGGCGCATCTTCCAGATCAACCCATCATAGAAAAAGTGCAACGCCGACGTCGCGCCGTAGTACACGACGAAGAGCGGCAGCGTCCATACCTGGCGCGCCGCCACGAAGAGCGCGAACAAGATCGCCGACAGCGTGACGAGAGGGACCGCTCTCCCGAGGACGCGCGCGCCCGCCGCCGCCTCGCCGCGCGCGATCCTGCGGTGTGAGAACAGGTACACGAACAGGATGTACTCGAGCGCATGCCCGAAGCCGAACACGAGATACCCCACCACCGGCCCGTGCACGACGAACACGCCGAGCAGACAGACGCTCGACGCCCAGAACACCAGCCGCGGTGCGCGCCCGAGGCGCGGGCTCGCCTGCGCCTCGGCGCGCACCCACGCAAGCACCATTGCGGCGGCGACCAGACCGGCAACGCCGAGCAGCGCCCAGCCAATCCCCGGATGCTCCTGCGCGATCACAACGTGGATCCCCGCGAGTGCCCGCTGCGCCCGCCCGTAGAACGTGTCCTGCCGAAACATGATCACGCACGCCGCGGTGCACGCGGCGAGCGCCAACAGGGTGCGCAAATCGCGGCGGCCGTGCGCGCGCGCATCGAGGCCACCGCCGCCCTTGACCGCATAAGCGCGCGCGATGCCGTGGCGCTGCAACAGCGTGTGCCAGATGTTCCACGCGATAAGCGCGCCGGCCACAACATCGTAACCGGGGCGCCACCATAGCCGCGTCGGCAACACGACCGCGGTGACGATGAGCGGCGCCAGCCACAGCGCGCGCGGGTGCATCACGCGCTGGTGCGCGTCGCCGAAGACCAGAAAATACACGAAGTGCCGATGCACGAAGTTCACGCTGAGCGCTACGACCACCGCGAGCTTGAACGCCGGCGTGAATGCCGCGTCTGCGATGTCACCCACGACGGGCGTGGTGAGGAGCCACGCGTAGAATGGCAGCCAGCCGAAGGCCATCGCCAGGTCGATCGGTGCATTCGCCAGCCATGCGGACGCGCGCGGACTGGTTTCGGCGGCGGACACCATGACGTGCTCGTATCACGCTGCAAGACGGACGGCGATGCGTCCCGCTTGCAGGGCCTCGGCGGCCGTGTTAGTCGCGACCGGACTACACGGCCACAGCCAAGCTGGAGATCCCGCGTTGCGATTGAAGCCGGCGATACTGTTCCAAGGCTCAGACAGAATCCTCCAATGGGTGCGCGGCATCGCCCTGCTGCTCGCGCTGGTTCCCCTTCCGCTGGCCGCCGACGTACAGCCCGAGGCGATGGGCCAGGTCGAACGGCTGGCGCAGCCCTTTCATGCCCACTGGGTATGGACGACCGATCTGGTCCTGGAGCGCGCCGCTCTCATGGATCTCGACAGCGGCCGCTTCCTGGGCCTGATCAATGGCGGCTTCGGTACCGTCACGCCCCTGTTTCCCACGCGGCGCCCGGAGATCTACATTCCGGCCACCTACTACGCGCGGCGCACGCACGGCGACCGCACTGACGTGTTGGAAATCTACGATGCGACGACGTTGTCGCACCTCGCTGAGGTGCCCCTGCCGCCGAAGCGCGCCACGAACGCGGTGGCCCTCGGGCATTCCGCGCTCTCGGACGACGACCGATTCGTCGCGGTCTACAACTGGACGACCGGGCAGTCCCTGAGCATCGTTGACGCCGAGCAGCGGCGCTTCACCGCGGAGATCGCGACGCCCGGATGCAGCCTGGTGTACGCGGCCGGTCCGCGCCGCTTCTTTTCGCTCTGCGGCGACGGCGCCGCGTTGAGCATCACCCTGGACGATGAGGGCCATGAGGCGGGTCGCGTGCGCAGCGAACCGTTCTTCGATCCGCAAACCGATCCGGTCACCGAGAAGGCCGTTCGCTCCGGCAATCAGTGGCTCTTCGCGTCGTTCGAGGGCAAGGTCTACCCGGTCGACGTGTCGGGCCCGGAGATCCGCTTCGGCGAGGTCTGGTCTTTGGTGCCCGAAGGCGAACGCGGCGGCCAGTGGCGGATCGGCGGCCTGCAGCACAGTGCCGTGCATCAGAAGAGCGGCCGCTTCTACACACTCATGCACCGTGGCGGCCCGGACACGCACAAGGACCCCGGCGAGGAGGTGTGGATCTACGACCTGGCGTCGCACCACCGCCTCGAACGCGTGAAGCTCGTGAACCCTGGGCTGACGGTCTACGGCTTCCCGATCGAGTTCGGCCGCACGTGGGTGTGGCCCTTCAATCATCTCTCCGACTGGATGGTCGATACCTTCGCGCCAGCCGCGGTCACGGCGATCCAGGTCACACAAGATGAGGCGCCGCTGCTGGTCACCGCATCGCAGTACAGCGGTGCGCTCGGCGTCTACGACGCGATGAGCGGACGGTTCGTGCGCCGCGTGCTACCGACCGGATGGACCAGCGACATCCTGCTGGCGCCGTGGGACGGGAAGGGCACGCCGTGAGCACGTTCCCGACGATCGATCCGGCGCTGCAGATGACTCTGCGCGGTGCGTTGGCGTTGCTGTTCTTCTGGGCGGCCGCGCACAAGTTGCGTGACGTCACCGGGTTCCGCGCCGCGCTGGCGGCGTACGCGCTGTTGCCGGATCGGGTTGTCGCCTCGTCCGCCGCTGTGTTGATCGCGATCGAGGTCGGGGTCGGTGCCGGCCTGTTGCCGTTCGGCGAGCCCGGGCTCTCCAGCAGTGCAGCGCTGGCGGCGGGCCTCCTCTGTATGTACAGCGCCGCGATAGCTATCAACCTGCTACGCGGCCGGCGGCACATCGACTGCGGGTGCGTCGGCGCCGCCACACGTCGGCCGCTGACCGCGGGACTCCTGGTTCGCAACGCTGTGCTCATCAGCGGAGCGCTGGCGGGCGCGTTGCCCGCCACGGCGCGCAGTCTCACCACAATCGACGGCGTCACGACCGGGGCCGGCATCGCGACGTTGGCCCTGCTCTACATTGCCGTCGACGGCCTGATTGCCAACGCTCCGCGCCTCGCGGTGCTGGCGCGTGACCACGTGCCGCATGGTCCGGTAGAAACCAACCGTCGCCAGGTCGATCATGCTTGAAGCGCTGCTCATCTCCAACGTCGTCTTGTGGCTGATGGTGCTCGTGCTGGCCGCCGTGGTAGTGGCGCTGGTGCGCCAGGTCGGCGTCCTGCACGAGCGCGTGGCGCCGGCGGGTGCGCTCGTCGGACGCGAGGGCCCGCGCATCGGCGAGGCGGCACCGCGATTCGCCCTTCCGGATTGGTCGGGAACGCCGCTGACCATCGGCGGCGTCGATCCGGACGGCAAGAGCACGTTGCTCGTCTTCGTGTCGCCGACGTGTCCGGTGTGCGCAACCATCCTGTCCATCCTCGACTCGGTCGTGCGCACCGAGCCGCACCGGCTGCGTCTCGTGCTGGCGAGCGACGGGCCGCGCGAGGAGCACGAAGCGTTCGTTCACGGGCACGGGATGACCGAGCGGTCCTACGTGCTCTCCACCGAGCTGGGGCTGGCCTACCAGGTCGGCAAGCTTCCGTACGCGGTGTTGATCGACGCCGACGGCGTGCTGCGCGCCAAGGGTCTGGTGAATACGCGTGAGCACCTCGAGAGCTTGTTCGAGGCGATGGCGCGCGGCGTCGGCTCCGTGCAGGAGTATCTACGCCGCCAGCAGGAGTCGCGGCGCGTTGCGTAGCCACACGGCCGCAGAGGAGTGAGAGATGACCGCCCTCGATCGCTGGTTCACGCAACTGACCCGTAGCGTGGCGCGGCGGACGTCGCGCCGCAGCTTTCTGGGCCAGGTCGCGGCGCTGCTCGTGGGCAGCGCGGTGGTACCGCTGCTGCCGGTGGTCCGCGGCCGCGCGCTGGCGTTGCCCGCCGTGCCGGGCGAGCCGGAGCCGTCCACCTCGGCGGGCAACCCGGGAGACTGCGACTACTGGCGTCACTGTGCGATCGACGGCTTCCTGTGCAGCTGCTGCGGCGGCACGCAGCACTCATGCCCGCCGGGTACGGAGCAGTCGCCGGTGACCTGGATCGGCACGTGTCGCAACCCGGCCGACGGCAAGAACTACATCCTCTCGTACAACGACTGCTGCGGGAAGCACATCTGCGGCCTGTGCTACTGCCATCGCAATCAGGGTGACAAGCCGGTCTACTACCCGTCGCGCAGCAACGACATCAACTGGTGCTACGGCACGACGAGCGTCATGTACAACTGCTCGACGGCGATCGTCCTGGGTGCGGTGACCGAGTGAGGGCGGGCGTACTCATTCGCGCTGCACCACTCACCCGGCGGCTAAACCCGCGGCAACGAGAAGCACCCAAGCCTGCCTGCGCAGGCTCCCAACCCCGCCCCCGAAGAGGCCTTCGGTGGGGCGGGGAGTCGCCGCAGGGCGACTTGGTGCTCTTCGTAGCGCGCGGTTTCAACCGCCGCGCTTCCGGCTCTGCCAAGCGTTTTGCGACGCGTGCGCTCCTGACCGCTGTTGTCGCCGGCGTGCTCGCCGCCTCCTCGGCCTTCGCCGATCCGCGCACCGACTACATCCTCAACTGCCGCGGCTGTCACGCGCCCGACGGCGGCGGCTTGCCGGATGCATCGCCGTCGTTCCGCGGACAGGTGGGAAAGTTCCTCTGGGTACCCGGCGGGCGCGAGTACCTGATTCGCGTCCCCGGCACGGCGCAGTCGGAGCTGAGCGACGCGCGCATCGCCGCGCTGCTCAACTGGATCGTGCGCGAGTTCAGCCCCGACGAGGTGCCGGCCGACTTCGTGCCGTTCACCACCGAGGAGGTGGCGCGTCATCGCCGGCCGACGCTCACCGAGGTCGACGGCGTGCGCCGCGACCTGCTGCGCGCGATCGCGGCGCGCGGCGCGACCAGACCCGTACCCTGAGATTTCACTCCGTCGGGCAACTCGTCAACGCGTTACCGATGGCCCGCACCAGTTGAGTGATCGTCACTGGGGCGGTGCCGTCCGTATCGAGCGGTGCACACTCGCTCGAGGCGACGTTGCCGAGAGCGATGTTCACGCCCAGGAGCAAATCAGCACGGCTTACGTCGGTACTCCCGTCGCAGTCCCCCACGCACAGCGGAGGTCCGGTGGGGCTGGCCGTCGGTGTCGCTGTGGCCTCCTCGGTGACTGGCGTCGTGGTTGCGGTCTCAGTCGGAGTCGCCGTCTCAGATGGCGGCGGTGTGGCCGAAGCCGTTGGTGTCGCCGTTGGTGTCGCCGTCGCCGCGCTCGTCTCGGTCGGCGTCGCTGTGGCCTCCTCGACGACTGGTGTCGTGGTCGCCGTCTCAGACGGCGGCGGTGTGGCCGAAGCCGTCAGCGTCGACGTCGGGGTTGCCGTCGCCGTGCTGGTCTCGGTTGCCGTGGCGGTTGGCGTCGCCGTAGGCTCGACGCCCTGCGCGTCGAGGGCGACCAGGTCGGCCGCGGCCCACCTCGGGTCATTGGCGCGCGCGTCGTACGCCAGCTCCCACGTGCCGGTTGCCCCGTCGTACTCGAGGATGTCCTCATCGCGGAAGTTGACGCCGCCGACGACGCCACCGCCATCGAAGGACACCAACAGATGGCCGTTGTCGAGGTAGGCGAGGCCGTCGAGGTCGAGCTCCGCGGGCACGCCCTCGATTGAGCCGTCGAAGGCGATGCTCCCGTCGAAATTGACCACATCCTCATCAGCCACCGCCCGCCCATTCAACACGACGGTCGTATCAAACGACAACAAGAGATTGCTGCCGATCATGCTGACGGCGTCGGTCATGACGCCGGGCGGAATGCCGTTCGCGGCGGCGTCGAAGACGATCGTGTACGTCGAGCCGTCGAAGCGCACGACGTCGGCGGGCTTGGCAGTCAGCTGATCCGTCAGCTTCACGGTGGTGTCGAAGGCCAACAGCTGGCTGCCGTCCGCTTCGCGGTGATACGCGTTGATGTGCACGCCGGGCGGCAGGGTGCCGATCGACAGTGGCACGCGCGTGCCTGCCAGGTTGTCCTGCACGATGACTTGCGGAGTGAACGTCGATCCCCCGAGCACGACGGTGATGTCCGGCACGTAGGAGAGACTCTGCAGCGGTGTCAACGCGCGTGCCGGTGCCGCGGTCATGGCGCAGAGCGCCAGGCCGATGAGATACCGGCGCACGCCGCGAGCCGTCGTGTGCCGCTGTGAGAGCAATACCTGCATGTGGCGCCGTTACGGGCAGAGTGCGAGGCCGCAGGCGTTGTTGCTCAGTTTGAGGCCCAGAAAACCAGTCACCTGCGGATTGGCGGGGGCTCCGTTATTGTCCGTGAACACGTTGTTCCCGTAGGCGCTCGTGGGATCATTGAAATGCAAACCACCACCCGTATTCTGCTTGGCGGTGCTGCCGATGATCAAGCTGCCGTCGAGAGCGCGGATCCCTGCGCCGCCATTCGAAATGGCGACGCACCCGCTGACGGTAGTGCTGGTGGCGGCGCGGATGCCATCGGCGAGATTCTCGACGGCGGTGCAATTGCTGACCACCGAGCGCGACACGGAAAACCCGACCGCACCGTTGCTGCTGGCGCTGCTGGTGGCGATCGTGCTCCCGCTCCCGCTCGTCGCCTGAATTCCGTTGGTTCCGTTCTTTGCGGCAGTGCTGCTGATGACGACGCTGCTGCCGCCGACGGTGATCCCGATGGCGCCGTTGTTGTCGGCGTGTACCGACTCGAGGCGGCCGCCCGTGCCGACGATCACGCCGAACTCCGGAAAACCGCGGACGACGCCGTTGAAGACACGAATGTCCGACAGGTTCTGCGCATTGATGCCGCTGGCCGATCCGGTTGGGCTACAGTCGAGGGGCACACCGGTGCAGGAGGTCGGACCCTGGATGGTGAATCCGTTGAGGTCGATGGTGACGCTAGACGCCGACACCTGCAGCGCGGTCGTTGCGGGGTTGGTCACCGTCAGGTTGCCCGTCAGCCGGTAGCTGCCCGACTGGCCGATGGTCACCGGGAAGCCGGCGGTGTCGCCGCTGACCACGCCGCCGGCCAGCGCGCCAGCCTGGTTGATTTCGACGACACCGTCGACGGCGAGCAGCGGCGTACGCAGCAGGCAGAGCGAGAACACTGCCGCCAGGCAGCCGAGCAATCGTTGGGTGCGGATCTTCATGGCTTACTCCTCCTGTTTCACGCGCCCGCCGCAGCGAAACGCGAGCGGTGCGTCTATCACAAGGGGCCGATCGAACGCAAACCAGTTTCTGCAACGGGTACCCCGGGGCGGTGCCCAGGGCAACGCCCTGGGCAACGCCCCTGGCGGTCGGCGGCACCTGAGCACCGCGCCGGCGATCCGGTGCTACGGCGTTGGCGTGCGCTGCGAGCGCACGCCGAGGAACTCCTGCGGCGTGAGCACCCTGACGTCGGTCGGTCCGCTCGCCATGCGCACCCACTGCGAGCCGCCCGCCGGCTCGGTGTGCAGTTCCCAAAGATCCCCGGTTGCCGAGTCGAGCAGCAGGTGCGCCGGGTTGGGCGGTCGTGCCACGATGACCCGGAAGCGGCCGCCCGCGGCGAGCACGCCGTTGTTCGCGAAGTTGTCGTTGTTGCAGCCCGCCACCAACATGGCGCTGAAGAGCGCCCCGAGAATGAACCGACGCGTTACGATTCCCATGGTGTCCTCCCTCCCGTGACCGCTGGTTTCCTAGCACGCTCGAAAAACTATGGGCATGCAGCTGAGGGCATGCGCCCGCCGTACTGCTTCCCGCCGCCGACGCCGTCGTGATAGCCACCGCAGCGGGAGACGCAGACGATGGGGGAGACATTCCGTACGCGCTACGGGCCGTGGGCCTTGGTCGCCGGCGGCTCGCTCGGCATGGGCGAAGCCTACTCGCGCCAGCTGGCGCAGAAGGGACTCAACGTCGTCCTCGTCGCCGAGGCTCCGGAGCCGCTGGAGACGCTGGCGCGCTCGCTCGCAGCCGAGCACGGGGTACAGACACGCGCCGTTCTGGCTGACCTCGCCACACCCGGCATGCTCGACGAGCTCGACGCGGCGACGCGCGACCTCGAGATCGGGCTCATGGTCTACAACGCCGCGCACTCGGTTGTCGGGCGCTTCCTCGACGTCACGTTGGAGGACAAGCTGCGCATGCTCGAGGTGAACTGCCGCGGGCCGTTGCTCCTGTGCCATCACTTCGGCGCACGCATGGTGGCGCGCCGGCGCGGCGGGATCATTCTGGTGTCGTCGCTCTCGGGCTTCCAGGGGCACGCCATGGTAGGCACCTACGCCGCGACCAAGGCGTTCGATCTGGTCCTCGCGGAGGCCTTGTGGGAAGAGCTGCGCGCGCACGGTGTCGACGTGCTCGCCTTCTGTCCCGGCGCGACGCGCACGCCGGCATTCCTCGCCACCAAGCCGCAACCAACTGGACGCCTGTCGCCACCACTCATGGATCCCGCAGACACCGTCGCCGAGGCCCTTGCCGCGCTCGGCCGCGGACCGACGCGCATTGCCGGCAGAGCCAATCGGCTCGCCGCTTTCGTCTTGCACCGCCTGCTGCCGCGCCGCGCCCTCGTCGAGCTGATGAGCCGCACGACCCGCGCCATGTACGAGCGACGCGCGTGAAATGGCGCGCCGTGCCACAATCGTGGGAACGTCGTCGTTGCGTCGCCCACGGGTCCCGTAGTAAGTCGCAGTACCAAATGTCCCCCGCAACCGACGCACACGACATGTCTCACCGTTCTTCGCTGTCCCTCCTCGTCGTCGTCGTGGTCGTGTTGGAAGCCGTCGCGCCGTAGCGGGGAGGACAAAGCGAGTTTGAAAACCCCTGCCGGCGCGAAGCCGGCGGGGGTTTCGTTTTTCTGGAGCCCCTCACCGGTCCCCGAGCCGTACAGGGAACCACTTCGAGAAAGGAGCGGGCTCCCATGAAGATCACCGGCGCACAACTGATCACGAGGCTCCTCGAACGCCAAGGCATCCAGACTATTGCCGGCATTCCGGGCGGGGCGAATCTGCCGCTGTACGACGCGCTGCACGCCAGCCGTATCCGGCACGTGCTGGCGCGCCACGAGCAAGGCGCGGGGTTCATTGCACAAGGGATGGCGCGCGCCAGCGGGCGCCCGGCGGTGTGTTTTGGAACGTCGGGTCCCGGCGCCACCAACTTGCTGACGGCGATCGCCGACGCCAAGCTCGACTCGGTGCCGCTCGTCGCCATCACCGGCCAGGTGCCGCGCGCCATGATCGGCACCGACGCGTTCCAGGAGATCGACACCTACGGTCTTACTATCCCGATCACCAAGCACAACTACCTGGTGCGCTCGGCGGCGGAGCTGCTCGAGGTAATTCCCGACGCCTTCCGCGTCGCGGCGTCGGGCCGGCAGGGGCCGGTCGTGATCGACGTCCCGAAGGACGTGCAGACGGAGCGCGTCGACGTCGACGCCCTGCCGCCCCCCGGCCGGGCCACTCCACCGCCATCGCT
>CAZCGA010000164.1:0-427 GCA_964498075.1 uncultured Binatia bacterium (SeqCode) | reverse complement strand
ACACGCTGCCCGCGCCGGGGACAGCTGATCCGCCGCCGCAATCCCGAGCCGACGACCTCGCCGGCGCGGCGGCGCTCATCAACGGCGCGCGCCGCCCGTTGCTCCTCATCGGCGCGGGGATCATCGCGGCTGACGCGTCCGCCGCGTTGCGCGCGCTCGCCGAGACGGCCTCCATCCCGGTGGCCGCCACCCTGCTCGGCCTCGGCGCCATGCCGCACGATCATCCGCTCTTCCTCGGCATGGTCGGCATGCACGCCGCGCGCTGCACGAACCTCTTGCTCGAAGAGTGCGACCTGCTCATCGCGCTGGGGATCCGCTTCGATGACCGTGCCACCGGCAAGGCCGCGGAGTTTTGCCCGGGCGCGAAGATCGTGCACGTCGACATCGACGCGAGCGAGCTCGGCAAGATCAAGCAGCCGTTTCTCGG
>CAZCGA010000163.1:0-12865 GCA_964498075.1 uncultured Binatia bacterium (SeqCode) | reverse complement strand
GAAGCCATCCGATTTCTTCCTTTATTGCTCAAACGCAAACACGCGCTTCCAGTCGTTCTTCATCGAGATGACGATCCAGCCGCTCTTCTTCGCCTCGTCCATCAACGCTAGAGAGAACGTGCCGACCTTGGTGTCCGGCAGACCCCCAGCAGGGCCGTAGGCGTACTCGCGCTCGGCGTCGTCGTGCAGGACGAGCATGGCGAGTCGCGCACCCTCGCCCGCGGTCGTCCACTCCAGCATCTCGCGGTCGCCGCCCGAGTTACCGAAGGCTGCGTAGGGCCGCTTGCCGATGAACAGGTTGATGCCGATCGCCTTGCCTGCGTGATCGTCAACGAAGAACACCTTCGGCTCTCTCATCAGCACCGGCTTGCCGTCCCGGTATTCGTACTTGGTCAGAATGCTCGATCCCACCACCTGCTCCGGCGGGATGCCATAGACGCGCTTACTGTAAACACGCACGAACTCCTGGCCGCCACCTGTGACGATGTACGTCTTGAACCCGTTGGCGCGCAAGTAATCCATAACCTCGATCATGGGCTGGTAGACAAGCTCGGTGTAAGGCCGCTTGAAACGCGGGTGCTTTGCCGTTGCCAGCCACTGCTTCACGATCTCCTGAAACGCCTCGTTGGTCATCCCGGCGTGGGTGGCGGCGACGATGACCTCCCAATCCGATTCGCTAAATTTGGCTATCGCCTCACGGTCGCCCGCAATGACCGCTTTGAAAGGCTCCTTGTTCTTCCATTCCGGGTGCTTGGGAACAAGCTCTCGCACCCGGTCGAGCGCAAACATGGCCTGCGTATACAGGGGATGGGACACCCAAAGGGTGCCATCCTGGTCGAAGGTCGCGATGCGTTCCTCCGGCCGGACGTACTTCGGGTTCGCCTTGTCCGTCGTATCGCGCACAAACTGGAGAATGGCTTTTTTCGCCGGGCCGTCGTTCCACGAGGGGAGCGCGTCGGCCGCGTGTAGTGGATTTGCATTCAGAGCGCACAAGACGAACAACGCCAGCAGAGTTACAAGTGCGGTCTTCTTCATTTGGATATACTCCTATTGTCTGTTTTGTCCCTCTTTAATTGCAAGGCCTGCCCACATCGTGAGCAGAGCTGTTAGCTGTTTCACGCCCGTCGGTTTTCACGTGCCGTAGAGCGCCGCCCGCTTAAGCCGTAGGGACGCATCACCGTGACGAAACGGGCGGCCCTTGCGAGCCGCCCGCCGGGCTGACAGTGTTTCTACTGCCCTTGTTTCTGCATGGATTCGGCGATCTTCGCCTTCACGGCATCGAGGTTGAAGCTCGCGCCCTTCTGCATCGGTGGGAACTCGATGGCCGTCATGGCCAGCTTCGCCACCTGCTGCTGGACGAACACGAAGCGCCAGAACTCATACTGGAACCAACTGAAATATTCCTGCGCCCCGTCTTTTGTCCCGTTCCCTGGCCAGCCCGTCCGCTCGAAGGGATCGAGACGCAGGTTGGTCAGGTAGGGTACGTCCGGGTGGGTCTTCTCACCCAACCAGCCGCCGGGCTGGTCGATGAAGCGATACTTGAAGTCATCGATACGAACAGCACCGAGCGCGCTCTCCCCGAAGTAGAAGATCTCGTGGCGATTCGACGGGCCCTTGCCGGTGATCATGTCCATCTGGTTGTAGCCGTCGAGATGGACCTTGTAGGTCGTGTCACCGAGCTTCTTACCCTGCTTCAGCTCGGCGACGATGTTCGGACTGCCGGCGGCAGCCAGGAAGGTCGGGAACCAATCGAGCCCGGAGATGATGCCGTTCTCAACCTTGCCGGCGGGAACCTTACCGGGCCAGCGAATCATCGCCGGCGCACGGAAGCCGCCCTCCATGACTGTGCCTTTGGATTGCGCAAAGGGCGTCTGTCCACCATCGGGCCAGGTGAAGACTTCGGTGCCGTTGTCGGTGGTGAAGACAACGATGGTGTTGTCGTCCACACCCATGTCCTTGAGCTTCTGCATGGTTGCGCCGACGATGTCGTCGAGTTGCGCCATGCCGGCTTCGTGAATGGTCCAGCTATTCTTCGAGTTGCGCATGGCTTCGTACTTCGGCGAGAGGTGCGTGACGATGTGCATGCGCGTCGGGTTGAGCCAGAGGAAGAACGGCTTGCCGTCGGCCTTGGCCTTGTCCACGAACTTGAATGCGAGATCGCGGATCTCGTCGTCAACGGTCTCCATCCGCTTGGGATAGAGCGTGCCGGCGTCCTCGATCCTCTGCTTGCCGACCTTGCCCCAGCGGGGCATCACGGTGGCGTCATCCTTGTCCGTCGCCCAACTGTGGACCATGTTGCGCGGCCCGACTTGGCTCAGCAACGCCTGCGGGTAGCCGGGGTGTGCGGGGTCCTCCATCGCATCGAGGTGATAGAGGTAGCCAAAGAATTCGTCGAAGCCGTGGACGGTCGGCAGGAACTCATTGAGGTCGCCGAGGTGGTTCTTGCCGAACTGGCCGGTGGCATAGCCCATGGACTTGAGTGCCGTGGCAATGGTCACCGCCTGCGCGGGTATGCCGACGGGCGAGCCTGCCTGACCGACCGTGGTCATGCCCGTGCGAATCGGAAGCTCACCGGTGATGAAGTTCGCGCGACCCGCCGTGCAACTCGCCTCGGCGTAGTAGTCGGTGAACAACATGCCCTCTTTAGCCAGCTTGTCGAGGTGCGGCGTCCGCGAGGCCATCAAGCCGCGGTGATACGCGCCGATGTTCCACATGCCGATGTCGTCGCCCATGATGACGACGATGTTGGGTTTCTTGGCGGCCTGCGCCTGCACCGTCGACGCCGCGAACATCGCGACGGCCAGCAGGATCGCCGATGAGATGATGGCCGTTGCCTTTGACTGAAACTGTCCTTTCATCGATTGTTCCTCCCTTTCGATTTTCTAGCGAGTTCGGTTTGCCGGTTTCGAATTTCCTGTTTTCGGTTCCCGTTTTCCATTCTCTTCTCGTCTCCTCACGTGTCCACGCCATTCTCACCGAGTGAGTCGAGCATCTTCCCCAGGGACGCGAGCAGCTCCTTCGTCGACGCGAAGCGGGCGCGGCGGCCCGAGCTGAGGTGCTCGATACGCCCCGAGAAGGTTCCAGTTGCCGTTCGCGTCTCGCGGCTGAACTGCACCACGAAGGCTTTCCAGACCGGCAACGCCGGGACGCTTTCACTATCGGATGATGCCGGCCGGCGCGGAGTGCCGGCTCGTTTCGACTTCATGCGGCGCAGCGTCGCAGCAACCGACGCCCCCGTCTTGAAAGTCTATGGAAAGTTCTCGGAAAGATTCCGGCGTGCGGAGTGCGCTCTGCTCCGGCTCCCTCCTCTGTTGCCACATCCGGCAACGGAGGAGGGTTGGGGAGGAGGCCGGTGCGAAGCCGCGACGTGTGGGTCTCCGTACGACGGGTGTTGCTGCGACGTTTTCCTGGTTGCACGCGCGCCGCGTGTTGGTGCGCCTCCTCCCTAGCCCTCCTCCGTTCGCGGAAATGCTCACGGAGGAGGGGACAAGAGCGCTCACCCCGCCGTCGCCAGCTCGCCGAGCAGCGCTCTCGCCTTGACGAGGTCGGCGGTGCCGGCGCGGGCACCGAACCATTTGCAGACGCCCCCGAGCAACTTGCGCGCGTCCGCTACGCGCCCGCGCGCCTGCCACGCCCGCGCCAGGCTTGTTGCAGCGCGCAGCTCGAGCGACTTCGCTTGTGACGCGCGGGCCAATTGCAGTGCGCGTTGGAAACATGCCACTGCCTGCCGCGCGGTGTCGGGTCTGTTGTGCTCGACTTTGGCTCTTCGGGCTTTAGGCCCTTCGACCTTGCTCAGGGCAGGCTTTGAACTTTCGACCTTGGACTGCTTCTCAAGCAGCTCACCCTTGAGGCGCCACAGCTCAGGCTCGTAGGCACGGTCGACGGTCGATTGCGCCACCGCGAGGCCCGCGTTCACCGCGGCTAGCCCGTCGGCAAACGCGCCTGCCCGCAAGTGGCCCTCAGCCAGAAAGGCGTAAGCAAACGCAGAAAAAAAACGAGCACCCGTGGTCTGGATGGCGGAAAGGGCGCGCTCGATGTGAGCGATCCCTTCAGGAGCATCGCCGAGCTGAATCAGTGCCCAGCCTTTCAACACGGATGCCACCGCGTTCCAGAATGCGAAGCCATGCTCGGCCGCCAGCGATATCGCCTTCTCAGCTCGATCACCACCCTCGCCAGCGCGCCGGCACAGGAGCTCGAAGAGAGCCATTTGCATGAGTGCGGCGGTTGTGGCGAAGGGGTTGCCCGAGTCGCGGGCGCGTGCGAGTCCGTCGCGCGCGTTCGTCTGCGCACCCTCGACATCGCCGAGAAACCACAGTGCGATGGCGTAGTGCATGGTGGCAGCGACCAACGGATCCGCCCCATAGGCGACAGGTGTGGTCGCCCCCTTTCGGCGGCGCTGACGCGCGCGTAGGCGCTGCATGTTGTGACTCGCGTCGGCAAAGCGTCCGTCGTGGGTCGCGGTCCGTACGAGCGCGGAGTCTGCCAGCGTGCGCTGCTCGGCCGTCCCCAGACGCCGCGCCAGGTCGTCCAGCTGCGCCACGAGCGTGGTGGTTTCCTTCCTTTCTCCACGGATCGAATGCAAATACCAGCGGGCGTAGAGGACCTCGAAGCGCTGCGCCGCGCTCCCCACCGCTGTGCATAGCTGCGCGGCGCGCTCGTAGTTCTCGCGTACCGGTTCCGCGGCGAAACCGTGGACGTCGCCCAGGGCCGCGCCGAGCGTGAGGCGCAGCTCGAGCTCTTGGCGCTGCCGTTTTTCCTCGTCCGGCAATAGCGCCACCAAGGCAAGCGCCGCCTCGAGGTAGCCCATTGCCTGGCGACTGGCGAAGCGGCGGCGCGCACCCGCCGCGGCGGCGATCAGGTAGTGCAGTGCCCGCGCCTCATCGTGACCACGTTCGAAATGGGCGGCCAGCTGTGGCGCTATCTCCATTCGTTGCGCGCCGTACGCCGCTTCGAGAGCCCGCCCGATGCGCTGGTGCAACTGCATGCATTGCCCTTCCGGGATCTCCGCGTAGACGACCTGCCGATACAGCTCGTGGGTGAAGGCGTAGCGGCGCGCCACACTGCGGTCCGGCCACTCGACGTGGCCGGCGACGCGCAGAAAGCGCTGCGCGTGCGCAAATGCCTCGCAGCGCGTTTCCACGTCCGCGGGCTCCGCACCGAGGGCCGCCGCAACCACCAGCGCGCTAAACTCGTTCCCTGCCACGCTAGCGGCCTGCAAGAGGGCTCGATCGGCCGGGCTCACGCCGTCGAACTGGTTCTCGATTAGCAGCCGCACGTCGTCGGGCACGCCCAGGTCGATCTTCTCCGGCGGCATACGGAGCGCCCAGCCCGGCATCGTGTCGAGGATTTGGCCACGCGATAGCAAGTGGTCCACGACTCCAACCACAAACAGCGGATTGCCGTCGGTGTGCTTGTGGATCAGTCGTGCCAAGGCGGGCGGAAAGTCGCTGCCGAGGAAACGGGCCTGCAGATAACTCCGAACCCCTTCCTCGGTCAGGTCGGACAAGGGAAGCTCCACGCACTGCTGGCGCATATGCAGCGTCCGCACAGCGCGCCTCAGGACGTGCTCGCGGACCACGGCATCGGCGGGGCGGTACGTACCGATTACCAGCAGCCGTGCCGATTCGTGGCGCTCTGCGAGCACCGAGAGCAGGTCCACGGTGGACGCATCGCTCCAGTGCAGATCCTCGAGTGCGAGCACCACGGTCACGTCGGTGGTCAGCGCTTCCATGAGGGCCGCGAACTCGCGCAGCATGCGCTCGGGTTTGACGGCCTGCAGCGACTGCCGCAACGCTTGCTCATCGTCGTCGCCGATCAACCAGGGCATCTGCGCCAGCCACGTCGGAGCGACCTGGCGTAGCAGCCCCGCCAGGCGGCCGGCATCGGGCCGCCGCGCCAACCGCTCCAGCGCCTCGAGCACCGGCATGTACGCTTCCCGCGGTCCGTGCTGCTCGACGCAGAGCCCGCGCGCAATCCATACCGGCGCCGCCACCTCGCGAACCGTCGGTGAGTCGAGAAAGGCCTCCGCCAGGGCGGTCTTGCCGATGCCCGTCGGGCCGGTGATGAAGACGACCTGCCGCTCGCCGGCACGCGCCTTCGCGAACAGCGCCGCGAGCCGCTGCAGCTCCTTGGCGCGGCCGACGAAGGGACTAGTGATCAGTGACCAGTGATCAGTGATCAGTGGCGAGGCGGGGGACGACCCCTGGCCACTGCTTGCTGGCAACTGATCACTGACTACTGATGACCGATCACTGCTTACTGATAACTGATTACTGATCACTGGTAACTCTTCACTAATCGGCGCGATGAACCGGAATCCGCGCCGTGACACCGTCTCGATGAGGCGCGGCGCCTTGAAGCTGTCGCCGAGCGCCACGCGCAGCTCGCCAATGGACTTGCTTAGCACCGACTCGGTGACCGCAACGTCCGCCCAGAGGGCATCCAGCAGCTCATTCTTGTTCACCAGCACGCCCGGCCGCTCGGCCAGGTAGAGCAGCAGCGACCAGCTCTTCGGACGTAGCGCAATGGGCTCGTTGCCGCGCAGGAGCCGGCCGGCGCGCAGATCCAGACGGTAGGGCGCGAAGGTGATCGCCGTCGCAGGATTGACCTGCGGCACCTGCCGATCGACGTTCGGTTTCTTGGAAGGACCGCTTGTCTTCAAGGGCAAAGTCGTAGCACGCCCTCCCGGTTGCGCCCAGAGGGGGTGGAGGGCCTGCGCCGACTTTCCCATGCGAGTCTCCTGCTGCATTCGTACGTGGCGCCCCACGTGCAGGAGATTTCCGGAAATTTTCTCCAGATCTTCCGGACTTCACGGGGATTCGCTATGAGGATGGCCACGCGCCATCATTGGGATGGAGCACAAAGGGTCGGTGCACAGGTACACCGAGGGAGGAGCCGTCAGTATGAAGACGAGTGAATGGAATCGGCCCGCGCGGGCGCGCTTGGCAGTGGCAGGACTGGCTCTCGCCGCAGTTGTCGCAGGCTGCTCAGCGACGCAGCAGGTGAAGCCAGAGAGCCCGGGCACTTGCCCGTTTCTCGGTGACCGTATCTGCGCCATGCTCGCCCCCGGGGCGAAGGGTCAGGCCAATATGCGCTACGTCAACTCGAGCGCGCAGTGGAGCCAGTACAAGAAGATCATCATCGACCCCGTGACCTTCTGGGCTGGCGACACGACGAAGGTGTCGACCGCGGATCAGCAGGCGCTCAGCAACTACTTCTACCAGTCGCTGCAGAAGCAGCTGGCGACGAAGTTTCAGGTCGTGGACCAACCGGGCCCGGGCGTGATGCGGCTCCAGGCGGCGCTCATCGACGCGGAGACGGCAACACCGGTCCTACGAACGATCTCGATGCTGATCCCACAAGCGCGCGCGCTCGCCACGCTCAAGTACATTGCAACCGACACCTACCCGTTCGTCGGCGGGGCGGAGGCCGAGGCGAAGATCACCGACTCGGTGAGCGGCATGCTGCTCGCGGCGGCGGACGATCAGCGCGTCGGTGGCGGATCGATCGCAACGGCGGCGACGTGGCAGTGGGGCGACGCCGAAAGGGCGGCGGACCACTGGGCCGAGCAGACCGCGAACCGGCTGTCGTCCTGGACGTCCGGCACGGCATCGCCCCAGTGAACTGGACGCGAACGAACCCAAGCCCCAATACCGGTTGGTCAAGGGGCTCGATCCGGCGAACTGGCATGACTCATAGCCGCCCTGCCAGCGAATAGAATTCCCTGGGCTACACGGACGAGGAAGTCGTGTGACAACGACTCACGCCTTGCAGGAGTCCGTTTTCAGCGCTTGCCCCGTCATCTTTTCAGTTGCACTCTACGTGGCGACTGCAGTAAAGAGCGCCCGGGTCTTTGCCCAACTAACGAAGGGAGGCTGAAGATGGCGAGAGAATGGCTGTGGCCGTTGCGGAACGGCTGTGCGGTGGTCGTCGGCGTGCTGCTCTGCACCGCGCCGGCGTGGGCCGCGAATCCTCAGGCTCTGGAAGCCGGCAAGCGACTCTACATCAAGTACTGCGCCACCTGCCACGGGCGCGACGGCAAGGGAGTCGGTCCACTCGCTGGGACGCTCAAAACCAAGCCACAGGATCTCACCATGCTCGCGAAGACGCACGGCGGGAAGTTCCCCTACATGGAGGTGCTCGACATCCTCGACGGCGCGACGCCGTATCCGGCACATGGCAGCAGTGAGATGCCGGCCTGGGGAGAGACCTTTCAGTCGGACGAACCCGGTGTGGCCGGGGATCAAGCGAGGGTGCGCGGGCAGTTGATGCTGCTCACCGATTACCTGCGCACGCTTCAAACGCAATAGGCGCGTCGCGCCGCCGCCGTGATTCCGGGGGGCGTGACGGTCGGAAGATGATCGCGAGGGAACGCAAGCTCAAGTGGCGGCGTCGACGCGGCGGCCTGATGCTGGTGGCGGGGCTGGTGGTGTTGGCGGCGGCCTTCGTCCCCATCGTCACTCGGTTCCGTCCACCGGTTCCCCGGGTCACACTGACGCCCGGGTTCCTCGGTACCACCAGGGAGCTGGTTGCTCGAACGCTAGCGGCGGAAGTGCGCGGCGTTGAGGTGCAGGTGACCGAAGCGACCAGTACGGAAGACGAGCTCGACAAGGTGAACAGCGGCCGCGTCGACTTCGCCCTCGTGTCGGGTGCGTTCCGAAGCGGGCAGCGCGAGCACCTCCGCGAGGTGGCGCCGCTCCACGTCGAAGCCCTGCACTTGCTGGTCAAGCCGGAGCTGGCCGCAGCAGTTGGTGAGAGCCTCAAGGCACTCGGCGGACACACCGTCGTCTTGGGGCCGTCCGAGACGGCGAGTGCGGCTCTCGCGGCGGCCGTCATGGCGTTCGTGGATCTCGCACCGGGTGATGGGACCACGGGGGCCACATTCGTGGCGCGCAGCCTGGGGTTCTCCGAGCTGCAGCCGCTCATCGAGCGGGACGACCGCGCCGCGCTGCCCGACGCCATCTTCTGTCTCGCCACCATGCCGTCGAAGATCGTGTTGCAGCTGGTGCGCTCGGCGGACTACCGCCTCGTGCCGCTGCCATTCGCTGAAGCCTTCCGGTTGGGTGCACTGATCACCGACGCCCCCATGCAGGGGCTCGCGGCGGAGATCGACGGCCAGTACGCTTACGACACGGTCATTCCCGCCTTCACGTATCTGACGGAGCCGGCAGTCCCAGCGACGACATTGCACACCCTCGGAACGCGGCTCCTGCTGGTCGCCAACGATCGCGTCTCGCCCACGACCGTCGAGCGCATGCTCGATGCGGTGTTTACCTCCCGCTTCGCTCGCATCACCCATCCGCCGCTCGACCGCTCGGTGTTGGCGCTGCCGCCACAGTTCGAGCTGCATTCCGGCACGGTGGCGTACATGCACCGCGACGAGCCCTTGATCACCACTCAGAACGTCTCGGAGCTGGCCAGCACGTTCAGCATCATCAGCGCGCTCATCGGCAGCGGACTCTTCTTGCGGCAATGGTGGCGACGACGGACGCAGGACTGGCGGGAAGAGACCTTCGGAAACTACATGGTTCGGATCGCGGACATCGAGCGCCGGGCGGCCGAGCTCGAGCTGTCCGCGACGCTCGAGCTGGAACCGCTGATCGAGCTGCAACGCGAGTTGCTCCAGCTGAAGAGCGACGCGCTTGAGCGCTTCGCCGCTGGCGAGATCGGCGATCAGACAACGCTGTCGGACCTGCTTATGCCGGTGAACGGGGCACGCGACCACATCGGGGATCTCATCTTGCACGTCCGCGACAACCTCGAGGAGCAGGCGGAGGCGGAGGGTCGCACGGCGCAGTCACTGTGGGCCGAGGCCACCGAGAAACACGCTGGCGCCACCGGCGCACCGCCGCATAAGCAAGAGTCCTGAGATGGCAAACCCGGAGCTGTCCTTCAGCTGCGTCGCCGTCGGGGACGCGACCGCAGTCTACAAGGGAGGCCTTTCGATGCTGTGGAGACTCTTGAAGGTGTTGCTTCTGCTGCTCGCGCTGCCGGTGTGCGTCGCGATGGCGCAGGATGAAGACGGGCCCATCGGCGGCGCGCCGGTGTACGGCGAGCAGGAATGGGATCCACCCGTCGGTGGCGAGCCGGTGTACGGTGGGCAGGTCGAAGACCAGCCGGTCGGCGGTGAGCCGGTGTATGGCGAGCCCGCGGAGGACCAACCCATCGGCGGTGAGCCAGTGTATGGCGAGCCCGCGGAGGACCAACCCATCGGCGGCGATCCGCTCGACTAACGGATCGAGTATCGGGAGTCGAGGGCATGGCCGGTCGGAGCGCAGACAAGGCGGTTGAGTACCGGTCTCAGTTCTTCGCCCGGCAAGGCTGGATCTCTCCCGACAAGGTCAAGAAGCCGCTGCTGTGAGGTCAGCGTGAATCGCGCCTTCGCCACTGCATTGATTGCCGCGGCCGTCCTTCTGTTGGACGGTTGTGCGTTGTGGAAGCTGAAGAAGGACGTTGCGCGTCTCGAAGGGCTGGTGCTCATTGGCGGGCACGTTTCCCGAGCCCACGAGGACGACGCGCCGATTGTCGTGGTGCTCTCGACAAGCTCGCCAGCGAAGGTCGCGGACTCGTTCGTCCTCGAGCGCTCGGGCCCCTACTTCTTTGTCGTGCCGGAGGGTACGTACCGGATTGCCGCGTTTGTCGATCGCAACCACGACTTCATCTACCAGCCGGACGTGGAGCCCGCGGCGTACTACGGAGCGCCAACGGACGTGCGGGTTGCTGCCGGTGCGCCAATCAGCCGCCTCGACGTCCACATCGGGTCCGAGCCTCGGGTGCGACTCGATTTTCCGATCTCAGTGGGCGACCTCGGGAAACGCGGAACTCGCGAGCTTCCCACCATCCAGCTCGGCGACATCGTGACTCTCGACGACTCACGCTTCTCAGCACAGAACGGCAAGCTCGGTTTGTGGCAGCCCGTGGAGTTCCTGTTCGATGTCGGGGCCGGGTTCTATTTTCTGCAGCCGTTCGATCCCGCGAAGGTGCCTGTTTTGTTCGTCCACGGGGCCGGAGGAACGCCGCGCGATTGGCGCTATCTCATCGAGCATCTCGACCGCACGAAGTTCCAGCCCTGGGTACTCTATTACCCGTCGGGGGTCGACCTCGACTTGGCGGCACGCGGAACAGCTCGCTGGATGAACACGCTCGCCGTGCGCTACAAGTTTCAGCGCGTCATCATTGTCGCACACAGCATGGGCGGTCTGGTGTCGCGAGCAACTATCAACGCGATGACGGCCGGCGGGAATGGCGGCACGCTGGCACTGTTCATCAGCATCTCGACACCCTGGAACGGCTATGCGGCGGCGGCGAGCGGCGTTGAGCACTCCCCGGTGGTCATGCCCATGTGGACCGACATGGCGCCGGGCAGCCCGTTCTTGGAGGGGATGTTCGGCACTTCCCTGCCGCCCCAATGCCCGTACTACCTACTCTTCAGCTACGCCGGGCACTCGCTCCTTCTGGACCAGGCGAACGATGGTGTGGTGGCGCTGTCGAGCGAGCTGGCGCTGCCCGCGCAGCGCGCCGCGAAGCAGGTGTATGGCTTCGACGAGAGCCATGTCAGCATCCTGCGCAGCGCCGAGGTGTCGCAGACGCTGAACATGCTCCTCGCAAACGCGGCCCGATAGCGGTACTCGGCCTCGAACTCTCGATCCTCCGCAACCGGGCGATGGCCGACGGTCCGCGATGCGAGGAGCCCAGAGAAAATCCGATTGACAGTCGGAGTTTCTTCGTGTACGCAAGTGGCGTGGTGGCGAAGTCGGACAATCCGTTACCAACGCTCGGCGAGCTGGAACACGCCGTGTTGGAGTATCTGTGGCGTGCCGGCGAGGCCGACGTGCTCGAAACCCACGAAGCCATCGGTGTGCGGCGCGGCATCACAGTGAATACGGTGGGCTCCGCCCTCGAGCGACTTCATCGGAAGAAGTTGGTGGCGCGCTGGAAGGTCTCGCACGCGTATCGCTACAAGCCGAGACTCGGCCGTGACACGCACCACGTCCGCCGGGTGATCGAGGGAGCGGGTGGTATGCGCGCGCTGGGGCGCGTCGGCCTGCTAGCGGCATTCGTCGATCTGGTTGCTGACGCGGACGGCGCGGCGCTTGACCAGCTCGAGCAGTTGATCGCGAAGAAGCGCGCGGAAAGCAAATCGTGACGGTCGCGTTCTTGGTACTGTGCGTCGCAGTCGTGGCATTCGTGCCGGTGGTCGTTTCGACCTTCGTCGGAGCGGCGGTGATCGCTGGTGAGCGGTGGCTGACGCGCGTGACGCCTGCGGCTCAGTCGCGGATCCTGATGGGGGCGGCGCTAGCTCCTGCCTTCGTTGGGCTCATCGTCCTGGGCGGATGGGCGGCTGACCTCGCTCTGTTCGGCTGCCGTGCGCACCGCTGTCTGCATGACCACGCGACGGCATGGCCATCGCTGCCGGTGTTCATCCTGGCCGGAGCCGTGGTCAGCCGCGTCGCGATTGCGGCCGGCTCCACGGCGGCGAACGTCCGCCGCGCGCGGTCGATGTGCCGCCTCCTGGAGTCGCTCTCTTCCAATGAGTGCCCGGCGTTTCGGGTGCTGGCACGTGATGAGCCCGAAGCTTTTGTGATGGGAGTCTTGCGGCCCCGCGTGTATGTGTCTCGAGGCATGTTGGCCGCGGCAGGTGGGAACGACCTGAAACCAGTGCTGGCCCATGAGCAAGCCCATGCTGAGCGGCGCGATCCGCTCCGCCGACTGATCGCCTCGGTGGGACTTGCCTTCCACCTTCCAGGGATCGCCTCCATACTCGAGCGGCGACTTGCCCGCGCTCAGGAGATGGCCGCGGATGAGGCAGCCGCGCACGTTGTCGGGGACCCTTCGAGAGTGGCCGAGCTGCTGATCCGCCTCGCCC
>CAZCGA010000162.1:0-13020 GCA_964498075.1 uncultured Binatia bacterium (SeqCode) | reverse complement strand
TGCTTGCGCTCGCCTTCGAGCGCGGACTTGGATTGGAGGATCTTGTCGGCGAGGTGCTTGGGCGTGTAGGCCCTCGGCTCACGTTGTCTTGCCGGCGGGGCAGCGGTCTCAGTCAACGGGCCGCCGCAGAAGCGGGCGACCGGCTCGTTCGGAGTCCCGCAGCGTGCGCACGCGACCGAGAGCGGTGCGCCGCAAGCGGCGCAGAAGCGCCTTACAGCCCGATTGGCCGCTCCGCACGCATCGCACGCTGCGCCGGTCGCCTGTACCACGAATCCATCCTAGTCCAAACGAGAGCGCGAGATTACCTCGCGATCCAGGCTCGGCCCCCAGATGGCTGGCTGCGGCTCCCGGGTGTTACGCTGCGCGACGTGGCGCTTGGCTCGCATCCGCGCCGGAGTCCGGAAGACGAACGCGTGCTCGACGAAGTGCGCAAGGCGGTCGTTCGCGCGCTCGATGGGCAGCGAGGGCGGGTGTATCTGATCGGCTCCTGGGTCTCGGGCGGGCGGCGCAAAGCGAGCGACATCGACATTGCCGTCGAGATGCGCGCTCCCCTCCCGCCGGCGGTGTTGGCTCGACTCCGCGAGGCCCTCGAGGAAAGCCACGTTCCCTATCGCGTCGACGTAGTCGATCTGGCCGAAGTCGATACCTCCTTCCGCGAGCGTGCACTCCTCGAGGGTCATCTGTGGATCGAGCTCGCGAACGACTGAGCATCTCTGCGCGCGCTCTTGCGAGCCTGCGCGAGCTGGCGCTGCTCAGCGAGCCGACCGCGGTGGAACGCGACGCGGCGATTCAACGCTTCGAGTACAGCTTCGAGGCCACCTGGAAGGCGGCGCAGCGCTTCCTCTACGCGTTCGAGGGCGTCGACGCTGGCTCTCCGAAGTCGTGCGTGCGAGCGTCGCGCGAGGCGGGTCTGCTCGCAGATGCAGAGGCAGCGGACGCGCTCGCGATGGCGGACGATCGCAATCTCACGGCGCACACCTACAACGAGGCGCTTGCGCAGGCGATCTTCTCGCGCCTCGCGCGCCATCTCGCGCTGATGGAGCGATGGAACGCGGAGATGTCGCGCCGCGCTAGCCGGTAGACGGCGAAAAGCAGCTCGAGCGCCGGACTCTCGCGCCAGACGTGCGGCGTGCGCTGGAGCGCCGATCTCAGCGTAGCCCCGGTGTGCCTCTCGGAGCAGCTGCGCCCGCTTTGGCTCGGAGCAACGCGTGCGCGAGGACGCCGTGGGGCCCGGCAGCGAGGTGCGCATAGCCGAAGGCGATGTGCGTGTCCGAGCGACCATCACCGGCGGCTCGCCCAGTCTGCGGGGGATCTCCTCGACCTGACCTGCGGTCGCGAGGGTCCGCTCCGCGTCGTGGGACTCGTCGCAGAAGCGTTGCCCGGGCGCGTTCTGTGCGCCGCAGGAAGGGCAGGCCCGCGGACCCGTGAGCGTGCCGGCAGGAGCCGCAGAACTTCGCGGTCTCGCGGTTCTTGGCGCCGCACGCCGGGCAGATCAAGGCTGTAGCTCCTTGCCCAGGCGCTCGGCCCACCCGAACGCGCCCATCTCCGCGAAGAGGCGCTGCGCCTCGCGCAGCTCGCGCGCGCACGTGGGCCCGTCGACGAGCGTCCGCGCCAGCTCGGCGCGCACCGTGTGCAGGAACGGAAGCTCCCTGCGCAGTCCAAGCTCGTGGATCAGCGCCTCGCAGCGCCTGAGCTCGCCCAGGGCCTCCTCCTGCGCGCTCGCAGCGTGCGCGCGCAGGAGCGAGAGCGCGCGATGCCTGCGCGCCGTGCACTCCTCGATGCGCAGACCGCCCCGCTCGGTGAGATCGATGGCCCCGCGCGACAGCGCGCAGGCACGCTCCGCGTTGCCGCGCAGCAGCTCGGCCTCGGCGAGGCAGTCCAGAAAAATCGCTTCGTACACGGCCGTGGTGCCGGTCGTTCGCAGCAGACTGAGCGCGCTCTCGAGCGCCTCGACTGCCTCGTCGCTTCTCCCCTCCAGGATGTGGCTCTCCATGCGCTGCGCGAGGCCGACCGTGTGCCCCTGCGCCGTGTAGTCCATCCGCAGATCGTCGCCGATCGATCCGACCACCACCTCGCCCGAGTGGATCCCGATGCGCGCCTGGAAGCCGACGCCGTGCTCGCGCTTCAGCTCGGTGGCGTAGCGGGCGATCTCGTCCTGCAGGTGCAAGGCGGCGTAGCACGCCCGCTGCGCGTGATCCTCATGCGCGATCGGCGCGCCGAACAGCGCCATGATGCCGTCGCCGGTGTACTGATTCACCGTGCCCTCGAAGCGGTGCACGCCGTCGGTGAGGATCTGAAAGAACCGGTCGAGAATGCGATGCCACTCCTCGGGATCGACCTGCTCCGCCAACTCCATCGAGCCCTTCACGTCGGCGAACAGCACCGTCACCTGCTTGCGTTCGCCTTCGAGGGCGGCGCGGGAGGTGAGGATTTTCTCGGCGAGATGCTTGGGGGTGTACGCCCGGGGTTCGAGGTTCTGGGCTCGGGGTCCCCGGGGGGAGCTTTGACTTTTCAGCCCTTCGACGCTGCTCAGGATGGGCTTGGCGCTTTCAGCGAGAGAGGCGCCGCACTCGCCGCAGAACTTCTCCCCCGCCTCGTAGGGCGTGCCGCAGTGCGGACAGCGCAGAGCGAGTGGCGCTCCGCACTCGCCGCAGAACTTTTGACCCTCACGATTGTCGTGATCACACGACGGGCAGCGCATCCCCCTACTCCCAGCTCACTGCGTACACCGTGTGCCGGCCGGAGAGCCCCTTCAGTTCGACCTCACGGTGGTGGCCGAACTGGAGGTCGGCGAGCAGACCCAGGTAGCGAGAGACCGGGCCGCTGCAGCCGGTGACGCCGACCATCACGTTGCGCGCGGCGTAGGGTGTGAGCAGCTCGTACAGGATCGCGGCGCGCGGCGCATCACCGAGGAATGCACAGATGTCAGAGAGCATCCCGACATTGGCTAGCCACGTACCGTCTCGCGGCAGATCCCGAAAGGAGCTCGCCGCGAGCTGCTCGAACTCCTGGCGCGCCTCACTCGATCTTCCCAGCTGGCTGTACAGGAAGGCGCGTCCGATGCGAAAGAGCGACATGAGAGTCTTCGGGTCGCGGTCGTGGACGTAGGCGCGAACAACCTGCACCCACGGCCAGAATGCGGGCGCTCCTTCTCCCTCGTAGCAGCGACCCCAGAGGACCTGTGCGTTGCGCAGCCGCGCGTAGGTGGTCAGTTCCTCGGCGGTGCGCGTTTTGCCGATGCCCGGTTCGCCCACCAGCATGAGCAGCTGCCCGTGGCCGGAGAGTGTCTCCTCGAGGCCGGCGCGGAGTTGGTCCATCTCCTTTTCTCGACCAACAAAGACGCCGGCGGCCAAACGGTCGAGCGGGTTCGCCTCTTCTTGCACCACGCGCTCGGCCACGACGGAGGCCGTCGAGCGGATCGCCAACAGGGCCTGACGCACAGTGATCGCACTCTCCGGCCGCTCCTCCGGTGCCTTGGCGAGCAATCTCAAGATCAGCGCCTCCAGGGCACGCGGCACTTCGGGATTGTGCCAACTGGGCGCCACGGGCGGAGTGTTGATGTGCTGTGAGATGATGGCCACGGCATCGTCGCCGAGGAACGGTGGGCGCCCGGTCACCATCTCGTACAGCATCGCGCCGAGTGAATAGAGATCGTCCGGGGGTCGCCCCAGAGCTTGCTCGGGCGGCATGTAGGCCACGGTGCCGACCATCATGCCGGCGGCCGTCAGCCGCGGGCGATCGAACGCCACCGCCAGGCCGAAGTCGCCGAGCTTGGCGGTGCCGTCGACGGTGAGCCAGACGTTGCCCGGCTTGAGATCACGGTGCACGACGCCGCGCGCGTGGGCGTGCTCCAGCGCCTGGCAAATCTGCTCGGCGGTGCGCAACACGTGATCCAAGGGAAGGCGGTGGTTCGGCGCACGTTGCAGGAGATCGTCGACTGCGCCGCCCGCCATGTGCTGGCTGACGATGTACGGCTGACCGCCTTCGTCGCCGATATCGTGGACGGTGACAATGTGTGGATGGTCGCCGAGGCGGCCCATCGCCTGCGCTTCGCGACGCACGCGAATCAGACCGGCGTCGTCGAGTCCCTCGGTCTTGATGAGCGCAACGGCGACGTCACGATCGAGGCGCGCGTCGTGTGCGAGGTAGACGCGCTTCTTCGCGCCCTCGCCCAGGAATCGTTGTACGTGATAGCGGTCGCCGCCAAAGACCGTGGGGATGGTAGCCGGCGGCACAGGTGGCGCCGCACGCCTGGCTGCTGAACCTACAGACGCGCCGCAGCTCGAGCAAAAGTTCGCGTGCGCTGACAGCTCGGTCCCGCAGTGTGCGCAGCTGAACGCCAGGCGCGTGCCGCATCGCTCACAGAACTGTTCCTGTGGCTGATTGTTGTGCTCGCACCGCGGGCACTGCATTCGGATGGCCCCTTCGCGCTGTGCTTGGCTCCTTTAGCAGGCTGCTGAAAAACCCCACCCAATGCTTCGACAAGCTCAGCATGAGCGGTTCCCCTCCCCGTGTTTCCTACTCTTTTCCGCTCACCCTGAGCCTGTCGAAGGGTCTCCGAAGCCTCTTTCAGCAGCCTGTTAGAGTGCACGTCCACTACAGCAGCTGTCCTTCACGGCCGCCGACGGCGCCGGGTGGATCCTGGGAGAACGAAGGGGCGCGGCCGGCGCCGTCCTCGTGAAGGGCATCAATCCCGGGGACAGCTCCAACCCGGCATTCTCACGAATGTGACGTTCGCCCACTGCACGCTCGCGAAAAATGACCTGCGTCAGGTTCTGCGATGATCCGTATCAGGGGCCCGATCAGTCGGCGAAGTCCCGGGCTCGGTCACACTCGGCGTCGCCGCGGCACGCGAGGACAAAGGCGCCGCGGCCAAACGTGAACGCGAACGGTTGGCGGGTCACCGGGTGAATCTCCAGGTCGTACACGGGGACGTTTGGCATGCCGGTATCCGGTCCCAGGTGCGCCCAGGTGCCGCCACCGTCGCTGCTCTTCCACACGCCCACGTCGGCGCCGTCCGTTCTACCGAGGGCGACGTTGATCATGTTGAGGAGATCATCGACGGTCGCCATGTGCGGCGATGCGGACGAAGTACATCGACGACGGGTCCACGACACTCGACTCGGGAAACAGGGCCAGGAAGTCGTCGCCGTCGGATGCGAGCCCGACATGGTTGCCCATGAAGAGCACGTAGACGGGCGGCGCCGTCGTCAGATCGAAAGATGTCGGCGTGAGCCGCAACTCGCCGGTCCAGTTCGCCGCTGCGGTACAATCGACGTGGGTTGGGTCGCACCAGATGAACCAGACATCGGTCAGGACGCTCGCGTCGAACGTGTCATTGCGAAGGTCGTAGTAGATGACGCCCACCGTGCCGTCGCGGGCGACGTGAATTGCAGGCAAGAAGCTCTGCGTCCGCAGCACATCGGTGTTGGCCGGCGTCTTCGCAATCACCACCGGTGCGGACCAGGTCGGGCCGCCATCGGTCGACATCGAGAAGTTGACCTTCGCCTGTGCTCCTCCCTGCCACGCCGCGTACAGCACGCCGCTGGCACGGTCGAGTGCAATGCTCGGGTCACCCGCGGTCAGCCACAGGACCTCAGTGGTCGGCAGGACGACAATGATTCCCCGATAGCTGAAGGCATGGATTGGCGGTCCGTCCGGCAGCCAGGTTGCGCCGCCGTCGGTCGACCGCTGGACCGACACGTACCTGCGGGTGGCGGAAGTCACCTCGGTAAAAATGTTCAGCAGCGTTCCATCGGGCAGCACCAGGATCTGGGGACTCGCCGCCACGCTCCCGGGCGCGGGGCGGTAGAGCACCCGCGGTGCGTCCCAGCTCTGGCCACCGTCACTGCTGTGGCTGAACAGGGCCGCTCCCAGGAACGCGACCTGTGTGTCCTCTGCCAGCGACCACGCTGCGTACACACTGGTGGGATCGCGTGGATCAGCGGTGATCGATGGGGTGTTGTTGAGGGCGGGATAGACCGCCTCATTGACGGCGACGGGGTCGGTCCAGCTGCGGCCGCCGTCCGTCGACTTGTTGACCAGCAGGGCGAAGCGTGTGCCGGGCTCCACTGGAGGCTCCAGGTAGGTATAGACGATGTGATACAGGTCGCCGTTCGGCGCGAAGGACAGCCACGGATCGGCGGAGTACTGGTCGCCGCCGGAGCAGATCGACAGCCCGGGAACGACGACTGATACCCAAGACATGCCGCCGTCAAAGCTGACCCCAACCACGTGGCCGCGCGCCGCGGCACCGTCGAGCCAGCGGTCCTGTTCCCAGAGGCCCACTAGGTTCATCGGGTTGATCGGGTTCACGGCGAGCAGCGGCTCGAACTCGGAGTTCGGGACAAAGCTCTGAAGGGCGCGCGCGTCGGCCGTGCACGCAGCGAAGGGACTCACACCTGAGACCACAACGGGCGACATTGCCGTGTAGCGAGGGGCGGCGAGCCCTGTGGTCGCAGGCGGCTCGTCCCCGCCGCAACCGCTCGTGGAGAGCAGCGTGACCGCCGCCATCGTCGCGAGCAGGAACGCCGTACACGCCGGCAACGCTGGCGCCCGAGTCAGCCGGGATGCCGCCACAGATCGCACTCGTCTCGAATCGTTTGAACGTGTCATGCTTCCCTCCTCTTACCGCCTCCTCGTACGCCAGCAGCGCGATCGCCCGTCCACCGGCACGGGCGCGGAGGAGCCACGTGATTTGCGCCGCCGCGCTCGCAGCTGCACCAACAACATCGGCACGAGTAGCCATCCCGACGGATGGCCCGCATGACTCGGAGTAAGGGTGCAACCGTCGCCGCCGTTTCCTCCAGCCACTGGTGTTGCCGTCGGCGTGCTTGTCGCCGTCTGACGCGGCGTTAGGGTGCGCGTTGGCGTTGCGGTGGCGCTTGGCAAAGGCGTCGCGCTGCGCGTCGGTGTCGCGGTGCTCGTCGGCAGCCCTGTGGGACTCACGGTCGGTGTCACGCTCGGGCTCGACGACGGCGTTGTGGTTGGCGTCGGCGTTGCAGTGCGCGTGGGCGACGCGGTCGGCGTGTATGTCGCTGTCGTTGGGAAGGTGGACGTCACTGACGCCGTCGGTGTCGCCGTGGCTGCGGCCAACGCCGCTTGGCAGCGGCCGCTCACCAGGTCACACGTCTCGGCGCCGTTGCCGGGCTCCTGGTCGTCACACTCGGCATCGCCGCGGCAGGCGAGGACAAAGGCGCCGCGGCCAAACGTGAACGCGAACGGTTGGCGGGTCACCGGGTGAATCTCCAGGTCGTACACGGGGACGTTTGGCATGCCGGTATCCGGTCCCAGGTGCGCCCAGCTGCCGCCAGCGTCGCCGCTCTTCCACACGCCCACGTCGGCGCCGGCGTACACGAGGTGCGGATCGGCGGGATCAACGGCAATCGAGTTGTACGGCAGGTCAGCCGGTGGGCTCACGTTCGACCACGTGGGTGTGGTCGCCAAGGCGTTGGTCGTCTTGAAGACGTGGCCGGGCTGGCCCAGCGTCCCTTCATCGAACCCGGAGAGGGTTACGTAGAGGCGGTTGCCATCCGTCGGAGCAAACGCCAGGTCGCTGACGTACCGATTGGGCACCACGTTGTCAGGATCAAGATCGATCCAGCTCGCACCGCCATCTGCGGTCAGCAGGATTTGTCCGCCTCCGGTCGCAAATGCGTACGTGCGACAGGTGGCGTCCGACGCCGCGAAGCCCAGCGCGCTGATACAACCGCCAACCGTCAGGGTCACGGATGCCGGCGAGGGCGGTGGTATGCGCTCCGAAAAACCCGAGCACGCGCCCATCTCCGGCCCGTTGGCCGACCAGGAAGGCACCTCCGCGGTGAAGAAGTCGGTGCTCTTCCACAGGTTGTCGGTACCGCCGATGAACACGTCGTCATTCGCCGGGCACTTCTCCAGATTGGCCATGAAGGGCGCGCCGGTCTTGTCGATGCCGACGTCGCCCGCAGCCAGATCGGGAAGCCGAAAGATTTGCAGGAGCTGAACCGCCAGCGCCCAGTCGGTCTGCGGATGGGTGGAAGAAATCGCGACGTCCAAGCCGTCGTAGCCGAACACCGAGCGCCAGGTATCCCGGCCGGTCCAGCGCTCGAAGCCGTTGTCCTGGCTACCGGCGAGAGCCGAGTTCGGATCCGTCGGGTGCAGCGCGCCCTTGTAAAACTGCGTGATCGCCAGGGTCGAGTTGTGGTTGCTCCAGCGCACGCCTCCATCCGTGCTGCTGAAGACGCCGCCGTCGCTACCAACGATCAACCGGTTGCCCGCCCACGCCATGCTCTGCTGATCGACGTGAATCCCGACGGCGTGCGTCCACGAGGTGCCGTCGAACTTCCACAGCGGAATCCCGCCGGCGTACAGCACGTCAGCGTCGGTGGGATCGACGATGATCTCGTGATCGTAATCGCACTGACCGAAAGCGGCGGACAGGTTCCAGCCACAATAGCCATGCACACCGGTGCCGTCGTCGGTCGCACCCGTCGGGATTTGCCGCCACACGGGGATCGGGTCCCAGGCGTTGTCGGTCCGGAAGAGACCGAGCAATCCGAAATCGGCCGGTCCGCGCCCGTCGAACGCGTCTTGAATGCTGGCGTAAAGCACGTTGGGATTGGAAGGTGCCAGCGCCAGCTCCACTCGTCCAACTCCGCCTTCCATGGCGAGCCACGGGCCGTCGATCATCGACCAGGTCTCTCCCGCGTCAGTCGAGCGATAGGCGCCGTTCACGGGGCTGCCGGTGAAGTCGCCGAGCCCAGCGTACTGGTTGTTGAAGTTCCCGGGATCGACTTCGAGGTCCGTGGCTTCGCCGTTGAGCCACTGCGACCAGCTATCGCCGCCGTCTATCGACTTGAAAATTCCCCGCGGCGGAGGATTGGGGATGGGATCTGGAGGGTAGAATGGGCTCCCGGCCCAGCCGTGCAGCGTAGCGGCGAGGAGGACGCTCGGGTCGGTCGGGTGGACTTTGATGTCGCTGAACGCCGTGCGCGCAAACGTCGAGGCCGCCACGAGTGTCCAGGTCGCCCCGCCGTCGTTGGACTTCAGCAACCCTTGTCCTGTCTGCGTAGAACTGCCCTGCCCGGTACCGGCGTAGATGACACTGGGATTACTCGGCGCAAACGTCACGGCACCGATCGCCAGCGCCGCCTGGTCATCGGTCTTGGCTGTCCAGGTAGCGCCGGCATCGCGAGTTTCCCAGACTCCACCGTTCGCTGTGCCGATCAGCCAGTGGCTGGCGGCAGAGGGATCGACGGCAATGGCCGCCACACGCCCGCTCCAGAACCCGACGTTGAGAACGAGGATCGGAGCCGGGCCGATACTGACCCAGCGATCGACGTCGGCCGCCGAGCGTCGTCCCAGGCGCGACACAGCGTGTGCCCGCTCGATCTCCCCGAACGCGCGTGCCTCCGCACCCGCAGGGATGTGGCCCAACGGGTAGGCGCGTTCCTGAAAGGCCCACCACGCGTGCTCGCGCGGCGAGTCCTGCGCGGCAGCATCGGAGACAGCCAGACACAGCGCCAGAAGGAACGGCGCGGCTGGCAGACTCAGTAGGCGCAAACCCTTGACGGTGGGCGACACCATCGCGCCAATTGCGGCCCGCGCAGTCCGTACGAGTCTCGAATCCTTTGAACGAGTCATGCTTGCCTCCCTTTCTCCGGGTGTCGCTCGAGTCAGAAGCTCTGCCTTGATTTCCCATTCGAAGGCACCTGGCGCGGCTGCGCCTATGCGACGAAGCAGGTTGAGGTGTACGCAGTTGAAGACGGGGGCGACTGGCTGGTAATCACCGTCGTGGTGAAGTACTTTGGCTCTCGGGGAGTGTGATCGATGCAGCTGACCTACGACCCGCGGCACAACGTCGCGTACCTGCGTTTTCACCAGAAGACGGCGGAGGTGGAGACGATTCGCGTGAGCGACGAGCTGAACGTCGACATCGCCCCCGACGGCACCATCTACGGTGTCGAGCTGCTCAATGCCAACGAACAGTTGCGTGGCGGTGATGCAGGCGCGCTGGTGGTCATCAACGAAGCGCTGGGCCATCGGCAGGAAATTCCGCTCGCGAAGTAGACCGGCACCGGCTACAGCTCCTGTCCTTTGCCGCCGCGCCCACAGGAGCAAGATCGGCAAGAGTACCCATGCGAAGGAACGTTCACCCGCCGCGCGAGCTGGGGTGAGGGTGCAGCCGCCGCCTCCTCCGCCCTCGTTCCCGCCGACCACTTGAGTTGAGGTCGCGGTCTGTCTGGGCGTCAGCGACGGCGTCGGCGTGTTGATCCGCACCGGCGTCGAGGTCGACGTGGCGATGGCCGTCGCGGTGGCGCTCGGCGTGCGCGTTGGCGTCGCAGTCGGCGGCACGATGGTTGATGTGCCGGTGGCCGTGGGCGTGGCGCTTGGCGTTGCCGATGGGCTTGGGGAGGCTGTCCCCGTTGCGGTGGGCGTGCCCGTCAGCGCGGAGGCGTTGTACTCGAACGCGCCGATCGAGCAGTTGGCGTATCCCTTAGCCGGCCGCACGTAGCCGCGCTGGTCGAGACCGTTCATCGGCGAGCTGGCGCACACCGCCGGATCGCCCGCGTTGATCGCCGGGCTGCCGGGCAGCAGCGCGATCGTTTGCGTCGGGCCGCCGTTGTCTTTCAGGCCGGCCGGGTCGAGTAGCGGATCGAGCGATGGGATCGTCGTACCGCAGCTCGTGCCCGGGAACTGCAGGTTGTGGCCACCGTCGGTGACACCACCGCCACAGTTCGCTCCGCTGGAGCTGGCGATGATACTGTTGGTCACGGAAGTAGGACACCTACCATCGATACCCCCGGCACCTACGTTGGCGCCGTTTCCTGAGAAGGTGCTGTTTGTGACGACTACGGAGCCACATTCAGGGCAGAGGATGTCACAGATAACATGGTTCGCGATGCCGCCGCCGAAGCTGCCGGCGGAGTTGCCGCTCAGCGTGCAGTTCGTCAGCTTCACTGTGCCGCTATAGTTGTGGATGCCGCCGCCGAAGCTGGCGGCGGAGTTGCCCTTCAGCGTACAGTTCGTCAGCGTCAGCGTACCTCCGTTGGCGATACCGCCGCCGAACTCGGCGCGTCCATCGGCAATGGTCAGGTTGCGCACATCGAGTGCGGCACTCACATCGACTGTAAAAATTCGCACTGCCCCACCACCACTCAGCGTGACCCGGCCCTCGCCATCGATGGTTGTCGCGGCGGTGATCACCTTCTCGCTCGTCAGAGTGATGGTGACCGGGTCCGGCCCGCAGTCGAACGTTACCAAGCTGCCTCCCGCCAGCGCATCGTCCAGCGCCTGCTCCGTGCAGCTCGCCGGCGTCCCGGTACCGACCACAGCGTGCGGTCCGGCCGCCAGCACCAGCGTGGTCACGGAATCCCCGATGCCGGCAAGGTCGAGACTCGGGAAGGCCGCCGCGAACGCGATGCCGGCGAGATTCCCACTCGGTTGGCTGCCCGTACAGGTGAACGGTGACCCCGATACCTCGGTCTCGCATGGTCGCCCACCGCAGTCCTCTCCGGCACCGAGTCGACTCTCAGCCTCGGCATTCGCATCCAGCACCTCGGCCGCCGCCGCGCCCGTTGTGAAGCGTGCCTGAACCTCGATCGGCAAGAGAACCAACGGAACGGGGCCCCTGCCTTCACCTATGTTCAGCCAGCCGCCGGGGAACGGATCGTCGCCCGTGCACGGCACGCCGTCGGGACCTTTGGCCGGGACGCAACTCCCGCCAGAGCAATAGCTGTCGTCCAAGCAAAAGGGGCTGCCCGGGGTCGCCCCACCAACGCAAATCTTCGAGTCCGTTTCGGTTTGGCAATTGAAGGGCTCGTGCCGCGTCACGAGATGCAGATCCATGAGCGCAGAGCCTGGCTGCCCTGTTCCGGCGCGCGAGGTGACTTCCACACCGATGCAGGCGTCTTGATTTCCGCCGCAGTCGAAAGAACCGCGGCAGAGCTGTTTCGCGTTGCTGTCGCCTTCACACACGGCGTTCGCGCACTGGCCCGGCATCTCGCGAGTGCCCTCAGTGCAACTCGGGTCCACGTCGCGGATGTCGTGATCGATGCTCGACGTGACATCAACGTTCTGCAGGGGCCCGCCGCACGACACCGCACCCGCCCCGGCGTTGCCCGGGCCGAGCGCAACCGTCGCCTTCCCCGCAAGGCACAGACAGCCGAGCCCCCGGACTTGAACTGGAGCGATCCGAATCTCGCTTGCGCGTAGCGTTATAGGTGTCTCGTCGATGCCGGTGCTCGGGCGTGGTTTGCCGGTCCGCAGGGTCAACTGCCCACTAAGCGCGAGGGGGATTCGGAGGACTTCTGTCTCAACACGGAGCGAGCTGAGTGCGGGATCGAGCGTCAGGACGTGCGCCTCCTCCCGCGTGCAGTTCGCCGCGCAGCCGTCGCCGCCGACGGGACGGCATGCGCCGCCGGGGCACTGGGCGGGGCCTTGGCAGGGCGATCCTTCCCCCGGCCCGCCGATACAGGCGCCGCCGTCGTCGCACTCCTCGTCGCCCTCCAGGGAGCCGTTGCCGCAACCGGGTGGTGCGACTATGAGCCCCGGGCTGGATTGCGCGCTCAGCAGGACAAGCGCCGTAGACAGCCACACGCGCAGCGCCCGAGCAAACCGATACGACGCAGATCGTGTCATCACTGCCTCCCTTCCTCTGGGAAGCCGCCAAGGCGTGCCACCGACGGACCTCATGGTTCGCCGGCACGGCTTCTCCCTGCGATTTGGAGTGCTGCGACGGATGCGGGCTCACCGTGGGGTGCGGCTGGTGAACCGCATCTACTGATGGTGGGCCGATGCATGACCCGCCCTGCGAGCGTGCGATGGTAAACCACCGCATGCTGTCGCAAAATGACCTGCGTCAGGCACTGCGATGATACGTATCAGGAGTTTCGATCAGCTACTGAGGCTTCGAGCCTCTCCCCACTTCCGAGTGCGGGGGCTGTCGATTTTCTCCGAAACAGCCCTTCGAGACGCCGCCAGAAGAAGGCGGCTCCTACCAATGAACTCAGACGTTCGCATAGGTTGCGGGCACGAGCGTAA
>CAZCGA010000161.1:8163-13135 GCA_964498075.1 uncultured Binatia bacterium (SeqCode) | reverse complement strand
TGGCTCGGCGGCGGCTTGGCGGCGCTGATGATCCTGCTGTTCATCGGCAACCTGCGCTCGGCATTGATCATTACGCTGGCCATCCCACTGTCGATCCTGGCCGCCTTCATCGGCCTGTACTTCACGGGCAACTCGATCAACGCGATGGTCCTCGGCGGGTTGGCGCTTGCCGTCGGGCGCCTCGTCGACGACGCCATCGTCGTGCTGGAGAACACCGACCGTCATCTCGTGCTGGGCAAGTCGCCGTTCCAGGCCGCGCTCGACGGCGCGGCCGAAGTCGCCATGCCCGTGGCCGTGGCGACCATCACAACCATCGTGGTCTTTTTCCCGGTAGTGTTCCTCAGCGGCATCGGCAAGTTCCTGTTCACACCGCTGGCGCTGGCCGTGAGCTTCTCCATTGCGGCGTCGTACCTTGTCGCCATGACGGTCATCCCGGTATGCAGCGCGCGCTTTCTGCATGGTCACGCGGAGTCGGCGCTGGCGAGCGGCGGCGTGCTCGCGGCGGTTGACCACGGCTTCACCCGGCTGCGGGACTGGTACGCTCAGCGTTTGCGAGGGGCGATTGCACGCAGGTGGCTGGTGTTGGGCGCCGCGGGTGGCGTCTTCGTGATCGCGCTGGGCTTGATGCCCTTCGCCGGCACCGAGCTGTTCCCGGAAGTGGACGCCGGGCAGCTCTCGATCAGAATGCGCGCGCCGTCTGGCACCCGCATCGAGCGCACCGAAGACCTGGTGGCGCGCGCCGAAGCGGCGATCAAGGACGTCGTCCCACACAACCAGCTGCAGATGCTGATCCCCAACATCGCAGTGCTGCTCGATTGGCCTGCGGCGTACACCCCGAACGCCGGGCCCCAGGACGCCTTCTTCGAGGTGCAGCTCACTGACCGCCGGTCCGACACGGCTCAAGGATACGCGCGGCGTCTACGCCAGCGACTCGCCGAGGCCGTGCCGGAAGCCGAGCTCTCCTTCCACACAGGCGGCCTCATGGGCGCGGCGCTCAACTTTGGTCTGCCCTCGCCAATCGACATCCAGGTGACCGGCAACGACCTGCAGGTGGCGCGCGGGATCGCCGAGCAGATCCGTGACGCGATCGCCGGCGTGCCCGGCGCGGTGGACGTGCGCATCCCCCAGCGTCTCGACTATCCGGCCATCACCGCCACCGTGGACCGCGTGCGCGCCGCCAACCTCGGCCTCACGCCAAAGGCGGTCGTGCAGAACATCGTCACCAGCCTCAACTCGTCGATCAACTTTGACCCGGCCTTCTGGATCGACACCGGCAACGGCAACCACTACTTCCTCGGCGCGCAGTACCGCGAGGCCGACATCACGTCGCTCAGCACCCTCGAAAACATCCCGATCACGATGGGCCGTGGCACCGTGCTGCAGCCCGAAACCAGCCGCGACGGCCTGCCGCGCCCGCACGATGGATCGCAGGATCCGGTGCTGCTGCGCAACCTGGCGACCTTCGAGCGGACGACGGCGCCGACCGAAGTGAACCATCTGAACATCAGCCGCGTCATCGACGTGTTCGCCAACGTCAGTGGGCGAGACGTCGGCAGTGTCGCGGCCGACATCACGCGTCGGATCGAGCCGCTGCGGGCGCAGTGGCCGAAGGGGTACACGGTCACCATGCGTGGCGAGGTGCAGAGCATGGCGGAGTCCTTCGCCACTCTCGGCTTCGGCTTCCTCCTCGCCGTCATCCTCGTCTACCTCGTCATGGTGGCGCAGTTCCGCTCATTCCTCGATCCGTTCATCATCATGTTCGCCGTGCCGCTCGGGCTCATCGGTGTCGTCGCAATCCTGTTGCTCACCGGCACAACCCTGAACGTGCAGTCGTTCATGGGCGTGATCTTCATGGTCGGCATCGCCGTGTCGAACTCGGTGCTGCTGGTCGAGTTTGCGAATCGCCTCAGCGGCGAAGGCCGCGGCCTGGACGCCGCCATCGTGGAGGCCGCTGCGATCCGCTTGCGACCGATCATCATGACCTCGCTGGCCGCAGTGATCGGTCTGTTGCCGATGGCCATCGGCCTGGGCCGCGGCAGCGAAGCCAACGTGCCGCTGGCGCGCGCGGTGGTCGGCGGATTGAGCGTATCGACGGTGCTGACGCTCTTCGTCGTTCCGTCGTTGTATCGGATTTTCAAAACCTGGCGGCCCAATGCCGCTGTCCGCGACGATTCCCAGTGAGTGGAGAAGCGATGCTCCGCACACTGTCGGTGTTCCCGAAAACCGACGCCCCCGTGCAATCCCAGACGGAGCTTCACTACCCGCCTCCCCCGGTGAGCGACGCCAGTAATGGGTAACCCCGAGCAGCTCGAAGCTGCCCGGGCGCTCCTCGCACTTCCCGATGCTTCGGGCCCGAGCGTAATGTGGTAATCAGAGTAAGGAGGCAGTGCAGTAGCGTGAGCAACGAAACGAGCGCAGAGCCGACGGTAGCCGACATGTTGCAGCGCGATCCGGTTCTGGCGGAAATTGTCCGCCGCCTGCGAGAGGCGTATCGCCCCGAGCGTATCTACCTCTTCGGCTCGAAAGCCCGCGGGGGCGCGGGACCGGACAGCGATTATGACTTGCTCTTGGTTGTACCCGACGACGCCCCACGGGAACGGCAGACAAGCCGTTTGGCCTACGAGGTCCTGTGGGGTACTGGTGTCGCGGCCGACGTTCTCGTCTGGCCGCGCGGGCGCTTCGACAGCCGTGTACATCTGAAGGCCTCGCTGCCGGCGACCATCCAGGGCGAAGGCAAGCTCCTCCATGCCGCTTGATCCGCCGCGGATCATTGCAACCCGTGCTTGGTTACTGAAGGCGGCGGAAGACTTGCGAGCCGCAGCTTTCGAACTCACCGCGCAGCCACCGTTGAGCAGTGACATCGTCTTTCACGCCCAACAAGCCGCGGAGAAAGTTTTGAAGGGCTTTCTCACCTGGCATGATCGGCCGTTTCGAAAGACCCACAACCTGGTCGAGGTTGGCGAGGCCTGTGCGACGCTGGACGTGACGCTGGAGACGCTCCTTCGCCGGGCGGCCCCACTCACCGAATACGCGTGGAAGTTTCGCTACCCGGGTGAGCCGGAGCCTCCGGCGGATAGCCCGCATTAACGGGGTCATGCCTATCCGGTTGACTCCACACGGTACAATTCCTTGTAGGTCGTGGATTTCCGCTGACTGCCGAGACCAAGTAGCGTCTGAAACGCAGCCATGGGCGTGCGACGGCGATTGAAGCGGAAAGTGAATTCATCGAGGTAGGCTTGAGCGTGTGATCCCCAACTGCCGTTGGAGCTGGAGCGCGGACATTCCCGGCGTGTGCGTGGTGACCAGATAGGCTGCCCAGAACCACAAGGTCAGCGGGGTGCGCGTCCGGTGCAGGACTGTACCGGCAGTCACCGACGTGTCGTACCCGCAACCCTTGCACCGCCAAAGCAGTCGGGCCGGCAGCTCCAGAGCTTGGTCGTGCTTGCACCGCGGGCAGAGGTAACCGTCGGGCCAGCGAGACTCGGCCAAGTAGGAGCGGCAAGCTGCCTCGCCAGCAAACCGCGCCTGAAACTCTCGCACCGTCCGGGGGAAATCTGGTCGCGGCATACCCGCGCCCACTACATCTCGCGGGTTGTGGAGTCAACCGGATAGGCATGAACGGGGTATTTGTCATAATCGCCAGTATCAGACGTTCCCACCACCCCCGACGTCACCCTGGAAATCCCAGACGGACCGTAGCCGGCTTTTCTATTTTGGCGTTCTGGTGTATGGAAGGGGAGGGTCGTGCAGATGTCTCTGCCGCAGGACTTTTATAATTAGAGATCCGTGCGCCTGAGACTGCGCCCGGCAAATGATCCTCGGTTGGGATTCGACGCATTCGAGTTCGAAACGGGGGACCGAGCCAGGATGGTCAAGTTCGTTGCCGCTTTGGTTTGGGTGCTGTTGAGCTTCGCGATGGCCGGGAAGACGGATGGTCAGGTATTCCCACCGGACGATCAGTGGATGCCGCTGACACAGAGTTGCCTCGTTCTGGCGGATCCGGAGGGGGACAAAGCGGGAAGCCTCGACGTCGTTGGCGATGCCGCCAACCCCGCTGCATATGTCTTCGGCGACGGCAGCTTTCTCTACTTTCGCCTTCGCCTCGACGACCCGGGGTTCAACTCTGTCCCCATGCTGTGGGAGTCGTTCGCGTGGGGATGTGAAATCGACACCGACGGAGTCACGACGACCTACGAGTACATCGTAATCCTGCAAGGGATCGACGGCCCCGATGATGTTGTTCTCGCACAAAACACGACGCCGTTTCCCAATACTCCCGTGGACCCTGCAGAGGTCTCGCTCGCCTCTTACCCCATTCCACCTCACGCTGCGCAGCAGCTTCCAGCTTCGACGTTCGGGGGCACACCGGACTACTTCGCAAGTTGGGCCGTACCGGTCTCCGGCGGCAATCCGGCGAGCGTTTTGTTGGGCCAGCCCATCCGCCTCGCATGCGGCTCGTCCACCTTGGCGGTAAGGTTGAATCAGGATCTCGTGAGCGCGGGGGGAGCGACCACGCTAGACCAGCTCTTCAGCGACGCATTCACATGCGACGGAAGCGGCTGTCATTCCCCCCCTGCCTGCGTTGCAACCAATACGCCGACCAGTACTCCAGCAGACACGCCGACCCAGACCCCCACATCCACGCCGACCTCCACGAGTAGCGCGACCCACACGCCGACCCGCTCTCAGACCAGCACGCCGACGCGAACGCCAAGCTCATCGCCAACGGCCACCCCCAGCGCAACACCGACGCACACTTCGACGACTAGCGCGACATCGTCTCCAACGGCCACGCCGACCCCTACGAGTAGCGCGTCCCACACGCCGACCCACACCGAGACCAGCACGCCGACGCGAACACCGAGCGCATCGCCAACGGCCACCCCAAGCGCGACACCGAGCCACACCGCAACGGCCAGCGCGACATCGTCTCCAACGGCCACGCCGACCCCTACGAGTAGCGCGTCCCACA
>CAZCGA010000161.1:0-8063 GCA_964498075.1 uncultured Binatia bacterium (SeqCode) | reverse complement strand
CGCCGACCCACACCGAGACCAGCACGCCGACGCGAGCGCCGAGCTCATCTCCAACGGCCACCCCGACCCCTACGAGTAGCGCGTCCCACACGCCGGCCCATACTCAGACCAGCACGCCGACGCGAACGCCAACCTCATCGCCAACAGCCACCCCGAGCGCCACACCGACACACACTGCAACGGCCAGCGCGACATCGTCCCCCACGGCCACGCCGACCTTCACAAGCAGCGCGACCCACACGCCGACCCACTCTCAGACCAGCACCCCGACGCGAACGGCAAGCCCACCCCCGACGGCCTCCCCCAGCGCAACGCCGACACACACTGCGACGGCCAGCGCGACGTCGTCTCCCACGGCCACGCCGGCCGCGACGAGCAGCGCAACCCACACGCCGGCCCATACTCAGACCAACACACCGACGCGAACGCCGAGCTCATCCCCGACGGCCACCGCCAGCGTAACGCCGACACACATTGCAACGGCTAGTGCAACTTCCACCGCAACCCCAACCGCCACAGCCACCTCAACGCCAACTGACACACCGCTGACGACCAACACGGCGACCGCCACCTCGAGCCCGACGGCGACGGCGCCGGCTACCCGCACCGGCAGCCGTACCCCAACTCACACACAGACAGCCACACCGACACGACCCGTGACACCAACACCCACGGCTACGCCGAGCACCACACGCACGCCGACGGCCAGGCAAACACTTACTCCCACGCTCACGCCCACCGCGACGCCGACGGTCACACCGCCGCCGCCCTGTACGGGTGATTGTGACCACGACCGCCGAGTGGTGCTCAGCGAAGTGATTCGCGGCGTGAGGATCGCGAGTGGCCTCCAGCCGATCAGCGATTGTGCGGCGTTTGATGACAACTCGGATCGACTGGTGACGGTGGAGGAGCTGGTGAAAGGGGTGCGCCGCGCGCTGAACGGCTGCCCTCCCGTTGGGAGCTCCGCCAGCTGTACGCTTGCATTCGTCCCGGAGATCATCAGTCCAGATGAGAGGGCCACGCTCCGGTGGTCGGCGAAGGGAGTCGAGAGCTGCGTTCTATCGTGCGAGGAGGGCCCTGCCGCCGCTACCGTGTTGACGGAGGGGAGTCAGACCGTGCGGGCGCATGGGCCGATCGGTTGCACCCTGCGCTGCCAAGACGCCGGGGAACGCAAAGTCACCGAGTGCAGGGCACAATTGCCCGTAGTGACAGCGAATTGTGCACCGCCATCGTGCGCTGCGCAGGTGAATGGTTCGCCCCAACGCGGTTATGTCCTGCGGGCTGCGACCGACGCCAAGACTTGCACGTACTACTGTCCCGGCTTTGGCACCGGTACCCTGGACTGCGGCGGGGAGCTTCCGTTGGGACCCGAGCTGAGGGACTGCCGGGTGTGGGCGAGTAGCTCGTGTCGGGCCGTCCGGCGATGCAGCACACGTGCCTGGACGACGCCGATCACAGTCGACGGCGGCCTGAGAGATTGGCCTCCCGGTACCCAGTTCCCGACCAACGGAGGGCAGAACTATATCAGCTGGGATGCCGAGAACATCTACATTGCTCTGCAGCACCAGAGCCTGGCCACGCGTGCGGCGACGACCGCGGTCATGGTCTACCTCGGTAACGGCGAGTCGGGGTTGTCGGAGGCGGACATTCTGGGCACGCAGTCGTGTTTGCTGCCGGTACGAATGTCACACGCGGTGCGCTGGTCCCCCGGCTCCCGGGCAGCCGAGCTGCTCGTTGCATCACCGAACGGACGATGGGTGGAGTCGCCGGCCTCCAGAGAGGTGTCCGTCGCCGGCGATCTCGCTACGGCAAGCGTCGAGATCGCGGTGCCCCGGCACCTCCTCGCGGTCGATCAGAAGCTCTACGTGCACGTGGACATCGTCGACACGCGAGCGGGTCAGGAGCGCAGTTTCGCGGCGACCCCCGCCAGCTCGCACCTGGACGGCTACCTCGGTCCCGGAAGCGTGTGCAAGGCGGTGCAGCAGTTTGACATCTTTGACTTTCTCCAGCCGAACAGCGCGGCGCTCTTCAAATGGGACTTCGGAAACCTTCCGCAGGTCGAACCAACCCTGCCAGACACCGCCTACTCGCTGAGAATCGTGACCTTCAATGGCCAGTATCTCGATATTCCCGGCGGCGAGTCCGACCTGGAAGACCACATCGGCGCCGTATGCGCGGAAGTCAGCGCGGCCAGCCCCCTCCTCGCCCTCGGCGTTGTTACCGGAGCCCTGGCTCTCGGGATGCCGCAGCTCGCGCTCTTAGGCGTCGTGCTGCCGCCCCCAGGCCCGGCGTGGTTCCCCCTCTGCGAGGCGGCGGTACACGCCGCAATCGGTTACCTCAACGACCAGTTCGAGGTGGAGGGGGGCGGAACCCTGACCCACGAAAAGCGTGCCCAGGAGGTCGCGGCGCGGGTGCTGAACATGGACCTCGACGTGATCGCCTTCAACGAAGTCTTCATAGAAGACGCGCGCGACAAGCTGGTTGACATGCTCAGTCCGAAATTCCCGTACGTCGTCGCCCGACTCGAGCCGCCAGCCGATACCGATGCTTCACCCTCCGAGATCGTCGAGCCGCACTTCGGAGCCTACTTCGTTCAGGACGCCGGAACCATGCTCTTCTCGCGCTATCCGTTCCTTCCGTTGTCGGACCAGACCTTCCTCGCTCCGGACGACCAGGTCGACCTCTGGTGGGAGGGCGCGAAGGTCGACAACTCCGCGAAGAACGCCGTCGCCTTCAAGCAGTACGGCCGCCCGTGCCACCGGGAGGATTGCAACGCGGGCAAGGGTGTGGGGCTCGTGCACATCGAGAAGACACCGGAGCAGCGCTTCACCGTCGCCTTCACCCACACCCAGGCCAGCTACGGAAAGGATGACCCGGACGAGCGCAACCAGACGAAGGACATCCGGCGTGACGAGCTCGAAGCCGTGCATACGCTGATCGCGTACAACGTGACGCCCAGCCAGCAGAAGAGCGAGGAGGTCTTCGCGATGGGAGACCTCAACATCACCGGTCTCCATCCCGACGGCGAGAGCCTCAACGAAAACGACTGGCCCGATTGGGATCCGACCCATCAACAATTGACGGGATTGGAGAAGCTGAGCGCGGCGGAGAACAGCGACTGGGACCTCGCACGCCAGGAATGGCTGTACCACTTCTGCGGTGTCCGCACCGGAGACCCGGACGACCCGTGCCGCAACGCGGATCCGCAAGAATCGCATCTCCAGGACCCGATCGTCCCGACCTTCTTTGGTTGCGGCAACGGAACGGTGGGGGAATGCCCGGACGTTGCCGGAAGGCAATTGCTCGTCGACAGCTGGGCGTATGACACATCCCCGCACGATCTCGGCCGCAGCCAGGGCTCCGGGGCCTTCAACCCCGCAACAGTGCCCTGCACGAAGGAGGGTGAAGCCTACTTCGCCGACCCCAACCTCATTCCCCCGCCTTTCGCCGGGTACGAAAGGCTGCGAACGACCTTCTGCTCCGGAGAACGTCTCGACTACATCTTGCACAACAAGCCGGGCGCATCGGAGCACAATCCCACCGACCGAAACTCACTCTGCGCGCAGCACATGACGATTGCATGGGAGCTGAGCGGCGCTGCGGGTACACAGCCTCTCTCCGATCATGTCCCGGTGCGCGGCGACTTCAACCGCTGGTATCATCACTGTCGGCCACCCGAGGCGAAAGTCATCGGCAAAAGCGAGCTCCCCGATCCGGACCACACGTTTGTCGCCAGCACCGCTTCGAACAGCGACTACCAGATCAAGTTCCCCGGCAGCATGCAGTGGTTCAGGATCGATGAGCCGGGGAGCTACTCGATCGGAGTGAGCTCAGGGTTCACCTACGACGTTTATGATGACGAGGATCTCAGTCGACCCCGGCCTTCCTATCACAAAATGGTCACGGAATGGGGCGTTCGCTACCATCTCCCGAAGCCGCCGTATTACGTTCGGGTATACGCGGTCACATCCGGAGGGATTCCCGACCGTGAGAAGATCGGCGCCTACTCTCTGACCGTGCACCGCCACGATTGCACGTCCGCGCTGGATGCGTGTGAGATCGTCGCCGGATCACATACTGCGGCGCTCTGGCCCGACGAGCACTTCACTGCATGGGATCCCAGTGACGTGCACTACGAGGCGGGGCCCGACGCGCTCTGGTTCATCTTCAGCACGTACGCCGACGACAAGGGCATCCTCCCCACGCTGAGCTTCGACCACGAAGCGCAATATACCGACAACTACGATCTCGAGATCGTCGAGTTCTGTGAGATGACCTCCGGCCCCTGTTTCCCTTCCCATGCAATTGTCGTTGACGACGCGAGCTTCGATACGGGGCCGAGCGAAGAGGACTGCGAGCTGTGCACGTTTTCTTCCAAGCAACTGCATGCCGAAGCGAAGAACGTGGACGCACCACCTTTCACCGTGGCCGCACAGGGCCGCACGTACTTCCTGCGCGTGCTCCGCAAGGAACTCCTTGGGCCCGGGGGTATTCCCTGCTTCATGACCTCGCCGTGCGGAGCCTTGGAGCCGGAGCGCATGGCCGATGTCCGCTTCGGCACCAACCTCACCTTCTTCTACCCGAGCACGCTCCGGCTCGAGCTATCCGAAGACGATATCGGCGACGACACCGACGAGCTCTGGTACTTCCCGGATGTGGACGCGCCCTCGCCAACCATGACGCAAACCGCCGATTATGTTTGGCTGGATTATGCCGTCGAGGGCGGCCCGTCCGTAGGCGTAGGTGACCACTTCGGGGATTTTGGCGTGCGCAGCTATATCGTAAATCTCCAACCCAATCTCTACTCGTCGGAAGAGATGGGTGCGTCAATCGATGACACCGACCCGGAGTGGTTCGTCCCCCAGGAAGGAAGCTACCTCAACGCGGCCGATCCTGGCAATGCGGGTCTGAGTCCGCTTGCAGAGAACTTCGCCGGATCGCAGCAGCAGCTGAAAGGGCTGGCCGCGATCACATACTCGGATGTGCCGACTCCGGTAGACCCCGAGGAGGCCGACTACGTGGCGCACCTCCAGTTTTGTCTCGTGCACGAGTACGTCGAGAGCATACCTCCCTACACCGCTGTCGACGCGTGTGCGAGTGCAGGCAAAGAATGATCGCGCTCGTTCGTTCACGCCCTGAACACCAACGTCCATTTTCACACCCTGGTGGCCGAGGGGCGGATAGCCCGCATTAACGGGGTATACAGTATCAGACGTTCCCACCACCCCCGACGTCACCCTGGAAATCCCAGACGGACCGTATATGCGGCGCGGACAAACCGCCTGTCAAGCGTCGCGGGGAGGTCGCGGGAGGTCTAGCGAGGCCAAGCGGAGGTGAGGTGCGAGCCCGCGAGGCCACCCAAGGCGCCGTGGAAGGCTGCGCCGGGCGTACCTCGGCCCAGGCTGGTCACTCGGTGATCCAGTCGGCAGGGGCGTCGACGCCGGGAAGCCACCCTGTGACCCGCGCCGGCGCCGCCGTGGGCGCGTCGACCGGCAGGTCCAGGTGACCAAGAATCTTCTCGATGACGGCGCGGTCCACAATCGTCGCCAGGAACCGCAACCTGCCGCCGCACTCCGGGCACGCGAGGACATCGATGGCAAAGGTGCGCTGCAGCAGGTCGGCCCAGGCATAGTGCTTCGGCCGCGTATAGCCGGCCAGCGGGGGCGGCCGCGCCGTGGCGAGGGTCTGTGAGCCGGTACCCGCCGCGGGCGTAGCGGCAGACGGCGACGTTGGTGGGGTCGGCGAGTCCTGCGCCGCGCCGCCATTGGCCGACGCAGCGATCCGCGCGTCCCCGGCCTCGTCGCCAGCGTCCGGCGACGTGACGCGGCGTGCCGCGCCCTCCTGCGCCCGGCGCACCGCGCCCGGACGATGACGGGCGTGCGGCGCGAACACCCCATGATACACGAGCAGGTTAATGCGCGGCTTCGGAATCATCGCCGCGAGCTTCTCCAGCAGCTCGGTGGGTTCGAAGCGGATCGCCCGCGTGCCATCATGCCACGTGCGGCGCAGGCGGAGCAGCACCTTGCCGTCGGCCGTCAGCTCGAGCCGCTCTTGGGCAATGGGCGGCCGCAAAATGTACCTGCACAACCGCTCTAGCCGACCTCGATCTCCCGCCGGCACGGCCACGGCGGCATGGAGATCGAACCCTTCGAGGTGGGCATGCAGCGCACCACCCGTCGTGACCTGAGCCGCGTAGACGTCCCGGCCGACGCGCACCGCTGGTGCCCCGGCGCGCGGGCCCGTCGCCACGCGGCCAACGACGGCGGCCCCCTGGATGTCGGCAGACACGGGACATTCGAATAATCGCTCGTCGGCGGGATCGACTTCGTCGCGCGGCTGCTCAAGATCGATGCCATAGCGTGCGACCAGGCGCACGATCCGTCGCCGGACGGAGGCCAGCAGTCGCGCCACCTCGTGGTCGGTCGGTGCGGGCGCGGGCGCAAAGCGGAGCGTGCTGTCCGCCTGCTCCTCGAACACGCCTTGCGCCACGAGAGCATGGAAGTGAACGTGGGTGTTCAACGCTGACCCAAAGCGCTGGATAGCGGTTACCGCACCGCCGACGCCACCGCGTACGCCGCGACGGCAGGCGCGCCGCCGCTCGAAGCTGAGCACGGCGCGGATGAACACCGCCAACACGGCGCGGCAGAGACGGTGATCCCAAGCCAACGCATAGCGCAGCCGGTACGGTAGCGTGAGCACCCACTGGCGGACAGGCAGCCCGCCCAGCACGCCATCCACCAGGTGCGCCGCCAGCTCGGCCATGCGCCGGCCGCAACACGACGCGCAAAACCCCCGCCCCTTGCAAGAAAACGCGACCAGAATCTCGCGCTGGCAGTCGGTGCAGCGGAAACGTGCGAAACCCTCGGCCAGCACACCGCAGGTGAGGAACTCGCGCAGCTCCCGCTCGACGAAGCGTGGCAGGCCCTCCCCACCACCGCGCAGACGCGCTTCGGCCAGGAAGGTCTCGAGGTGCTCGCGGACCACGTGATGCAGGACCGTGTCCTCAGGCCGGCGGCGGACGTAGGTGGAGCGCGCGCGCCCGAGCCCGTCCTGACATCGCAGCGAGTCCGAGTGTAGGGGCACCTTGACCAGCGCGGACGCAGCCCCCATGCCAGCGGCAGTCGCCTAGCGCTTTCAATCTGCTCTTGCTCATTGCCGCCAACGTCCACTGCGGCTACGCGCTAGCCGTGTACTCGGAGTGAGTACGGCAGCACCGCAGTAACTGTGGGGCGTCCGACTGCGCATTCCCAACGTGGCTGATCCTGCGGCAACGCCACGCTGTCTTGCCCTGACCACAGACGGCGCCACTGTGCGGAACATTTCCGGACCGCGGAACGTCCTTCACCATGGAGGTGTACGGTCACGGCATTCATCCTCGATTGCACGGCATTCATCCTCGATTGGCGGTGCCGGCGTCGGCGTCAACGGAGGTCATAGGGATGCGAGGGGCCACGCTCGCCTCAAACTCGGCCTGCCCGCGGCGGCCGTTCGTCGGCCACACGCTGGCGATGGGTGGGTGCCTGCTGGCGATTCCGTTGGCGTGCGGCAGCCCGGAAGCCAGCAGCGCAGCGCGCACCACGGCGCCACCGGTGGCGGTGCGTGTGCAAGTGGCACGGGCTGAGCGGCGCGAGGTGACGCGCTCGATTCGGTTGCCCGCCAGTGTCGAGGCGTTCGAGCAAACGCGCTTGTACGCCAAGGTGGCCGGCTATCTTGCAACCATCAGTGTGGACATCGGCGACCACGTGCAACGCGACCAACTCCTCGCCGTGCTCGACATCCCCGAGATGCGGCAGGAGCTGGCGGTGGCGCAGGCGCAATTGGCGGAGCGCCGCGCCCAGCTCGGCAAGGCCGAGGCCGAGGCTACCTTGCAGAAGACGCTCGCGGAGCGCGCCGGCGCCCTGCGCGAGCGTAACGCGGTGACGCAGACTGACTTCGACAAGGTGCACGGCAAGCACGCCATCGCGCAGGCAGCGCTGCAGCTCGCGGCCGCTCAGGTGAAAAGCGCTGAGGCCAATCTCGCCAGGCTACAATCACTGGCCGAGTACTCGCGCATCAAGGCGCCG
>CAZCGA010000160.1:0-13233 GCA_964498075.1 uncultured Binatia bacterium (SeqCode) | reverse complement strand
ATGAAGCCGACGCCGGCCGAGATGGAGAAGGGCATCCCGCGCAGCGCGAGGGCGAAGATGCCGCCGGTTGCGGCCATCGGGACGTTGAGGAAAATGAGGAGTGCCGGCGTTGCGGCGTTGAAGGTCATGAAGAGGATGACGAAGATGAGCAGCAACGTGGCGGGCACGGCGATGGCGAGCCGGGCGCGGGCGGCGCGAAGATTTTCGAACTGTCCGCCCCACTCGTAGTAGTAGCCCGCCGGCAAGGGCACGTCCGCGGCAAGCCGCCGCTGGGCTTCGGCGACGAAGCTCCCGAGGTCTCGGCCGCGGACGTTGCACTCCACGACCAACCGCCGGCTGATGCGCTCGCGGCTGACTTGGGCAGGTCCCTCCTCCACCACGATCTCGGCGAGCTGTCCAAGCGGAATGAGCGAGCCGTTCGGTGCCGCGACCGGCAGGTTCGCATAAGCTGCCACTCCGTCCGCGACCGCCGATTCGACGCGCACAACCAGATCGAAGCGGCGTTGCCCTTCGAAGACTTTGCCGACACTCCGGCCCGCGCCGGCGGCCTCGATGGCCGCCAAGACGTCAGCGGCGTTGATCCCGTAGCGGGCGATGCGATCCCGGTTGATCTTGACCCGGACCACGGGCAGACCCGCAACCTGCTCGACCTTGACGTCACGCGCGCCAGGCACCGCGGCGAGTACGCGGGCGGCCGCATCGCCGCGCTCCTTGAGCACCGCCATGTCGTCACCGAAGATCTTGAGCCCGATGTCCGATCGCACACCCGAGATGAGCTCGTTGAAACGCATTTCAATCGGCTGAGTGAAGCCGATGCCCACGCCGGGGACCTGCTCGGCGAGGGCCGCTGCCATACGCTCGATCAGCGCTTCCTTGGTCCGCGCGGTCGTCCATTCGTCGCGGGGCTTGAGCCTAACGAAGATGTCCGAGAGCTCCATCCCCATGACGTCCGTCGCCACGTCGGGCGTCCCGGTGCGCGACACTACCGAGGTCACCTCGGGGAACTGCTTGAGCACGCGCTCGATGCGCAGGGTCGAGCGCACTGATTCATCCAGCGCGATGCTTGGCAGCCGCCACGCTTGCAGCACCAAATCGCCTTCGTCCAGACGCGGCACGAACTCCGACCCCATGAACGGCGCCAGCACGAGCGCGCCGGTCAGAACGGCTGCGGCGGCGGCCAAGGTGCGTTTCGGCCGCGCCATCGCCCATTCGAGGAGCGGTGTGTAGAAGCGCCGCGCGCCGCGCACGAGCAGCGTCTCGTGGTCGCTGGCTTCCTTGCGAAGGAAGAAGCTGGCGAGGACGGGAATGAGCGTGAGCGAGAGCACCAGGGACCCGACGAGGGCGAAGATGACTGTGTAGGCCATGGGGCGGAACATCTTCCCCTCGACACCCTGCAGGGTGAGAATCGGCACGTAGACCATGATGATGATGCCGACGGCGAACGCGATCGGCCGCGCCACCTCGGTGGCGGCCGCATGCACGACGCTCAAGTGATCGCGCCCGCGCGCCGCGGCCCTCTGGCGGATGATGTTCTCGATCATCACTACCGCGCCATCGACGATCAACCCGAAGTCGATGGCGCCGAGGCTCATCAGATTGCCCGAGATGCCGGCGTAGACCATGCCGGTGAAGGCCACCAGCATCGAGAGCGGAATCGCCGCGGCGACGATCAGTCCGCCGCGCCAGTTTCCGAGCAGCAGAAACAGGATCGCGACCACCAGCAGCCCGCCTTCAGTCAGGTTCCTGGCGACCGTATGGATGACCTGATTGACGAGCGTCGCCCGATCGTAAAACGGCTCGATGACGATACCCGGCGGGAGCGATGGCAGCAGGCGTTCGATCTCGGCTTTGACCCGCTCGGCGACGGCGCGGGCGTTGGCGCCTTTCAGCATGAGCGTCATGGCGATCACCGCTTCGCCCTCGCCGTCGCGGGTGGCGGCGCCGATGCGCGGCGGAGCACCGATGCGGACGGTCCCGAGTTGGTTCACGGTGACGGGCACGCCTTCGGGTGACGTGGTGACCATGATGGAGCCGATCGCTGCTTCGTCTTCAACGAGGCCCTCCCCACGCACCAGGAACGCTTCGCCGTTCTTCTCGATGTAGCCGCCGCCGCCGGTGGCGTTGTTCTCCTCCAGGGCACGGAATACCTGGCCGATCGAGAGCCGGTAGGACACCAGCTTGGCGGGATCGATCACCACTTGGTACTGCTTCGTGAAGCCGCCTTCACCGGAGACCTCGGTCACTCCTGGCACAGAGCGCAGCCGGTAGGCGATCTGCCAGTCGAGGATCTCCTTGAGCTGCATGGGTGAGTACGGGCCGCGGACGACGAACTGGTAGACCTCGCCGAGCCCCGTGGTGACGGGACCCAGCTCGGGATTGCCGAACCCAGGGGGGATGCTTCCGCGGGCCGCGGGCAAGCGCTCCGACACGAGCTGGCGGGCGAAGTAGACGTTCACAGCATCTTTGAACACGACGGTCACCGCGGAGAGGCCGAAGCGCGATACGGAGCGGATCTCTTCGATGTCGGGCAGGCCGCTCATGGCGGCCTCGATCGGGAAGGTGACGTGGCGCTCGACCTCGATCGGACCGAGTGGCGCGGTGCGCGTGAGAATCTGCACCTGCACGTTGGTGATGTCCGGCACGGCGTCGATCGGCAGGTTGCGGAACGAGAAGATGCCGAGCCCGGTAACGAGCACCGCGACAATCAGCACCAACACGCGCCCTTTGAGAGCCGCTTCAACGAGACGCTCGACCATGCTCAATCCTCCCCGACCAACTGGTCTTTGAGGACCTCGGATTTCAGAGTGAATGAGCCGTCTGTTACAACGCGCTCGCCCTCGATGATGCCCGACTGCACCTCAACCGTCCCCTCCGTTTCACGACCGAGCGTGAGGTGCCGGACCGTGTACGTGCCGGCGGATTCCTGCACGAACGCTACCGCCCGCCCGTTGATGCGTTGAACGGCGGCTGCGGGGATGGTGACGACCGGGGCCAGCGTCTCGCTCGGCAGGGTGATGATCGCGGTGGCGAACATGCCGGGCCGCAGTCGCCCGCGGCGGTTGTCGACCTCGACGCGGGCCCGCGCCGTCCGCGTGGCCTCGTCCAACACGTCGCTGAGGTAGACGATCTGGCCGAAGAACCGTTCGGCGGGGTACGCGTCCACCCGCACCTCCGCCGCAGTGCCCGCCGCGACCCGGCCCAGATCCTTCTCGTAGACGTCGAGCACGATCCACAGCGTGGAAAGATCGGCGATCGTGTACGGCTTCTCTTCAGGCTTGATGAGCTCGCCAAGGGTGTTGTGCTGCTCGATGACGGTGCCGGCGAACGGCGCGAGGATGGGGAAGTGCGAGAGCGGATGGTCTTTGCCGCCCCAAGTGATTTCCTCGATCCCTGCATCAGTGAGGCCAAGCAGCCGCAGGGCTTCGCGGCCGGCGCGGTAAGCCGCATCGCTGCGCTCGAACTCTCCCTTCGACTCGAGGTAATCCTTCTCGGACGAGATGCGCTGCTTGAAGAGCCGTTCTTCGCGCCGGTAGTTGCGGCGGGCGACATTGAGGTTGGCGCGCGCTTGCAGGAATGCGGACTTCTTCTCGCCCAGCTCCAAGCTGTCGAGAAAGGCGAGGATCTGGCCGGCGTCAACACGGTCGCCGAGCACCGCCTTGACCTCGGCTACCTTGCCGGGAATGCGCGGACTCACGTGCGCCAGGCGGTTCTCGTTGGCGCGGATGACGGCGGTGGCGCGGATCACCGCGTCCAGGACCCGGCGCTCGGCCAGGATCATCTTCAGGTTGAGCCCCGCGACCGCGGCCGGGGAGAGCACAACACGCCCGGCGCCTGATTCGGCGTGCGGCGCGGCGGCTGCGGCGGGGTCCTCCGCTGCGCGCTCCTCGCGGCGGCAACCCAACGCCAGGACCAGCAGGGCAAAGGCGATGGCAATACGTAACGTCATCGGGAGACTCCTGTGCCGAGTGGGGCGCCGACAGCCTGTTCGAGATTCACTTCGGCCTCGCGGAAGGCGGTGAGCGAGTCGAGGTAGGAAAGCTGCGCGCCGACAAGGTCGTTCTGAACGACCACAAACTGGAAGAAGTCGAGCTTGCCCGCTCGATACGCGGTCTCGATGAAGCGGAAGTTCTCTTCCGCGCGTCCCAGGATGTCTTGCTCGAAGATCTCGACTTCGCGCCGCGCCGCCTCGTAGGATTGAAAGGCGTCAGCGACCTCTTTCTCCACCGTCCGCACGGTGGCGTCGACTTCGAATTGCGCTTGCCGGCGCCGCCCGGCGAGGGCCAGCAGCTCTCCTTGACGGCGGTCGAACAGGGGCAGGGGGATACGGATTCCAACGCCCACGATGCGCTCGCGGCCTTCCACCCCAGCTTCCTCGCGGTAGAACCCTGCGAGCGTTGGATTCGGAATGATGAGGCGCCGCGTCAGCGCCGTCTCGGCGTCCACGCGCCCAACCTCTCGTTGGCTGGCGAGAAGGTCCGGCCGGGCTTCTGTGGCCCGGGCAATGAGCGTCTCGAGAACGTACGCTGCGGGCGAGGCATGGAGCTCACCGCTCGGGTTAAGCGTTGCGTCCGGGGCGATGTTCAGGCGCCGCTTCAGCTCGAGCAGGGTGCTCGTGTAGTCCTTCTCCGCAACGAGCGTCTCCTTGCGCGACTGGCCGAACCGGATCTCGGCGAGGTTCGCCTCCATGACGGGTGATTCCCCGGCCTTGACCCGAGCCTGGGAGGCATCGCGGACGCGCCGGTTCAGCACCTCCACGCGTTGGAGCAGGTCGTGGCGCTGGCGGCGTGCGAGCGCCGCGAAGAACGTCCGCTTCACCTCGGCTTCAATGAGCCGCGTTCGATCGCGGACGACCTGCTCGACGCGTTCGAGATTGGCGCCGGCCTCCTCGATGCGCTTCCCGCGTTGACCCGCCACTTCGACCTCCTGCGAGAGGGCAACGCCGTAGTCCGCGCCGGAGCCTCCGGCGCCGAGCCGGCGCTGGCCCCCCTCGCCGACGATCTCGGGGTTGAACTGGTTGGGGTACTCCGCCTTGACGAGGCGGCCTCGGGCGATCTCCAGTTCCTCCCGAGCTGCCAGGATCTCTGGATTCTGTTCGCGCGCGATTTGCAGCGCTTGACCCAAGGTGAGCGGGTCTGCCGCGTGGGCGCGACCGCTAGAAACGCCCGTCAGGGCGATCGCTGTTAGCACCCACAGTAATCGCCCCGTTGCGGGCAATCGCCGTGACGCACTGTCTGCCCGCGCTGACTGGCGGCGGTCAGGCTTGCGGACGCATTCCGTTGAATCGATCGGTTCCACACTCTTCTCCTGATCTCGGGCAGGCTGCGGCCCCGAGGCCGAAGGTCTGTCCGGTGTGCCGCGCGCGATGCCGCGCAGCGGGCGAGATACGACCGTGCGCCAGCCGCTTGGGGCGCGACTGGCGACATCACTGCACGGAGATCAGATCAGCAGAGATTAACCGCGGTGAGGAGAAGGCGTGGTGCAGAAACAATGCGCGCTGGTGCCTCGCGAGCGATGCGCGCGTGTATCGCTCGCGCGAGCCCCTCGCAGGGCATCATGGCTGATGCTGCGCCGGGTTGAGTCCAGAGAATGCTCCCCGAACCGGTGGAGTCCCGCGCTGCGACCCACGCCTTCAGAGGCGTGTCAACGCAGCCGTCGCCGCACTTGCTTCCCTCGCGCAGGGTAGTACCGGCCATCGGGGCTTCAGTGTGACAGCAGAGCGCGTCTGCCAGCTCGACCGCGAGATGACCACCGGCAGCGACGCACAGCGTCGCCTGCGCAGGCGTCACGACTCCGAGCAAGAAGACAGCGGCCAGGAACTCGAGTAGACATCGTTGGGGGAGCGAGCGACGCATTGCAATGCCTGCGTAGCTGCAGGCGCGGCGCGGGTCAAGCGCCGCGGCGCACCGCAGTGCGCGATTGCGATTGCCACGCAGGCACCACTCGGCAGCGCGCAGCCCGCGAAAGCTCTATGCGTGCGGCACGCGCCCGCCACCTCGCCATTTGACGACGATGGGATGGCTCTGGCGTTCCCCGACCACGCGCACTCCGCGCTTTGGAGATGGGAGACCAGCTGGTATCGCTGACCAAGAGATTTTCGACGTAGGGCCAGCACAATCGGTTGGCAGCATAGACAGGGCGGGAACAACGGAGTTAGAGTAGCCCTCCGAACTCCGCGGCCGTCAAACCGCACTCAGGAGGGGACCGAATGAACAAGGTCATCGCGTTCTTGTACGGAGCTGTCGCCTACGCGGTCTTTTTCATGAGCTTTCTGTACGCGATCGGGTTCGTCGGCAATGTCGTCGTTCTCAAGTCGATCGACTCTGGGCCGGCGTCCACCTTGAGTGAAGCGTTGCTCGTCAACCTCGCGCTACTCGGGCTTTTCGCCCTGCAGCATAGCGGCATGGCCAGGCAGGGCTTCAAGAGATGGTGGACGCGGATTGTTCCTCAGCCGACAGAACGTAGCACCTATGTGCTGACTTCCAGCCTGCTGCTGCTCTTGCTGTTCTGGCAATGGCGCACGGTGCCCGGGGTCGTGTGGGAAGTCGAAAGCCCCGCCGCGAAGGCAATCCTTTGGCTGCTGTTCGCCATGGGCTGGACGCAGGTGCTGGTCTCGACAGTGCTCATCGACCACTTCGACCTGTTCGGTCTCCGACAGGTTTACCTGTTTGCTCGGGGCAAGGCGTATGAGTCGCCCGCGTTCGAGGAGTCATCGCTTTACAAGTACGTGCGTCACCCGCTGCTGCTGGGTTTCATCATCGCCTTTTGGGCGACGCCCCGCATGACGGTGGGCCACCTGATCTTTGCCGTTGCCACAACCGGCTACATGTTGATCGCGATCCAGCTGGAGGAGCAGGATCTCCTGGCGTTCCACGGCGGCGCCTACGAGGACTATCGGCGGCGAGTTCCGATGTTGCTCCCGCTGCGACGAAGGAAATGAGGGAGGTTGGTAACCTGGGGAGAGACTTCTCAGTTACCTGCATCGCCGCTCCGGCACCAAGTTCACTTCTTCGACGTATAGTCCAAGAGCGCCCGCACATGCCCTCGCAGCTGCTCGCGCGTCTCCATAATGGTGCGGCCCCAGCTCACATTCGCGGGGGCCGTGTCGCCCCAGTGAACGTGCGGTTCATAGAGGAAGTAGGCGTCCCATTCGACATCGGTGCCGCGTTTGGTGACGCTCTTCGCGTACCAGCGCCCGAGGATCTCTTGCGCATCCCAAAAGTGCACGACCCGCGGATCCCTCAGGGCATCGCTGGGCCAGGAGCCCCGTGCGTCAGACCGCAGATTCTTGAACCACACTGCATAGACTGCGAGATCAGCGCCGGGGTTCTTGTCGAGTAGCTCCGATTGCACCCACCGGGCGCCGTCTACGCAGATGGGTCAAGTCGGCGATAGCAAGAGCACGATCCGGATCTTTCCCGCATCTTCGTTGAAGCGCGCGCGGAATGCATCGAGACCCTGCAGGTCCGTTAGCGTTGATGCCATGGAAGCCGATGCTGTTGCCTGCCCACCGAGAAGACCGACGACCGCTGACAGCAGTATTGCCCTGACGCGGGTCATTTTGCCACCGCGTACCGCTACGGCAGCGGCTGACCAATCCCTGCTGCACGTAGCGTGCGCTCGTCGGGACCGCGGCCGGCGCAGCAGTCAGCCAGTTCGCTGTCAATCGCGATGGCGGGCACCGAACGAATTCCCAACTGCTTGGCGCGGCTGGCCACACCGGAGTCTTGCATATCCAGCACGCTGACGTCGCATGACGGGCAGGCGATGCGCCTCACCAGCGCGATCGTGTCCTCACACGCCGGGCATCCCGCACTGAAGATCTCGACTTTACGTTTTGCACTCATGATGCAACCTCCTTGGTGTTTGTTGCGTCAGTCAGTTGCGCGGCGTGCGGCGCGCACGCTGCGCAAGAGCCGGCGGCCGTCTTGCGTGGCCACGCATTCCACAGGGACGCACCGACAATCATACCGAGGCCCGCGTACAGCATGGGATCTGAAGCCAGCGCGAACTTGCCACCGAGCGCCACGATTGCTGCCAGCGCTCCCACGCCGAACGGGCCGTATCCGTGCCGCGAACGAGAGCGGTAGGCGAGGCTTGCCACTGCGAGCATCAGGAAGGCTGCGGTCACGGGCAACAGGTAGTTCTCCGTGAAGAGAAACCCCAGCCCGATCGACCCTAGGAATGCCGCATAGGCGGGCCAGCAAGCCGGGCATGTGCCGACCGGCAGCAGCGCCGCCCCGAGCCCGGGCAGCACGGCGAGAAGGCCGCGCCACCCAACCGGGGCGGCACCACCGCTGCCACGGGCTGCGGGAGTGTGCTCGCCCATCGTCAGCGCGGCGGCGATCTGATCGACTGGAGGAACGCCGCGAAATCCGTTTTCTCCGTCAAGATAGACCCGGCAACAGTCTGCCTCGGCCGCCGGCTCAACGCCGGCGAGGTCCGCGCCATCCACAAGGATGGTGGGTGATCCATATTTGCGAACGTAAGGCGGGCTGTGCGGCGCCTTGTGGTCCCACTCCGTCCAGGAAGGGGGAAGTCCTGCCCGAGCGAACGCTTCCTGCAGTGCGGCGCGCGCCGTAGCAACGTTCGGACAGTCCAGATCGAATATCAATTCCACGCGTTCCTTCATGCGCTGTCCTCCGAGTTCAGCGAAAGGAGAATTGGGCAGTCGGTGACGGGACGCTCTCCAGCGCACTCCGCCACGAGCTTCAGCAGCGCTCGGCGCATCGCTTGCAGCGATCGAATCTTCTCTTCGATGTCGTCGATCTTGGCCGTCGCGCGGTCGCGCACGTCCTTGCAGCGCGCCCGCGGCGTGGCGCGCAGCGAGAGCAGGTCCTTGATCTCCTTCAGCGAAAATCCCAGCTCCTGGGCACGCTTGATGAACCGCACCCGCATCACCGCGTCTTCCGGATAGCGCCGGTAGTTCGCCAGGCTGCGAGGCGGTCGGACCATCAACCCGCGCCGCTCATAGTAGCGCAGCGTCTCGACGTGTACGTGAGCCCGTTTCGCGACCGCTCCGATGGTCAGCCGGTCCGTCTCTGCGTTCATGCCTCCGGAGTATAGCCCCCGTACCTAGGTACGGAGTCAAGGGGCTTGCCGCCAGCGTGCTCGCGAGCAAGATCAGCTGACGGCGGTTCAGAGTTCCAACCGGCGCGCGTCAACCAGCGGAGTAGACGCCCTCGAGCCGCGGATTGCGGTCGACGCGCGCCACGACGGCCTCCAGGAGCGCGACGGAACGCTCCAGCCCCGCGAGCGACAGCCGGTTGCGGCTGTCGTGGGCCGAATGGAGACGGCGCGGGAACCCGCCTTCGGAAGCGGCCATGAGCGTCACCGCCGGGACTCCGTGGGCGAGAAAGCTGCGGGCATCGGTGATCGCGAAGGGCGGGATCGATTTTGCCAGGAGCGGCTCGCTCCATAGCTCGCGGACGGTTTCCTCAACCAGAGCGACGAGGGACGCCGACGGGCGGTAGCTCCGAAATGCGGACTGTTCCTCGGCGACGTACGCGAACTGGTCGCTCGCACCCATCAGCTCGAGGTTGATGACGGTCGCGGGTCCCTCGGAGGCCATGCGAGCGGCATAGTACCGCGAACCGAGTGCGCCCTCCTCCTCGGCGGCCAGGAAAACAAGCTTTACTGTCGTTGTCGCACCGGCCGGGCGCGTCCTGAGGCGCTCGGCCAGGCGCAGCAGCACGGCCACCGAGCCGCCGTTGTCGAGCGCGCCGGGGCTCGGCGCGCGCACGAGCGGCCCGATGGTGAAGAACCACGCCATTGCTCCAAAGGGAACCAGTGCCACCGCCATCACCCCAGCCACGACGCGAGGGGCGAGATGCCGCCCGCGACGGCGCCGCCACAGGCCGGCCAGTGGAACCGCCAATGCCAGCACCAAGGCGGCCAGGAGAGGGAGCCCCCAAAGCGCCCAGGTAAAGTGGTCACCGAACTGCGTCGCTGTGTCGTAGTGAGCGGAGAAGATCAGGGTTAGACCCGGCGCCCGTCCGGGAAACGTTGCGACGATGTTGTCCTCGGCTCGTGGCAGCAGCCCGCTCACCGGCGACCACAACCCCTCCGTTTCGACGATGAGCAACACGGGAAGGAGACATGCCAAGAGGAGCGCGAGACGGAAGCGCCGCAAGACGCTGGCAATTGCGGAACCCAGGATGAGCAGGAAGGCCATGGCGAAGAGGAGCTGGAAACCGTACGGGGTGGCGGTGAAAGTCTGGCGCATCACCTCGGCGGGGTGGCCCCTCAGCGTCGCTTCAATGAACGCGGCGACCTGTTCCAGCCCCCGGCTGCCGTTTGGCCGCGGAACGAGAAGATGGTTTAGCAACTGCTCAATGCTCATCGCGCAACCCTCAGACTAGTGGTGCTCGTGATGGCCTCCCTCATGCCCCTCGTCGTGGTGGCTCGCGCCAAAGCGGATTTCCGCTGCGGTGAACTCGCCCTCCTTGCCCGTGACGTCGACGACCACGCGCTCGCCAACTTTGAGGTCCGCGGCCGTGGCCGGCGCCTCTCCCTTCTCGTACGTGGTGTCCTTCGTCACGCTGACGGAAACGCTCTTGCCGTCGCGGTCCTTCACGACCACATGCTCCGCGTCCAGCGCCGCGACGGTGCCCATGATATGGGTCTTCCCGCCGTGCGCGAAAACAGGCGCACCATACAACAGGACGAGCAGGGCGAACACAACTCCAGCTTTCGTCTTCATCTTCTCCTCCTCTTCGGTTTAGTGGTGGTGGGGTTCCCGCGCTGCGTCGTTCTCGTCGCCGCGCAGGAAGTTCTCGATGTCTTTCTCCTCCTCCGTCTCGTGCGGGCTCTTCGGGTTCATTGCCTTCATCGCTGCGATTTCCTCAGCGGTCATCTTCGGCAGATGGCGAATGAAGTGGACGATCTTCCAGCTGTCCTGATCCTGTGCCGGATCCTCGCCGCCCCATGCCGGCATACCGGTGAAACGGATTCCATTGTGGATGATGTAGAAGAGCTCGCCGTCTGAGAGATCCTGCGTGTCTCGCTTCCGCATGTCGGGCGCGTTCGGGTAGAGGTTCTGCCCAATCTCGGTCTTGCCGCTGCCGTCGTTGGCGTGGCAGTTGGCGCAGTGGTCGGCGAAATGCGGGCGCGCATCGGCGAGGATCTCTGGCGTCGCGGCAACTGGATTCTTCGCCTCGCTTGCCGCCCGTGGGATCGCCAAGCGGCGCACGCGCCGAGCGACGAATGCTTCCAGTGCCGTCGGGTGATTGCGCGCGCTGAATCCGCGCTGGACGAGCATGGTGAGCCCGAGGGCCGCTCCAGCGCCAGCAAGCAGTGCGATTCCTAGGGTGATCTTCGCGGCCCGGCTCATGAGCGTCCGCCCCTGAGCGGTGTACCGCACGCTGGGAATCTATCGCCCGTGGGCATGACCACCACCCGATCCGTGCGAAGCGGCGGGCGGCCCGCCGCTTCGGCCGCCGCCGCTCCTCGCGACCTTGATGCCGTCGGCGCGCAGCTCCGCATCCGTGGCGCGATCAGCCACGGTGCCGGGCGGGTTGTGGTACCAGCCCGGATCTTTGTCATAGCTCGCCAACTGCTCGCGCACCTTCAGGATCGTGAACATCCCGCCCATGGTGATGTAGTCGAAGGGACCCGGACCACCGACCATGGGAATGCTGTTCTTCGGCACCGCCATGCCCATCGTGGCCATATTGCCCATGCCTGCCTCACCCATGGTCATGTACTGGGGCAGTAGGTCTCTCACGCGTTCATCCAGCGCGCCGGGCTTTACGCCGATCATGTTGGGAAACTGGTGTCCCATCTGGTTCATGACGTGATGGGTCATGTGGCAGTGTAGCGCCCAGTCGCCCGCCGTAGCGGTCAACTCGATCGTTCGCGTGCTGCCCACTGACACCAGGACGGTGACACTCGGCCACTGCGCAGACTCGGGAATCTGACCGCCGTCGGTTTCCACGATCTTGAAGCTGTGGCCGTGCAGATGAATTGGGTGATGACTCATTGGACTCAGGTTGCCGATGCGGATGCGCACGCGCTCTCCCGCTTTCGCCACCAATGGGTCCGTACCGGGGAAGGCCCGCCCGTTCATCGTGAGCACGTTGAAGTCGGTCATCTCGTTGGGATTTGGCCGGTGCGTCCCCACGTCGATGCGCCATTCGTGCAGCATGATCGCAAAATCGCGATCGATGGGTGGATCGCGGCGCTCGCGCGGGTGAATGACGAACAGGCCGGTCATCCCGAGGCCGATCTGGGTCATCTCGTCGTGATGTGAGTGGTACATCTGCGTGCCGTGCTGGCGGAGGGTGAACTCGTACTTAAACGTCTCGCCGGGCGGGATGGCGCGCTGGCTCAAGCCACCGACCCCGTCCATACCGCTCGGGAGGAGCACCCCGTGCCAGTGGACCGTGGTTGGCGCTCCCAACCGGTTGCTGACGTAGATGCGCACACGGTCACCCTCGACCGCCTCGATCACGGGACCGTGTACGGATCCGTTGTAGCCCCAACAGGTGGCCTTCAGGCCGGGCGCAAACTCGTGCTCCACTTCCTCGGCGATTAGATGGTACACCTTCACGCCGTTGACGATCTTCCAAGGCAGCGCCTTGCCGTTCGGCACCACGATCGGTGTGTAGTGCTCGCCGGGCAAGCCTGGAGGTAGGGGCGCAGCAGCCTGGCTGCCACCGTATGGAGCGCTTTCGGGCTGTTCCACCAAGTCGCCAGTGGCAGCCCGTCCCTCGCGTGCGCGCCCCAGCAGCAAGGCCCCCCCGGCGGCGGCGGCGCTCGAGATGATGAAATCGCGCCGCGCAATCCCTGTGGCCGTTGTCTTCATGGCTCAACCTCCTTGTGATGCTGCTGATGTTCCTGCCCGCCCGCCGCCTCACGGGCGGGAACCTTGGCTTGTGGTGCGGCCGGGTCACTGTCGCCCGCTCGCATGCGTCCGCCGAGTGTGTGCTCGAGATCCGCACGCGCCACCCAGTAGTTGCGTTGCATCTCGATGTACGACCGCCCCGCGTCGATCTCAGCCTGCTTGAGCGCGAAGAGCTGCAATGGTCCGAGGATCATGGCGTTGTATTGCAACTGCGCCTGCCGCAGGATTTCTGTCTGCAGTGGGAGTACGGTCTGTCGATAGAACTCAGCCCGAGTGCGAGCGGACCGCATCCGGCTGTACGTGGCTCGAACCCGCGACCGAATTTCCACGGCAAGCCCGATGTAACGCTGCTGCTTCTGCTGGAGCAACGCGCGGTCGCGCGGCACAGTCGC
>CAZCGA010000159.1:0-13275 GCA_964498075.1 uncultured Binatia bacterium (SeqCode) | reverse complement strand
GCGACGGCATCATGGCGCTGTTCGGCGCGCCGATCGCGCACGAGGACCACGCGCAGCGGGCGTGCTGGGCCGCACTCCACCTGCGCGACGCTATCCGCCGCTACGCCGACGAGCTGCGCGTGCAGGAAGGATTGAACTTCTCCGCACGCATCGGGCTGAACTCGGGCGAGGTCGTGGTCGGTCACATCGGCGACGATCTGCGCATGGACTACACCGCGCAGGGACACACCGTCGGCCTGGCGGCGCGCATGGAGCAGCTCGCCGAACCGCGCAGCATCTATCTCACCGAGCATACGGCCAAGCTGGTCGCCGGCTACTTTCAGCTGCGCGACCTCGGCCCGTCGCACATCAAGGGCGCCAGCGCACCGCTGCACATCTACGAGCTGGAGAGCACCGGGTTGCTGCGGACCCGGCTCGACCTGTCGCGGGCCCGCGGCTTCTCGAAATTCGTCGGCCGCCATGCCGAGATGGCGGCGCTCGAGGAGGCCCTGCAACGGGCGATCGCCGCGCAGGGGCGGGTCGTCGGCATCGTCGCCGAGGCGGGCGCCGGCAAGAGCCGGCTGTGCGATGAATTCGTGCAGACGTGCCGCGCCCGCGGCATCATCGTGCGCGCCTCCGGCGGGGTCGCGCACGGCAAGGCGGTGCCGTTGCTCCCCGTACTGCAGTTCTATCGCGCCACCTTCGGCATCGGCGAGCACGACGATGATCGCACAGCGCGCCAGAAGATCGCGGGGTCCGTCGTGCGTCTCGACGAAGCCCTGCTGTCGGCGTTGCCACTGCTTTACGACTTCCTCGGCGTGCCGGATCCAGAGCGTCCCGTCGCTGTGGCCCCCGGACCCGAACGCCAGCGCCAGCTCCTCGCCACGCTCAAGCGGCTGACGATCGCCCGCGGTCAGCGCGAGCCAGCGGTGATCCTCTTCGAAGACCTGCACTGGATCGATCCGCTCACCGAAACCTTCGTCGAGAACCTCGTCGACGCCGTCGACGGCAGCCGCACGCTGATGGTGCTGAACTTTCGCCCCGAGTACCACGCCGAGTGGATGCGGCGCTCATACTACCAGCAACTGGCGCTGGCGCCGCTCGACACCCGCGCCTTCGTCGAAATGTTCGCCGACCAGCTCGGCACCGATCCGTCGTTGGGCGACCTGGTCGGCCGCCTGCACGCGCGCACGGCCGGCAATCCATTTTTCGCCGAAGAGATCGTCCAGTCGCTGATCGAAACCGGCTTGCTGCACGGCACACGGGGCACCTACCAGTTGCAGCGCACGTCCGAGGCTACCGATCTTCCCGTGACCGTCCAGTCGGTCCTCGCCGCCCGCATCGACCGCCTGAGCGAGCGCGACAAGGCGGTGCTGCAGAGCGCATCGGTGATCGGGCGCGAATTCAGCCAATCCGTGTTGGAGCAAGTGATGCAAGAGGTAGGGATACGGCATGCCGTGTCCCTACCCGAGTCGCTGCAGGCCCTCGTTGCCGGCGAGTTCATATACGAGACCGCGCTGTACCCCGAGGCTGAGTACACCTTCAAGCATCCGCTCACCCAGGAAGTCGCGTACGCCTCGCAGCTGCGCGAGCGGCGGGCCCGCATCCACGCCGCGCTGGCGCGCGCGATTCCGGCGCAGCATCCCGACAAGCTCGACGAGCAGGCGGCGTTGATCGCGCATCATTGGGAAGGCGCCGGTGAGGCGCTGGAGGCGGCGCGCTGGCATGCGCGCGCGGCCGAGTTCGTCGGGCTGCGCGACGCCGCCGATGGGCTACAGCGCTGGCGGCGGGTGCGGGAGTTGCTGCGTCCGCTGCCCGAGAGGTCCGAAATCATCGAGCTGCGCGCTACGGCGGCGGCGCGGATCGTGTGGACGGGGGCACGCATGGGCCTTCCCGAGGCCGAGACCGAGGAGCTCTTCGGCGAAGGGCTCGATTTCGCCCGGCGCTGCGCCAACGCACGCGCCGAGGTGCTGCTTCTTCTTGGGCGAGCATTCTCTCAGGGTGTGCGCGGCGACCGAGAGCAAGCGCGCCTCAACCTCCTCCGTGAGGCGGTGGCGGTGGCCGAGCGCTCCGGCGACATGGCCATGAAGGTCGTGGCGGGTTATCACGTGGTCGGCAGTCATTTCGGTCCGATGACTGCCGTGCGAGAAGGGCTGGCACGGCTGGATGGCGTGATCGATGCCACCGGCGGCGATCCGCGCTTCGGCGCCGAGCTCCAGGGGTTCTCGACACTCATCGCGCTGCATTGCTTCAAGGCGCACATGCTGGCCGCGCTCGGTCGGCTGGGCGAGGCAGAGGAGGCCAGGTCCAAGGGGCGGACGCTGCTGGCCCAGGTCGACGACCCTCTGATGGATGGGATGTTGTGGCAGGCCGCCGTGACCTTGGCCGCGTCGAGAGGCGACGGTCCAGCCGCCGTGCAAGGCGGGTTGCGCGCGGTCGAGATGGCAGAGCGCACGACGAACACCTTCCAGCGAGTGACCACGCTCATGAGCCTGGTATGCGCGCATGTCGCAAACTCCGACTGGGAGGCGGCGCGCGCCGTCGATGCTGAGTTGCAGGCGCTCGCCGAGCGAAGCGGCTTCGATATGCTCCCCGCATGGCTGTGGCGCGCCCGCCTCTTCCTCGGGCTCGGGCAGAACGAAGACGCGCTGCGGGCCACGGACGAACTCCTCCGCCGAACAGAGGGGCTGGTGGCGTCTGGCCATGAGGCGTTGGGGCGACTCCTCCGCGCGCGGGCGTTGCTGCGCCTGCGCGGCGCCGTCGCGCGCGAAGTCATCGAGGCAGAGCTCCAGCGCGCCGTCGCCATCGTGGATGACGGAGGCTTTGAGATGCACCGGCCCGTGGCGCATGAAGTCCGAGCCGAGCTGGCGCAGGTCCTCGGCGACGAGGCAGCGCGCGCCCGCGAGCTGCGCGAAGCGCAGCGGCTGTACATCGAGATGGGCGCCATGGGGCACGCGGCGCAGCTGGCGAAGGAGCTACAGCTGTGACTTGCCGCGCGTGCGGCTTCGAGAATCCCTCGGGGATGAAGTTCTGCGGCGAGTGCGCGGCAGCACTCATGAGTCACTGTCCCTCGTGCGGCTGCGACAACCCGCCGGGCTTCAAGTTCTGCGGCGAATGCGGGGCTCTAGAGATCTGCGTGCCCGACGTCTGAGCCCTTTTTGCGCTTCCCAGGCCGCACCGGTGCTCATCTGTGGTCGACTTTGTCGCCGCTCCGTCGTTCGGTGGTATAGGCAGTTGATGGTTTCCCCCGAAAAGAGTTAGCGTACGAGGGTGAAGTTCGAATGGGACCCGCGCAAAGCTGCCAAGAACCTGTCCAGGCACGGTGTCTCGTTTCGGGAGGCCGCCACGGTGCTGGGCGATTCGCTTGGCGCCACGGTCTCCGATCCCGATCACTCGTCAGCCGAAGACCGATACATCACTGTTGGAAGTTCAAACCGAGGCCGACTCTTGGGCGAACGCGAGAAGGCGTTGCTTCAGACCGCGGCCGTGGTAGGCGACGAGCTCGGCGAAACGTTGCTCGCCCGCGTCGTGGAGATGCCGATCGACGCGGTGCGCGAGGCGCTGCGCGCTCTCGTCCACTCCGGTTTCATGCATGAGGTCGCCGCGTATCCGGACGCGGTCTACGGCTTCCGGCATTGCTGACGCGTGAGGTGGCGTATCGCTCACAGCTGCAGGAGCGACGCGCGCGTGCACATGCCGCCGTGGCGCGTGCCCTCGAAGCACTGCTTGCCCCCGATCTCGATGAGCACGCCGCGCTGCGAGCCCATCACTGGGAAGGCGCCGGTGACGATTTCACCGCGGCCAGCTGGCACGCCCGCGCCGCGCTCGCGGGTGTCACGCTGATGATCGACGCGTCGGAGCACTTGCGCCGCATGCGGACCTTGGCTGACCGGCTGCCGCCGTCGCCGGAAGCGGACGCGCTGCGCCTGCGGGCGCGGGTGATCTTTCTCATTGCCGGCCTGCGCTTCGGCCCGAGCCCGGACGAAGTGACGACGGTCTTTCGCGAAGGCGAGGAACTCGCGCACGCCGCCGGTGATGACGGTGCGCGCGCCCGCCTGCTCAGCACCTATGCCATGCATCGCGCCCAGACCGGCCTCTCCGATTCGATCGTGCACGATTTCGCCGAGGCCGTTGCGTTGAGCGACCGCGTCGGCGATCGCGCCCTGCGCCTGATGACGCGCCGCAACCTTCTCTGGGGCCTGTCCGGCCATCGCCATGCGGCCGCGCTGTTGACCGTCTGGGAAGAGGCGATCGCCAGCGTCGGGGATCTCGATCGTGCCGGCGTCGATGAAATCGGCTATCCGTTCGGATTCCAGTTCGACTACTGGCGGGTCCTGTTGCTGGTGAACCTCGGGCGGCTGCGCGAGTCCGGGGCGGCGTTGGAAGCGTTCCTGGCCGCGGCAGACGCGCATCGGATGGCGGGAGTGAGCAGCCTGTCGCGTAGCGCCGCCGCGTTTCACTGGAACAGCGTCGGCGACGGCGAGCGGGCACATGGCCACGCGCGGCTCGCCGTTGAATGGGCGGAGCGCGGCGTCAACGTGCCGCTGCTCCTCTCATCCTACATGGCTCTTGGTCGGGCGACCGTCCAGGTCGGAGACCTCGACGGTGCGGAGCGGGCGTTGGAGCGCGTGCTCGCGTTGGCCGGTGGAGGAACGCCGCGGGACACCGTTCGCGCCGCGGCGCTCGCCGAGTTGGCGGTCGTGTATGTCTTGCGCAGCAACCTAGGACGTGCCGGTGCGATCGCGGCGGAGGCCCTGGCCGTGGCGCTGCGCACAGGGCATCTCAACTCCGAGATGCTCGCTCAGCGGGCGCTGGCGGAGGCGCTCCTCGCGCACGAAGGCGCCGGCGCACGCGCCCGCATCGAGCAGGCACTAACGCGTGCGGACGAGATCCTCGACATCTCGGGCGTCGTGGTCCGCAAGCCGCAGATCGTTGAAACCCGTGCGGCCCTGGCCCGCGCGCTGGGCGACGAAGCGGGGCGCCTGCAGCACCTGCGCACGGCCCACCGGCTCTACGTCGAGATGGATGCGAGCGGACACGCCGAGCGGCTGGCGAAGGAGATCGGTAGCGAGGTTGCCTGAGCGGTGCTGCCCTAAGTCGGCCAGTAGCGGTCAGCTATCAGCCATCAGCTGTCAGCCGGAAAATCGAAACACCAGCCTTTTGGCTTCGTTCCAGTGAGCTTGGCTGAGAGCTGATGGCTGATAGCTAACCCGCATTTGGGACAGTACCCGTGACCCAAGCCGTGTTGCCACGCCGAGCAAGCCCATAGTAGGAACCGCACGAGATCCTGGTTTCCGACACGGTGCGCAACCTGGCGCGGACCTCTGCCGGCGCGACCTTCGAAGATCGCGGCGCGCACACGCTCAACGAGATCGCGGAAGCGGTGCGGCTGTTCGCGGTGCGCGTCGGCGGCGCGGCGCGCCTTGCGACCTAAATGCGGAAAGGGCACCATCAGACTATGACAGAGAGTCGGTTGCCCCCGAGCCTTCGCCGGCGCCGGGACGATGAGGCGATTCGTGACGATATCGCTCCCTACTTGGGCACCACGGTTGAGCAGCGTTCAGAGATTCTCAGCTCACTCTGTCGGCTCGCGGCTGAGCAGGTTGCCGCCCGAAGCGACGGCATGCGTGTTCTTCAGCACGAAGATCGGCGGTCGCCCGAGAGCGAGCAACTGTGGCTCCGCCTCGTAGCGGCGGCTCACTAACGTGCCCATTCCAGCGGCTCCCGAACTGGCCCGTCATCTCGCGGACCTCCTGGAAGCCACCGGCATCCCATACGGTATTGGCGGTGCCTTGGCACTTGGCGTGTGGGGGTTCCCGCGTGCCACCAACGACGTCGACCTGGATATTTTCGTCGGGGCGGCCGCGCTCGAACCGGTGTTGGCCGTTCTGCGAGCGGGCGCGTGCGAGTTCGACGTCGACGAGGCGCTCGCCAGCGCCCGTACGCGCGGGGACTTCAAAGTGTGGTGGCGAGGGATGCGCGTCGACGTCTTCGTGGCGAGCATTCCGCTCTACGACGCAGCGCGCCGCCGCATCCGGCAGGCACCGCTCGAAGGACGGCCCGCTTGGTTTCTCTCCCCAGAAGATCTGGCGATCTTCAAGATGCTGTTCTTCCGCACCAAGGACCTGCTCGACCTGGAACGCCTGGTTGCTTTTCTCGGGCCATCCTTCGACCAAGCGTATGTCCGCCGCTGGTTGGTGGAGCTCGTTGGTGCCGACGATGAGCGGGTACAACGGTGGGGCACCTTGGTGAAGGACGCACGCCCCTGACTTACCCACCGCGACCGCGACGCCGCCAGATTTCCGCTAGGTGAAGGCGACATGACCTGTTCACGCTGTGGGAGCGACAATCCGGCTGGCAAGAAATTCTGCGGCGACTGCGGTGCCGCATTGGAGAACCGGTGCCCGCAATGCGGGGCGGACAATCCGCCGACCAAGAAGTTCTGCGGCGACTGTGGCGCCTCCCTCGTCGCACAGCCCGCTCGCGCGGCCGACAAAGCCGGGGCGCGCAAGGTCGTTACCATCGTGTTCGCCGACCTCATCGGATCGACGTCGCTGCACGAGCGTCTCGACGCCGAGTCCACACGCGGGCTGATGGATCGTTACTACCGTGCGCTGCAGGGCGCGATCGAAGCCCACGGCGGCACAGTTGTGAAGTTGATGGGCGACGGCGTCATGGCCGCCTTCGGCGTGCCGCGCGTGGCCGAAGACGACGCCATCCGCGCCGTGCGCGCCGGCGTCGCCATGCAGCACGCCTTCCGCGAGCTGGCCCGCGACGCGTTCGCAGCCGTGAGCGACATCGGTCTGCGCGTCGGGGTCAACACCGGCGAGGTCATCGTCAGCGCCGACAACACCGACGTTGTCGGCGATCCGGTCAACGTTGCGGCGCGGCTGCAGCAGGAGGCGCACGATGGCGAGGTGGTGATCGGCGAGCCGACGCGCCGGCTGGTCAGCGAGCTGGTGACGCTGGCGCCCGCTGGGGTCTTCGCGCTCAAGGGGCGCTCTGAGACCGTGGCAGCGTACCGCGTCGTGTCGCTCGAGCGGCCGGCGGCGGCCGCGGCGACGGCGTTCGTAGGGCGCGACGAAGAGCTGCGACGCATCACCGCCGGCTACGACGCAGCCGTCGCCGAACGCCGCGCGCGACTCGCCGTGGTGCTCGGCGCGCCGGGCCTCGGCAAATCGCGCCTGCTCGACGAAGTTGCCCGCCGTCTCGGTGACACCGCTACCATCCTCACCGCGCATTGCGACGCCGAGGGCAGCGCCACCTTCGCGCCGCTCGCCGAGGCGCTGCGCGAGTTTTTGGGCCAGGCTGCCCATGAGCCGGCATCGCCGGCGCCGGCCTGGGGCGTTGCCCCAGGCTCAAGTCTTGCCGCCCCTTCAGGGCTGAGTTCGGCGCACCCCGCTGAAGATCAGCAACCCCAACGGGGCGGCCAGCCGATGGCCAAGGGCAACGCCCCTGGCGGTGGTGGCGCCGCGGAGGACCTGCGGACAGCGCTCGAGGCGGCGCTGCCCGGCGCCGATGCCGAGCGGGCCCGCATCCTCGACGGGATCACGGCGCTCCTCGCCGGATCTCCCGCGTCACCAGAGGAAACCTTCTTCGTCGTCCGGCGCTTCCTCACCGCGCTCACGACCACGCCACCTGCTCCGCCAGCGGCTTCGCAGGGCATGCGGCCGGTCCTGCTCGCGATCGACGACCTGCAGTGGGCGGAGCCGCTGCTGCTCGACCTCGTCGAGCACCTCGTCCAGTGGGGCAGCGGCGTGCCGTTGCTGGTGCTCGCCGCGGCGCGACCCGAGTTGCGCGACTCGCGCTCGTCGCTGGCGACACCCGGTCGACTCGTGAGCGAGGTGGTCACGCTCGCCGGGCTCGACGCCGCCGCGGCGACGCGGCTGGCGGCGAACGTGATCGGCGCTGACGCGTTGCCCGCGGCGGTGGCGGGGCGCGTGCTCGCTACCAGCGAAGGCAACCCGCTCTTTGTCGCTGAGTTGGTGCGCATGCTGGTCAACGACGGCGCCCTCAAGCAGGAGGGCGACCGCTGGACCACTGCAGTCGATCTGGCGGCGCTCTGATCGCTTCGTCGCGGCGCATGGTCGAAGAGTTGGGCATCACGCAGCAACTGCTCGAGGCCGATGTGTTTGCCGGACTCATCGATCTGCTCGAAGGGGACGCGGTCGCCGCGGAGCATCACTTGCGCGGCGCGTATGAGGGCTTGCGGGAGCACGGACTCGGGATCGCCGCGGCGCTGGCCGCAGCGTTCCTGGGCCGGGCGCTGCTGCTGCAGAGCCGTGCCGCAGAGGCGGAAGCGTTGAGCCACGAGAGCGAGGCGCTGGCCGGTGACGATCTGCTGGCCACGATCACCTGGCGTGGGGTGCGCGCCGAGGCCTTGGCGAGACGCGGCGAGCACGCTGCCGCCATCGACTTCGCCCGCGCTGCGGTTGACATCGCGGCCGCAACCGACGTGCTGCTGTTCCATGCCGAGGCCCGGCAGGTGCTCGCCACGGTGTTGCGCGCCGCCGGGCGGCGCGCCGCCGAGCGCCGCGACGATGGCGAGGGCGACGCCGCGGCCGAAGAGAAGCGAGCGATCGAGCTGTGGGAGGCCAAGGGCGCGACGCTGCTCGCCGAGCGCGCCCGCTCGGCGAAAGGGGCTGGGGCACCCTTCGACGAGATCAGGGTAAGCGGAGAAAGCCCTTCAGAGACAGGGCGGGGTTCCGCTCATGCTGAGCCCGTCGAAGCACGGGGTGGAGTGCAACGGGCTGTGAAACGACGCGTGCGCCCGAACGCCGCGACGGCGAACGCGGCTCGGATGGAGGCCGCAATTGCCGTACGAAACGCCGACGCGCTCCCTGCGCTGCTGGCCGAGGGCGCGCGGTGCGTCCATTACCCGACCGACCGGGTATACGGCCGGGAAGCGTGGCTGGACGAGTTGCGCTCGATGCTCGCGGTTGACGCACTCAAGTACGCCCACGAGCCGCTCGCGACGCTCGGCAATTCGCTGGGGCTGTGTCGCAGGTGCGCATCGTTCCCCGAAGCCGGCGATTTCGGCCCTACAGAGATCGATGCGATCGTCCTGATCGAGGTTGATGCCGAGGGGGGGCGGGTCTGTACGGAGGTCTTCGCCGAGGACCGCCTGGGCGACGGCGTCGCCCGGTTGTACGAACGCTACGCCGAGCTTCTCCCCGACGGCCCCGCGCGCACTCGCGCCGGCACGACGGCGCGCTCAATCGCCACCCTGCTGGGACCGCTCGATGCCGATCGCCATGCCACCGCGATTGCGCCCACCTTCGACTTCGTCGACCACGGGACCCTCGGGTTGTTTGGGTCCACGCACCGGGCCGACGTCTTCCTGCGTGGGATCCGTGCCCTTTCGGAGATCGCCGACGACATCGCTACGTGTGTCGACGACGTTCTCGATCTGCGCTCCGACGCGCTCCTCGTACGGTGGACGAACTCGGGCACCGTCCGCGCCGGTGGCGGCGCGTACGAGAAAAAGTCTCTGCAACTCCGGATCTTCGGAGCCGACGGCCTCCTGACACGCGTCGAGCGCTTCGACGCCGATCGTGACAACGAGGCGCTCGCGCGCTTCGACGAGCTGACGGGCGAATCGCGAGAGACACCCTTCGACACGCCACCAATGAACCGGTTCAGGCCTGGAGCCGGCCTGCCCTCAGGCCGCCTCCCCACCCCGCGGCGTGAAGGCACGCCGGCTCCAGAAGACGCCTCTTCACGCGGTTCATGGGTCCGTCAAACCGGCGCCGCGCCTGTCGAAGCACGGGGCGAGGTGATTCAGCGCCCCGTCCGGCGCCGGGTGCGACCGAACGCCGCGACCGCGAACGCGGCGCGCCTGGAGGCCGCAGTCGCCGCGCGCGACGCTGCTGCGTTGCCCACCCTGTTCACCGACGACCTAGAAGCCCTCGATCATACAACCGGCGCCGCGTACGGCCGCAAGGGAGTGCTCTTCGTCTTTCGCTCGCTACTAAAAACCTCTCGGGACCCGACGTACCGGAGCGAGCCGCTGGCGACCCTCGGCGACTGGCTCGCGCTGGTCCGATCGTCGGTGTCAGCAAGTGGAGCATCTGGCCGAACCTTCGATGTCGGTGCCTACGAGAGAGAAGAGATCGCCCTCATCGAGGTCGACGCATTCGAAGAGCCGCGCGTCTTCGTCTCGGAGCTCGACGGACAGGGAAGGCCCCACCGGCAGGACGTCTACAACCTCGACCAGCTCGACGAGGCCTGGGGGCCGAGCAGGCGCTGGCCCGCTTCGAAGAGCTGTGCGCCGGGAGGACGACATGAGCTGCACGGGAGCGAGGCTGTTACGGGTATGCGTGCGCTTGCCTCTCGCTGTGTTGCATTCACGCGCTTCGCACCGACGGCAGCGTGCTCGCCCGGTCGATGCTGGTGACGATGACGTCCGGAATTCGCTAGACCGCGGCCCGAGCGAGCTATAGGGTCCCGTGGCGAAGGAGGAAGTCATGACGACCCAACACCGCTACACCGTCCCCACGGGAGATCTCGTGCTGCATCACTACTGGATGTCTCCCTACGCGGAGAAGGTGCGCTGCATCCTCGGGTTCAAGCGTCTGTCCTGGAAGTCCGTGCTCATCCCAATCGTCATGCCGAAGCCGGATCTGCTCGCGCTCACCGGCGGCTACCGCAAGACGCCGGTCCTGCAGATCGGTGCGGACGTGTTCTGCGACACGGACCTGATCGCCCGCGTGCTCGATGCCGTCCAGCCGGACCCGCCGCTGTTTCCCGACGGCACCGAGGGTCTCTGTTACGCGCTCGGCGCGTGGCAGCAGCAGCTCTTCGCACTGGCGGTCGAGATGCTCGGTCTGAACGGTGCGCCGATGCCCGACAACTTCGTCGAGGATCGAACGAAGATGTTTGAGAGCGGCCTGGACGTCGGCCGTATGGTCCAGGAGCTGCCGGCGAAGCGCGACCAGATGCGCGCGAAGCTCGACATCATCGAGCGGCAGCTCGGGGACGGTCGCTCCTTCGTGCTCGGCGAGCGCCCGAGCCTGGCCGACTTCTCGCTGTATCATCCAATCTTCGCGCTGCGGGCGTTGCCGGTGATGAACGTGGCGCTGGAACCGTTCTCCGGCGTACGCGCCTGGGCCGACCGCATCGCTGCGTTAGGACACGGAGTGTGGCAGGAGATCTCGTCCGCGGCGGCCGTCGAGATCGCCCGGGCCGCAACGCCGCAGACCGCCTCCTCGTCGGATCCGGGGGACCCGAACGCACGCCTGCCCGGCGAGCGGGTGTCGGTCGTCCACGCCGACTTCGGACGGGATCCGGTGGTGGGCGAGCTCGTGGCGTCGTCGGTACACGAGATCGCGATCCGCCGCCGGGATGAGCGCGCGGGCGAGGTGATCGTCCACCTGCCACGCGAGCGGTACGTCGTGCTGCCGGCATGAGCGAGGAACCCGGCGAGGCCGTTCCCACCGCCCCGAGCATGAATGCTCGGGCTAAGATCAGGCGCCCGCTGAACCCGGGCGCCGACGTTTCTCGCCCGCTGCTTGTCGCCGCGCTCGCGGTGCTCGAAAGGATGCTGAGAGGGTCAGGAGCCCGCTGAGGTCGATGGGTTGTGTCGGGGCGGAGGCGCTGCTACAGTACGACCACTCACCACTGATTGTCCGGCGCGAGAACCCCGCCTAGCATTGCGGCGTCTGGCACGCCTCCCGCACCTCTCATTCAGGAATGGCAACGACAACGGGTGTCGCTGTCTTGAAGAGCCAAACGCAACGCGGTCGTGGCGGCGGCCCAACTACAAGGAGCTCAGGCAATGGGAAGAAAACTGTACGTCGGCAATCTCGGCTTCGACGTCAACAACAAGGACCTCGAGGATCTGTTCGCGCAAGCGGGGGCCTGCGAGTCGGTCGCGGTCATCACCGATCGCGAGACCGGACAATCGCGTGGCTTCGGCTTTGTTGAGATGGGTTCGAACGGCGAGGCCCAGAAGGCCATCCAACAGTTCGACGGCCAGGAGTTCAAAGGCCGCGCACTCAAGGTGAACGAGGCCAAGGAGCGCGAGAACAACCGCGGAGGCGGCGGCAGAGGCCGCTACTAACCGCACACGGTTCGCGCCCGCCGCATGCGGCGGGCGCGAACCAGCTCACGATACGAAGCCGTCCTCACGGCTTGCAGGAGAAGACATGCAATTCAGCCACAGCCATCTGCGCGCCTCCAAGCCGGCGCCACGGCGCCCCAAGAACGCCCCAGTCTTCGGCGTCGGTTGGCACGCCTTCGTAAACTGGCCCCAGCCGGCCGGCGGAACGCCGAATCCGGTACCAATGACCGATGGGGCCGGAAAGCCGATCGCCAACGATCTGACCGACGGCCAAGAGGTAGAGATCGTCTCTTGGCGGCCCCGAGCCCGGGAAGGCGTGGCCTATCAGGTCCGCCGCAGCACCGACGGCAGCGAATGGTGGATTGCCGTCGCGTACCTCCGCCGCCTCCGCCAGGCGCCGCCGCTGCTTGAGGCTGCTGGCGTAGCGCAAGGCTGACCGCGGCCGTGTGAGCGCCGCAAGACCCCCGCACCGGGTCATCGATCCTTCGGTCGATCGAGCTGCTTGAGATAGCGGAAGAACTCGCTGTTGGGCGAGAGAATGAGTGTCGTGCCGTCGGTGATCGAGTTGCGATAGGCTTCGAGCGTGCGCACGAGTTGGTAGAATTCCGGGTCGCGGCCGTAGGCGTCGGCGAAGATTTTCACCGCGAGCGCGTCGCCCTGCCCACGGGTGATGTCGGCTTGCTTGCGCGCTTCGGCGGTGAGGATCTGCACCTGCTTGTCCGACTCCGAGCGGATCTTGCGTGCCTCCTCGTCGCCCTCGGCGCGAAACTTCTTGGCCAAGCGTTCGCGCTCGGTGCGCATGCGATTGAAGACGTTCTGCTCGTTCTTCTCCGGCAGATCCGCCCGCTTGATCCGCACATCGACGATCTCGATGCCGTACTCACGCGCCTTCTTGTCGCTCTTGGTGGTGACCTCTTCCATGAGGGCGGTACGCCGTTCGTTCACGACGTCCCGCAAGGTGTGGCGACCCAGGCTCTCGCGCACGTTCGAGTACACGATGTCGTCCACCCGCGACTGGGCGCCGTCTTCCGTGCGCAGCGTGCGGTAGTACTGCAGGGGGTCGCGGATCCGCCACCGCACGAAGTTGTCGACCACGAGCTGCTGCTTGTCCTTGGTGAGCAGCTCCTTGGGTGACGCGTCGTAGTCGAGCAGCCGCTTGTCGAAGTAGAGCACCGTCTGGATGAAGGGGATCTTCACGTACAGTCCGGGCTCCTGGACCGTGCGCACGGGGTCCC
>CAZCGA010000158.1:0-13317 GCA_964498075.1 uncultured Binatia bacterium (SeqCode) | reverse complement strand
CGATCAACCGATGCATCATGGTGAAAATCTACCCACACGCTTTGGAGAAGAGGCCAAGAAATAGAGGCCTGCCAGCGGAGCGCCGATGTTGGCACCGCCCACCGCCAGGTCTCCAAAGAACGGCGTGCCCCAGACCTGGCCGCCGCCGTGGATTCCAACGCACCAGGCTCTTGCGCACCTTCCTGGATCCGGGGCCCTATTCCAGCAGCTCCTGAAGTCCCGGGTGTTTCGCAGATCATCCTTGGCCTTCGGCGGTTGCTTCGATGATCTGGCGCACCTGGAGGGCGACTTCCACCAACGATTTGTCGAGCCCCTGATGTCTTCGAAGGAGCGGATGGACGGCGCCATGCAATTTCTGAGAACGATGAAGTTCGTGCGGCTCGACCAGTTCAAACAGCTCCATGGGCAACTGACCATGCCCACACTCTTCATCTGGGGAGCGAACGACCAGATCTTTCCCGAGCCGAAGGCGCGCGAGATGATCGCGCAATTCCCGCACGTCGCCGGCTTTCACTCCATCGCGAATGCGAAATTATTCGTCTATGAAGAGCATCCGCAGGAGGTTGCCCGGCTCATCGAACGTTTTCTGCAGTAGGGATCATCCACGGGAGAGTGCCACGTTCTGGAGAGGGCCTCATCAAATGAAATCACGAAAGCACGAAACACCGAAAACACGAAGGAGAGATCCTCGATGACGTGCGGTGGGGTCTTGCGCGTCTTCTTGCTGAGCACTTCCACAATCACGATGGCGTCAGGATCGAGGCGATAGATGATGCGCCACGTATGCTCGCCGTTCACGATCCGCAGCTCGTGGCACCGCCTGCCGATCTCAGGCATGGGCCTCGAGTGCGGCATGGACATACCCTCACCGCGCTGAAGCCTTCTATCTCCCTTCGTCGCTGCCTGCCAGCGCTTGACTGCCGCGTTGTATGCGGCGTATACGGCTCCGGTCCGCACCGCATGCGACGCGGGAATCCCGTCACGCGTGCCCCCGTCGCGTAGGATGGGCGGCGTTATGACAGATCGGGTGTTAACGCGGGTTTTCCGCCGCAGGCTGATTGCGCTCCTCGCAACCGTTGCGCTGCGCTCGTCAGTCGCCCTCCCATCGTTTGCGGCCCCGACGGTCGCGGCGCTGGAGGCCGACGTTGGTCTCACGCCGGACGGCATCGCACAGGTCGAGAAGGGCGAGATGGTCGAGACGACCCCGACCGACCGGTCCGATCGCGAGCTGGCCATAGGGATGGTCTTCCTCGTGCGGGCTCCAACGACGCAAGTCGTCCAAGGGTTTCTGCGTGGAGGCGAACTCAAGCCCGATCCGCGCGTCGCCGCGCTGCACGAGGTGAGCGGGTCGGGTACGCTGGCTGATTTTGAGGATCTGCGGCTCACTCCGCACGGGGTCGCCGAGGCCCAACGCTACCTCACCGCAGCGCCCGGCCAGACGCTCAACCTCTCCACTGCGGAGATCGCCGCGTTCCGAGCGCTCGGCGCGGCGGGACAAACGGAAGTCGAGGCGCAGCTCCGCGGCCTGCTGCTCGCGCGCTATCAGGCGTATCGCACCAAGGGACTGGACGGTGGCGCGCCCTACGACCGTGGCGGAGGCGTGCAGCGGAGCCCGGCGGAAGAGCTCCGGCGGCATTCGGCGGCGAAGATCCTCGGCAAGTACAGCCCGGCGTTCCGTGACGTGCTCCTGCACTACCCGGCGACACGGCCCGAGGGCCTCGAAGAGCGGTTCTTCTGGATCGTCTACGACCGCGACGACCGTCCGATCCTCACGCTCCGACACCGCATGGCGCTGCCGATGGACGACGCGTTCGTGGTCGCCGACCGCGAGTTCTACGTCAGCCAGGGCTACAACGCCGTGCAGGCGCACGCGGCGTTCCTCCCGGCGAAGGACGGGACGATGGTCTTCTACGTGACCCGCACCTCGACGGACCGCGCCAGCGGATTCGGCGCGTCGGCCAAGCACGCGATCGGCCGTCGCCTCATGACGCGCGAGCTCCAGGACATCTTCAATCGGATGCGTGCGGCGTTCGGGACGCGCTGACGGAACCGTCGGCCAGCGCTGCCGCCTACAGCGTGCCGTCCGCGAGCATGTCCACTGGATCGCGGAGATCGAGCGCGCCGAGGTAGCCGCCGCCGTGCGCCAGCGCGTCGTGCACCGCGTAGCCGAGCAGCTCCTGGGCCTGACGCGGAAAGGTGCGCGCGATCTCGGGCGGCGTCGCCAGGTAGTGGTTCTCCTCGGTACGCAGCCAACCGAGCACGTAGCTCAGGTGCATGCCACGCCGCCACTGATCCGCCGTCGTGTTGGGCCCGCCACCGTGCAAGGTCGAGCCGAGGTAGATCACGGCGGAGCCGGCGGGCATGGCGGCGATCGCAAACTCGTCCGGCTTGGGCATGCGCTCCCAATCCCAGCGGTGGCTTCCGGGGACGACGCGCGTCGCGCCGTTCTCCGCGGTGAAGTCGACGAGGGCGATGACCGACGCGATCTGCAGCTCGGGATGTGGGCGCGGCACGTGGACCCAGACCAGCTCGTCGCGATGGATGTACTGCTGCTCGGCTCCGGGTCCGCGGTCGAGGATGTGCGCCAGGTTCAGCTGATAGCGCGCACACGCGGGGCCGAGGATCGCGTCGGACACGCCCAAGAGCGTCGGGTGCGTGAGGACCTCGGTGACGAACGTTCGCGACTTCGTGGCGACCGCCGTGATGTGGCGCGTACGCGTTCCGAAGAACCAGTCCAGCGCCGGGTTCAGAAACTTCCGGTCGGGTCGTACCTGCGCCAGCAGCGGATCGATCTCCGTGTTGAAGCGCTCGAGCGTCTCACGGCCCAACAGCCCCTCGACGACCACGCCACCGTGCTCGCGCAGCGTGGCGACGACCGCTGTGATTGGATCGCTGGCCTGCAAATGGATTAGCGAAGCTGCCATATGGACTCCTCGACTCGGTTGCGCGGCCGGCGCCGGGCGACCGCGCGCCGTCGTTCGTGCACGTGTGCCACCCATGCCCCGGCGCGTCGGCAAGGTCAACCATGTGGAGGCCCGAACGCTGCGCCAGCTCGGCGTGTGTGCGCCCCTGACGTTCGACTTCCCGCAGCACCGCCGCGATCAGCACGGCTTCGGGCCTCAGTCCGCATCGCCGCAACTGATGGACGACGACCGACAGGGTAGTTGCAACCCTCACCCGTCTCAGGCAGCTTCCGTCTGCCGATGCCACACCCGAATGCTGGAACGACTGCGTGGATCGCCGCGCCGCAAATAAGCGCGTTGATCGAGGAGATCGCACGGTTCCCCACGACGACACGCGAGCGCGGGCGGCGCTATGCCGCTGCGGGCCGTGTCGGCCCATTGCGCTTCGACGGCGCGTGCGTGAGCGCAACCGTCCGCGGCACCAATGTGTACGAAGCGCTCTGGCAATGGCACAACGGCGAGTGGGACCCGGACTGCACGTGTCCGGCCGCACCGTATTGCAAGCATGCGTACGCCCTCGCGTGTCGCGTCCTCGCCGACAGCGCTGGGCCAGCGGCGGTGGCCGACACCCGGCTGCAGCGCCTCCTGCCGCCAGCGACGACGGCGACCGGTCGCCCGCAACCGCCGCAGGTGCCGTCGACGACGCCCGGCTTTGCGACGTTGAACAAGCTGCGCACGGTGCACGAGGTGTGGGCTCGGCAGCGGTATTTCACGCAGTTGGTCCAGCCGAAAATCGGTAGAGATCTGAATCCCTTCCTGCCGCCGTTTCCCGAAATCTTGCGGGAGCCCGACCCCGATGTGCTGTGCTGGCGGTTGGCGTGTGAAGTCGCGCAACGCACCGCGGGCTGGTTGCCCCCCACGTTGCAGCCGTATCGCCAGCGTCCGGACCTGGCGGGGCGCAACGCGCAGCGCGCGCGCATCGCGCTGGCGCAGGAGCTCGTGCAGTGGGCCACGCAACAGCGCAAAACGACGCAGCGCAGCCTACGCGTCGTTTTGGGGCTGGACGGTGGCGCCGGCGGACACGTGGGCGTCACACTCGAAGCGCGGCTGACCACGCCGCGCATGGCGGATGTCCCACGCACGACCTCGCAGCTGCAACAGCTGCGCAACGAGCTGCGTCGCACCCCCGGCACTCTGCCACCCGATCAGGCCGGGCTGCTCGAGTGGCTCACGGACTATAACGTCGGTGGCTCCGATCCCTACTACAATACCTACGCCGCCATGCGCCGCGTGAGCGGCACGACGCTGAAGTCCCTGCTGCCGCAACTCTCCGGCTCGCCGCTCGCGTCGTGGGCGACGGACATTGACCCGGCGCTCGCCGCCCGCGCCGGCATCGTCCCAGGTGGCCCGGTGCGGCTGTGCGCTGCTCCGGCGCGGCTGCTCCCGACCTGTGTGCCGCGTGACGGCGCGACGTGGGTCGACTTCCTGTTCCTCTGGCCCGACGGACGCCAGCACCGGCTTGATGATGTCCTCTATCTGCGCGGCCAGAGCGAATGGTCGCGCACCCACCCGAGCCTCGTTCTCGCGGACGGAGAAGTCTCGCTGGTGATCGAGGAGCCGCCCGAAGCTCTCTTGGACCGTTTCCACGAGGCAGGCGGCCTGCCGGTGCCGCCGGCGGAGCGCGAGCCGGTCTTCGGATTGCTCGCCGCCAACTTTCCGCATCTGCGCGCCGCGCTCGCCGCACGCACGAGGTTTCATCATGTGCACCCTGTGCTGGCGCTCGATCTGCGCGATGATGACTGGTTGCAGCTCCGCCTCTTCGGACACACCAGCGCCGAGCCGTGGCGACCCGGAGAGCAGATCGCCGATGACGCGATCGTTTTCGAGTACACACCCGAGACACGCTGGGTGCGCCAGATGCCGGTGCGCGACGGCGCCATTGACCGCGCCGCCTATGAAGGCATCGCCGGCGACGAGCGACCCGCACTCGAGAGCGACGCCGCCGCAGCCAAGGCACCGATTGCAGGTGGTGTGGAGCCGGAGGTGTGGCTGGACGCGCCCGACCCGCAACGCGTCCAGCCGGCGCTCGAGTGGCTCGCGTCGGTGAGCGCCGGGCCCGGTACGAAGAATGGCACTGGCGCTCATCAGCGAAGGTCAGCGGATCGCGAGGTCGGCTGGTGGATGCAAGCCAGCCGCAAACGCATGGAGGCGCTCGCCGATGCGTGGGAGCAGCGTCCGCAGGGAGTCACCTACTTCGGCACCGAGCGGATTCGGCGTTTGCTGAGCGGCGAGGAGCGCGTGACGCCGATCCTGCACATCGAGTCGAGCGGCTTGGACTGGTTCGCGGTCTCGGCGGAGTGGGAAGCCGAAGGGCTGCAGCTGGCCGACGCCGATCTCGCCAAGCTGCGCGCGGCGAGGACGCGCTTCGTCAAGCTATCGTCCGGCTGGGTACGGCGCGAAGTGTCCGCGGTGCACGACGAGACCGCGCAGGTGCTCGCCGATCTCGGTATCGAGGCGGGGCAGGGGCCGCAACGGCTCAGCGTGTGGCAGCTGGCGGGGGCCAAGCCGGAGAGCCTGCAGGCACTGGAGCGCTTCGGTGCGGATGCCGACACGCTGCGTGCGGTGCAGCGGCTGCGCGAGCGCGTCGGCAGCTTCACCGGATTGCCGCAGGTGCCGCCTCCTCCAGGCCTCACGGCGAAGCTGCGCCCCTATCAGCAGCGCGGTCTCGATTTCCTCGCCTACGCCTCGTCGTTCGGCATCGGCGCGGTGCTCGCCGACGACATGGGCCTGGGCAAGACCGTCGAGGCGCTGGCGTGGCTGATCCACCGGCACGAGCAGGAGCCCGACGGCGGCCCGAGCCTCGTCGTCTGCCCGGCCTCAGTGGTGCACAACTGGGCACGCGAGGCGGAACGCTTTGCGCCGGGCCTGCGCGTGCTGCTGCTCACCAGCGGGCAGACGCGGCATACCCTGCGCCACGAGATCCCGGCGCACGATCTGATCGTCACCAATTACGCGTTGCTGCGCCGCGACCTCGAGGAGTGGCGCAAGATCGAGCTGCGCGCGGCGATTCTCGACGAGGCGCAGAACATCAAGAACCCCGATGCGGTGGTGACGCATGCGGCGCTGGCGTTGCGCGCCCGCCATCGTCTGGCGCTGACCGGGACGCCGCTGGAAAACCGGGCGCTCGATCTGTGGAGCATCATGAGCTTCGTCAACCCCGGCTACCTCGGCAGCCGTGCGCAGTTCAGCACCCGCTTCGATCGCCTCGACGCGCCGCAACACGTCCGCACGTTGTTGGCGGCAAAGCTGCGGCCCGTGCTGCTGCGGCGCACCAAGCAGGAAGTGGCCACCGACTTGCCGCCACGCATCGAAGAGCGCGTCGACTGCGAGCTGACCAAGGAGCAGCGCCAGCTGTACCTCGCCGAGCTGCGCCGCAGCCGCGCACTGGTCGAGCACCTCAGCGGCGCGCCCGGCGGGCTGACGCAGAACAAGATCCACATCCTTGCGGCGCTCACGCGGCTGCGGCAGATCTGCTGCCATCCTGCCCTCGCCGGCGGCAAAGCGAGTCTGGCCTCGGGCAAGTTCGAAGCGCTCTTCGAGCTGCTCGAACCGCTGCTCGCCGAGGGACACAAGGTGCTGCTGTTCTCGCAGTTCGTGGAGTGCCTGAAGCTGATCAAGGCGGCGATGCGCGAGCGCGGCATCGCCTACCACACGCTCACCGGGCAGACCACGAAGCGCCAGGAAGTGGTGGACGCGTTCCAGAACGATCCGCAGCCGTGCGTCTTTCTCATCTCGCTGAAGGCGGGCGGCACTGGATTGAATCTCACCGCCGCCAGCTACGTCGTGCTGTTCGACCCGTGGTGGAACCCGGCCGTCGAGGCGCAAGCCATCGACCGAACGCACCGCATCGGTCAGAGCCGTACCGTCATCGCGTACCGTATGCTCACCTCGGGGACCGTCGAGGAGAAGATCTGGGAGCTACAGCAACGCAAGGCGGCGCTCGCCCGCGACATCCTCGGCGAGGGCGGCTTCGCGCGCGGCCTGACGCGCAGCGATTTGGACTACCTGCTCGCGGAGACGTGAGAGGCATCCCAGCTTTCATTGACAGTGTGGCAGCGGCTGAGCTACGGGCTGTTCCCACTGCCACAGGCGCCGTAGATGCTCGACCAGACTGCACAGGTGTACGGAAGGAAGCTGCCGCACGTGAGCGTGATGGTCGGTCTCCTTTGGCTCGGCAGCGTGGCAACCGCTCACGCGAACCGTCCGCCCACACTGAGTCGGTTGGACCAATACCGCACCGATACCGGAGCGACGTTTCCGCCCAACACGGCGCTACCGCAAGGCGTGGGCGTGTTCTTCCGGGGAGCCGTCATGGACCCAGACGGCGACAAAGTCAGGTTGGAGGTGGAGCTGCACCGGCTCGCGCCTGCCACGGGTACTGCAACGGTCGCCAGTGGCTTCACCACTAGTGGGACAACGGCGAACACGGCCGCGGCTACGGGTTTGGCGCCTGGCAAGTACACGTGGCGTGCGCGAGCGGTGGACCGGCGCGGCGCGGCGAGCGCCTGGGTGCGGCAGGAAGCGTACACTTTCAAGGTGCCCCTCGGACTCCCGGACCTGGTGTTTCGCGCGGCGTCAGCCAATCCGAGCATCAGCTTCCGGACCTTCTCAGCCGGCGACTGCGAAGTCGCCGAAGGATGCGCCAAGCCGGGGCGCCGCAAGCTTCTGAGCTTCACCAGCGAAACGCGAAACATCGGCGGCGCCGACTTGGTCATGGGCGATCCAGCTGGTAACGCGCTGTTCCAGTTCAGCGCGTGCCATCGACACTACCACTTCTCGGGCTTCGCACTGTACCGGCTGGTCGATGCAACTGGCCAAGTCGCTGCGGGCAGGAAGTATGGCTTCTGCATGGAGGACGGCTCACGCTTTGACCCTGCCGCTGCTCGGTCCGCCCTGTACAACTGCCGCTATCAAGGCATTCAAGCTGGGTGGGCCGATACGTACACCGCGAACTTGCCGTGCCAGTGGATCGATATCACGGGCGTCCCCCCGGGAACGTACACATTGGAGCTGGAAGTGAATCCGGAGCACCAATTGCCCGAATCGGATTACGGCAACAACGTTGCATCCATCCACGTGCAAATCCCTGGCGGGCCCACCGTGACCCCGACACCGACCTTCATCGGGATACTCCTGCCGGCCGGCATCGCGCCGAAGACGCCCACTCCAACCGCAACGCCCACCCCGACTCGCATTCGACGCGAGTGACTTCTCGCGGCGCCGTCAGCGCGCGGCGGACTGGCTTGCACCGCCAAGTTCGCTATGGTAGCCGCCTTGATGCCTGATTGGATCTCACGGTCGCATAGCTCAGTTGGTTAGAGCGCCTGCCTCACATGCAGGAGGTCCGTGGTTCAAGTCCACGTGCGACCATGTCTCTCACCTCTCAGATGCCCGTGTCCTGTAAACGTGTGATCGGCGCGCTGGCGCTCGCGGTGTTGGCCGGCTGCGGCACCGTACGCGTCGAGGCGCAACATGATCCGACGGCCAACTTTTCAGCGTACCGTACCTACGGCTGGAAGGGTGGATCGATGGAACTGGCCACCGGATCGGAAGAGGAACGGACGGCGCTCGATCGGCGCATCCGCATCGCGATCGAGCGCCAGTTGGCGGCGCAGGGATTCCAGAAGTCCGCGGCGGGCACCCCCGATTTTCTCGTCGGCTACCACGCCACGGTGCGAGAGGTGACCGTCAGCACGTTCCAGGATTTCTACCGCTACCGCCAGGCCGGTGGGTCGGGGGGCCCACAGGAGGCGTACGTGTACGGCTACGAAGAGGGGTCGCTGGTTCTCGACATCGTGGAGCCCACGCGGCAGCACCTCCTCTGGCGGGGCTCTGCCAGCGTCGCGATCGACCCGATGCAGCGCAAAGAACGATTCGCCGAAGCCGTCCGCCAGGCGCTGGAACGGTTCCCGCCGCGGTGACGCTACGGACGGTGAAGGCTCACGCGTCTACCGCTTTCGCTTCCCGATGATGAAGTTGCCGAACCCGAAGCCGATGTCGACACCCTTGCCGGTGCCGGAGAGGGCGAGTGAAACCGTGCCTTTGGTGACGACTTGCGCCGCCGCCGACTCGACGACTCCGGCGTGCGCTTCGGCTGCGGCGTACGTCCCCAACACCTCGCTGATGTCGCCGACCTCCGAGAACGTTCCCTTGCCGTTGATCTTCGACTTCCCGAAGGTCAACCCGCCTCCCTTCGTCTTGATGGAGATCCGTTGTGTCTGGCCGTTGTCGCAGCTGACGGTGCCGCTGCCGCTGGCGGTCTTGTAAAAGGCGGACCAGCCTTCGAGGTTGAACTTCAGCGTGCACTTCGTCGACCCGGCGCGGACGGTCCGTACGCCCCAGGGGACGAGTGCGATGGCCACCAGGAACACACAGTGCTTCCAAGCTTTCGGCATGGGTCGAGCCTCCTTCGACGACGCAGCCGCTGCTGCGGCACGACGTTCCCCGACTCAGATACCCGCAGTTCGGTCGCGGGGCAATGCAGGTTGTTGCGTCGCTTACTTGCCCAAGCGGGTCAACGCCTGCGGGTCGAAGATGTTCGGGTTGATGTGCGGGCGGCGGTAGAAGGCGGCCTTCGGATCGGGACGCATACCGCCGAGCGTAGCGCGATTCATCTTCACGTTCTCGGCACAGGCCCACACCTGCGTGCCCGTAGGCACCCATTCCGGATTGTCCGCCGGCCCGGCGGCATGATTGACGCGCGCCATCATCTCGAAGTTGTGGATCAGCTCGCCCTTCCAGTCGAACTTGCGGTTCCACGAACCGTCCCAGGTCTCGGCATCGATCCACAGCTCGAGGCGGCCGTAGAGGTAGTACTTGTCGCGCGGAGTTCCTTGGACGACCCACATCGGCCGCTGCGCCAGCGCCGCATCCGTGGGCGCCCAGGAGATTCCCGTCCAGCCCGGCAAGCGGTAGCCGGCAGTCGGTGGATTACGGTCGGTGAGCGAGATCCACCCGCCATCCGGAGCTGGGTTGGCCCGGAGCGGACCCGCGATCGCCTCCGGGTCGACAATCCGCAAGCCATCCCGCTTGCCGACGAGCTTCCAGTCGAAGTCTTCCGGCTTGCCGTCGAAAAAGAATCCATCGTCGGCGCTGATGTCCGAGCCCAGGTAGCCGTCGGAACGGTTGGCGGGACTCACCGCACGCACGCGGCGCAACGCTGGGATGAACGCCCACTGCGAATCACGCTTGTCCGGGTCGCGGTAGCGCCACGTGAGCGAGGCGGTTCCCGAGAGGTCGGTCGGTGTATTGGCCGCGCCGAGGAACTGGCTCTGCAGGTTGAGAGGGTTCTGCTTGCGGTACTTCGGCGTCTGTCCGTCGTAAAACGCGAACCAGCCTTCGGCGACGATCTCGCGGTCGATGCCGGTTGGCTTGAGCATGATCACCAGCGCCTGGTTGTACGTGTCGCCGGTGTACCAGTAAGCGAGGAACTGGTTCCACACGACTTTGACGCCGGCCTTTGGGTCGTTCGGATCGATGATGGGGAACGGCAGCCCGTAGTAGAGCGTCGGCTGCTTGCCAGACCCCTTCTCGATGATGGTGCCGCGGGCGTCGACGTCGAGCTGACTGGCGTTCTTCTCGGTGGCGTCGAGGAACGACTTCTCCCAATGCGCGTTGCCGAGGGGATACGCGACGATCGGATTCTTGTATTCGCCAGTTTGATAGTGCTTCAAGATCTCCGGCGGCAGCAGTTCCTTCGCCTTCTGCCAGTTGCTCTGGTCGAGGACGTCGCCGGGTTTCAACTCCCCGGTGCCGTCGGTGTCGGCGTGCGCGGTGTCGAGGTGGCTCAGCGCCAGCACCGCCGCAAGCACGATTGCGGTCATCGAGAGGCACCTCATCGTTCGATCCTCACTCAAAGGCAGCTGTCGGCGCTGCGCTGGGACCTCAGTCTTCTTCGATGGCCAGCGCCTGTCGTGGGCAGCGGCGCACCGCCGCCTCGACTTTGGCACGCAGATCCTCACCCGGGTTCTTCATGAGGAGCTGCGAGCGGTCGTCCTCGCCCACGATGAAGACTTCGGGGCAGACCTTCATGCACACCGCGTTGCCTTCGCACAGGTCGTAGTCGATTCGAATTCTCATCGGCGCCTCTGGGGAATGGGTTCGGTTCCAAACGTTGCCTGTCGCCGCGCCTGCGGTCAACCGCCGACTGCTTGCTGCTGCCGCTCCGGCGTGAAGCGTACCGGCATGCGCTTGATGCCGTTGATGAAGTTGGAGCGCAGGCGGTGGACAGGGCCAGCCAGCTCGATGTCGGGCAGGCGGCGCAGCAGCTCTTCGAACATGATCCGGATCTCCATGCGGGCCAAGTTCGAGCCCAGACAGAAATGCTCGCCGATACCGAAGGCCAGGTGCTCGTTCGGTGCGCGACCGACGTCGAAGATGTCCGCGTTGGGAAAGACGTCCTCGTCACGGTTCGCCGACGGGTAGTAGACCACCACCTTGTCGTCTGCGGCGATCTTCTGGCCGCGCAGCTCGGCGTCGCGGGTGGCGGTGCGCCGGAAGTACATGACCGGCGACACCCAGCGCAACATCTCTTCGACCGCCTTGGGCAGCAGCGACGGATCGGCGAGCAGCCGGGCGCGCTGCTCGGGATGCTCGATGAGCGCCAGCATGCCGCCGGAGATCAGGTTGCGCGTGGTCTCGTTGCCGGCCACGGCCAGCAGCAGGAAGAACGAGTCGAACTCCATCTCCGTCAGCCGCTCGCCGTCGACCTCGCCGCGCATGAGCACGCTCACCAAGTCGTCACGTGGAGTCTCCTTGCGCTCCAGCGCCAGCCGGTTGGCGTACATGTACATCTCCATCGCCGCGAGCTGACCGTTCTCCCGCGAGCCCTGAAACTCGGGGTCGTCAAAGCCGATGAGGCGGTTGCTCCATTCGAACACCTTGTGGCGGTCCTCCAGCGGAACCCCGAGGAACTCGGCGATGACCTGCAGCGGTAGCTCGGCGGCGATCTCGGTCACAAAGTCGCACTCGCCTTTCGCTGCGACGGCATCGACGATGCGGCGCGCCATCTCGCGGATGTGTTCCTCCAGGCGCGCCACGATACGCGGCGTGAAGCCTTGACTGACCAGCCGTCGGTACTTGCTGTGCGCCGGCGGGTCCATGTTGAGCATGATCGTTTGCTGCTGTCGGAGCTGCTCCGGCAGCACGTCGAAGATGTTGGTCCCGCGCCCGGATGCGAACGTACCCGGGTTCTTGGAGACGAAGCTGACGTCCTCGTACTTGGTCACGACCCAGAATCCCGGGCCGCCCTTGGGCTCCGCATGGCGGAACACCGGCGCCTCACGCCGCAACAGTTTGAACACGTCGTGCGGCACGCCGGCAACGAACCGGTCAAGGTCGCACAGATCCACGTCGGCAAGCTTCATCGGGGCGCCTCCTGTGGCACGCTCAGCGGCGCGGCAGCTCCGCTTCGGCGATGGCCGTGGCGGTCACCTCGTCACGATGGTTGATGCATTCCAGCGAGCAACGCACGTAGCCTTTGCCGTCGCGCTCGAACTTGTCGGCCACTTTGCCGCGCACCCAGGTGACGTCACCCATGTAGTTGAACTTGTGGTAGCGCGCCTCGATGCGGGTGAGGAGGCCGTTGTCGCCGATCCAATCGGTCATGCCTTGGATCAGCCACGAGCAGCGTTCCGGCCCCAGGTCGTAGGCGCCGGGCAGGCCGAGCAAGCGCTGCGTGAAGGCGTTGTCCCAATGCACCCGCTGGGGCGGCTCCGGGACGCCTTGCTCGTTCGGAATCATCAGGGCCGGGTGCTTCGCGTAAAGATTCGCCGCGACCTTGTTGCCGACAAGGTAGATGCCGAAGTACGACTCGAAGGCGATCTCGGCGGTCGGCGTGAGCGGGCCTTTGATGAGCTTGTTGAGCGCGTCGCCCACTGTCACGTCGTCCCAGTAGCGTTCGACGGTCCGCTTCTCGTTGCGGTATTCGTCCATGAAGCGCTCGATGTCTTGCGGCGTCCACTGCGCCAGCTGGATCTCGCCGTACTTCTTCTTCTCCCGCGTCTTGGCGCGCTCGATGCGGATCCAGGTGTCGTTGCGCACGCCGAGGTACTGGCCGTCCTGATCGTGGTACTTCGCCTCGTAGGTCTGGTACACGGAGCGCCCGCCGCCGAAGGTGCTGTGCCGTTCGACCACCTCCTTCAGATACGAGTCGGCGCGGATGCGGTCGCCGAGCTTCACCGGGCGGGCCCACTCGTACAGTGAGCCGGTCCAGATCGAGTGCACCCCCGGCAGCCCTTCGGGGAGGCCGCTGTGGCCGACGGCGCGCAGCGTGTCCATGGTTTGCACGATGATCGGCGGCGCGATGATCGTTCCCCAGCGCGTCCTCCCAGCGTACTCGTCGTCGAGGTAGAGC
>CAZCGA010000157.1:0-13517 GCA_964498075.1 uncultured Binatia bacterium (SeqCode) | reverse complement strand
CCACGCCAAGTTCTGCAACGAGTGCGGCACCACGTTGGCGGAACGCCAACAGCCGGTCGTCAACAACCTAACAACGAACAACCTGCCTTCTGGCGAGCACCGCCAGCTGACGGTGCTGTTCTGCGACCTGGTCGGCTCGACGCCGCTCTCGCAGCAGCTCGACGCCGAGGAGTGGCGCGACCTCATCGCGCAGTACCAGCAGGCCGCCTCCGGCGCCGTCGTGCGCTTCGGCGGCCACGTCGCCAAGAACCTCGGCGATGGGCTGCTCATCTACTTCGGCTGGCCCACGGCGCGCGAGGATGATCCGGAACGCGCGGTCCGGGCGGGACGCGCGAGCGCCATCAGCGGGAGCTCGCGCTCCAGATGGCGATCGGGGCACCGCTCGCCGCGGCCAGGGGATGGGCGCATCCGGAGTACGAGCGGACCTACACGCGCGCGCGCGAGCTGGCGTCCCAGATCGGCGAGTCGCCCGCGTGCGACGAAGACCCGCACCGACGCCGGCAGAGTCAGCGTGTCGCTTGCAGGGCTTGGAGCACCCGTTGCAGGGTGTTGGTGTCCGCTCCAACGGGCACCCGAACCACACTCGGAGACACGTTGCTCCGGGTGGCTGCGTCAGTCGGCGCGCATCACTGGTGCCGGCCTCCACTCGCCGTCGAGGGCCGCTTGTTTCGGCCAGTAGAGGCGCATCACCATGTAGATCGGGCCATTCGGCGCCGGCAGCCAGTTCGACTCCTTGTCCTTGCCCGGCGAGTCTTTCTGCACGTAGATCGTCGTTGAGCCGTCGCGGTTCTTCTTCATCCCGGGCAGACCAGCGGCTCGGCGCGCAGATCCATCTCGAGCAGCGAGTACGGTGTGTCGCTGTTCGGCGTGACCACGGTGGTGTCCTTCGGCGTGAACACGCGCGCCTCGCTAGCGATCTGGTTGAACGACGCCTTGTACTGCCCCGACTGCTTGTCGATCGTGAACTGGTACAGCGCCTTGTAGTTGCCGAGCGTCGGGAAGGCGTAGATATAGGCCGACTCGGCGATGTCCTTGGTTTCGAAGACACCGGGCCCGCCGCGCTTGTGGCCGGCGCAGCCGGCAGCCGCCAGCGTGACCACCAATAGAAGGGTAATAATATCTTTGACTGGACCTAGCCAGGCGTGCTAGACGCGCGGGCGGAATGCGTACTGCCGGCAGGTGAAGCGGTTCGTGCCATTCGTATGGTGAGAGATGGCCGCGAGACGCTGGAGGTCAGTCGCCACCGAGCTTGCTGCATGTCATGGTAGCCGCTCTCGCCTCGCAGCGGTACAGTTCGCCGGAGGCGCGCCAGAATCCTTGGGTTGTCTTGGTAACGGTGTAGGAACCATCGGTAGCCTTGTCGATGTGCGTATAAGTTGCGGGGCACCCCGAAGCGCTAAAGCAGACGATCGCCACCAACCCGGCAAGCCAGATGCGCTTCATCTTACTCCTCCTCCGTGACCGCGACGCGGCTGCATTCAGCTGCTCCTGGCTTCGAGGGGCACAACCAAGCTGCGGGCCTCTTTGGTCCCATAAATGCCTGGCGCGCCCCCACCACGTAGATCGACCCGTCAGCAGCCGGCGCCGAACCGTTGAACCATGTCGCGCATCCCGCAAGCCCACCCATAGCGAGCAGGGCTATCACTAGGAGCGTCTTTCTCATCACTCTCCTCCACGCTGTTGGACTGCGCTGCCCCTAGCTCAAATTGCGTGAACACGTCAAGCGAAAATTCATGGCGATGGTCACTCCTCAGTCTCGGAGGAGCTGGCGGCGGGGCCGGGGTGACTTGGGAGGGTTCAGGCGCGGCGTTTGCGCTTCTGCTTCTTGTAAGCAACCAGCTTCATATCGAGTTCTTTTTTTGGAACGGCAAGGAGGGCGCGGGCGAGCTTTTCAAACCGCTCGAATGGGGTGATCGGCTTCTCACTGATCGCCAATCGTACGCGCGCTGATGTTGCCATTGCATGCTCCTTACAGCAGCCCGAGCTGCATCGTCGTCGGTTCCAAGATTGAACAGCCGATCATTGACTCGTATCGCTTCAGCTTGGTTCCTTCGTACGTGTGGAACCGCGCGACCTTCATCCGCTTTGCTGTAGCGAGATGGATAGCGTCCGCAGGTTTGAGACTCCATCCGTGCGGCAGGCTATCACGCATGAGCACTCTCGCGTCACGCGCGACGAGTTCATGGAATTCCGCAAGCAGGACAGTATCGCGGTCATTCCAGAGCATTTCGATTTGTTCTTCAACTTCTGGTGACAATGCTTGTGCGGTTTGCTCCACCGCACCAAATGCGACTTCGACCAATGAGAGTGTTGAAGTCACGATGCGAATATCACCCCTGCGGCCTTCGGCCAGGAGCGCATCGAGTATTGGCAGGCGATCGGGAATCTTGTTTATGTAGGAAAGAAAGTTGCACGCATCCCAATAGATCAATGGGGGTGGCGTACGACGTTCAGGCATCACGCAACCGCCTGATGGCATCTTCTGGGAGTGGCATGCCAGTCACAAAGGGAACGGCGCCGCGGGCTGCGGTGTAGTCGCCCTTTCTCTCATCAACGATGGTTACGTTGGTGATGTCTCGCACCAACACCGGGCGCCCGCTGAGCGGGTCGCGCGTAATCATGCCCTCGATAATTGCCACGTGGCCCCAGGCGTTGCGCATCAATTCTTGGCGCTCCCTGTCCAGGTAGCAAGAGACGGCGCGATCGAACAGCCGATCGTACGCAATGAAGCGAAGCGTGCCGCGATTCGAGAGGGTTTGAACTTTGCCTTCAACGGCGCCATATGCAAGCATCGGCTTCAGGTGCGTTACGGCGATCGAGGCGCTGAAAATCGTGGCATCTTCTTCTTCGGTTTCAAAGCGCACCGATGTGACCTTGCCGTTGAGTATGCCCGTGATGGAGAGCGCGGCCCGCGCAATTCGATCTGAATAAGGAATCGCTCGACCCGCCTCCAGCGCCTTCCCGACAGAGCCGTAGGCGCTCACAACACGAGCAACTTTATCTTGGTCGTCAGATTCTCCCTTGACCGTTGCGAGCGCGCTTCCGGCTTGCAAGTCATCAATGATCCACTCGATCGCCTCGGGGCTGATCTCGGCGGACAGTGCCTGCACCAACTGGCTGAATCGCTCGATCGCCGTCGCGAAGATCGGTAGCGGAACATCCCCGCCAAGAGCAAGCGTAAGCAGATCGTTAGCCATGTCGGTCTCTTTTCCCCCGTTGCTCCCTTCGCCTAGTTGGTAGCTGCTGTCCGTTCTGCTACTTCGCCAATCAACTGCTTGTAAGTCAACCGTTTCCCGAACGCGCCCCCCAACACTTCCTCAAACCGCCCGGCGTCGCCGTCATCGTTCTTGCGCTCGTTGAACCGGAAGCTCTCCTCATCCAAGTACCGGAACAAGTGGAAGGGCTCGACCGACACGTACGTTCCCTTGATGGCGCGCTTGAACAGACTCCAAAAGTTCTCCATCCCGTTGGTGTGGACATTGCCACGCACGTAGCTCTCGGCGTGGTTGATGACGTTGTGCACGTAGTCCGGGGCGAGCCCGTTGTAGCTGGCCAGCTCATCCGTCATGACCTGGGCGCCGACTTCGACGTGCTTGCGGACTTCGCTTTCCAGTTCCTTCTTCTTGCGGCTTCCGATCACTTGCACGCGCACAGTGCTGTGAGACTTGCCGGCGTGTCCGTGGCGCGCGAGCAGGCCCATCACGGCAACCTTGCCGCTGCCGCCAGTGCCCTTGATCTTTTCTTTCCGCTTATGCGCGTGCATGAAGCGGGCTTTGCCACCGATGAAGGTTTCGTCCACTTCGACCGGACCACCGCCGCCCAACTTTTCAAACGTCCCGGTCTGCATCGCCAGCCGGATGCGCTGCAACAGGAACCACGCCGACTTCTGCGTGATGCCGATCGCGCGGTGCAGCTCGTAGCTGCTGATCCCATTCTTCGCATTGGCAAGCAGCCACATCGCGGTCAACCACTTGTCCAGGGTCAACGGCGAGTCTTCCATGATCGAGCCGACCTTCACGGAGAACTTTCGCTGTTCGTGCTTCACGCTGCACTTCCACATGCGCGTGCTCGCTAGGAACCACACATCGGCCGAACCGCACCGCGGGCACTTCACGGTGCCGTCTGGCCAGCGCAGCGCCTTTGCGTATTCGAGGCACACATCAGGATCGGCAAAATAGCGGATCGCTTGCTGCAACGTTCTCGGCGTGGTTTCCTTGTCCATGAGAGGAATCTAGCACGGGAGCTGGGTCCAGTCAAGTATATTGTTACCAATAGAAGACTCGCCGTCGCTCGCCTGGTTCGTTGCATGAAAGTTCGTCCTTTCACCCTACAGCAACAGTTGAAGCCGGAAGCCGAGGACAACCGCGTTGCCGATGAATTCCCGATTGATCCTGGTCCCCCCGAACGGGCCTTGGCCCAAGGTGATTTGCTGCTTCTGCGAGGGGCCGATGACCTGGATGTCGGGCGTGATCAGCATCCACGGCGTCAGCGCCAGATTGTAGTACGCCTCGAACCCCCACTCATCCCTCAGGAAGGACTGGGTCACCAGCGGGCGCTGGAAGGTCGGGTTGTTGTTGCTGCTGTAAAAGTACCCGATGCCACACTGATCGAGTGAGCGGCCGGGGATGAGGCCCTTGCCGCCAAAGCCGGCACTGTAAAAGTATTGCGTCGGAATCGGGTTGCCTTTAGCAGCGCCGAAGCGTCCGAACAGGCCGACACCTTGATCCACACCCTCTTTGGGCTGGTACAGAAACTGGTCGAAGTTGTAGAAGACGGCCCACGTGTCGTCTTGCTTGGCCAGCGCTTGGTTCTCGATGACAAAGCCCAAGCGCTGATCAATGGAAGTGTACGATTTGTTCGAATACGCTGCGCCAACCGACTGATGTCCGGTGAGCCCGAAGAAGCCGGTGCGCACCCGGCCCGAACCCGCGAAGATCGCCCCGTTCAAATTATCGAAGCCATCGGTGGTGGGCTTCCCTTCGGCCGAGAGCACGAGGAAGCTGACGACTGCCTGGTTGGGGTCTGCAGTTGGCAGAGCGATCACTCCGGCTCCCAGTGTCGAGTACGGTATGAACAAGGCAACCGGGTTGATGTTGAATGCCAAATTGAAGAACTGGGTATCGCCTTTGCCGTGGGCAAACTCGTTCACGTCGCCGTTGGTGATCGTTTGGAACTTCCCGGCGGTCACGCCGACATAGTGCGAGAGGAACTGCGCAAAGGAGAGATTGGGCAGAGCGACGTTGTTGCCGACCGGCAGCGGGAAGAGCTGGTTGGTGTTCACCGGTGCGATCGAGCCGGTCTTAAAGTTGACCGAGTCGGACCAGTTGCCCTCGAGCTCCACCGTGAGAAATCCGCCGGGCCACAATCCGAGCTTCTGGGTGTCGAGATGGCCGGTGAGATCGGCCCGCGCGCCGTACTCCCAGCTGCCGTTCTTGCCGCCGTCGACGACGCCTTGCTCAATCTGGGTCAGGCTCGCATCGAAGGTAATGCCCTTCGCGGCCAGGGTATTGCGGTCACCGTTGAAATCACCGGTGAAGGTCGAGCGCGTGAGGAAATCGCCCGAGTATGGATGGGCAGATTCCGCCTCCTCCGCCCGAGCTTGCGTGCGAAGGAACATTCCAACCAGAACTAGGACGTTTACAATGGTTGCTGATCGCTTCATCGTCGTGCACCGCCTCTCGGTCGTGCCTGATGCCACGGGTCGGCCTCCCAAGTCCAGAAGTTTCGCGGAAGATTCTCGGAAATCTAGCGGTCGATGGACCCAGCAGCTCAACGGCGACCGCCACCACGAAACCCACCACCACCACGAAACCCACCGCCACCACCGAAGGACGCAGCGCGATACGCCCCCATGCGGCCCATCGCCATCCGACGCCCCAGCCAATCGCGTTCGAGGCCGGCTCCTGCCATCCCGCCGCGACGCCAGTCCCCGCCGACGTTCCCTTCCCAACCGCGCTCGCCACGGCGGTACACACCGCCGTCACGACCCGCATACAAATCGGCTCTCCAGCCGCCCAGCGCTGCGTCTGTCACCCGTGCAGAATCCGCGGCGCGCGCCAACCCACCCCAGCGACCGTAGAGGTCCGCAGCGCCGAAGTTGCGGAAGCGCCAGTCGGCAGCCTCAGCCCATCGCCACCCCAGGGGCCCCCACCACGGGCCGAAGTACACGTCGTCGCCAAACCCGAAGCCGTATCCAGCGAGTGGATCCCACGCCATGTCGGCACCGAGCCCGTACGTCCCCGGAGCACCGATCCAGTACGAGCCAATCCATGGGTCATAGGCCCAGCCGGTGCCGTACACAACGACGCCGTCGGGGGATGCAAACGCGCCGCAGTAGCCGGGGGTGTACCCGACATACACCTCATCGCCCGCGAAGCCGTAGATGCTCACGAATGTCGTGTAGTAGAGCGGCGAGCTCGGAGGAATCGCGTAGATCTCCCGGGGCACGGACGTCGCGACATCCCACCGCCCCACGGGCGACCGCGCTGTGAACCACACGCCTTTGTCGACCGCATAGTACGGATCACCCCGATACTCGATGATCGGCACCGACGAATTGGCCGCGTAACGCAGCGCGGTTCCGGCGATCGGCTTGAACTCCGGCTTGCCATCAAAGCTCGGTGACAACGTGGCTTGCGTGCGGCTCACCGTGGCAGTTTGCGGGACGGTGTTGTCGACGAGTGCTGCCTGCGCTTGCGGCGTGCCCGCCACCGACGCGAGCACAGTGCTGGCGAGACTCGCTTCGGGGATCTGCGCGAAGTCGGCGGGCAGCGCATTCGCCGCGACGAACGCCCACGGTCCGCTGAGTGATGGCGACCGGAACCACCGCCCGGACGCGAGCACGTAGTAGTCTTGGGTAGCGGTGTGCTGAAAGATGTTGTCGTTGGTGTTCTGGGCTTGCTGGAGTTGCGTGCCCTCGATCGGTGCCATCATCAGCGGCCCTGGAGCCTGAATCAACTCGGCGGGCACTGTGCTCGTGTACACGGTGGGGAACGCACCCCAGTCAACGGCGAGCCGGGCATTGGAACCGGCCTGGTCGAGCAAGTTGACCTGCTTGCTGGCGACGGCCGCCTGCTTGGCCGTGTCGAGCTCGCGCGCGCGCTCATCCGGCGGATCTTGTACCGCCGACCATGGCCCCTCGATGCTCTCCGCCTCGAGCCATTGGTCGACGAGGTAGAGGTAGTACTTGTTTGTCGGCTGGTCGAGCAGCAGCAGGGATCGCGTGTTGATCACTCGCGACAGGTGGGTTCCCTGCACCGGTCGCAGGACGGGTTGTCCGTCGATCAGCACGAGCAGCGCTTTGGTCGTGCTGTAGATGATGCGCGGCGGGTCGTTCTTGAGCGCGGTCTTGCGGCTTTTCTCGATCGCATGTGCGGCGGCGAGATTCGCTTGTAACCGGCCGAGTGCGATGCTCCGGGTCGCCGTCGGTACGTTCTTTCGCATGAGGGCGAGATAGTCGGGGCTGCCACCAGGCGCCGAGGAAAAGTTGGCCTTCGTGACCTCGAGGTCCTTGAGAGTAGCGACTCCGTTCTGCTTGTCCACCTGGGTCCGAGCGGAGATCCAGATGACGCCGTAGGTTGGTTCGGCAGAATCCTGTGTCTGCACCGCCACCGCCGCGCGGGCCTGAAGCTTCTTCTGGTCCCATGACTCCACTTGCGGCGCGTAGACGTCGATCGAGTATCCATCCGCGGAGATCTGCCGCGGCCAGGCGTGATCCTCCAGGCTCCCCTGCTGCTGCGCTCCCGCACCGGACGGGCTGGCTCCTTGGGATCCCGTGTCACCGTTGGGCGCGCCGCCGTCGTCGGGAGGCGTTGCGCCGTCGTCAGTTGCCTGGTCGGCTTCTTGTTCCAGATAAGGGTCTGCGTGAGCCTTCGGTGGAAACGCCAGCGTGATGGAAGCGATCAAAAGACATATCGATCGGCTAGACACTAGACGCATCGTTCGCAGTGTCCTTTCGTCTGGGAACTTGGGATCCGGAAGACTCGTTTTCGCTCGATGCTCCATACACAACCGCGGGGCTTCCCGCCACATACGGTTTCAACCGCCGGATTCCGAGCGCTGTGTGAATTCACCCGGTGCGATACGCCCGCGGGGATTGTCTTCCGCCGAGGGATCACGGTACAGTCGGCGTCGTGCGTTGCCGAGAGTTCATTGTGTTCGGCAATTGATGGGCCTCGAGAAAGCAAAAGGAGGGGACTCATGAGGATGCGGAACATGCTGTACCGCGCGACGCTGGCCGCGCTCACGGTGATGGTGGCCGGAGTCGTGACGACTGCCGAAGCGCAGCCGGCCGGCGGTCTACCGGATCCACTGACCGACGCGCGTTTCTTCACCGGATCGGTCGGCAACCAAGGCGTCTTTCCGGGTAAGCTCATCTGCCTGCGCTGCGACCTGCGGCCGGGAGAGGCGGCCAAGGCGCAATGCGCCAAGGACGGTCACCGCTTCGCCTTGGAGATTGACGGAGATCCCACCATCCACCCGCTGCTCCCCGGCGACGCCGCGGCGCTGAAGCAGCTGAACGCCGCCCCGCACGGCACTGAAGTGTCGGTCACCGGCACGCTGTATCCATCCCTGGGCATGATCCTGGTGGGCAGCGTCGCGCCCAAGCAATAGTCGTCGCGCGCGAGAGGGGGCACTACCCGGCTTCAGTTGGAGGAGGCCAGCACCTTTCCCATCTTTGAGTCAATGTGGATGATCCAGAAAGCCTCGACATCCTCCTGGCTGATCATCGCTACCACGCCAACCTGCGGAGCAAAGAAATAGTACGCGGCGTCCTTCGTGTGGGCAGGCCCGACCTTGCCCTCATACTTGAGGCGCATCAGGACCGCCTGGTACGTTCCCGCTGGCACGGTCACCTGGTACGTGCCCACGTACGTATACGAGCCGTTCAGGGTTCCGGAGTAGTCCTGCCTGGCCGGATCGTCGAGGTAGTTCACCGCGACGGTCTGCGAAAACGTCCGGGTCTCACCGGGCTTGATGCCGCTTATGATGAAGGGGTTCGCCGGTGTCGTGATCACCACGACGCCTTCGTCAGAGTCGCTCACCGATGGCATCATGAGATCGCCCGCGGGGTTCTGGCTGATGAAGCCGGCGAGCGTGGGCGAGATCCCAAAGCGCCACGCCGGCGTTCCGTTGGGCCGATTGCGCTTCGCGACCTTGAGCGACTGGGTGTTGCCGGTGTTCGGTCCGGCCGTGACCAGGTAGGTCAGTGCCCGCTCCTGCAGCGGGAAGTAGATGGCGGGGTTCGTTATGGGATTGCTCGGGAGTGCCTGGCCCACCACTCCGGACCCGAGCCGTGCGGTAATCTCCTGCTGATCCTCGGGCGGTAAGGGCAGCACGACCCCGTCTGCGGCCCACAGACGGCCGCGCGGGACAGCAGCGATGGTGAGGCAGCAGAGCATCGCGATTGCGAACGGATGCATGGGTTTCATGGAAAACCTCCTCGTTGCTCGCCTTCGTTTTGGGGACCAAGTCATTGCGGGTCTCATGGCATCGTCAGCCTCTCGAGTCTGGAAGATTCCCGGAAGATTCTCGGAAATCTCAAGCGGAGTGACAAACGAGTTCCCGCGTGTACCTATCGCAGTTCAATTGCAAGAGTTGAAGGAAGTATTGCAGCTGTTGCTGCAGCACTCATTGTTACTCGAGCAAAATTCCCCTGCGCTCACGCAATCGCATATCGCCGCTTGACAGAGGCCGCTGCAGCATTCCGCCGGCCGCGTGCACGGCGCGTCTCGCGCCAGGCAAGCGGTCCCCGTAGGTCGAACGATCGGAACGCTACCCCCTACGACGAGATCGTTGCCACCGCACCCCACCGCACCGGCCCCGGCCGCCAGCACGATGAGCGCGGCGATGAAGATCGAGCGGCACCTCGCGAAGCCTGGCGGATAGCCGGTATGCGCCTGGTTTGTCATTACGTCCTCTATCCGACTCGACCCGCGGCACCGCAGCAGGAGGCCGGCCCGTATGCGGTGCAGACGGGGACGCTATACGCAGACAACGCACCAGTCAACCGCCGGCGCGGCGGGGGCGCGGAACCAAAGCGCGCTTGGTCGCGGCAGCGCCTTGGCTTCTTTGCGGTCTGGCGTCGCCCGGTGGGAGTCTGCATTCAGCTCCCACCGATGAAGGCCCGAGTCTCGATGGCAACCACGGCATCGAGCGTCGTCAGCGTGAGCTTTTGTTCGCACCACGTCTCTTTCCATCCAGTGGTCGGCTCATTTCTTCGGGAACAGCAGAATGTACGCGAAGCGAACGCCCCAGTCGGGTGCGCCGGTTGGGCCTTCGACGTACAGCTTGGGGCCGAGCTGGAACTGCATCGGCTGGCCACCGATCTTGAGCAGCTGTGCCACCGTGGCGTTCAGCGGGACCGTCCACTGGGCGCCCTCCCAGTCGTAGGTGGACTCGGTGTTCAGGGCGAACGTGGTGTACGTCTTGGTGGTGAACGAGATGAACGGTTGCAGGAAGGTCGAGTTGACGTCCGACGTGGCGTGCGTGCCGCCGGTGGAGACGAGGTGATTGGCCAGCATGCCGTAGGTCCAACCCGAATGCTGGCGCAGGGCCACCGCCGTTGGGCCGATCGCGAACTTCTGCGCACCGAGGAAGTCCTCGGTCGATGTCGGCAGGAGGAAGGCAGGTCCCATGCCCCAAATGATCCCGCCTACACCGGGGGCCTTCGGCGAAAAAACGCGCTCTGCAGGATGTCGCCCAAACCGCCTTGCGAGCTGTCGGGCACGACATCGTCCTGTTCAATAACCGGCACGATCGTGCGCGAGATCAGATTCCAATCCTCCGTGATCGAGATCGGGATGACCGGTTGAAAGTTGAGCGTGTACTTGAAGCCCTTGCTCTGCGGGCCGCCGCCCCACTCGAAGTTATTCTGGAACGGCACGCTGATCAGCGCCGCCACCGGGTTCTGCAGCTTCATGGCAAGGGCATGGGCGGAGTCATGGTCAGCTTCCTGGCCAACCGCGCTCGTTGCGGCCATGGACAGCAGCATGGTGGTGCCTAGTGTTCTCAGGAGTGTACGGGGCATGGTTTGATTTTCCTCCTTCTCAGTTAGAGCTTGCCGGTCTTCGGATGCTTCGCCGTCGCGATCCAGTCCTTTGCGATCTTCTCGAATTCCACCGTCGTCATGCCCGTGTGCGTGGCCATGACGATCCCGGGCTGAAGGCATCGCACGCTGATTTCGGTGCGGGCGCGGGTGCCAGCCGTCGGTGTGCGACTCTCGACGAATTCCTTGCCCAGCAGCCGCGGAGGGCGGTACCCAGTGGCCCGGGGGGCAGCCCCGGCTACTGCCGTCTCGCAAACAGAAGTAGCGCGCGGCGCGGGCGCGCATGCGGCCTACTTCTGCTTCTCGATGATGAACTCGTCGACCGAGAAGCCGAGTTCCCAGCCCTTGCCGGTGCCAGCAAGCGCCAGCGACACCTTCTCTTTGGTCATCACCCAGGCGTCCGCCGCCTTGGCTGCTGCCGCATCGCGTTCGGTAGCTAGGTACTTGCCGAACACTTCGTCGATGCTGGACACGTCGGTGAACGAGCCGCGGCCGTCCTTGATGTCAAACTTCCCAACCGACAGCCCGCCCCCCTTCGACCGGATCGTCACGCCTGCCGACTGTCCGTTGTCGCAGGTGATCTTGCCCGCTCCCGTCGCGCTCTCGTAGAAGACCGACCACTCATGGAGATCAAACGTGAGCAGACACTTCGTCGATCCAGCGTACGCTACCGGCGCCGACAGGCACGCGGCCAGCGTCGCAAGCGAAACGGCTCCCCAACTGTTCTTCATAGTACGTCCCTCCCGGCCGCTCAGTTACCGCCAAACGGGCCGGAGGAGCAATAGCTCCTCAATCACCACTGTCGCGAGGAGCAATTTTTCATCGGTCAATGAAATGGATCGCCGGGCCGCACCCGGTTGGGACGGGTGCGGCCCGTTATCTGAGAGCAGGCGGGCGGCCTTGCGAGCCGCCGGCCGTGAAGGTCATTCTGGCTACTGGCCGGAGCCTTTGCTCGCCGCCTCCGCCTCGGCCATCCGTTTCGCCATCTCCGCTTTCACCGCGTCAAGGTTGAAGCTCGCGCCCCGCTGCATCGGCGGGAAGTCGAGGAAGGTCTGGATTTCCTTGCCCATCACCTGCTGGACGAACACAAAGCGCCAGAATTGGAACTTGAACCAATCGAAGTACTGCTGCGCCCCGTCTTTCGTCCCATTGCCGGGCCAGCCCATGCGCTCGAACGGATCGAGGCGCAGGTTGGTGATGTAAGGCACGTCAGGATGGGTCTTTTCGCCCAGCCAGCCGGCGGGCTGGTCAATGAAACGAAACTTGTAATCGTCAATGCGCACCGCGCCGACCGTGCTCTCGCCGAGGTAGAAGATTTCGTGACGAGTCGACGGGCCTTTACCGGTAATCATGGCAGTCTGGTCGTAGCCGTCGAGATGGTTCTTGTAGGTCCGGTCGCCGAGCTTCACACCCTTGAGCAACTGATCGGTGATGTTCGGGTTGCCGGCGGCGGTCAGGAAGGTCGGGAACCAGTCCATGCCGGACATGATTCCGTTCTGCACCGAGTCCGCCGGCACATGACCGGGCCAGCGCAGGATCGCTGGCACGCGGAAGCCGCCTTCCATGATCGTCCCTTTGGACTGCGCAAACGGCGTCGTTCCGCCGTCGGGCCAGGTGAAGAGTTCGGTGCCATTGTCGGTGGTGAACACGACGATGGTGTTGTCGTCCAGGCCCAGGTCCTTGAGCTTCTTCATGACCAGACCGATGTCGTCATCCATCTGGGCCATGCCGGCTTCTTCTTCCGACCAGCCATTCTCCGCGTTGCGCAGCTTCTCGTACTTCTCGGAGAGGTGCGTGACGATGTGCATGCGCGTCGGGTTGAGCCAGAGAAAGAACGGCTTGTTGTCCGCCTTGGCCTTGTCGACGAATTTGAGCGCGAGATCGCGAATCTCGTCGTCTACGGTCTCCATCCGCTTGGGATAGAGCGTGCCGGCATCCTCGATCTTCTGCTTGCCGATCTTGCCCCAGCGCGGCATCTCGGTGGGGTCGTCGGTGTCGCTGGCCCAGGAGTGGACCATGTTGCGCGGGCCGACGACGTTCAAGAGATTCTGCGGGTAGTTGGGATGCGCCGGGTCTTCCATCGCGTCCAGGTGATAGAGATAGCCAAAGAATTCGTCGAAGCCGTGAACCGTGGGGAGATACTCGTTCCGGTCGCCCAGATGGTTCTTGCCGAACTGGCCGGTGGCGTAGCCCTGCGCTTTAAGCGCGGTGGCGATGGTGCAGGCTTCAGCCGGTAAGCCGACTTTGGCGCCAGCCTGTCCGACCGTCGTCAAGCCGGTGCGGATGGGCAACTCGCCGGTTATGAAGTTCGCGCGACCCGCCGTACAACTCGCCTCGGCGTAGTAGTCGGTGAATAGCATTCCCTCCTTGGCGATCTTGTCGAGGTTCGGCGTCCTGCCGGCCATCAGGCCGCGGTGGTAAGCGCCGATGTTCCACATGCCGATGTCGTCGCCCATGATGACGACGATGT
>CAZCGA010000156.1:0-13721 GCA_964498075.1 uncultured Binatia bacterium (SeqCode) | reverse complement strand
TGCACGTCGACATCGACGCGAGCGAGCTCGGCAAGATCAAGCAGCCGTTTCTCGGCATCGAGGCCGACGTCGGCGAGTGGCTGCCGGCGCTCATGCCGTTGGTCGAGCCGCAGACGCGCGGCGAATGGACCGAGCGCGTGCAGCACTTGCGCGCCGCTCACCCGCTCGCGATGCCCGGCGCGGGCGACGCGCTGCAGCCGTACGGCATCATCGGCCACACCGCCGCGCTCGCCGGCAACGATGCGATCGTCACCAGCGACGTCGGCCAGCATCAGATGTGGGTGGCGCAGGCATTCCCCTTCACCTGGCCGCGGCAGTGGCTCACCTCCGGCGGCCTCGGCACGATGGGCTTTGGATTGCCGGCGGCGATCGGCGCCGCACTCGCCGAGCCGGCGCGGACGGTGGTGTGCTTCACCGGCGACGGCAGTCTGCTCATGAACCTTCAGGAGTTGGCCACCGCGGCCGAGGAAGAGGTGAACGTGAAAGTGATCCTCCTCAACAATGGGCACCTGGGGCTCGTGCGCCAGCAGCAGCAGCTCTTCTACGGCGGCCGCTACCACGCGTCGCGCTTCCACGCCGCGCCCGACTTCGCCGCGATCGCGCGCGGGTTTGGCATCGCCGCGTACGATCTCGGCATCGCCGACAACCCGATCGCGACGCTCGCCGGCGCCCTGCGCGACCCAGGCCCGTGTCTGATCAACGTGCCCATCGCCGCCGAGGCGAACGTCTACCCGATGGTTCCGCCCGGCGCCGCCAACCGCGACATGATCGACCTCCCTCCAACCCCCTCCTTGGCAAGGAAGGGGCAGGGAGAGGTTGCGTGCATCGCAAAGGAGTGATCGATGGAACCCAGCGCAGCTGAGTGTCCCACCACCGCCCGCACCGGCGCCATCCTGCGGCTGCTCGTGCGCAATCATCCCGGCGTCATGTCGCACGTCTGCGGCCTGTTCGCCCGTCGCGGCTTCAACGTGGAGGGCATCCTGTGCCTGCCCGTCGGCGACGGCAGGTGCAGCGTCATCTTACTCGTGGTGAACGAGGACGAGCGGCTCGAACAACTGATCCGCCAGCTGCGCAAGCTGGAGGACGTGCTCGAGATCCATCGCGCACCCGAGGCGCAGCGGGCCTTCGCGGTCGTCGCTGGGTGGTTGCAAGCTTAGCCGGTCGGCTCCGGCAACAGGCGCAGCACGTCGTCGATGGCATTCCACGCCACGACCGGCGTCAGCCGGCGGCGGGCGATGAGCCCGTGCGCCGTGGCGAGGGTGAACGGCGTGAAGGTCGCGGTGTGATCCGCAATGTCGAGGACGAGGACGATCTTGGCCTCCTCGTTGGAGAACCACGGCCCGGCAACCAAGCGGACGCCGGGCGGCCACGAGAAGTCTGCATCCATATTGCGAAACATCGTGAGGGCGCGGCGCGCCGTCTCGGGGCTGTCCCACTGCAGCCAGATCTCATCGAGGTAGAGCGGCATGCCCGCCCTTTAGCGCATTCGCGAGCCGACGCAAAGCTCGTCGCCGGTTCTCTCCGCTGCACCTTTACCGGCAGCGCTGAAGTTGAGGCGACCCGTGGCTTGCACGCTCCGAGGGGCCTTCATATGATCCCCCAGGTCGACGACGCCGATGGCAAGCGATGCTGGGCCGACGAAGCTGCGCGTGGATGACGACGGTGTGAGGACCGTTGCGTCGCGCGGCATGCGCAAGAGTGTGGGGCTGCTTGTCGTGGCGATGGGGCTGGTGTGTGTCGCCGTATTCGTGCTCGTTCGGCCGGCGCTCGACACGCGCTCGGACGAGACAGCAAGATCGCCGGCGCATCCCGCCCCGATCAACGCGCTCAATGCCCCGCAAGCTGGCCGACCGCTCGCGAAACCGCCAAGGCCCGCTGCCGAAGCAGAGATGAAAGTTGCAGCCCCTGCCGTGGCGCCCGTCCAGGAAACGGAGCCGGCGCCGCCGGACGAGCAACCGCCTGAAGAAGCGCCCATGTTCGGTGAGGCAAAGCCCGGCGAAGGTATCGCCGTGTTTCCGCCGCCCGGCACCAAGCCCATCAAACGTGGCATCCTCGTCCCCGAAGACTTCGAGTTGCCTCCTGGCTACGTGCGGCACTATCAGGCCACCGACGACGGCCAGCGCGTCCCCGCCATCCTGATGTTCCACCCGGACTACCGGCCGGTGGACGAGCACGGCGAGCCGATCACGCTGCCGGCGGATCGGGTCGTTCCACCCGACATGGCCCCTCCGGGGATGCCGGTGCAGATGCTCGAGGTTCCCGAGACCCAGGCAGAAGTCGAGGCGGTTCCGGAGCACCAAGCCCCACAGGATTCCGCGCCCTGACTGCGTCACGCTTCCTCGCGGTCGCTGCCGTCACGGCGAGCGCCGGTGCACTCGCGCTCTATGCACGGGTCGACTGGCCGTGGCTGCTACTCGGCTGGGTCGGGCTCGTGCCGTGGCTGGCCGTGCTCGATCGGACAGCATCGTTGCGGGGTGCGCTGGCGGTGGGGCTGCTCATGTGTGAGGCCTTCGTGCTCGTCGTCTTCAGTTGGCTGCCGAGCGCAATTCAGAACTACACCGGCGCACCGTGGGCTTTCGCGCTGTTCGTCGTGGTGGTGCTCGCGCCCCTCCTGGAGCCACAGTTCATCGCCTTCGCCCTGGCGCGACATCTCGCGCAGCGGGCGTCGGTGCGTCCCTCGATAGGCTTGCTGGCCGGCGCCGGCGTCTACGTGGGGAGCGAGTGGGCGTTTCCAAAACTGTTCGCCGACACGCTGGGTCACGGCCTTTACGCCTCGGCACTGCTGCGGCAGGCGGCGGACATCGCCGGTGCCCACGGCCTCACGTTCCTACTTATTGTCGCCAACGAGTGCGCGTTCGAGAGCGTTGGTCTTCGCAGAAGAGCGCCCTTCGATACGCCCCCAAGGGAAGGGGGCTACTCAGGGCGATCGGTCTTGATTCGTATGCGCAAGTTTCGTCTCCGTTCGTCCCGAGTAGACCCCATTCTCTCGGGGGTCGTATCGAGGGACCGCCCGCGTTCGCCTCGCGAGGCGCTCGCGCCGGTCGCGTGCATCGCCGCGATCGTACTGTGTCTGCTGGTGTACGGTGCCGTCCGGCTGGCGCAATTGCGCAACGACGACCGTCCCGGCGATCGCATCACGGCCGGCATCGTCCAGGCCGACATCAGTCAGTACGGCCGGCTCGCTGCAGAGCTGGGGACGTTCGACGCGGTCCGGTTCATCCTCGATACGCACTACGCGTTGTCGAACGAGGTGCTGACGCGCGCCAACCTCGACCTGCTGGTGTGGCCGGAAACGGTATATCCGACGACCTTCGGCTCGCCGAAGAGCGAAGACGGAGCCGCCTTCGATCGCGAGATCGGCGCCTTCGTCGCGCGGGCCGGCGTACCGCTGGTGTTCGGCGCGTACGACGCTCGGGGCGGCGACGAGTTCAACGCAGCCTTCGCGCTTGAACCTGCCGCAGACGGACAGCTCAGGTTCGACACATATCGCAAGACGTGGTTGTTCCCGCTCACCGAGCGGGTGCCCGCGCTGTTCGAGTCCAGCGCGGTGCGCCGATGGTTACCCTGGCTCGGGACGTGGAAGCCGGGCAAGGGCCCGCAGGTTCTTCCGGTCAGGTTGCGCGGTGGACGCACGCTGCGGATTGCGCCGCTCATCTGCTACGACGCCCTCGATCCGCAGCTGGCGATCGCCGCCGTGCGCCAAGGCGCCGAGATGATCGTGACCTTGTCGAACGACTCCTGGTTCAGCTTCGGGCAGGTGCCGCGCTTGATTCTCGTGATCTCGGCGTTTCGCAGCATCGAGACCCGCCGGCCACAGGTGCGTGCCACCAACACCGGCATCTCCGCCGTGATCGCGCCGACGGGCGAGTTCCTGGGCACCATCGGCGTGCACAAGCGTGCGAGCCTGGATGTGTCGGTCATGCCGCAACGCAGCGCCACGACCCTGATGCTCGAGTGGGGCGATTGGTTCGGACCGACCGCCCTCGCCTGTGGTGTCGCACTGCTCGGGTTGTCGGTCCGACCTAGGCGATCGCGAGCGTAGGGGTCGTACGCGAGTCTTGCCAAGTCGCGGTCGTCATGTCATGCCGACCGGCCATGGCCAGGAAGCAGATCGTCGAGTCCGCGCGCGACGCCGTCGGCGACATCGGCGATGGCGCGTCGATCCTCGTCCACAGCTTCGGCCCGCCGCAGGCGTGGCCGACCGATTGCCTGCTGGCGCTCGCCGAGCGCGGCGTACAAGACTTGACGATCATCTGCAACACGCCGGCGGGCGGGCCGACCTCACTCAACATCCTCGCCGACAAGCAGCAGATCCGGAAGTTGATCTGCAGCTACGTCGGCGCGCCGGCGATTCCCAGCGCGATCAGCGAGATGGTGAAGGCCGGCGACATCGAGCTGGAGATGGTGCCGCAAGGCACGCTCGTCGAGCGCGTGCGCGCCGGCGGCGCCGGGCTCGCCGGATTCTACACGCCGACCGGCGTGGGGACGCCGATCGCCGCCGGCAAAGAAGAGCGCGTCTTCGACGGCCGGCGCTACGTCTTCGAGCGCGCGCTCACCGCCGACTTCGCGCTGTTGCAGGCGCACCAGGCGGACCCGGTCGGCAACCTCACGTACCGGCGCGGCATGCGCAACTTCGGCCCCGCCTTCGCCATGGCGGCGCAGACGACCATCGCCGAGGTGAGGGAGATCGTCGAAGTGGGCGCCATCGATCCCGAGGCTGTGGTCACGCCAGGCATCTTCGTCGACCGCATCGTGAAGACGACGACGCACCTCGACGCCGGCGTACTGCGCCAGATCCTTGCGGTGGTCGGCCGCGTCGCCGACATGGAGGGACGCGCGCTGCGCGACGGCGGACCCACTGGCTTGCCCGCCGACCTGATGGCCATGAAGGCGGCTGCGCTCCTGCACGAGGGCGAGTACGTCAACCTCGGCCTCGGGCTGCCGACGCTGGTGTCGAACTACGTTGCCGGCCGACACGTCACGCTGCATTCCGAGAACGGCATCCTCGGCTACGGCGCGCTGGCTGCGGAGGGCGAGGAGGACATCGATTTGTACAACGCCAGCGGGCAGCTCGTCACCGCGGTGCCCGGGGCGGCGTACTTCGATTCGACGGTGTCCTTCGCCATGGCGCGCAGCGGCCGCGTCTCGACGATCATCCTCGGCGCGTTCGAGGTGGCGCAGAACGGCGACCTGGCGAACTGGAGCACACCGAAGGGCAGCGGTGGCATCGGCGGAGCCATGGATCTGGCGGCGGGTGGTGCACGCGTGATTGCCATTTGCTACCACTGCGAGCGCAACGGGGGCTCCAAGCTCGTCGAGCGGCTGAGCTATCCGCCGACCGCCCTCGGCTGCGTGCAGTCGGTGGTCACCGACCTCGCCTGGATCGACGTCGACGCCGACGGCTTCCTGCTGCGCGAGATCGCGCCCGGCTTGACCGTCGGCGACGTGCAAGCTGCGACCGCTGCGCCGCTACGCGTATCCAGCGACGTGCGCGCGATGCAGTTCAGCTGAGCGCGGTGAGGCGTGCTACGAAACCCCTTGCGCCATCAACCAGGCGTGGACAGTTTCCGCGGTCTCCCGGTGGTTCCTCTCCAGCATGAGATCGTGGCCGGCGCCCGGCACCAGCACATACTTAGCGTTGTAGAATGCCGCCGAACTGCGCGCGCCGTCTCGACCAATCAACGCGTCCCGCTCAGCGTCCAACCACAACAGGGGCGTCTTGACGTCAGGCGGAGGCGACCAATGCGGTAGACGATGCTGCAGGAGCACGAGCCCGGACTCCGGTCCCAGTCTGGCGTGCAGCTCCTCGGGCGAGTAGATCGCGCCTGCGGTGATGAACAATCGCGCCGCCCGCTGCGGCGTGCGGATGTACGGCGTCGCGGTTCCCTCCCGCAACCGCAGGATGAATCCCCACGGGTCCAACCGAAGAATCCTCCCGAGGCTCTGCTTGGGCATGTCGTGCGACACCCATGAGGCAACGAGTACGGCTGCGGGGAGATCGCCGGCGTACTTGAGGTACCACTGGACGAGCGCGCCTCCCATGCTGTGCCCCAGCAGGATCGGCGGACGCGGCAGGCGCTCGACCTCAGACTTGAGGAAGAACAAGTAGTAGTCGAGCGTGCACTCGGCGATGGGCCGTTGCGCCGGCGAGCCGCCGTGACCAGGCAAACTGAAGGCGCAGCTTTCCCAGCCCCACTGTGCGAGGAGCGCCTGCCAGTGCTGCCAACACCAGGCCGCGTGCCACATCCCGTGTTGCATCAGGATCGGCGTCTGGAAGCGGCGCTGCTTGGGCAGATACGTCACACGCTCGATGCCGTCGGCGATCGCATGCGCAACGGTGAACCCGTCGCCTTCCTTCGTCTCCGTGAACGCGACGCCTGGGGGCGCCTCGTTGGTGAGCCCCGCGAGCGTCTTTCGAACGTCGACGGTGAACGACATGACTAGCCCGCCGCCGGGTCAACGCTTGGCGATGACCGTATCTGCATACCGGCGCAGCAGGTCGATCTTCTGCTCGAGGCTCTGCGAATCGATCGCTTCGTAGTACGGATTGCGGAATCCGACGATCACGTCGGTGACGCCGAGGTCTTCCAGCCGATGGATGCCGTCGACGCTGTAAGCGTCCAGCGAGATGACGTGCACCTCGAAGGGCTCGCGCTCGCGGCCGTGCTCATGGCGCAGCTCGTTCAGCCGCCGGAGCATGTGCGCGAGATCATCGCTGCCGGCGTGCATCCAACCGTCGCCGATGCGTGCGGCGCGGCGCAGCGCCGGCTCGGTGTGCCCACCGATGAAGATCGGAATCGGCGCCGTCGGCGCCGGGCAGATCTTGATGCTGGGGATGTCGTAGTAGCGGCCGCGGAACGCAAAGAACCCACCCGCCGTGAGCCCACGGATGATCTCGATCATCTCATCCATGCGCTTGCCGCGCGAGTGCCAGTCTGCGCCGCAGACTTGGAAGTCCTCGATCCACGGGCTGACACCGACACCGAAGCCGAAGCGGTTGCCGCTGAGCACCGCCACCGAGCTCACCGATTTCGCGACCAGCACCGGCTGGCGGATGGGCAGCTTCACCACGAACGTCGTGAAGCGCAGCCGCGTGGTGACGGCGGCGAGCGCCGGGATCAGTGAGAACGGCTCGATGAACGGCTTGTCTTCCAGGAAGCGCCGATCCCCGTCGGGCGTGTACGGGTACTTGCTATCCGAGACCTCCGGATAGCAGATGCTGTCGGGGACGATGAACGAGGTCCACCCCGTTTCGTCGGCCGCCTTCGCCAACGGCAGATAGTGACTCGGATCACACATCGACTCGGCGTAGGAGAAGCGCATCCGTCACTCTCAGATGGTCAGGCCGCCGTCGATGGAGATGATTGACCCGGTCATGTAGCGCGCCTCGTCCGAGGCCACGAAGGCGATCAGCGCGGCCACTTCCTCCGGCTGGGCGTTACCCAGCGGCGACACCGCCTTGCGGATCGCCTTGGGGTCGGCATCCAGCGGCAGCCGGAACGCCTGCTGCAGCGGCGTCGCGATGCCACCCGGCGCGACGGCATTCACCCGCACGCGGCGTTTCAGATACTCATCCGCGAGCGCCTTGGTGAGCTGGATCACGCCGCCCTTCGACGCGCAGTACGCCGCACTGTACGGCAGGCCCATGATTCCGGCATTGGAGGCGATGTTGACGATGGTGCCGCCGTCCTCGAGCAAGTACGGCAGCACCGCTTGCGCCATGAGGAAGCTCCCGGTCAGGTTGACGCCGATGATGCGCGACCAGTCTTCGAACGGCATCTCGTGCGAGTGGGCAAACTTGCCGATACCGGCGCAGTTCACCAGCACCGACGGCCGGCCGAGGTCCGTCGCGGCCGCGCTGACGGCGGCGCGCACGGACTGAGGCTCGGACACGTCAACGAAGTAGGCACGTGCGGCGCCGCCGGCTTCGACGATCCCGGCCGCAGTCTGCTGGGCGGCATCGAGCACCAGGTCGAGGCACGCGACCGCGGCGCCTTCCGCGGCAAGCCGCATCGATGTCGCGCGTCCGAGCCCGGATCCCGCGCCGGTTACGATGGCGGTTCGACCAGTGAAGCGAGCCGTGTGCGGCCTCGTTACTCCGTCCATTGTGCTTTTCCACTCCGCTCAAGCGCGCGACAGTACCGCGGTGTGGAGCGCCCTGCAACGGGGACCAATCTTGTCGGGCGAGACACGATCGGGCAGTTTCTGTGCAAGGCGCTTGGCCGACGCAACCGCGCCGGACGCGAACGGGAAGTTCGACATTCGTTTGACTCCGACCACTGTGCCGCGTTAGGGAGCACACATTTGCAAGGAGGGCAGCGCATGCGGACACTGTGCGCAGGGCTGATGATGGCTTCGCTGATCTGGTTGGCACCGATGGTCGCGCGAGGTCAGGAGTACGACGGCTGCGGTGAGCAGTTCTATGACTCGGTCGACGAGCCGTGCGGCGGCGGGCATCAGCACGTCGCCGGTAAGCGCGACGAGGTCAGCCTCGAACGCTCACGCCACCGCCATCGCTACCTGGAGGATCAGATCCGACAGCTGACCCAAAAGGTCACGGCGCTGGCTGCGGAAGTCGACCAACTCAAGAAGGCCGGCGCGAAGTAGCAGCGCAGGGGGCGGATCGCGACGCGATCCGAGTACTTCTCGACGGACCGCTTCGTTCGCCGGTTGCCGGACGTTGTGAAGGAACACACCATGGTCGAGCTACAGGAGATCGAAGCGATCGCATCTGCATCCTGAGCGTAAGGTTGTTCCTCCTAAGACGGACAGTACCCAGCAGCCGCGCCGGACGCGGCGAATGAATTCGCGCGCTACGAGAGGCACCCAAGTCGCCCTCCGGCGACTCCCCTCCCCCCCCGAAAGACGCTGCCGGTGGCGGGGTTGGGAGCCTGCGCAGGCAGGCTTGGTGCTCCTTGTAGCGCGCGGTTTCAACCGCCGCGTGCAAGCTGGGGTCGGAGACTCTGCACGTTCAATTCGCCTGCCGATCGACTTGTTGGGCAAGCCGGTGCGCCGGCAAATCACGCCGGGCTACTGCCGGCTCGCGTCGACGCTCCAGATGCCGGCGCCGTGGGCGGAGATGAACAGGAACGCGAAGCAGTACAGCACGGCGAGCTCGCCGCCGTTGGCGATCGGGAAGAAGCCGCGCGGGAAATGCGCCATGAAGTACGCCGCCGCCATCATGCCGCTGGCGAGGAAGGCCGCCCAGCGCGTCTGCAGCCCGAGCGCAACCAGCACCCCGCAGATCAGCTCGATCGGGCCCGCCGTGTAGAGGATGAAGGCCGGCGCCTCGGCCGGTGCCGGCACCGGGAAGCCCACGAGCTTCGACAGCCCGTGGCTCAGGAACAGCAGACCCACCATGATGCGCATGAGCGCGTAGGTCTGCGCACTCCAGGGTTTCATGAACTCGGCCATCGCTGCGAACCTCCCTTCGCGTGCGTTGTCTCTCGAGGGACCTCGCGTGGACGGGAGTGCTACGCCGGCTTGCTGGCTGCGAGTTTGAGGACGTCGAGATAGCTGGTCGCCACGCACGCCCCCTCCAGCACGCCCCGGTCGCGCAGCATGCGGTGCATGCGCGGTAGCCTGTAGTGGGGGACGGTCATGATGAGGTGATGCTCGAGGTGGTAGTTGACGAAGTTGGGCGCGATGAAGAGACGCTCCCACCAGCACGTCAGGGTGGTGCGGGTGTTGCGCAGCGGATCGTTGCGGTCGGGGATCATCGCGTGCTCGGCGATCGAGCGCAGGCGCACGACGAGGTGGTGGGTCGTGAACCAGGCGCCGATCCAAAGCAGGTACAACGCGGGGTGCCCGCAGGCCGCGAGCATGCCGAGCAAGAGGAGGTTGGTGATCGTCACGCCGCGCAGGTTGCGCCAGCCGGCGTTGCTCCCGAACTGCTGGAGGTTCATTCCGAGGTCGCGTTTGAGGACGTACTTCACCCGCTTCCAGGCCGTTCGCCCGGTGAGGTCGCGCCCGATCTTGCGCCGCATGCTCGCCGTTGTCACTGGAAACGGCGTGGCGAGGTTCAGGTCGGGATCGTCGGCGGTCCAGTTCTTGGCGTGATGCTGCAAGTGATACCGCCGGTACGGGTAGAGATCGCTCCACACTGGATACGCGCACAGCCAGCTGCCGACGAAGTCGTTCAGCGTGCGGTTCTTGAACAGTGTGCGGTGCGCCGCTTCGTGCATCAGGATGGACAGCCCCAGTTGTCGCGTGCCGATCACCGCGAAGGCGAGGAGGATCGTCAGCGGATTCGGAACGTACGCGACCATGGCGAACGAGGCGAGCACCAGTCCCCAGTTGGTGATGAGCGACGCCCACGAATGCCGGTCGTTCAACTGACGCAACTCCTGAATCTCCCCCCGCGTCAGCGCGTCGAGCCATCGCTTCGCGTCGCCCGCCGCGAGCTCTGTCGGATCGATGACCGGCGCTTCGGGTTCGTTCAATGCGCCCGCGGGCATCGCGCCCTGGCGCACGGTCGAGGGCGGATCGAGAATGAGGCGCTTCAGGGTGAGGTCCACGGAGTGACGGTACGAAGGTCGTCTCGATCTGTCAAGAAGGGCTTCTTGCCTTCACCGCCGTCCCTCCTTGAGTCGTTCGAGGATCAGTTCCTTGAGCAGGGGCTTGTGCACCTGCTGCGACGCCGCCGTGCGCGGCAGCTCCGGCAGGAAGCAGACGTGGCGTGGCTTCTTGTAGCTCGCCAGACGGGCGCGCACGTACTCGATCACGTCGGCGGCGGTGAGCGCCGCGCCGGCGCGCACGACGACGGCGACGACGACCGCTTCGCCCCAGTGCGGGTCGGGCACTCCCACCACGCTGGCCTCGCGGATCTCCGGATGCGTCAGCAGCACGCGCTCGATCTCGACCGGAAAGATGCTCTCGCCGCCGCTGCGAATGACCTCCTTGCGGCGCCCGACGATGGAGAGGAAACCCTCCGCGTCGAACGCTCCCAGATCGCCGGTGCGCACCCAACCGTCCCGCATCGTCCGCGCTGTTTCTTCCGGGTTGCGCCAGTACCCCGTCATCGTGAACTCGCTGCGCGCGGCGATCTCGCCGACTGCACCAGCCGCGACGTCGTGGCCGTTGTCGTCGACGAGCCGGACCTCGACGTCCAAGTACGGCCGGCCCACCGTCTCCGGCTTGCGCGGCACGTCACACGGGCGCACGACGCTGACCGGCCCCGCCTCGGTCGAGCCGTAGAGGATCACCATGTTGCGGCAGCGGAAGCGGTCCATGATCTCCTCCACCTGCGCCCCGGTCAGGGCCGCCGTCCCGCCGCCGAGGAGCCGCAGTGAGCTGACATCGAAGCGATCGAAGTCGGGCACCGCGAGCAGGGATCGGAACACGGTGGGCACCGCATAGAAGTACGTGACGCGTTCGCGTTCGATCGTTTCGAGGATGGCGCGCGGATCCGCCTTCGGCATGATCACCGCCGTTGCGCCGGTGTGCCAGAAGCCCAGCGGCAGCGTCCAGCCGCCCATGTGAAACATGGGAAACATGCTGAGCGCGATGTCGTCCTCGCTGAAACCGAGCTGCAGGTGGGAGGTCATGGCCTGCAGGTGGTAGCTGCGATGCGTGAGCAGCGTGCCTTTCGGCGAGCCGGTGGTGCCGCTGGTGTACAGCATGACGTGCGGATCGTGCTCGTCGATGGCTGCCTCGATGTCGTCAGTCGGTTCCGCGTCTGCCAAGCAATCCAATTCCAGCTCGCCATCTTTCCCCCTCCTTATCCCGAGGAGGGGGTCACGGGGAGGTTTGGTTCCGCGCCGTCGATGGAGATGAATCGTTGCACCAAGGGCAAGCGCCCCGCGCTCCGCAGGTCGGCGACGAGCGCGGCGAACTCCCGCGCGCCGAAGAACGTCTCGGCCTCGGAGTGGCACACGATGTTCGCCACCTCGGCAGCGGTGAAGCGTGCACTCACCGGCACCACGATCGCGCCCAGCTTGATCACCGCGAAGTAGATGATCGGGTACTCGGCGCGATTGTTGGCCATCACAGCGACGCGGTCGCCACGGCGAACGCCGAGGCGCTGGAGCGCGCGCGCGAGCTGGTTTGAGCGTGCATGAAACGTGCGATAGGTCATGCGTGCGGTGCCGACGATGTACGCCGTCTTGTCGCCGCGGACGGCGGCCTGCCGGCGCAGGATGTCTCCGAGCAGCAACATGGTAGCCTACTTCAGCTCGATCAGGATCTCGCGATAGCGTCGTTGGCCGACGTTGACCGCCGTCTCGATCCCGCCGCGGGTGAGGTAGCTCACCTTGCCCGGCGTCGCCTCAACCTCAATGTACTCGGTATACTTGCCGCCCGAGTCCGGTTCCGGGACGGCGGCGATGCGGTCTCCCTCGATCTGCACGATCAGGTAGTCCAGGTCGTGCCGGTGGACATCCGACTCCGCGCCCGGTGCGAGATCCAGCTCCCAGACCCTGACGCGATCGTTGTCGAGCAGGAGCTTGGTACCGACGTTGCCGAGAATGCGCTTGGGCTTGTCCATGACCACCCTCCTTCGTGCCTCTCTTGCCGTTGCGTACAACGTACGCTGCATTGTACGTTGTGGCGGGTCAAGGACGCACGATCGGACGCCGAGAGACGGTCGCACGCAGGCGTCTCGCTGACCGGATTGGCAGCGGAGCTTGCGGAGGCCGTGCCGCAGCCGGGCCACGCCCGGACCAAACGTATCGCCAGCGGAGGGCGAGAAATGACGACACCGGTTTCTGATTTCAGCATGCCGCTGAAGGACGCCATGATGACTCAGCGTGCCGTGCGGCGGGTCAAACCCGATCCGGTCGACGACGCGTTGGTGCTGCAGCTGATCGAGCTGGCGCTCAAGGCGCCGACGCAGCAAAACTCGCAGGGCTGGGAGTTCATCGTGGTCAAAGACCCGGTGGTGAAGGCGAAGCTGGGGCGGCAGAACCGCCGCATGTGGCGGCTGTACCGGCGCGTGGCGGCGTGGAAGGCGCGCCACGATCCCAAGGAGCAGCGTCTCAACAAGGCGGTCGAATGGGGCGTCGACCACTTCGAGGAAATCCCGGTCTTCGTGGTGGCCTGCATCCGCGGACCACGCGTGGGGTTTCCACCAATCATCGCGGCGAGCACGTACGGCTCGATCTTCCCATCGATTCAGAACCTGTTGTTGGCTGCGCGTGCCGCCGGGCTCGGTGCCAACCTGATCACCATGCCGCTGTGGAACAACTTCGTGGCGCGCCGCATTCTCGGCCTGCCGTGGAACGTCACGCCGGTCGCGATGGTGCCGCTCGGCTGGCCGCTCGGCCGCTACGGACCGACGACACGGCGCCCGGTCGGCGAAGTGGTGTCGCTCGATCGCTTCGGCAATCGGCCCTGGCAGCCTGCTACGGCGTGCGTCGCGCCGCTCGACACCCACGCGGGCGTTGGCCAAGCGGGAGCTGATGCGCAGCGTTCTGGATCGCCCGCGGATAGCGACGCCGAGTGCTTTCCATGAGAAGGGCTGCTGAAAGATCCGCTGCCCCAGGTCGCCGGCGAAGAAGAGACTATTCGGGCGCCCGGCTCCGAGCGCGGCGAGGTTCGGCGGCCTCCTTCGGCAGATGATCAGCCAGCTCCAGCAGGCTGTCCTCCGTGGCCAGGCGGACTTCTTCAACCCATTCAGCCGGCACGCCGTAGCTTAGGAGATCTTCGTTGGAGATTGCTGCAAAGATCGACGGCTTCGGTGGCGCCGGTTGTTCCACCTCGACGTACTTGGGGATGGTGATCTC
>CAZCGA010000155.1:0-13981 GCA_964498075.1 uncultured Binatia bacterium (SeqCode) | reverse complement strand
CCTAGCAGCCCGTCGGACTTGGCAGCCCGGAGCGACCCAACGGGGAGCGGGCCATAGAAATGACGCCGGCCGCAGGCCCTAGACGTGCGGCTCCGGCATCAAGACGACTTTGCCGATGTTCTTGCGTTGCGCGAGGTACCGGTGCGCGGCTGCCGCCTCGCGGAGCGGGAAGCGGCGATCGATGGGAACGCAAAAGTGTCGGTCAGTGACGAGCTTGAGGATCTCGGCCAACGCCGGCCACGCGCCACCGCTCATCACCCAGGTCACCAGATACAAGCCGTGCAGCGACAGGTTGTTGCGAATCAACGCGGTGGGATCGACGGTCGCCGTCTTGCCCACGGTATTGCCGACCGTCACCAGACGACCGTTCGGGCGCAGGATATCGAGGCTCTCTTCAAAGGTCTCGCCGCCGACGGACTCGAGCACCACGTCGACGCCGCCGCCGTCCGTGATGCGCCAGATCGCCTCGACGAAATCCTCCTCCACGTAGTTGATGACGGCATCGGCGCCGAGTCGTGCGGCGAAGTCGAGCTTGGCGGGTGAGCTGGCGGTGGTCACGACGCGGGCACCCTGGTGCTTGGCGATCTGAATGCCCGCCATGCCGACGCCGCTGGCGCCGGCGTGCACCAGCACCCACTCGTGCGGTTGCACGCGCGCCGTCGTGATGAGCCCGTACCAGGCCGTGAGGAAGACGACCGGAATGGACGCCGCCACGTCGTAGGCGAGGTCATCAGGCAGCGGGTGTGCGGCCGCGTCGGCCGTGACGAAGCGCTCCGCGTAGCCGCCGGCCGGGGCCATGGCGACGACGCGTTGGCCGAGGCGTTGTGGATCGACACCCTCGCCGACGGCATCGATGTCCCCCGCGACCTCCCACCCGAGCGTCAGCGGAAATGCAATCTCACCCGGGTACGTCCCGCTGCGCCGCGCCAGATCGCCGTGGTTGATCGACGCGGCGCGCACGGCGATGCGCACCTCCCCGACACCCGCTTGCGGATCCGGAACTTCTTCGTAGCGCAGGACACTTTCGTCACCGAACTGATGAATGCGTACGGCATGCATGACTGGCTCCGTCTTCCGTCACCGCGCCGCCCCGCCACGACCGCTTCCAGGTCCTTTTACTCCATCTCGCCGGGCGCCGCTATCCACCGCGTGCGAGCTCAACAGTCGCAACGGTCTATGGTATGGAGCCCGTCGTCGTCATGCGCACTCGAACGATGGTCCTCCTGTCCGCGGCGCTCGCCTGCTGCCTCGCCCTGACCCTCCAGGCCTGCGCCAATAGCATTCTACGCAACGCCGCCGAGGCGGGAGTGGAGACGGTCCTGGAAGGGCCGTTGCCGACGCCGACGGTCGCGGAACCGAGTTCGCCGTAAACACTGCTTCGGAATATTCGGAAGAATTGTCAGCGGCACGGGACGCGATAGGCACGCATTCTACCATTGCGGATTGCGGAGGAAGCAAGCGGCCGCGCATGCGGATCGGAGTGCGTCCCGAAGTCGACGCGCGGTCAGTTCCCGCCGATTCGTGCTCGGGGGCGGCCACGTCGCCAAGAATCTCGGCGACGGGCTGCTCATCTACTTCGGCTGGGCCACCGCGCGCGAGGACGACCCGGAACGCGCGGTCCGCGCCGCGCTAGCGATCGTCGAGGCGGTGCAGTCCTCCAATGGCGCCGTCGTTGTCCCTCTGCTAGCGTGACGCGGCGTGAAACTCAGGAACCTGGACTCGGTACACCGGCGCCTCTCCCTCGCGCTGTTCGCCGTCATCATCGTGTCGTCACCATCCAACGCCATGGTCGTCGTACAACGCGACTTTCCCGAACTCGTCGCGCGGGCGGAGCAGATCGTTGTCGGGACCGTAACGGCGATCACTGAGGAGCCGGACGACGTGGGTGCGCCGTCGACTCTGGTCACGTTCTCGGACCTGACGGTCCTCAAGGGTGATGTCGGCGCGACACTCACCCTGCGCTTCTTTGGCGGATCGGCGGGCGATGTCGCGGTGCACATTCCGGACATGCCGACGTTCACGCCGGGGGAGCGCGACGTTGTATTCGTGGCCGGGAACGGGCCGACCGTCTGCCCGCTGGTGGGGGTGTGGCAAGGACGCTTTCACGTGCGCTTCGATGCAGAGCGCGGCGCTGAGGTGGTCGAGGACAACGATCACACAGCCGTGGTCGGTCTGGCGAAACGCCAGCTGCGCCGCGCCGCGTCATCACCGGGAGCAGCGGCGGCGCAAGCCGTTACGCTGGACGAGTTTCGGCAGATGGTCGCCGACGAGCTGGCCCACCCGCAGGCCGGCACCGACGGCGGTGGGGCGCAATGAAGCAGCGGTGTGCGTGGGTGGCGCTACAGGCGGCACTGGGCCTGCTGGCGTGGCTCTCTCTCGCAACGCCAGCGCAGGCGTTCGTGTGCATCAAGACCAGCAGCGGCCTCTGCATCCACTGGGCTGAAGGCGCGGCCACGCTGCGGTCGTTCCTGGGGTTCCCTCCGCCGCCGACGACCCTGATCAATGGCACGGCGAGCTTCGACCAGAACGTCTTGTTCGCCGCGAATGACTGGAACGCCGTCGGTGCCGGCTTCCAGTACAGCGTCAGCGTGGGCGGGGCGCTCTTCGCGCCGTGCGGGCCACGCGGCCCGCGCCACGCATGTCCGAATACTGGGCCGGCCGGCGACAATCCGATCCTGTTCACCACGGACTTCTGCGGGCAGGGCTTTGGCGACATCATCGAGCTGACGAACAATTGCTACAACCCAGCCACCGGGGCGATGATCAACGCGCCCGTGTTCGTGAACTGGAACGTCACCTGGAACGCCTACGACGGGCCGCTGCGCTTCCCCGCGAACGACATCCGGCGCGTCATGCTGCACGAGTTCGGCCACGTGCTGGGTTTGGATCATCCCGACGATCACCGGCAGCAGGTCGCCGCCATCATGAACAGCCGGGAGAGCACCATCGATCGATTGCAGGCGGACGACATCGACGGGATCTTTGCGCTCTACCCGAACGGCGCGCCTCCCAGCTCTGAGCCCTCGGCGTCGGGCGCCGCCAACACCGGCTGTCAGATGGCCCGACGCGACCCCTCGGGTGGTGGCGCGCTGTGGTTGCTCGCGGCGTTCGCGATCGCGGCGTGCGCCCGCGGCGCGCGCGGTGCAGGGGCGGAAAACAGCTTGTCTGAGTAGATCAAATTGGTTAGGGAACTCGATCGAGGCGACCGCGGATGCGGCGGTCGAACACAGTGGCCGGACGGCCCTACAAGGCAGGGTGATCCATGGAAGAACGCTATCCGTACCTCCGATTCGTCATCGACGCCGGCCAGGTGATTGCGGGGTTGGTCGCCGTGATCGTGCTGTTGAGCGGTACCGTTAGCTCTTGCCACCACGGCCTGTTCGGCGGCCTCCTGTCATTGGTGATCACCGTGCTCGTCGCCCTGATCGCCTACGTCAGTGTGATGGTCCACGTCGAGCTCCTGCGCGCGTTCCTTGATGTGGAGAGCAACACGCGCCAGCTGCTTGCGGCGCGGCGCGAGCACACGCCACCGGCCAACCCGTCGTAAGGAAATGGCGCAGCGGCTCAGCGGCAAGGTTCTGGCCTTCATCCGCAGCCAGCGGGTGTTGATCATGCTCGGGCTCACCGTGGGATGGCTCGTGCTCGGCACCAGCGCACCGCATTCGGTGACGGCGCAGAGCACGGAACCCTGGGAGCTGCAGAACCCGTTTCCGACCGGCGAAGATCTGTATGCCATCCAGTTCGTGAACGGGTTTTTGGGATGGACGGTCGGGAGCTTCGGGGAGATCCAACATTCAACCGACGGCGGCTTCAATTGGAACACGCAAAACTCGGGCACCGATGGTTTTTTGTTCGCCGTGAGCTTCGTCGATGGACGAGAAGGCTGGGCGGTCGGAGAGGCGGGCACGATTCTGCACACGTCGAACGGCGGCACGACCTGGAGCGATCAGACCAGCAACACCACTGAGAACCTCAATGCGGTGATCTTCATCGGCCCGCTCAATGGCTGGGCAGTCGGCGACGCCGGGACCATTCTCAGCACGGCTGACGGCGGCACGAGCTGGGGCGCGCAGCCAAGCGGCGAGACCGATCGCGTGCTCTGGGGCGTCAGCTTCGCCGCCGACGGCCTGAACGGCTGGGCGGTGGGCGACGACGGCCTCATCCTGCATACCTCGAACAGCGGCAACTCCTGGGCTCCCCAGAATAGTGAAACCACCGCGAGTCTGTTCGCCGTTACATTCCGGGATGTGGAACTGGGCTTCGCTGTCGGAGCCGGCGGCACCATCCTCGTCACGAGCAGCGGTGGGGCCTCGTGGGCGGCCCAGACCAGCGGGACGATCACGGACCTGAACGGCGTGGCGTTCACCGACTCGATGAACGGGTGGGTTGTCGGGGAGGTCGATCTGGGCAGCGGCGACCCGGACGATTTCGGCACGGAGGAGGGCCTGATTCTGCATACCAGCGACGGCGGCGCAACGTGGATGGCCCAAGACAGCTTCAGCACCGATCCATTGAACGGCGTGAGCTTCCTCGACGCCGCCGGGGCGTATATCTGTCCGGGAGACTGTGACAACGATGGCGAAGTCACCGTCAACGAGCTGACCAGTCTGGCCAGCATCGCCTTGGGCTCCTCGCCGATCTCGATCTGCGCGGCGGGCGACATCAATCAGAACGGCAGTATCGAGATCAGCGAGCTACTTGGGGCAGAGGCGCAAGCGCTGACCGGCCGTTGCGACCCGGGTGTGACGACCGGCTGGGTCGCCGGCGGCGGCGGAACGCTCCTCAATTCTGCCGACAGTATGAATTGGTTCTTGCTGAATCCGGCAAGCACCAACATGCTGTTCGGCATTGCGTTCCCTCCGAACTCATCGACCGTCGGTTACGCGGTGGGCGACTTCGGCGCGATCGCCCGCACCGACGACGCCGGCGACAACTGGATCGGGCAGGACCCCGGTACAACTGCCGGGCTGTTCAGCGTGACCTCCGTCGATCCGCAGCTCGCGTGGGCTGCGGGAGACTTCGGCACGATCGTGCGGACCACCGACGGCGGCATCAACTGGTTCATACAGACGACCAACACCAGCAACCTCCTGCTGAGCATCAAGTTCGTCAACGGCGGCGTTGGATGGGCCGTGGGCGAGGCAGGCACCATCCTGCATACGACCGATGGGGGCACCACCTGGAGCTCGCAGCAGAGCAACACGTCGGACACGCTCAACGCTATTGCGTGCGTCGGCACGGATACCTGTTGGGCCGTCGGCGGAACACCGGACGCGCAACGTCCGACCCAGGTCATCCGGCACACCACCGACGGTGGAGCCACGTGGACCCCGCAGAGCAGCCCGAAAAATGATCCACTGTATGCCATATCCTGCCTGGGGGCCGACGTCTGTTGGGCGGTCGGTGGGAACTTCGACGAGCAACTGGCGGCTCCGACACAGGTGGTCTTGCGCACCGTCGACGGCGGCACCACCTGGGTGCCGCGACCGACCGGGACGGTCGACAACCTCTTCGGCGTCGCGGCGATCAGTGACGAGCACGCCGTTGCGGTCGGTGATTTCGGCCTCATCGTCGCCACCACCGACGGGGGGGCGGGCTGGGTCTGCCAAGACAGCGGCGGCGACGACCTCTTGAACGCGGTGGCCTTCGTCGATCCGAATACGGGTTGGGCCGTGGGAGATCGCGGCACGATCATCCACACCACGAGCGCCGGCGAACCCAGTCTCGCGTGCGCAGCCGGGCTCTGAGCCGGTGCGGCTCAGCGCGGCACGTCGCTGCCGATGACGTCGTGGAAGTGCGTGTAGTCGACGCGGCGGCGGCCGTCCGGCAGCCGCGAGAGAATGTCGACGAAGCGCGCATCCCAGACGATCTCGTCGGCGGTGTAGGAATGCCGCGCGTGCACCGTCTGCGAGAAGGTCTCGTCGAGCCCGGTCAGCGACACGATGATCTCCCCCTCCAGCGCAGCCAGCGAGGCCGGAGTGGCTCCAGCGAACGGGCTCGTGCCGGTGAGCGGATGAATCACCGTCCACGACAGTGCGAACAACGCGTGCTGCTCGCGCAGCAGCTGCAAATCGGATAGCCGGCGAATCAGCTCACCTTCCGCCGTGATCTCGTTCCGCGCCAGCACGACGTGGATACGGGCCTCGACGATGAGATCGCCGCGCTGGTTCGCAACGCGAAACATCAGGCACGGGACGCCGTCCCGTGGCGACACCACTGCCACGCGGCTGAACAGCACGCGCGCCGTCGGCCGCGAGAACTTGGCGAAGATCAACCCCGTCACCATCGCCAGACCAAGCAACCCGACCAGCGACTCGATGGTGACCAGGACGTTGGCGAACAGGGTGCGCGGAACGATCTTGCCGTAGCCGATCGTGGCCATCGTCTGCACGCTGAAGAAGAAGGCGTCGCCGAACGAGCCGGGCTGCGCACCGTCCAGGCTGTCACCGCCCAGCAGGTAGGCGACCGCGAACGCGGCGTTGCTCAGCACGTACAGCAGGCTCAGCAGCGCCAGCAGCCGCGGCCACGACGCGACCAACAGGAAATGGTAGAGGTCGTCGAAGTATCGCGTACGGATGCCCGACGCGACGGCGGCGAGCCGGCCGTCGCGCTCCAGCAGGCGCTGCGCCGGGCTGTGGTCGGTGTCGGGCGCTGAGGGGTTCATCGCGGCCAGCGAGTATACACAGACGGCCGCCGCGCTGCAGCTGCCGAGACCGGTGGTCAGGAGACCGACGCAGCTTGCATCGCGGGCGCGCGATGCGCGATACGCCATGAGTCATGCCCGGAGTCAGTCGTCGAGCCCGTGCGTCGGTCAAAGGAGAGACCGTTCACTCTTCGCCGCCGGGAGAAGACAGCTCGAATCCGCTGTCCTCTCCCGCGGTACGCCTGGCGTGCACGTGTGTGGCGGGCGTGACGGCATTCGTGCTGTACGTCTCCACGCTGGCGCCCACCGTGACGCTGGTGGACAGCGGCGAGCTGATCGTTGCCGCCGCATCGCTCGGCGTCGCCCACCCGCCGGGGTTTCCGCTGTACGTGCTCCTGGCGCACGCCGCGACGCTGCTGCCGTTCGGCAACGTCGCGCTCCGCGTCAACGCCGCGTCGGCGTTGTTCGCCGCGCTGGCGGTCGCGGCGCTCGCCGCCGTGGCGGCCGAAGCCCTGCAAACCGGCGCGCCCGGCGCGACGGCGCCGGGACGGGCCGGCGTCCGCGAAGGACGGAACGCCGGCGTCCTGGAATCCGCCGTTGCCGGCGTGCCGGTACTCGTCGCGGCGCTGCTGTTGGCCGGCTCGCGCACGCTGTGGTCGTACGCGACCATCGCCGAAGTCTACACGCTCAACACCCTGCTCATTCTCATCGTCCTTTTCCTCATGTTCCGCTGGCGGCGCCGCAGCCTCGCGCTGCGGCAGGCGCGCCCGGAAGCGCCGCCCGCGCCGGCCGACCGGTGGCTCTATGCCGCGGCGTGCGTGTTCGGCCTGGCGCTGGGGGTACATCACGTGACCGTGGGGCTGCTCCTCCCGGCCCTTGCGGCGCTGGTGTACGCCACCGAGGGAGCGCAGTTCTTCCGCAGCCGACGGCTGCTGCGCGCGGCGCTGTGGTCCTTCGCCGGGCTGTCCATCTATCTCTACCTGCCACTCGCTGCAGCGCGGTCACCGCTGTTGAACTGGGGTGATCCGCGGACCTTGCAGCGCGTCTGGTGGCACGTGACCGGGCGGCAGTACCAAGCCTTCGTCTCTTTTTCCCCGCAGATCGTCGGCGCGCAGGTGCAAGAGTTCGCCCGGCTCGTCGGGCGCGAGTTCGGGCCGTGGTGGTTGCCCGGCGGCCTTGCATTGGCGGTCGCCGGCTTTGTCGTGCTGTTCCGGCGAGACCGCGCCCTCTTCTCTTGCCTGGTGTTGATCATCGCCGCCGGGCTCGCGTACGGGCTCAACTACGACATCGCCGAGGACAAGGAAGCGTACTACCTGCCCACCTTCGTGGTGTTGGCGATCACAGTGGGTTTCGGCGCCCGCTGGCTGCTGGCGAGGTTGGGTCACGGGGCCAGCGCCGCACGTCGCGCGGCGATCGCCATGGCGCTGTTGTCTGTGCCCATGCTGACCCTGGCAGCAAACTTCCGTTACAACGACCGCAGCCGCTACTTCATCGCGCCCGACTACGTCGACAACATCCTGAGCACGATCGAGCCGGGCGGCCTGCTGCTCACACTGGACTGGCAGGTGTGCTCGCCCATGCTGTACGCGCGCGGCCTCGAAGCGCGCCGCCGCGACGTCACTCTCATCGACGTGAACATGCTGCGACGTTCCTGGTACTTCGACTACCTGCGCCGCGAGTACGCGGAGGTGATGGCGCGGGCGCAGGCCGAGGTCGACGCGTTCCTGGAAGACCTGCGGCACTGGGAGCAAGACCCGCAGGCCTACGAGCGCGACGTCGCACTCAACCGGCGCATCGATGCGCGCTTCAACGCTATGATCCTCGCCTTCGTGAGCCAGCACATCGGCACGGCTCCGGTGTACGTGACGCAGGACATCGCACTGAACCGCGACCCGCGCGAGGGTGATTTGACGCGCGCGCTCACGACGACCTACCAGCTCGTTCCGCAAGGGCTGGTGTTCCAGCTCTTCGCCGATCGTGCGATGCACGAGCCGGCGCAGCCGCAGTGGCAGACGCGCGGTCTCGCGGACGGCAGCCTGCAGTTCGAGCCTGACGACGTCGTCCGGCAGAAGGTCTTCCCGGTCTACGTCGCCATGCTCTACAACCGCGGTCGCTATCTCGCTCTGCACGGCCGCCACGCGCAGGCGATCGCGGCATTCACGCAGTCGCTGGCACTCGATCCCTCCTTCGTCGCGGCGCAGCGCGCCCTGACCGACAGCCGGCACGCCGCCGCCGACGCGGCGCTTCCCAATTCTACGCCGTAAACTCATCCGCGGTTGAACTGTCGCACGCCGCACCCTATGAGTAGCCGCCATGAATTCAGCACTGGGCATGGAGACGCGGGCGGCCAGTACGGGAGACGACCGCACGGTAGCGGCGCAGGCCTTCGGCACGCTGGCGACGCGACTAAACGAAACGATCGGCCGGGCGCGCCAGGCGCTGGCGCCGCACGCCGGCGTGTTGCCGGAGGGCACGCTGGCCGATCTGGACCGGCTGCTCGCGGAGTTCGCGCGCCGTCGCGTCCGCATCGCGATCTACGGTGAGGTGAAGGCGGGCAAGTCGACGTTGCTCAACGCCGTTGCCGGCGCGCCGCTGTCGCCCGTGGCCTTCGAGCCGCTGACCTCGATGCCCGTGCGCGTCACTTACGGGGACAGCACCGCCTGGCACGTCGGCAGCCGGCGGCTGGAGAGCGTGGCCGACGTGGAAGGCCTCATGCGTGAGAGTACCGACAGCGACGAGGTCGTGGTGGAAACGGACCTCGATCTGCTCGAGCTGGGAGGGCAGGTCGATCTGCTCGACACGCCCGGCGTGGGCAGCGCGGCGCACCTCGATGCGGTCAGCGCGGAAACGCTGCGCGCGCTCGATGCCGTCGTGCTGGTTGTGCGCTATCCCGCCCTCTTCACGCAGTTCACCCGCAGGCTCATGGACGGTCTGGAGACGGACATCAGCAAGCTGTTCGTCGTGTGGAATCTGGACGCCGATTGCGCCGACCTCAGCCCGGCCGAGCGCGCCCGACACGCGGAGACCTTGCGCGCCAACATCGCCGGAGCACACGAGCTATTTCTCGTCGATGCCCGCGCCGGCTTCCGCGCCATGCAAGCGGATGACGGAGCGGCCAGCGTCGCGAGCGGCCTCACGGCGCTGATTGCGGCCCTACGACGGTTTGCCTCGTCAAAGGGGCGTGAAGTGGCCGCCCTGCGCGAAGCGGCAAAACGTGTCCACGCGTCGCTGGCTGCTGGGCACCGCTGCCTCGTCGAGCGCCACACGGCGCTCGACCGCGCGCTCGCGGATGCACGCGCACGTCTGCAAGCGGCCCGTGCGGCCGCCGACGCCGAGCGCGCCACTGCGCGTGCCCGGCTTGCCGACTATGAGGCACGCGTGAGCCGCATCGGCCACCAGGCCACGACCACGGCAGCAAAGTTGGCGGCCGATGTGCATGCGGAGTTGCGCCGCGCGCGGCGGCGCTGGGTCCGTCGCGGTGACGCAGCGGCGCTCGCGGCCGCCATCAAGGACGCTACCGCCCGCTATGCCGATGCGCTCGACGCCGCAAACCGGGCCACGCTGCAATCACTGCAGGCCGAGGCCGCCGACTTCGGCACGACCGTGCCGACTGGGCCGCGCATACGCACCGAGCTCAGCCTTGGACCACTCGCACCAGAGGATCGGATGAAGCGCGCGACAACGGGGCGCGGACAGTTGCTGCGCCGCGCCCTCTGGCGGGGCTGGTACCTGCCGGGCCTCGCGGCCCTCGAGCGGAACGGCATCGGCGCTGACCTTGCGGCGCAGGCGGCGTGGCTCACCACCACGGCGCAGGCGGTACGTGAGGCGGCACGCGCCACGCTGGCGGCACGACTCGCAGACATCACGCAACGGGCTGATGCCGAGTCGCAGCAGATCAAGTCGGCAACGAGCTTCACCGCCAACGAAGCAGAGTTCGGAGGGCTCAGCGAGCATCTACCGGTCGTCGCCGCGCAGTGTGAGGCCGTCGAACAGCTCGCGACACAGGCTCGAGGCCTGCTCTGACGGTTGCGCGCGTGGCGGCGTCAGCCGGCAGCGCCTGCCGCGTTCGCGCCGGCGGTGAAGAAGCGGCGCAGCTCAGCAGCCACCGCCTGCCGCCCGGCGATGAGGCGGCGGGCAGGGGGGAGCGAATCGAGGAAGACGCGACCGTACGGCTTGCGCACGATGCGGCTGTCGAGCAGCACCACGGCGCCGCGGTCGGTGCGCGAGCGAATCAGCCTTCCAAAACCTTGCTTCAGCTTGATCACGGCCTGCGGAACGGTGTGCTCCGTGAACGCGTTGCCGCCGCGTGCGGCGATGGCCTCTACTCGTGCCTGCTCGATGGGCTCGGTGGGCACGCGGAACGGCAAGCGCGTGATGACGACGCAGCGTAAGGCGTCGCCGCGCACGTCGACGCCTTCCCAGAAGCTGTCGGTGGCGAACAGCACCGCGCTCGAATCCTGCACGAAGCGGCTCAGCAGCAGGTGGCGGTTGGTGGCGCCTTGCTGCAGCAGGGTCAGCCCCTGCGCCGACAACGCCGGGCCCAGCGCGCCGACGGCGCGGTTGAGTGCCCCGTACGCGGTGAACAGGACGAAGGTGCCGCCACGCGTCGCCTGCACGGTGTCGGCAATCGCCGCGTGGGTCGCGGCCTCGTAGCCTGCGTCGTTGGGCTCGGGCAGGTCGCGGGGAATGGCCAGCAACGCTTGTTGCGCGAAGTCGAACGGCGACTCAACGCGCAACGTGCGCACGCGATCGGCATCGGACAACTCCGTGAGCCCGAGACGATCGTGCAGGAAATCGAACCGCCGATCGACGGCCAGCGTCGCCGACGTCAATATCACCGTGGGAAATTGTTCGAAGAGTGCGTGGCGCAACAACGGCCCCACGGCGATCGGGGCGGTGTGGAAGGCGATCGACTTGCCGGTACGCGTGCGGTGGCGCGTCTCGATCCAGCGGCACGTGTTCTCGTCTGCGTCGATGAACGCGAGCAGCGTGGCCGCGAACCCGGCGATGCGACTCTGCAGGGCGCGCAGCTCGGTGTTCAGGAAGAGCAGGAGGCGGCCGGACTCCTCAGACAGCTGGTCGAGGCGATCGCACACGCCGGCGAAGTCCTCCGCGAAGCCGCCCAGCGCGGTGCTCAGGCGCGTCAGCCACTTCTCCAGCGTGCGCCAGTACGGCAGGGCGCAGAAGTCGGGCACGACGCGGACCTTCTCCTGCGCTCCCGCCGCGATCTCATGGCCGAGGACGTCTTCGAGGCCCGTCAGTAGCTCGGTGAAGCATTGCTCGGCGTCCACCAGGAGGCTCTCTCGCCGCGGCAGCAGCCGCTGTTCGATCCAGCGCACGGCACCCTCGGCCGCGGGCCGGTCGTCCGCAGCCTCGACCGATTCGAGCGCCATGACCAACGCCGGCAACAGCCCCTTGCTCTCGTGCTTGAGGCTCCGCAGCCGTCCGAACGTGCGCTCGATGGCGGCGTAGCTCAGGCGGCTGCCGAAGTAGTTGGTGGCGACGTCTTCGAGGTGATGCGCCTCGTCGATGATGACGCGCCGCGCCGGCGGCAGGACGGCGTTCTGGGTATAGCTGCCGATCTCCTCACGCAGCGCCAGGTCGGCCATCAGCAGGTGGTGATTGACGACGAGGATGTCGGCCTTCGCCGCCGCGCGCCGCGCCGTATAGAAGAAGCAGGTCGAGTAGTACGGGCAGCGGGCGCGCAGGCAGTTGTCGTTTTCCGAGATCACCTGGTCCCAGACCTCCGGCCGCGGCCGTACCGGCAGATCGCTGAGACTGCCGTCGGTGGTGCGCTGCGCCCATGCCAGCAACTCGTTCAGCTCGCGGCGCAGATCGTCCTCGACGAGCGCGCCCTGTTGCTCGACCTGCGCCGCCTTGCGCCGGCACAGGTAGTTGCCGCGGCCTTTGACCAGCGCCGTCGTGCACTCGAGCCCCGCCTGCTGCGTGAGAAAGGGGAGGTCCTTCTTGATGAGCTGTTCCTGCAGGTTGATGGTGTGCGTCGATACCACGACGCGTTCGCGGTTCAGCAGGCTCCAGGCGATCGCCGGCAGCAGATAGGCGAGCGACTTGCCCGTGCCGGTACCGGCCTCGACGGTGAGCGTGGTCTGGTCGTTGAACGCCGCCACGACAGCGTCCAGCATCTGCAGCTGTTGCGGCCGGTGCTCGTATCCCGCGAGCCGCACGGCGATCGGACCTCCCGGCACCAGCAACGCGGCGGCATGTTGGGCGGTGAGCGGTGTTGGCGCGTTGGCGACGTGGGGTTCGACGACGACGTACAGATCGGTGACGTCGTTGTTCACGATGTACGCACCCACGGCGTTGTTGCCGAGCGCCGAGGCGACGGACAGGTCGGCGTCGGACGGCACCAGCTGGCCGCTGGGGTGATTGTGAATGACGACCTCGCCCGGCCGCGGCACCTGCAGCAACGCCGGTACCGCGTGCCGGTTGCCACGTGCCAGGACGCGCACCGTGGTGATCAGAGCTTGATCGTCGAGCGTGCCGAGCAGGAACACCTCGTTGCCGCCGGCGTCGCCGATCGCCGCGCGCAGTGCCGCCACGGCCGAAGAGGTGAAGCGCTCGTGCACCGGGACCGACACGCCGCGAGCCTAACAGGAGGACGCGGCGCTGTCAGCCTGGACTCTTCACGGTTGACTCCCGGTCCGCATGCCCTACTACGACGAGCGCGACGCATAGAGCGGTCCGGACGCGCTGCACGACTACTTTCGCAGTGGTGGGTGCGGGGCAACCCCCGCGCTCGTGGATCAGGCTTCGTCCCACATGACTATCTCGAATCGCTCTCGTTCCCGCGCCATCAACTGCTGCTCATGCAGAAGGCGCATGGCCGGGGGTGTGCCTGTGCCCGGCTCACTGTCAGCGCCCGTGCGGTTGCCTCGTACGGTCGGTAACGCCACGGACTCTTCTTCCGCGATTCGCCGGGAGACCGGGTGGTGGTTCATGCTACGTCCTCCTCCACGTGGGATGTGTCTATCGCTCTGCACGGGGTGATCTGGGTCAGTCGCAGCTGCAATCAACCGGCCCAGCGCTGCGGCTGGGGTTGCGGCGGCGCGAACGCTGCGTCGCTTCCAAACGCGCATTTCACGCAGTAGGGGCGACGGCCGCGCGCCGCGGAGTAGCAGGCTGAGTCTGCGGCAAGCCCGCAACCCGCGCAGGAGGTCGCGAACGGGCCACGGCTGTCTTGCACTACCCAGCGCTGATTATCGACGAGAACCTGAACGCGGCCCTTGATGCGGACGCTGTCTGCAACGTGTTCGGCCAGCAGCTGCCGATCGTACGGGTTGCGGGCCGGAAGAAAGGTCCCCCCACCGGGATACGACA
>CAZCGA010000154.1:14114-14384 GCA_964498075.1 uncultured Binatia bacterium (SeqCode) | reverse complement strand
TGTAGGTGAGCTCCACGGGGACCGATTGATCCGCTTGCATTCCTCCTGGATGATGTGCAGGCGCTTGCGGATGCCGTCCGGCGTGACACCCACCGCGACGTTCCACTCGTCGGCATAGCGGGCGACAATCGGCATCAGCCACTTCTTGCCCTGACCACCGATGACGATCGGCGGATGCGGCTGTTGGAGGGGCTTGGGTGCAAACGGTGCCTGGAAGAGCTGATAGTACTTTCCGTCGAACGTTGGATGCTCGCTGCCCCAGAGCTTCGT
>CAZCGA010000154.1:0-14104 GCA_964498075.1 uncultured Binatia bacterium (SeqCode) | reverse complement strand
AGCGCCTCCGCCAGCCGCTCGGTTCGTTCTTTGGCGGTGTAGAACGGGATGCCGTAGGCGCGGTGTTCGTACTCTTCCCAGCCGGCACCGATGCCGAAGTTCAAACGACCGCCGCTGATGTAGTCGACCGTCGTGGCCACCTTCGCGAGCACCGCTGGATGGCGATAGGTATTGCCGGTGACGAGGACGCCGATGCGGATGCGTTGCGTCTGCGCCGCCAGCACCGGTAGCAGGGTCCAAGCGTCGAAGTGCGGCTGGTCCTTGTCACCCATGGTCGGGATGAAATGGTCATTGAGCCAGGCGCTGTCATAGCCCAGCTCCTCGATGCGCTTCCAAGCTCTGACGATCTCTTCGTACGTCGCGCTCTCCGGGGCGATCTGGACACCGAACTGGATGGAACGCTCCTCTGCCAGCGCGGCAGTCGGCACCAAGATGGCAAGCACCATCGCCACGATAGTCTTCATGGATGGGTCATGCCTTGTCGATCTGCACGCGAAAGAAGCCGCCACGACCGAGATCAAGGCCCTTCTTCTTCGGATCCCGCCCCACGAGCGTGGCGAACCGACCGAGGAGCCATGGAATCCAATACTTGCCGGTCGCGAGATCGTAGACATGCAGCATCTCCTTGCGGTCGGCGACTCGTGTCACGCTGCCAGCGAAGTGCTCGTTGCCGATCCGCAGCTGGACCTGTGGCTTCGCCTGCACGTTGCGTGTCCACTGGCGTCGCACGTTCATCGTCGGGAGATACATGGTTTCGCCGTCGACCATGAACCAGATGGTCACCTCGTACGGCTTGCCGGTCTTGCGGCCATAATGCGTGAGCCGAAGGGTCGACTGATCTGCCACACCGGCCAGGCGGTTGGCCAAGGTTTTGTCCATCGTCGACTGCTCCTTACTGCGCGACGCGGCTGGGGCTCGAAAGTTTATCGCAGGCCGCGAGTGTCGAAGCCCTTGCGCTGGTCCGCTTCTGGGTCGTTGCCGATGCTGGTTTGTCCGAGATCGAGCGCCTTCGCTGGCGCACGCTCGCGGATGCGGCTCAGCGCGTCGCGTCGCGCGGCGGCAAGGTGAAGCCCGTATACATGACGCGCCGTTCTGCGCGCTTTGGCGGAATGCTCATGTGATACGTGCAGCTCAGATGCACGGTCACGTCGCCGGGCGCTGTGGGCAGTCCGATGCGCGGCAGGTCGAGGTCGTCGCGCAAGCCCTTGAGGGGCAGCGATGCCCGGTGCGAACCGGCGACGACGCAGAGCTGTCCCGATTCTTCATCGGACTTGGTTATGGAGATTCCAACGGTGATGCCGCAGCACTGGTACGAGTGCCTTCCGAGACTGCAGTCCTTGTGCCAGGTGACATCCGATATGCCCTCGATCACTCCAATCGGCTTGATCAACGCTTCGATGGCGTTCCCGTCACGGCGCCGTCCCTCACGATGCCCGTCGCTCGTGAGGTCGGCGATGGCCAAGAAGCGGGGATCCTCCAGCAGGGCGAATGCCTGTTCAGAATGTTCTTGGAAGTACTGCAAGCGCACGGGGCGATGCTCGCCGGCGCGCGTGCGTGCCCACCACGATCGCCCATCACCCGGCCGATAGCTCGGGACGGCGCGGTCGATGTCGGTAGACATCCGCGCCACTTCCTGCGCGGTGAATACGCCGGTGAGACGAAGGAATCCCGCTTCGCCGAGGAAGTGCGCCATCTCGTCGGGCGGGTCCTGCAAGCGAAACGTGCGATCGAGGTTCAAGGGTGAACCATCACGCGCCCGCAAGTCGCTGGAGCCGGGCTCGTACACCGGTCGGCCATCCAGCGCTGCCCGGAAGACAGGCTCCCACTCGATGAAGGTGTGCTGACCGCCGCGTATCATCCTGACGTCATCGCCGATGATGAGCGCGACGGTGCTGCGCAGATCCTGCATCAGGTCGGAGAAGGCGTCGCGGCTGAGCGCTGCGACGGCGGCGGCAGGCACATCGCCGGAGACGATCTCCAATCCCGTCGGCGAGGGGCGGTACGTATATGAGCGCCCATCGACCTGCAACGCCAAGGGTGCCAGCTGGAGGACCTGCAGCGCGCGCGCAACGCACTCGCCGTTCGGACCTTCCAACGCTTGTCGGAGCTCGTGCTCGTGGAACTCGATGAAGTCCAGCGATCGAACATCGGTGTCGCACCGTGTCCGCAGATCAACGCTGACCATTGTGCCTCCCATGAAGCTTGGCTCGCCGCAACTCTAACCCATCGCCGCACCGAAAGGCCAGGGTGCGAGAGACTATCCCAGGCCCTTCAGCCCTTCAGCGGCTTTGCCCAAGAACTAACGAACAAGATGCTCGCTCGCGGTGTCGTTGTGCCATCCCGTAGCGACGGACCTCGATGCGTGGCCATCACCGGCGAATGAATTCGCCGGCTACGTAGCGAAAAAAGTCCCCTGAAAGGGGACTCGCCAAGTGCTCGTTCAGTCGGCTTGAGCCGACTTTGGTCCACTTAGGAGGGGAATTCATTCCCCGGATGCGGCGCCCGCGACATTCGGTCTCCGGCCATACCGCTGGAAGGATTCCGACCATGCGATCGATGTCAGCCTTGGTGCGAATCAACGGCGGCGAGAGCGCCACACACTGGAACAAGGCACCCGCGATGACACGCTGCGCTTCTGCCCACCCTGATGGTTGCTCATGATCGTTACCGTGCTAGGCTTCTCGCAGCACGAGTGAGGGAGAGCCATGAGAAAGTCAGTAGCGGTTTTGCTCGTGGTTGGCGCGCTGCTTGTCGTTCCAACGGCACCGAGTCACGCTTGGGGCGGACACGGCGGCGGAAGCTGGCATGGTGGCGGTAGCTGGCACGGTGGCGGGGGCTGGCACGGCAGTGGTGGCTGGCACGGCAGCGGTGGCTGGCATGGCGGAGTCTTCATCGGAGTGCCTTTGTGGGGCCCGCTCTATCCGTATTCGTATCCGTACTGGTATTACCCACCACCATACTACCCCTACCCTCCCGCCGTCGTTCAGGAGCCGTCGGTGTATGTCCAGCAGCCGCCGGCACCCGCTGCAGCGCCGGCGGAAACATACTGGTACTACTGTGCGAGCGCTAAGGCGTACTACCCGTACGTTCAGAAGTGCCGCGAGGCCTGGATCAAGGTCCCGCCAACGCCTCAGTAATCCCCCGGCGATACGCGAGGGCGCCGGCGATCTCCTTCTCCAATGTTGCCAGCCGCTCGCGGTCGCGGGCTAGCATCGCGACACGATAGCCGCCCGCGGTGAAGCGCCGAGTGATCGCCGCGCCGGTGCCCGGGCCCACCCCAGAGACGACTGCAATCGGAGCCGTGATTCGGTCACGCCACTTCGAGCAAGGCTTGCGGGTTTCTCGCAGCAACCATCAGTAGGGTGCGAGCGGCCCCCGAGGGGGCTCGACGCCCTTGCTCCCAATCCTGCAGCGTCCTCACAGATACGCCGAGCAACTGGGCAAAGCGCGCTTGGGGCAAGCCCGTTTTCTCTCTTATGTGGGCAACGTCCGGAACATTGATGACGCGACCGTACTCGCCGCGCTTGATCTCCCGAAGACCTTGCAGAATCTCGGCCCCGATGTCGCGACTCTTTCTAGGCATCTTCTACCTCCGAGGGTGCGCCTCTCACCAGCCGAAACGTTGCGCGCATCAGCCGCGCGCGCGGTTCTTGCGCTTCGGCTGCATGCGCCTAGGAGCGCCGCTCGCCGCTCGATCGGCCAGCCACCGTTTGAAGGACCATTGACTCTCACCGGATGGTCTCCCGGCCAACAGACCGTCGACGCTGATATCCTCGTCGAGGTCGGGCCAGTGGATACCCTCGCCACCCCCGATCAGTCGCCACCGCTTCCTCTCCTCGTTCGTCCCGTGCAGAAGCCGTGGGTACCAAGCAAGCGGCGCAATGACCGTGCGCCCGTCCGTGAGATCAACTGCAAGGGCGTCTTTCGTCACGGTGACTCGAACCGCACGGCCAATCCGTAGCTCACTCGCCAAAGAACTCATTCCACGACCTCAGTAACTGCCCTCGGCTCTCTTCGACCAAGCGCTGAATTTGGTTGAGCTCGTTGCGGCCATAGCCGCCGCTGCTCTGGAGGCGCACCGGACGCATTGATGGCGCTGAAGATCACAGGTGGCAGTGCTGGGGTTCCGGCACATCCTGGGACAGTGGCTGGCCAGCGGGCAGCACGTAGGTCACGAGCAAGACCACCGGCTCGGTGCCGAGGTTGCGGCCGATGTGGCTATCGTGCCGTCCAGCCGGCTCAACGAAGGATCCGCCGGCGGACGTCACCACGGTCGAGCAGTCGTGCATTGTCCGGGTCAGGGTACCGGACCTCACGACGGCGATTAGCTCGCCGTCGTGGTAGTGCCATCCTGTCGAGCCGCCGGGGGCGATGACGATCTCGCCTACGGTCACCTCGATAGCCCCGCGGCCCCCGACCACGATGCCGTCCGGCGACGTGCCCTTGGCCAGGATGGTGTCGCTCACCCCTGTGCGCGGTGTCGCTAACACCACTGCCGGCACCCCAACCAGCAGTAACGTCGACGCGGCAAGGACAACGCTCCTACGATGTGTGCTCACGGATGCCACTCCCACCCCGTTCACGACGTCGTGGAGCGAGCATGTACTCTCGCTGTTCCGCCGGCCGTCTACAATTCGACTCCCGAATGAAATCCGCTACCACTGCGGCTTTCTGCGGCATAGCATCCGCACACGACGGGTGCGACCGTAGTTCGCACTGAGTAGGGAAGTCAAACCTTCGCCCCGCCATTGCTCACCTCTATTCTCGGGGTGCTACGCTGCAGGGTGCTCGCGGCCTAGCGCCCCACCTTCCACAAGCCGGTCGGCGTGGCGTTGCACGCCGTGGCCACGACGATTCAACACGTGGTGTAGATCATCGTCGTCTTCATGCCTCGATGACCGAGGAACTCCTGGGCGGTGCGGATGTCGTAGACGGCCTCGAGCAGGTGCGTCGCAACGCTGTCTCCCTCGATGCGTTTTGCTACTGCCCATGAACCTGAGGCCAACGTGGCGAATAAATTCGCGGCAACGAAAAGCGCCCAAGTCGCCCTGCGGCGACTCCCCCCGCCCTCCTGGTAGGGCGGGGAGCCCACGCAGGTGGGCCCTTCGACAAGCTCAGGACATGCTTGGGTGCTCTTGGTTGCCGCGGTTTCAACCGCCGGGGGTGAGGATTCCACGTCGTTCAGCAGCCTGCTACCCGAGAATCTGTCGCTCGGCCGCGGGCCACACTTCTTGGAGTATGCCGACCATGCGGTCGATGTCCGCCTTGGTGCAGATCAACGGCGGCGCCAGCGCCACGCATTGAAACAGGGCGCGCGCGATCAACCCGCGCTGGAATGCGGCGGCAACGATGCGGTGCGGGTCTTCGATGTTGGGGAACGGCTCCTTGGTTTGCTGGTCGCGCACGATCTCGATGGCTGCGAGCATGCCGAGCCCACGGATCTCTCCGACGATCGGCGATGTGCCGAAGGCGTCGCGCAGGCGCTCCAGCAAGTAGGCACCAACAACACGCGCGTTCTCGACCAAGCCGTCGCGCTCGATGATCGCGATGTTCGCCAACCCCGCCGCACAACAGGTTGGATGGTTGTTGTAGGTAAGGCCGAACATCAGCGGAATGCCGTCCGGCATCTCGTCGCGGATCGTCTCGTAGATGCGATCGGAGACCACCGATGCAGACAGCGGCAGGTAGCCCGATGAGATTCCTTTCGCGAACGACACGAGGTCCGGCCTGATGTCCCAGTGCTCCATACCGAACCACTTGCCCGTTCGCCCGAAGCCGGTGACCACCTCGTCGAGGATGAGCAACACGTCGCGACGCTTGCAGATCTCCTGAATGGCTCCGAAGTAGTCCGGCGGCGGCACCAGCATGCCTCCCGTGCCCATCACCGGCTCGAGAATCACCGCGGCCACCGTGTCCGCACCTTCGCGCTGAATCACCACGTCGAGGTCGTCGGCACACACCAAGTTGCAGCTCGGATACGTCTTGCCGAACTCGCAGCGATAGCAATACGGCGGCGCGAAGTAGGCGTGCGAAGCGTCCTGCTCGATGAACGCGTGGTACGCCAGGATGCCGGTGGCGGAGCCGGCACTGCGCGTCGCGCCGTGGAATGCCCAGCGCCGCGAGATGATCTTTACCTTGGACTGCTTGCCGCGCAGCGCATGATAGAGCCGGGCGAACTTGAAGTTCGCCTCGTTGGCTTCGCTGCCGCCGCTGTGAAAGAGGACGTGCCCGAGCTGGCGGTCCTTGGGTAACAACCCGAGGAGCTTCTCCGCTAGTCGCACCGCGGGCTCGTTTCCGAAGTCCCAGAAGCTCGGGTAGTAAGCCAGCTTGCGCATCTGCGCCGCGACGGCGTCGGCAATCTCCGTGCGTCCGTGACCGACGTTGATGTTGAACAGGCCCGAGAAGCCGTCGATCAGCGTGCGCCCGTCCGCCAGCTGCAGCTCGATGCCGTGACCACCGACGAAGATCTTCGAGCCGTGCTTCTCCTGCTTGCGGAGCTCGGTGATCGGATGGATCACGTGGGCGCGATCGAGTCGCAGGATGTCGTCGAGGTTGGGACTGCCATTCGCCATTTGAGCCTCCTCTACGCTCTCATGCTGCGCTCAGGAACCTGAGAGAAACTCGCTTGCCACCCGGCCATCGACGGGTCTACCTGGTTGAATGCCGAGCAAGTGCGTGACCGTCGGATGGATGTCGATGGCGTCGATCCGCTCTACCTCGTGGTTCTTCTTGATGCCGTCACCCCAGGCATAGAAGACGCCCTGCACGCCAGGCGTGTCGGGCGGGTAGCCGTGGCTGGCCTTCAGTGAGCGGCTCGCGTCGAGCAGCGTGGGCCCGGTCCACGCTAGCCAGCGAAGGTACCAGGGCAATTGCCCGCGATCCTCGATGGCGTAGCCCGGCTTGGCCGACACAATCAGGTCGCCGACGCGCGGTCCGGTGCCGAGGTGATACCAAGCGGGTGGCTGTCGCGGCAGGATCAGATCGAACTCCGCGTAGCCGGACAGCTTGCGGGCGGCCTCGTCGACGCTCACGCCGTGGTCGAGATAGATGAACGCTGTGGTGCCGGTCGCCACCATGCGTGCCGCGATCCCGTGCTTGTGCAAGAGGTAGTCGACGTTGATCAGATGGGTGATCGGTACCATGCCGTGGTCGGTGGTCACAATCAGCGCGGCGTGCTCTCGCAGACCGACCGCCTCGATGGTGTCGAGCACCGACCCGACGATCCGGTCCACCTCCGCAACCTTCGCGCGGGTTTCGGCTGACTGCATTCCACGGAAGTGAGCGACCCCATCGGGTCCACGGAAGTACGCGAGAATCAGTTGCGGCCGCTCGCCATTCGGCAGCCGGAGCAGCCGGATGACCTGTGCGGCGCGTTCGGCGTCGCTCGGGTACGTTTCAAACGTCGGTGAGTACTCAACGATGTGCGCCAGCTTGCCGCGCGTAGACGATACTTCGCCGTACCACCCCAACGTGGCGGTGGGTACCCCTTGCCGCTCGGCGGCCTCGTGGAGCTGCTCGCAGCCCGTGACCCAGTCGGCGTCACGGGAATGATCGTAGAAGCCGCGCTGCGGGTCGAAGAAGCGATTCGTCACGATGCCATGGTGCTCCGGCCAGCAACCGGTGCTGATGGTGAACCCGCTGATCAATGAGATGCTCGGAAAGGGTGGCACCATGTTGCGGCTCCAAGACCCTTCGCGCCGCAGCCGATCGAGCGCCGGTGTCGGCTGCCCGTCGAGGAAGGCGGGCGCCAAGCCGTCGAAGAGCATCACCACGACGGTGCGCTGCGCCGGCGACTCCGGTGTGCCGGGTGCGACGCGAAACTCCTGCGGAGATACTGCGACCGGGGACCGAGTCGAGGCGGCAGGGTACTCCCCTCCGGTAAGCAGCAACACGATACCGACGAGCGCAGCGATGCCGAGCGGGATGCCGATCAGCAGCTTCGAGCGGCGCGTGAGTCTCACTCGCGTGCTCACCGCAGCGCGTGACGGCCGGCGATGACCGGCAGGTCGAGCCAGGTCTTCACGCCCGGCGTAGCTTTGCAGACGGCGGGGATGGCATTCACCAGCCGCATGGCGGTGCCCACGCAACCGTCGATGTTGTGATCGTGGCTCTTGAAGCCGATCTGCAGGTCGCAGCGCATCGACGGCATTCCTTCGATCGTGACGCGATAGTTCCCGGGCCCGATGCCTTGCGGCCAGTGCGGCGCAATGTCGTCGCGCAAACGGGTCACGTGCTCGACGACGATCACCGGCTTGCCGCGCACGATGCCGGAGACCTCGAAGTGAATGCCGGCCACAGTCCCCTTCTCGATCCGTCCGCACGAGATCTCGAAGGTCTCCTCCGCCAGCGCCACCTCGTGCCATTGCCGGATCTCCTCCAGCTCAACGCCCAGCGCGTCGGCCACCATGCGCACCGATGCGCCCCAGGCCATGCTGAGCGCGCCGGGGATCAGCAACGGCACCGGCGTTCCCGGCGGCTGTCCGAAACCCATGACCTTGAACAGCGTCTCCGGCTGGTCGTAGGTGGCGTAGTTGAAGATCTCCTGGGCGCGTACCGATTCGATCCGTTCCGACAGGCTCGACAACACGATCGGCAAGGCGTCCGGAGAGAACCCCGGGTCGATGCCGGAGCAGTAGAACGAGCTGCGGCCCGCTTGGCAGGCTTCCTCGAGCTGCTGCGCAAAGGCAGGCACGATCTGCGACGGGTAGATCAACGGTACGAAGGAACTGGTCACGAGGTTCTTGCCGGACGCGAGGATACGGCACATGTCGTCGATGGCTTCGGTCGGACGGTAGTCGGTGGCCGCGGCGTACGACACGCAGTCGGCGTCCAGCGCCAGCAGCGCGGCGGCGGCGCGCGTCGCCTTGACCCCGATCGGGCCAATATCGCACAGCGCTCCGGCGTCCTGGCCGGCCTTGTCGTCGCGGCTCACCCACAGCCCGACCAGGTCCATCTCCGGGTGCTGCGCGATGGCGCGCAACGCGTGCTTGCCGACATGTCCCGTGGCCCATTGAATGACGCGATACTTCTCTCCCATCCTCACTCCCTTCGCGGCGCCGCCGTCTTGCTGCTCTACCAGCCCATCAGGCCACGGCGCAATGGACGGGAAGTCTTGGGCACTCCGAATTGGGACACTCGTCAGAGGCGCCGGCAAGCCGCCCAGGGCGTTGCCCGCCCCCCAGCCCCGCCCGGCACGGCGATGTCCATCTGGCGGAGGGAGGCGGGGAGGCCGCGTAAGGCGGCCTTGGGTGCCTCTCGTTGCCGCGGCTTGAGCCGCCGGGTCCGCTGGAATCGCGGCATCAGGAGAGGCACACTGAGACCTCGCTGCTCTATGCGTGCCCCGTTCACACAGCTCTACCTCCACTGCCTCTGGGCAACCTGGGATCGTGAACCGTTGGTCACGGCGCAGATCGAGCAGCCGGTGTATGCGTTCATCCTGGCGAAGACCCGGGATCTGCGCTGTGTGCCAATCGCCATCGGCGGGACGTCGGACCACGTGCACTTGCTGGTGCGCTGGTCACCGACCGTCTCGGTCGCGGAGTTCCTCGGTGAGGTCAAGGGAGCTTCCTCGCATTTCGTCGCTCACCAGCTCCTCCCCGGAGGCTTCTTCAAGTGGCAAGGGGCTTACGGCGCATTTTCCCTGGGCCGCGACCAAGTTGAGCCCGTGCGGCACTACATCGAGCATCAGAAGGAACACCATGCCATGCAGACCGTGGTTTCCGCGTGGGAGCAAACCACAAGCGAGCGGAGCCACTCTACCGAGCCAGGCGGACCTGGCGAGTGAACTCGTGGCAACGATTGGCGCCCAAGCGGCCCTGCGGCGGCTCCCCCCAGCCCCGCCCGGCACGGCGATGTCCATCTGGCGGAGGGAGGCGGGGAGGCCGCGTAAGGCGGCCTTGGGTGCCTCTCGTTGCCGCGGCTTGAGCCGCCGGGTCCGCTGGAATCGCGGCATCAGGAGAGGCACACTGAGACCTCGCTGCGCTACCGAGCCAGGCGGGCCTGGCGAGTGACCTCCCAGCAACGAGGGCGGGTGTGTGGCTCAACCCTCATGTTGCCAAACCACCCACACGCTTTGGAGAAGATGTCAATATTTTTCACTTGCAAAAATCCGCAGGTGCATGCTACCCGATTCAGGTCACACACTTCACGGCGCCGGGGCCGCTGATCGCCGCGGTGGGCTGAGCGCGATCGCCTCGCCGAGCCGAGACGTTAGGAGGTCATCAGGTTATGCCTGCGATGCAGGAGCGGATTCCCGTCCTCATTCTCTGCGGCGGTCTTGGAACCCGACTGCGGGAAGAAACCGAGTACCGCCCGAAGCCGATGGTCGAGATCGGCGGCCGGCCGATCCTCTGGCACATCATGCGCCTCTACGCGCACTACGGCTTCAAAGAGTTCATCCTCTGCCTCGGATACAAGGGCATGGCGATCAAGGAGTACTTCCTCAACTATCAGCCGCTGGTGAGCGACTTCACCATCCGCCTGGGTGAGGCGCCGTCGGTGTCGTACCTCAACGGCCGGCAGGCGGTCGATTGGTCGGTGACCTTGGTGGACACCGGGCTTGAAGCCATGACGGGGGCGCGCGTGAAGCGCGTCCAGAAGTATGTCGACACCGACCGCTTCATGCTGACCTATGGCGACGGTCTGGCCAACATCGACATCGACGCCTTGCTGCACACGCACCGGCAGCACGGCAAGCTGGTCACCGTGACCGGCGTGCGGCCGGCCTCACGCTTCGGCGAAATGAACGTGCGTCGCGACGGGCTCGTCGAGACGTTCGATGAGAAGCCGCAGATCTCGGAAGGGCTCGTGAACGGCGGGTTCTTCGTCTGCGAGCGCGGCTTCTTCGACTACCTGTCGGACGATGAGAGCTGCGTGCTCGAGCACGAGCCGCTGCGCCGCGTCGCCGCCGACGGCCAGCTCACGGCCTACGGCCACGAGGGCTTTTGGCAGTGCATGGACACCTACCGCGAATGGCAGATGCTGAACAGCCTGTGGGAGTCCAAGGAAGCACCCTGGAAGGTGTGGCCGTGAAGGTTCTGGTCACCGGGCACCAGGGGTACATCGGCTCGGTGCTCTGCCCGCTGCTGCGCGAGCATGGGCATGCCGTCGTCGGTCTGGATACCGGCTACTTCGACGGCTGCGACTTCATGGATCCGCCGGTGGCGGTGCACACCATCCGCCGGGACGTGCGCGATCTGACGGCGGCGGACCTCGAAGGGGTCGACGCGGTCATTCACCTGGCGGCGCTGTCGAATGACCCGATGGGGCAGCTCGACCCGACGCTCACCGACGCCATCAACCACAACGGCTCGGTGCACCTGGGCGAGCTGGCGCGGGCCGCCGGGGCACAGCGCTTCGTCTTCTCGTCTTCCTGCAGCATGTATGGCGTCGGCAACGGTGAGGCGCTGAACGAGGAAGCGCCATTCCACCCGGTGTCCGCCTACGCGCAGTCCAAGGTCGATTCCGAACGCGGCCTCTCCGCCCTGGCCAGCGACTCCTTCTCGCCCGTCTTCCTGCGCAACGCGACGGCGTACGGTGTCTCGCCACGCATGCGCGTCGATCTGGTGCTCAGCAATCTGGTCGGCTGGGCGATGACCACGGGCGCGATCAAGATCATGAGCGACGGCTCGCCGTGGCGGCCGCTGGCCCACATCCGCGACATCTCGGCGGCGATGATCGCCTCGCTCACGGCGCCGCGCGCCAGCATTCACAACCAGGCCTTCAACGTCGGCCGCAACAGCGACAACTATCAGGTGCGCGACATCGCCGAGATCGTGCGCCAGACGGTACCGGGCGCGCAGGTGACCTACGCCGGCAGCGGCGAGCCGGACCGCCGCAGCTACCGAGTGGACTTCTCGAAGATCGCCCGGCAGCTTCCCGGATTTACTCCCGCGTGGAACGTTGAGCGCGGCGCGGCCGAGACCTACGACGCCTTCCGGCGCGCCGGTCTGGACCTGGCGCAGTTCGAAGGCCGCAAGTACATCCGCCTCAAGCAGCTGAGCTATCTGCGCGATCAAGGGCGCCTCGGCCCCGACTTGCGGTGGTCCGAGCCCGCGTAGCGCGCGCCGGCACTTGCGTTTCAGAATTCGTTGCGAATGGGTCAGATGGTGACGTGCCTTTGGGAGCAAGCTTCGTCTCTCCGGGCTGTCGGTAAGCGCGAAAGAGTGCCCCTCGATACGCCGCCAAAAGAGGGCGGCTACTGCCCATGAACACGCACCTGCGCCGTCGCCCAGGGCGCTGCCCTGGGCTGATGTCTTGCCGCCCCTTCAGGGCTGCGACCCTGAGAGCTGGACGACAACAGCCCCAACGGGGCGGCCATTCCTTAGCCCGGGGCAACGCCCCGGGCGGTGGGCCCGGGCGTGACAGCGGTTCATGGACCCTTCAAGCCGGCGCCCGCCAGTCACGTCTCTCGGGGCGAACGGTCTTGGCGTTGATGTGCCCGGCTTCTTTCCGTTCATCCCGAGTAGGCCCCATCTTTTCCGGGGCCGTATCGAGGGACTGTCTGCGAACGTCGACAGACTCCCTGGGAGGAGAGGACACCAACTCCCTCCGCCCATCGCCCGTCCCATGCGCGTCCTGATCGTCGGAGCGTCAGGCTTCATCGGTCGCGCCCTGCTGTCCAGCTTCGGTGCGGACGCCGTGGGGACGTACTGCAACCATCTCGAAGAAGGCTTGCGGCATCTCGACATGTGCGATGCCGCGGCGGTCGACCGTTTGGTCGCCGACATCCGACCCGGGCTGATCATCCATCCCGCCGCGCAGCCGCACGTGGACTGGTGCGAAGATCACGTCCAGGAGTCGCACGACATCAACGTCACCGGCACCCGCAACGTTGCCGCCGCCGCGCAGCGCGCCGGGGCGCGCTACGTGTTCTTCTCGACCGACTACATCTTCGACGGCCGCAGCGGTCCCTATCGCGAGGACGCGCCGCCCGACCCCCCGAACGTGTACGGCCGCCACAAGCTGGAGGCCGAGCGCGGCATCGCCGAGCTGCTGCACGATTACGCCATCGTGCGTGTGTGCAACGTCTACGGCTTCGAGGCGCGCGGCAAGAACTTCGTCATGGGGTTGCTCGCCAAAGGACAGCGCGGTGAGCCGATGAACGTGCCGTCGGATCAGTGGGGGAATCCCACTTACGCGGCCAACCTCGCCGTGGCGGTGAAAGAGCTGTCGCTGTCGCCGCAGCGTGGCGTCTATCACGTCGTCGGACCGGAGAACTGCGACCGCATCAGCTTCGCGCGGCTGGCGTGCGAGGTGTTCGGGCTCGACCCGGCGTTTCTGCGCCCGCGCACGACCGCCGAGCTGGGGCAGCGCGCGGCGCGGCCGCTGCACGGCGGGCTCGACAACCGCAAAGCCCGCGCGCTGCTCGAGACGCCGTTGCTGGCGCCGCGTCAGGGTTTGGAATCGATGAAAGAACGTTTGCGACAAGAGGGGATGCTGCCATGATCAAAGACGTCAAGCTCGTCGAGTTGAAGGCCCGCGTGGACGACCGCGGCTACCTGGTCAAGATGATCCGCGCCGATGATCCGCACTTCACCAAGTTCGGCGAGGTGTACATCGTCGGGGATTTTGGCAAGGGCACGATCCGCGGCTTCCACAAGCACGAGCTGCTGTGGGACTACTTCCACATCAGCCACGGCGCCGCGAAGTTCGCGTTGCGCGACGATCGCAAGGACAGCCCGACCTACGAGGAGATCAACAGCTTCGTGCTTAGCTCGCGTAACCCGTGCACGCTGGTGGTGCCGCCGGGCGTGTACCACGGCTGGATGGCGCTCGAGGACGACACGCAGCTGATCAGCATCGGCAGCGAGCTGTACGACCCCAACAACCTCGACGAGGTGCGCGTGCCGTACACCTCCTTCGGGTACGACTGGAGCATCCAGTACAAGTGACGCGCGTCCCTCCAAGCCGGCCGTGGATCTGCAACCGCTGGGGGTGGAGGGTTCCCCTCTCCGTGTCGGGGCTTTGCACAAGAAGTGGGAATCGCTGCGCCAGCGACGCTCAGAAACTCATCCCCCAGACCCCCTTCTCTTGTGAAGAGAAGGGGGATGGATCGCAGAACATCAGCTTTGCCTCTTCCCCCTCTCTTTCGAGACTGTCGATT
>CAZCGA010000153.1:0-14419 GCA_964498075.1 uncultured Binatia bacterium (SeqCode) | reverse complement strand
CGCGTTCCGCTACCTCGCGCAGAAGCTGGATCACCACCGTCGCGATGCCTTGACGTTCCAACTCCGCCGCGACCAGGCACACGGCCTGGTTGCACATCGGTCAGACGGGGACCAACAGCGCCACGTCGACCCCGTCGGTCACCAGCCGGCGCGCCGCCTCGGGCGCCGTGTCACGCACCAGCCGGCCGGGCGCTTCGATCCGATCTTCCCGCCGGGGATGATGCGCAGCGTGAACGGCTTACGACCAACGAGCAACCCCGTCTGCGGATCGCGCGGCAACGTCGGCGGAGTCACTGGCGCTCTGCACCTGAAACATGATTCGTCGGACATTAGCAGGCCCATCGGACGATGCTCGCCGGTCCGGAATTAAACCACCCCGCTTTCAAATCGTGCCGCTACGGCTCAAAACGGGCCCGGTACCACACACGCCCTCAACCTGGACAACGACGGTGGCGGCCGCCGTCCGCGATGCCCTGTCCTTGCGGCATGCCGAACGACCGTGTTACGTGGCGCTGCATGCGGTGGCAAGTTCGTACGTGGTGGCTCTTGGCAGTACTGTCTTTGGTGGGGTGCGGGACGGAACGCACAATCATCCGCAGCAACCCTTCAGGGGCAACCGTCACCATCAACAATCGGACCGTGGGCACAACGCCAGTTGAGTACGCGGTCAACCGCAGTGACTGGCCGGTGGACAACACCTTCCTTTGCCGCTTGGATCTCGAAGGCTACGGGCCTGCGGACTGCACCTTCCGGGGTGCCCGCTGGCGACATATTATTGGTGAAATTAACACTCTGGGCTTGATTCGGATCTTCCGCGGCCCGTACGGCCTCAGCGACGAATACAGGTTCGAGCTGCGTCGGACCAGCCTTTGGCAGCTCGACGACCTTCGCACGCGCGGCGTCATCACGGACGATGAATACAAGCAGCTGCGCCTGGACCTTATTCGCAAGGCCATCGACAGCGGCAAGCCACTACCGGAATAGGCCAGTGCTGGGGGAGGCGTTTAGCACACCCGCGGAGCTACCTGGCTCGCAAATTCAGACAGTCCGCCCCAAAGTCAGACAGTACCAACAGCACGGGTCACACCGTACGTGTCGCTCACGGAAGAGAGAGAAAGTCGCGAATCGCGGCCGCTTCGAATCCTGAATGCAGCTGTCCGTACGCAGCCAGCGCGACGACTTCCTCGAGCGTGTGCCATCCAACTCTTGAGCAGCTCGGCGCGATCGAAAGCGATGATCGGGTCCTGATACTCCGTCCCGAGCACCTTGTGGAACGAGCCCTTGTAACGGTAGTGGCCGACCTCGCGGAGCGCCCCGAGGGTGACCCGTAGTTCTTCTCGGATCTCTCGCCGAGCCGTTTCTTCAAAGTCCTCGTCTCGTTCGACGCGACCGCCCGGGAGCCCCCACGTTCGACGACCCACCTTGCGCGCACCGCGATGGACGACCAAGAGAAACCTGTCCCCGCGACGAATGATGCACCTCACGGTTCGGAAGGGTGGCTTTCGCACGCGCGCAGTCTGCGCCGCAGGGTGTCGTTTGACAAGCACGTGAATCGTCCCGGTAGCGACGATGGCCGGCCACGCACGCTCGTCGAGGTTCCATCCGCGCTGCAGGGCATGCTAGGGTGCGATCGATGGCCGTGACCGGAGGCCAAGCTACACCGCAGGTCCCATCGTGACGCGCCCTACCATTGGCGATGCCATGGAGCCAGTGGCCCTCGTCATAGATGCAGTGCGTTGGAATGTGAGCACCGCAGCAGTATTGTCTAACCGTGCCGTCGTGCCAATGATCGAGGTCAACGGAGCGGACCCGTGAGGCGCTGGTTTCTCCTGGCTCTCTTCGCTGTGGCGTTGACCGGATGTAGAGCCCGACAATCGCAGCAGGCAGTGCAACAAGCATCCCAGGAGAAGTATGCCGCCTATAGCACGGCGCGACTGCAGCTCAGGCGCCAGCAGATCGCCGAGTCCATCCCCAAGATGGTGGTGGGTTGGGGAGGAGCGGCTTTTGTTCAACAATGGAGAACCGATCGATTGCAGGAGGAGAAGAACGAGATCGAGGAGGAGTTACTGCGCCGATACGAGGCCGGTGACAAGGATGCCAGCGTCCTACCGAAGCAACAGGGTGCGCCTTGAGCTCGTGTCACGTGGCGCGGTAGAAATCGCGGAGCAGCATCGCGAACTCAACTGACTTGTTGGCGCGGCGAACATGCGATTCCGAGACCGGACACGCCGCACGGTCGTCGTTCTCAATGTACTCAAGCGCCTCCCACACCGTGATCAGGACTTTGGCAGCGTCTCGGCGGTCTACGCGGGTTGGCACGACGTTCAATCGGAGTCTCCTCGTGAAGCGGGGGTCGCCGGGATCGACGACCTTCATGTACTTGGAGTCGCCTCCGAGCTTGCGGAGTGCCTGGAGAAGTTGGGGTGAATCGTCGTTCTTCCAATAGTAGTCGATCTCCCAGATGTGATTGTGCGCCAGGAGATCCCTGACAGCGAACGCTTCCTTCACTTCGCCCAGCTTTGGGTACTTTGGGTATATCTCTTCAAATGTCTTGAGGGCAGCCGGCTTGGACCATTTGTCTGTCTTCGTCGTCTTGCCCGGCTTCTCCTGTGTCTTCGCGGGCTGCTTGAAGTAGGAGACTCGCATCAGGAAGGACTCGAAAGCGACGACAGCAAGGATGCAGATCGAAGCCGCGTAGCCGTTTTCAAACGGAGCGACCTTGAACTCGCTACCTTGCCCAGGAGCTGCCCAACTGCGAAGTCGATCCATCATATCCGCAATTGGCTGGAAATAGGCTCCACCGATGACCGTGATCAGCTGGCCCTGCACTTCCATTCGAATGTGCGCTCCCTCTAAGCGCTATGCCCTACTAGCGCGTCGGACAGCCGATGGTGGAGGCGCTCCGCAAACTCCTGCGCGTTAATATAGAGGCCCGCGTCGGCAATCTTCGGCGATGTCTGACCTTCATGAGCCCCGCCGAGGGTCGGCCCGCGATCCTTGCTGAGACCGTGGCTCCAGAGGGGTCTTGCGACGTCCATTGGTTCGGGGTGCAACATGATGTGGTTGCGCACGTTCCGTACACCTATTGCCTCAAACCCGCAGAGTCCGGGTAGGCCGCACCTCTTTGGATGCATGATCTCGCGAAGGCGCCAGGCCGTATTGTAGAAGGCTTCGGTCAGCAAGAGCAGATCCTGATCGAGATCGTCGCGCTCCTTCATGGCCTCAGGGTTCAAGAGAGTCCGAGTGAGGTCCGGCGTGAGCACGGCGGTCGCCTCGTCGATGTGGAAGCCGAGCAACCCGATGGTGGCGTCCACCGTGCGGCCAGTGAGGGTTACGATTCGATCGAAGGTCCGTATCACTTGGCGTAGCCGATCCCGCAACTCGGGTATCCGCCGAGAGTCATAGTGCGCCGCATCCAAGGTGTTCATGTACCCTTCGTACTTGCCGAGAAGGTCCAGGCAGGCCTCCAGGAGCCTCTTGGTGTATTCAGTGTCTATTCTGTTCGTTCCGACTTCCTTCCCGGGCTGCTTCATCTCTTCCTTCCCTGCGCAAGGAGTACATCAGGGACGGCCACGGCGCCAATCCATTGGGTGCCCGTTGTCGGTGCGGCCGAGGCGAGTACGTCGACTTCCAGGAGATCGCGATCCACGAGGTCGCCCAGCGGCAAGATCGTCCGCGAGCGCTTCTACTGCGACCGGGGGCTTTGCAGTAGTAGCGGAAAGCCTCTGGTTCCCTCCTCCAGTGAACACTTCCGTGAACGGAGGAGGGTAGGGTGGAGGCCGCTTCAACGCGCGGCGACCCCGAACCACGACGCGCCTCCGATCGTGATGCGCACCGTCGTTGCGCGATGCCAACGCGGCAGTGGTCTTCGGCGCGCGCTGTTCGTTGGAGTTGTCCGCGCCGCACCCTCGTGCGCCTCCTCCCTAGCCCTCCTCCGCTCACGGAGATGTTCGCAGAGGAGGGAACAGGAACAGGGCAGCAGGCGGGGGCGCTTACCCACTGAAGCCATCGGAGACGGGTTTCGACCCCGCAGTGTGGTCAACGAGCACCGGCGGTTTCAGCAAGCCGTCTTCCAGCACGCGGAGCGCCGCTTCCAGGACGGTGTGCTGTCGTGCCGGGTCACCAGGACGAGCCAAGGGGTAGCCGTGGGGGAACGGGACGAACAGCGCCCGCGGCGGACGCACGCGTTCCGCTACCTCGCGCAGAAGCTGGATCACCACCGTCGCGATGCCTTGACGCTCCAGCTCCGCCGCGACCAGACACACGGCCTGGTTGCACATGGGTCAGACGGGGACCAGCAGCGCAATGTCGACGCCGTCGGTCACCAGCCGGCGCGCCGCTTCGGGCGCGCTGTCACGCACCAGCCGGCCGGGCGCGGTGATCGATCCCATGAACGACAGGTGGCGGCGATTGACGGCGCCGATCCGCCCGCGTGCCGCCAGCTCGCGCACCCGGTCGATCGGGAAGGCGAGGTTCGGATCCTCATTGATCCCGGCATGGTCGAAGGACTCGCTGCGGTGCGTGTCGATCAGCGTACGCACCTCGGCCTCAGCCGGGATATCGCGGAACGAGACGTCACCACCACGGATCGACTCGTCGAACGGTGGCTGCTGCGGCAGAACCAATCCGGCGCTTGATACCAGCGCCAGACGGCACTCGCGTAGCGGCTTGGCGAGCGGCGTCCAGGGCAGCGGATCGATGCGACGCCAGCGGTACGCCTTGAGGAAGAGGCGCACCGGCAGTGAGAACTCGTCGAACGATCCCACGCGCTACTTCGTGGGGCGGTCCAAGTAGGAGGTGCCGCCGCGCGTCCAGGCCGGACCGTTGCCCCAGTTGTGGCGCGTGCGCTTCTCCTTGTGGTCCGGGTCGAATTGCTTGCACGCCGCGGCGTACTCCTCGACGGTGGCGTACGCCTTCGGGACAGCCCAGAAGTCTTCCTCGCGGCTCCACTGGTTGCCGCCGGCGTACTGGAGAATCGTCACGCCGGGGAAGTCGATCGTGCCGCTCCCGCTCGGATGGTCGCGGCGGTTCTGCATATAGATGATCACGCGGCCGGCCGCTGCATCGACCGTGTGCCACTCGTAGGCCGTGTACATCTCGCAGTACTCCTGCATGATCGGCTTGATCCAGGCACGGATCGCCTCACGCCCTTGGAGACCGCCGAGGACGTGCTCGATGTAGCTTGCGTCTGCTGTGAACAGGTCGGCCCACGTGTCCCAGCGTTCGCCAACGGCGCCGGTGCGCCAGTAATGTTGAAACGCCCGATCCAACTCGTCCCGATCAAATTGCGCCATCCTGCCCTCCGTGTTCGAACTGCAAGTCGCCGCATCCTACTGCGCGCCCCCGCCCTCGCACAACACGCACGGTCGCGTTGTGGTAGCCGCACCGGCGTGGCATGCAGAGAGGAACGCAAACGCTGCACGACGGCACAGGAGGGAATCCATGCCCAAAACGGGGGAGACGAAGTACCGCATCTGCCCGCTCTGCGAGGCCACGTGTGGTCTGGAGATCACCGTCAACGGCCGTCAGGTGACGGCCATTCGCGGCGACGAAGCCGATGTCTTCAGCCACGGCTTCATCTGCCCGAAGGGTGTGGCGTTGGCGCAGCTCGATCAAGACCCGGACCGCCTGCGCCAGCCGCTGGTGCGCCGTGACGGGGCGCTGGTGCCGGTGTCGTGGGACGAAGCGTTCGCCGAGGTCGAGCGCCGGCTCCTGCCGATCATCTCGCAACACGGCAACGATGCAGTCGCCGTGTACGTCGGCAATCCGAGCGTGCACAGTCTCTCGCTGGCCATCTACGGCCAGGTGCTGATGCGCGCGCTGCGCACGACGAACGTGTTCACCGCAAGCACCGTGGACCAGATTCCGAAGCAGCTGGCGTCGGGTCTGATGTTCGGCACGTTTACGAGCGTCGCCGTGCCCGACATTGACCGCTGCGACTTCCTGCTGATCCTCGGTGCCAATCCCTTCGACTCCAACGGCAGCTTGTGGACGGTTCCCGACTTCCCCGGTCGTCTGCGTGCCCTGCAGGCGCGCGGCGGGCGCTGCGTGGTGATTGATCCGCGGCGCAGCCGTACTGCCGAGGCCGCTGACCGGCATCTGTTCATCCGCCCCGGCACCGACGCCCACCTGTTGATGGCGATCGTTCACACGCTGTTCGCCGATGGGCTCGTCAAGCTCGGCCATCTCGCTGAACACACCAACGGCGTGAGCGAGGTGAGCGCCGCGGCGGCAGCGTTCACGCCGGAAGCGGTGGCGCCGGCGTGCGGCATCCCCGCCGCGGCGATCCGCCAGCTGGCGCACGATCTCGCGACGGCGAACCGTGCCGCGGTGTACGGGCGTATCGGCACCTGCACGCAAGAGTTCGGGACGCTGGCGAGCTGGCTCGTCGACGTGTGCAACGTGCTCACCGGCAATCTCGACCAGCCCGGCGGCGCCATGTTTCCGCACGCGCCGGCGTTCGCGGCCAACACCTACGGTGCGCCGGGCGTCGGGCGCGGCGTGCGTACCGGGCGCCGGCGCAGCCGCGTGCGCGGCGCTCCCGAGGTGCAAGGCGAGTTACCCGTGGCCTGCATGGCTGAGGAGATCGAGACGCCGGGCACCGGCCAGGTTCGTGCGCTGATCACCATCGCGGGCAACCCGGTGTTGAGCACCCCCAACAGCGCGCGCCTCGACCGGGCACTGGCGTCGCTCGAGCTCATGGTGAGCCTTGACATTTACCTCAACGAGACGACACGGCACGCCGACGTCATCCTGCCCGGCCTCTCGCCGCTGGAGGAGAGCCACTACGACGTCATCTTCCCGCAGTTCGCTTGCCGCAACGCGGCCCGCTACTCGCCCCCAGTGTTCGCGCGGCCGGCTGACCGGCCGCAGGAGTGGGAGACCCTCCTGCGCCTCACGGGCATCCTCTCCGGCCAAGGCGCGCGCGCCGACCTGGCGATGCTCGACGACTTCGTAACGTCCACACAGGTGCAGCGGGCCATCGGCGATCCACACTCGTCCGTCTATGGGCGAGATACGGCAGAGATCATGGCGGCGCTGGCACCGCGGCGCGGCCCGGAGCGCGTGCTCGACTTCGCGCTGCGCTCGGGTCCGTACGGTGACGGCTTCGGGGCGAAGCCTGACGGGGTTAGCCTTGCCACGTTGGAGGCCGTCCCGCATGGCATCGACCTCGGTCCGCTGCAAGCGCGTATTCCGGCGGTGCTGCGCACGCCGTCGGGGAAAATCGAGCTCGCGCCGCCAGCAGTGCTGGTCGATGTCGAGCGGCTGCGCCGTTCGGTCGAGGCGGCACCAGGCAACGGCGGGCTGCGACTCATCGGCCGGCGGCACCTGCGCTCGAACAACTCGTGGCTGCACAATCTCCCGGTGCTGGCCGGTGGCCGGCCGCGCTGCACGCTGCAGGTGCATCCGGAAGATGCCACGCGCCTCGGGCTCACCGAGGGCGCGCTCGCGCGGGTTGCGTCGCGTGCGGGGGCCGTGGTGGCGCCGGTCGAGATCACCGACGCCATCATGCCGGGCGTGGTGAGCCTGCCGCACGGCTGGGGTCACGACCTGCCGGACACTCAGCTCCGAGTCGCGGCCGCGCAGCCGGGGGTGAATAGCAACGTGCTCGCCGATGAGCTGGCGATTGATCCGCTGTCGGGAAACGCCATCCTCAACGGGATTCCGGTGCGCATCGAAGCGGCCGGCTGACGAAGCGGAGACAGCCGCAACGCGCGAATGAGCGCGGGTGTGAACGAACCCAGCCGTTGTGCGTCATTGATATAATTATTGTCAATGATGCTACTTGACATACTATAGTAGAGTACGATAAGAGGCTGCACATCTGGTTCTATTGCAGCCTTTTCTCGCGACGCGGGGAAGGGCCCGGAGGTGCACAATGCGGCGAAGCGTACTCGAAGCGACATCCCCTTTCGTGCGCACGGTCTTGGCGACGATGCTCTACCTTGCGGTGCCCGCCGCTGGTGCTTCGACGAGCATCGTGATCAGTCAGGTCTACGGCGGGGGCGGCAACGCCGGCACGACGTGGCGCAACGACTTCATCGAGCTCTTCAATCTGGGAAGCAGTACAATCGATGTGACCGGCTGGTCGGTCCAGTATGCGGCGGCCACCGCCTCGACGTGGCAGGCCACGACGCTGTCCGGTTCAATCGCGCCTGGGGGATACTATCTCGTGCAAGAGGCCGCAGGCGGAGGAGGGACCACTTCACTGCCGGCGCCGGACGCCACCGGCAGTGTGGCCATGAGTGCGACCGCCGGGAAGGTGGCGCTGGTCACCAGCTCCACGGTACTGAGCGGGGCGTGTCCGTCCAGTTCGAGCCTGGTCGACTTCGTCGGCTACGGCGGCGCGAATTGTTTCGAGGGCACAGCGCCGGCCGCCACTCTCAGCAACACGACAGCCGCGCTCAGGGGCACCAACGGATGCACCGAGACGGACGACAACGCGGCCGACTTTGCCGCGGCTACGCCGAACCCCCGCAACAGTGCTGCGCCCCTCAACCCATGCGGGGGAACGCCGACATCGACCCCGAGCGCCACCGCGACACTCACCCCGACCAGCACCCCTCTGCCAACCTCCACTGCGACGTCTACTCCAACGCAGGTGCCGACCGATACCGCAACATCCACGGTTACCGAAACAGCGACGCCGACCTGCACCGACACGCCGACGGCGACACCGACTGACACAGCCACCGTTGTTCCTACTCCGACGGATACCGAGACGGTGGTGCCGACCGAGACATGGACCCCGACGGCGACTGATACCGAGACGGCCACGCAAACCGCAACACCTACTCTCTCGCCGACACCGACAGAGACCGCGAGCCCATCAGCTACACCGACGCCACCCCCTACCGACACGGCCACTACCACTCAGACGTGCAGTCCCACGGCGACCCCGACGGACACTGAGGTGCCGACAGCCTCCGCGACGGCGACGGAGCTGCCCAGCTCGACACCAACCGAGAGCGCGACGACGACGCCCAGCGAGGTCTCGACGCTCACGCCAACGCCGACCGACACGCCGACGTACAGCCCCACAGTCATGCCCACCGACACCGTTACCGCGACGCAGACTCAACTCCCGACCCCTACGGAGACTGTGACAGCGACACCATCGTCGACGGTGACGGAGACGCCGGTCGCCACAGCCACGGAGCGTCCAACGACAACACCGAGCGCGACGGCCAGCCGAACTCAGGCGGCCACGACGACGCCGACCGGGACGGGCAAGCCCACCCGCACTGCGACCAAGACTCCCACGGCGACGGCAACCGGAACCTTGCAGCCCGCACCGCCAGCGACCGCCACCCCAACGCCCACGCGGACACATCGGCGACACCACCACACACCGCGACAAGGGGAGCTCGAATCAGCCCACGCGCGCGATGACAAGTGACATGCGTCGGGCGTCGCAGCGGAGTGCGCCCTACCGCGCGGCGCTGCCCGCCTGCAGGTGCGCCACGACCAGCCGGATGTGCTCGTACGGCACCGTGCCCCCAAGGTGTTCGAAGAGCGGCTTGAGGTAACCGGTCCCGACATCCTTCACCGCCTCGGCCACCGCACGGTAGGTCTTCGGATCGATCCACGCATCGAGCCGCGCCGGATGCTGCGTCTCGACGAACTCCGCGAGATATCCCCACGTCGTCCCCAACGCACGGCCCGTGGCTGCGGTGACCTGGTCCACCGTACTCCCCTTGGCGAACATCTCGAAGGCTGCCTTGCGCGCCTCGCTGCGGTTGGGCTGTCGATCGCGGCGGGGGCGATTGCCGGCGGCCGCATCCAGTTGCAGCTGATGCTCACTGCAGTACGCCGCAAGGTGTTCGAGGAAGCGTTGCCCCAGATCCGCCAGCTTGCGATCACCAATGCCACGGACGTTGAGGAACGTCCGCGGTGATCCCGGTCGGGCTCGCGCCATGTCGCGCAGCGTCGCGTCGCCGAACACGACGTACGACGGCACGCTGCGCTCCTCGGCCACCTGCCGCCGCAGCGTGCGCAAGCTCTCGAACAAGCCGCGATCAACGCCCTCCCACGACTCTTCGTCGATGCGGGCCTGCGTCACGACGGCCTTTGGCTGCAGCAGCTGCACTGTCCGCTGTCCGCGCAGGACGGTCCACGAGGCGTCGTTGAGCCGCAGGACCGGCCGCTCGTCTGCGGTGCGTTCCAACAGCCCATCGTCGATGAGCTGGTAGACCATGTTGGTCAACGATTTGCGGTTGGTGCCCTTCAGCAGGCCGTAGGTGCTCAGCTGCTCGTGCTGCCAGCGGCGCACGCGCTCGGTGTTGGCGCCGAGCAGGACGTCGATGACGTGCTCGGCGCCGAAGCGCTCGCCGGCGCGCGCGACGCACGACAGGATCTTTTGCGCCGTGACGGTGGCGTCGGCGACGCCCTCGACTTCATTGAGGCAGACGTCACAGGCGCCGCAATTCGGATTGGCGTACGCCTGACCGAAGTACTCCGACAGCCGTCGATGCCGGCACTGCGAACCGGTACAGAAGCGGCGCATGTGCTCCAGGAGCTGCCGCGCCGCGGCGCTGACCTCCGCCGGCGCGTTGGCCTCTGCGGCGCTCTTCTCGATGAGCGATTCCCAGCGAATCACATCGGCCGCCGAGTAGAACAGGACGCATTCCGCCTCCAGACTGTCGCGGCCGGCGCGGCCGGTCTCCTGCTGATAGTGCTCGATGGACTTGGGCATCGCGGCGTGCACGACGCAGCGCACGTCGCTGCGGTCGATCCCCATGCCGAAGGCTACCGTCGCCGCCACCACGTCGAGCTGCTCGGCGGCAAAGGCGTCCTGCGTCTTGCGTCGTTCCTCCGCCTCCATGCCGGCATGGTAGTGGGAGGCGCGGACGCCGCTGCTGCGCAATGCCTCGGCCATGGCTTCCGCGTCCTTCCGGCTGATGCAGTAGACGATCGCCGCCTGGCCGGCGTGTCGGTGGATCACGTCGCGCACCTGCGCCTGGACGTCGACGCGCGGCACGACGCGGTACACCAGGTTCGGCCGGTCGAAAGTGCCGACGAGCAGAAGGGGGTCCTTGAGACGCAACTGCGCGGCGATGTCGGCGCGCACGCGCTCCGTCGCCGTCGCCGTATAGGCGTGCACGCTGGCGTTGGGGAAGCGCTCCTTCAGCTCGGCGAGCCGGCGATACTCCGGACGGAAGTCGTGACCCCAGTGACTGATGCAGTGGGCTTCATCGATGGCAAAGGCACGAACCTGCAGCCGCTCGATCAGCTGCAGGAATCGCGGTGTCAGCAGCCGTTCCGGCGCCACGAACACCAGCCGGTGCCTGCCGGCCGCCATGCCAGCCTCCGCGTCGCGCAGCGCCGTGGCCGACATCCCGCTGTACAGCGCGGTCGCGGGATAGCCGCACTCACGCAGCCCGTCGACCTGGTCCTTCATCAGCGAGATTAGCGGTGAGACGACAATGTCGGTGCGCTGCGCCAGCTCGGCGGGCACTTGATAACACAGCGACTTGCCGCCGCCGGTGGGCATGACCACGAGCGAGTCGTGATGCTCCAGGCCGGCGCGAATCGCTTCTTCCTGCAGCGGCCGCAGGCTATTGAAGCCCCAGTAGCGGCGGACCGTCGCCAGAATCTGAGTCGTCGCCCGAGATGCGGATGAGCTCATCCAGTCATTTCCTGACCGAGTCATTGCATCAATACATAGGTACAGGAACGAATCAATGACTCGACATCTCAGTAGGGGACGGTACCGGCACCGGCAGATCGATATGGGTCGGTGTGCCGTCGACCAGGATGGTAGCTCGGTCGACGAGCTGCTGCCCGGTGATGTGCTCGGCCATCAGCTCGGTGACGTCGGACAGCAGGAGATAAAAGGCGGCGGCTTCGGCCTCGCCGTGGCTGTCGCCCAGATGCGCCCGCAGGTCGGCTTCGTCGCCATACGCCTTGTGGGCGTAGCCGAGGACGAGCGCGATGCCGTCGCCGGGCAGCGACAGCGTGCGGAACTTGCGCAGCGTGGCCTCGACGATGTCGGTCCATGCCCGTCCTGCGCGAGCGGGTGGCAGCAGGTCGCGGTCGTTATAGATGATGCCGGTGTCGAGCTTGAAAGCCAGGAAGCGCTTGCCGTCGCGCTCTTCGAAGCCGGGAATGGAAATGGCCGCCTCCAGAATCGAGCCGTTGCGGATCGCGTGACCCAACAGGTGGCCTTGCATCATCACGGCGTCGCTCCCGTACTTCCGTTGCACATCCTGCAGGGTGCTGACGATCTCCTGGTGCGCGCGGCGCGCCCCGTCGAGCTCCTCAGGTTGCGGTGCCGGAGCGCCATCGCCGGTGGCGGGCGGCGCCTGCGCCGGTGCGCTGTGGGGCAAGAGATGGAGGATCAGAAGGACGGCGAGCAGCCGACGCAGCTGGCGAATCGACTGCTGGAGGCAGACTGCTGACCGATGAAAGCCAAACATTTGTATTGCCGGCGGGATGATGTCAAACTCACCGTTGCTGTGCAACGCACGCGGTCTCCAGGTCTTCTGCAACAGATTCGACAGACGGTCGCGCACTACCAGATGCTCGCACCGGGAGATCGGGTGTTGGTCGCGCTCTCCGGCGGTGCGGACTCGGTGGCGCTGCTTGGCGCGCTGGTCGCACTCGGTGACGAGTACGGCGTCACGTTGGAAGCGGCGCACCTGAACCATCGGCTGCGCGGTGAGGAATCGCAGCGCGACCAAGCGTACGCGGAAGCGGTGGCGCTGAGCCTGGCCGTGCCGTGCCACGTGGAGAGCTGCGAGACGCTGCCGCCCGGGCCAAACCTGGAGGCGCGGGCGCGGGCGCAGCGCTACGCGTTTCTGACGCGCGTCGCGACCGCTCGGGGATGTACGAAGATCGCCACGGGTCACACCCTGGATGATCAGGCCGAGACGGTGCTGATGCGCTTGCTGCGCGGCGCGGGTTGGGACGGTCTCAAGGGAATCCATCCGATCCGCGACGGACGTGTCCTTCGTCCGATGATCGAGTGTTCGCGGCAGCAGGTGCTGGCCTTTCTTCAGACGTCCGGACTGCGGTTTTGCGAAGACAGCAGCAATCAAGAGCGGCGCTTCCTGCGGAACCGCGTACGGCACGAGGTCATTCCGTTGCTCGAAGGAATCAACCCCGCGGTGAAGCACAACTTGGCGTCAGCGGCCAAGCTGCTCACCGAGGAAGGGGCATGGCTCGACGACCGCGTGCAGGCGATTCTCGGCCCAGCCGATTCCGGTGATGGATCCTTGGCCGTGGCGACGCTTCTGAATGCGCCGCCGGCGCTGCAAGCGCGCGTGCTGCGGGCCTGGTTGCGCGCACGGCGCGGCGACCTGCGCCGTCTGACGGCCAAGCATGTGTCCGCGATCATTGATGTCGCCTTCGGGGCGCGGCCGAACGGGCAGGTGCGGTTGCCTGGCGGCCAACTTGTGGTGCGAGAATACGACCGGCTACGACTCTGCCAAATGGAGACGACGGCCGCACCCGAGCCGGCGCGAGTGCTGACGCCCGGTTTGATGCTGTGCCTTTCCACGGGGTGGCAGATCTCCGCCGAGATCGTCGGCGCGGAGGAGGCCCGGGGCGCCCTGCCGACGAGCCCTTTCGAGTTACTTGCCGATGCAGAGAGGTTGGCCGGACCGCTGCTGGTGCGCACGCCGCGGCCCGGCGATCGCGTCCGCCCCCTTGGCCTGCAGGGGAGGCGGAAGCTGCAAGATGTCTTCGTCGACCACAAGTTGGCGCTGACGGCGCGCCGCTCCTATCCGGTGGTGGAGTCCAACGGGCAGATCCTCTGGGTCCCCGGCGTGGTGCGCAGTGACGGTGCGCTGATCACGCCGTCGACGCGCGCCGCGGTGCGCGTGCTGGCGCGGAATGCGGGCATTGCCGCTCCATAGTGCGTGTGTTACGGTGTCTGCGATTCGCGGTATGGAAAGGCTTTTTCGTCGGTTGATGGCATGGTGAATCAATTCTCGCGAAACGTCGCTCTGTGGCTGGTTCTGGGGTTGATGTTCCTCCTGCTCTTCAACCTGTTCAACAAGCAGCAGACCAAGGAACCAGAGATCATCTTCAGTGATTTCGTCGTGGCCGCGGAGAAGGGCGACGTGACCGAGGTCACGATCCAAGGCCGGAACATCCGCGGCAAGTACCACAACGGCGAGCGCTTCAAGACCTACGCGCCCGAAGATCCCGACCTCGTCAAGTTGCTGCGCGACAAGGGCGTGAAGATCGCCGCCAAGCCGGAAGAGGGCGACCCGTGGTACGTCGTCCTGTTCGTGCAATGGTTCCCGATGCTGTTGCTGATCGGCCGCAGCACGCGGGTGCTGCCCCTCGACCGCGCAGGGAACGACGTGGCATTCCCCTACGACCGGCTGGGGGCCTTCCTTCTGCCGTGGAAGGACGGCTGGCCCGGCGTGGTCGCGCGGTCGCCCGCGCTGGAGTTCCACGGCTATGCGAC
>CAZCGA010000152.1:0-14545 GCA_964498075.1 uncultured Binatia bacterium (SeqCode) | reverse complement strand
AGTGTGCCCAGGTCTACCATCCCGCCGGCCTGCGTCCAGCTGAAGGCGTGGGACGGGGCATCGCCGGGGGTGCTTGACTCGCCCACGACCTGGCCGTTGCTGACCGCGAAGGCTGTGCTTAACGGCCCGCCGAGTGTGCCTAGGTCTACCATCCCGCCTACCTGCGTCCAGCTGAAGGCGTGCATCGGGCCGGGGGTGCTTGACTGGCCCACGACCTGGCCGTTGCTGACCGCGGTGGCCGCGCTGTAGGTCCCGCCGATCGTGCCCAGATCGTAGGGTCTTACTTGCAGCTTGATCAGTCGGCTGATCTGGAAGGGGATCGTGTTGCTCTTCTTCTGGGTCGAATTATCCACTGCCCAGTGATAGTACGTCCCCAGCTGGTTAGCGGACGAGCTGATGTAGGTGTTGGAGTACTTGCCGCTGGCATCGACGGTCTTGAGCAACGCCGGATACTCCCTCCCGTCCGGTTTCCGGAAGTGCAGGGTCACTTCGCCGCTGGGCGTAAAGCCAGCGCCCGATTGCGTGAAACTCTTCCCCTGTACCCCCGAAGAAGGTGCAACAGTGACCTGCGGATCGATGACCTGGCTGTTAGGGAGTCTCAACCAACCTAAGACGGGGAGGCCGCTCCGCGGCGGAATGAACCAGTAGCCTTCGCTATTTTGGGTAAGCGCCACCTCCGCTGTGCCGCAGGGAGACCAGTTTTGCTCGATGAGCGAAACGCTCGACGGTCCGACCGCAGTTACGATTGCCACATGGCCGTACCAATAGCCCATCGACTTCGATGTGTTTCTGTCGAACACGATGATGTCATCGGGTTGTGGTGAGACGGTTGTCTTCCCGTTAGGGAATCTCGAAAGCCCTCTCCGAGCCGCCGTGTCATAATACTGGTAACCGTTGCCTCTCCATTCGGCGCCCGAGGTATCTACGTCCAGGACCAGATCGTAGAACCGCCGGACGTATTCCACGCACTGGAATTCATAACCCCAGGTGCCATATGTGTCGGTGCAGCTGAGCGGGTGGCTCGGGCTATTCGAGAAGGCAGGCTCCTCGCGGTAGGTAGCCAGGACCTCCAGGCAAGGAGGTGTCGCGGAGCATGCGCCTGTGGCGGCTACAGCTGCAGTCGGGGCCAACTGCAGCAGTCCCGCGCACAGCACAATCACACAAGCGGTGGTTCGTACCTGCATCATCCGTCGCCCAGCTCTGGTCATTCCTCGATCGTCATTCTTTCCAAGATTGTATCCAGGAGGGTCTGCTGCGCGTTGCTCGTTGGATACCCCAGACGGTAGAGGTCGTTGTCTTGCGATAGCGAGACTGCGGCGATGCTTCCGCGGGCCGGCGACATCACATAGGCATATGCGGGCGGCGGGCCATCGTAACCGTCCGGTAAGGGGGCGGCGAATACCAGTACCTCCCTGCCATCTGCGAAGCTCCTTCCTGCGAAGCTGCCGGCGGCCGCGATGAGGCCTCCTTCATCGACATATTGCGCGAACCAGTCCTGCAGGCTGAGTTGCTGCGGGTTCGCCTGTACGATCATCCCGAATGTGTTCAGCGGTAACTCGCCGCCTGTCGATATTGGAACGTCGACGAACGTCACGCCCGGTTCCGGGGAGGCGACCACAGGATCAACCCTAATTCCGCCAGCGGCTGCAACAGCCCACGAAACGCTCACGGTAAGCACGTCGACACGCATAGTTGGCGAGGTGAGCAGCCCACGCTGCCCCTTCTTCCTTCCGATCAGTCGCAGCTGAATCGGTGTTGGCACCACGCCTTTGATCTTGAGCCTCCGTTTTCTCGGTAGGCCAAGCTGCGTGACACCACCTGAGGCGAGCAGCTGGGTCTGCAGAGAGAAGGTCCGGTCGCCCTTACTGGCGTCTCCAAACCTCCCATTGTCGCGGGGCGCTCCAACCGGCCGCCACCTCCCTTTCGCCGGATCCCAAAGCTGGAGCTTCGGCAGCCTGATGTTGGGATCGGTGAGCGCGGCCGTGAACGTCACGAAGATGGGCACGCCTGCGGTGATGATTGCAGGGCTTGCGACTGGCGAGGGAAGTTCTTGGCCCTCAAGGGAGGGGGCAAGGAGCATACCGGCGAACACGAAGGTTGCGGCGCTGGCTGCGACGGTCCTCAGAGCCAATGCAAGAAAGGACTGCTTCATCTTCGCTCACGCTCCCCCGTTACGCTTCACCAAGGGTAAGGGGTACATAATCCATCTCGGTGCGCGGCCACAATCGCTGACCCCGTCTTTCACGTGCAGGAATGCCGCGCTCAACCCGCACCTTCTGCACACCCTGCGCCTCCCGGTGCGGCATGGCGATGGATACCTCCCGGCTCGAATCGCACGACCGTAAGTGGCCCGGCTGGCAACTCGTCGGCTGCAAGCACCGGCCCGAGGGTGAATGGTCGGCTCGAACGGAGGACGAAGTCGACGGCCTTGCCGTCGAGCCACGTTTGGACACACAACCGCGGGTTCGGGGTCCCGAGCCGTTCCTTCTGGGCGCGTCGCGTCCACATCTCTTCCCCGCGAACTTCCTCTGCTGTAACGGTGATCTTCCCGTAGTCGATGAACACTGGCGGCTTCTCGAACAACTGGTAGGAGACGATGAAGTCAAACGGCACGCTCTCCGTGAGCGGCTCATCACAGGCGATCTCGAAGTAGCCCCAACCCATGCGGTCGCGTTTCGGGTTCACCACCCGACGGCAGCGGCGCTCCGCGTCCGTCGGGAATCCGAAATGGACGTGCGGGAGGACGTTGCCGAACATCTCAAGGAACGCGAATACCCGAGTCCGGAACGGGCGGGCGTAGAACATCTCCTTGGTCCAGCGCTCGGTAGACTTCCCGTAGCGCGCGCTGTACCCAGCGACGGCCTCAGCCAAGGGCCGGCCGGCGGCGGCCGCCAGCCGCCTCGCCACACCGAGCGTCGGCGAAACCGTCCCCTTGATGTACCGGGAGATGGAGGTCCGGTGGAGGACCCTTTCCCCACCGGGCGACAGAACCTTCTTGGCGACCGCCGCCCGTCGGTGCTGGCCGAGGTCTTGGCGGAAACTCTCCGCCAGCTCGACCCGGATGGTCGGGTCATCAGGGAACTTGGAGCTGACACGAGACTGCGCCCTGGCGTGGCGTTTCTTGTACGACTCGCGAACTACCTCGTGCACTCGAACTTACCCCTTCGCCCGCCGTAGCGGGGCGTGAACCGCGCTCGGTGAGGTCAGCGCGTCCTTATCCCACGCTCCGAGCAACCATGTCAACATACCGCACGAGCGCACGATGGTCTGGCATTACGCAGGACAATAATCCTTATGTTTTTGCCGGTAAGGTCGCCATCGTTACCGGACAGGGTAGCGACGGCACTAGCTGCGACGCGGGAAGGGACGGCGGCGGGCCGCGTGTTCCTCCACGACCATCATGACGCGCCGCAGCTGCGTGCCTTGCCCGCGAATGACCTCCAGAAGTCGCGCGGCCTTGGTCGCCGATCGAAATCTTGGCAGTCTCAACAAGACGATGCCGGCGGAGGCCTGACGCCGCAGAAAGGTCAGCTCCGCGAAGTCCTTGTCGTTGGTAATCAGAATGCGCGATTCGCGGGCCGCTTTTCGGAGAACAGCGGGATCGCTCGCGCCGGGTTGCGTTTCCGAGATGTAGGTGACGTCGTATCCCTCATCACGGAGCCGGTCGACGATCGGTGCTTCGAGGCTTTCGTCGCCGAGAAACTTCATTCCCGCGAGGCCGTGCGGGGAATGATCTCCTCAGTGCCGATTGCCGCGCGCGCATAGGCAATTGCGGCGAGAATGTCGGCGCGGCTGAGTCGAGGATAGTCCGCGAGGACCTCCTCAATCGGGATGTCCGCAGCGAGCTTTTCGAGGATCACCTCTACCGTGATCCGCGTGCCGCGGATCACCGGCTTCCCGAGCATGATCTTCGGATCAGTCACGATGCGTTTTAGAAGCGGGCGTGTCATGAACGGACGAAGGATACGCGAAAAATCGCCAACGGTCCACGCGGGCGGAAGCCCGGAGACCTCGAAGGTCGCTCTAGAGCGCCCTCCGACCGGCTTGGAGGGTCGGCTTGCGAATGGTAAGGGTGCGTCCACTCAACGTAGGAGGTCCCATGTCTCAATGGTGGCGTGAGCGGCTCGCGCAGCGGCCGTGGTGGATGAATCTGTTGATGCTCTTCTGCATGTACATGGCGATCGTGCACATGCCGTGGGACTTGTTTGTGAAGCCGGTGGCGCACGACGCGGAGGCGTGGTTCGGATTCCTCTTGCACGGGTGGTGGGCAAAGCTGACGGAGCCGGTGCACTGGGCCATCTATGCCGCCGGTGCGTATGGCTTCTGGCGCATGCGCGCCTGGATGTGGCCGTGGGCGGCGCTGTACGCGGCGGAGGTTGCCGTCGGTATGTTCATCTGGAACGTCGCTTACGTCGGCGGCTTCCGCGGCTGGCTTGCGGGGCTCGCGTCGGTCGTCCCCTTAGCTGCTATCACGCTGGCCTTGTGGCAGGCGCAAGATCGGTTCGGGCGGAAGCGTGCCTCGCTGCGCGAGCGCTACGGCGAGTGGGCATTGGTGACCGGCGCATCCGCCGGGATTGGTGCCGAGTTCGCCCGCGCGCTGGCGAAGGAAGGGCTGTCGTGCGTGCTCACTGCGCGGCGCGAAGACCGCTTGCGGGTGCTGGCTACCGAGCTCGAGCAGCAGTACCGCGCGTCGACGCGGGTCGTGGCGGCGGATCTCACCGATCCGGCAGGCGCGGACCGCCTGCTCGACGCCATCAAAGATCTGCAGATCGACGTGTTCATCAACAACGCCGGGTTCGGCTACGCCGGTCGCTTCGACAAGCAAGACCCGGGACGCTTGCGGGACATGGTGCTGGTGAACTGCGTCGCGCCGGTGGTGCTGGCGAGCCGGCTCGTGCCGGGGATGCGGGCGCGCGGCCGCGGCGCCATGATCATCAGCGGCTCGATCGCCGGGCGGCAGCCGCTGCCGCGCCACGCCCTCTACGCGGCGAGCAAGGCGTTCGACCTCTTCTTCGGCGAGGCACTCTGGGCGGAGCTGCGGGGCACCGGCGTGGACGTGCTGGTGCTCGAGCCCGGACCGACCGAGTCCGAGTTCCGCGAGGTGGCGGGCGAAACCCGGGAAGTTGGAGAGCCCGCGGCGAACGTCGTGGCCGTCGCCTTCGACGCGCTGGGGCAGCAGCCGTCGGTCATCTCCGGCTGGTTCAACTGGCTCCGCGCCAACTCGCTGCGCCTGGGTCCGCGCTCGATCGTGGCGCTCGCCGCGGAGCAGGTGGTGTTGCAGCAGACCCCGCCGGAGATGCGCTGAGCCACTGCCCGACATGTGGACGTTCCCTCATCGGTGTTCATCGGTGGCGGCGTCGTCTTCTCCGCGGAACGTGACGAGACCAATCGGGCAGGTCACGCCGGTGCCGCCGAGGCCGCAGTAGCCGCCGGGGTTCTTGGCGAGGTACTGCTGGTGGTAGTCCTCGGCGTAGTAGAACTCCGGTGCCGCGATGATCTCGGTGGTGATCGGATCATAGCCCGCGGCGCTGAGCCGCTCTTGGTACGCCTCGCGTGACGCCTCGGCGGCGCGCCGCTGCGACTCGTTGTAGTAGTAGATGCCGGAGCGATACTGCGTACCCACGTCGTTGCCTTGCCGCATACCCTGCGTCGGGTCGTGGTCTTCCCAGAACAGCTTGAGCAGCATCTCATACCTCACCAGCTGCGGATCGAACACGACGCGCACCACTTCGTTGTGCCCGGTGAGGCCGCTGCACACCTCGTCGTAGGTCGGGTTGGGCGTTGAGCCGCCGGCGTAGCCCACTGCGGTCGTGTAGGCGCCGTGCGCCTGCCAGAACTTGCGCTCCGCACCCCAGAAACATCCCATGCCGAAGAGCGCCATCTCCTTTCCAGGAAAGGGCGGCTCCATCGGGGTCGCAAGTACAGCGTGCCGCGCGGCCACGGGCATGCGCTCCGGGCGCCCGGGCAAGGCTTCTTCACCCGAGGGCATTCTCGGCTTGCGCTCTTTCATCCACATATCGGCATCCTCCACGATAGCTCTGTCCGACTCAGGAACGCGTTCCCGGTGCCACCAACGCGTCGATGCGCGCCAGATGCTCGTCGGGAATGCGGACGTTCAGCGACGCGAGTCCGTCCTCGAGATGACGCATGACACGCGGGCCGATGATCGCCGCCGTGACGGCGGGGTGCCGCAAGGTCCAGGCGGTGGCGTAGGCGGCCAGCGAGGCGTTGAGCTGTTGCGCCATCCCGACCAGCTCCTCGATGACCTCCAGGCGGCGCTGGCCGCGGGGGCTGTTGAGATCGAAGTTGTCGCGTACGAACATGCCGAACTCGGTCTCGTTCGTGGCGCGCGAGTCAGCCGGCAGTGCCTGGCCGCGGCGGTAGCGTCCGGCGAGCCAGCCGCCTTCGAGCGGGCTCCAGACGATGGCGCCGAAGCCGAAGCGCTCGCACACGGGGAAGACGTCGCGTTCGGCGTCGCGCGAGAAGACCGAGTAGGGCGGCTGCGTGGAGATGAAGCGTTCGAAGCCGTGCCGTTCGCTCAGCCACAACGACTCGACCATGCGCCAGCCGCTGAACTGAAGATCGACGGGGTCGGACGCATGTCCGGTGGAGACACCGAGGTAGCGCACCTTGCCTTGGCGGACCAGGTCGGTGAGTGCGCCGAGGGTTTCCTCCAGCGGTGTGTCGCGGTCATTCCGATGCAGCTGGTAGAGGTCGATCCAGTCGGTGCCGAGCCGGCGCAGACTCTCCTCGACCTGGAGGAAGACGTGGCGGCGCGAGGTGCCGCGATCGATCGCGCCGCCAGGTCCGGGCATGAAGACCTTGGTGGCAACGACCACCGAGTCGCGCCGTCCGCGCAACGCCTTGCCGACGATCTCTTCCGACTCGCCCCAGCAGTAGCGGTTGGCCGTGTCGATGCAGTTGATCCCTTCGTCGAGCGCGCGGTGAACGATACGCACGCAGTCGTCGTGGTCGGTGTTCCCCCACCGGCCGAACATCATCGTGCCGAGGCAGAGCCGCGACACCTTGAGCCCGCCGTGTCCCAGTCGTTGATAGTCCATGGCCGCGGTCTTTACTCCGGATCAGTGGAAAAGGCCACGCACCCTTCAACGCGCCGCTGCCGGCTGCCAGCCGAACAAGCGCTCCTGCTTGATCGCGGCAACGATCGGGGCTGGCACCAAGCGCTCCCAGGATGGATCGCCCGACTGAATGCCGGCGAGGACGTACGGTGAAAGGATGGAAAGATAGTTGGGATTGTAGTTGCAGATGGGCGTGAGAAAACGATTCTCCAGGAGGTACGCCACCAGGTGGCGCAAGTGCGGTGCGATCTGGAGCGCATCGACGGTGACGACCTTCCCTGAATCGGGATCGAGCTGGGGATAGACGTAGAGTCGCACGTTCTGCTTGAACAACCGTCCGGCGGATTCGAGGACGCCGCCTTGCAGATCGTCGTAGTACTTGTCGTCCGCGACATCCCTGAGACTCGGAATCCCCAACGCAATGCCGATCGGCTTCTGCGTGTAGCGGGACAGGTACTCGACGAGGCGGAAGTAGCGCCCGTAGTTCGAGATCAGGACGGTCTTGCCCAGCGCCCGCAGCGTGTCGACGCGGGCGAGGAAGTCCTGATGATCGATGCCGCTCTCGGACGCGAGATTGTGCAAGGTCATCTCCAGGAGCACGACGGGCTCCTCACCTTGGAGATCCGGCTCCTGGAGGAACTGCTCCTGGGCGCGCTCCAGCATGTCGAGCGTGAGGTTGGTGATCGGCCGGAAGCGGCCGCGCTCGACCAGGATCGGTCGTCGGTACAGCACCTCCGAAGGTTGCACGACCTCGCCGTCAGCAGTGAACAGCGCCGCGTCGGTGAAGCCCTGTTCGACGAGCTGCAGGCTCATCAGCCGGTTGTCGACTCCGGCGAACGCGGGTCCGGAAAACTTGATCATGTCCACTTCGATGCGCGCGCGCGTCAGGTCATCCAGCAGCGACGCCATCAAGGTAGCGGGCTCGGCATGGTAGAAGAACGCCCCGTAGATCAAGTTGACCCCGATGACCCCCAACGCTTCCTGCTGATGCAACGGTTCGTTGTCCTGCATGGCGACGTGGATGATGATCTCGGACGGCTCGCCACGGGGTTGCGTTTGCAGCCGCACGCCCATCCAGCCGTTGCCGCCGTCACTGCGGTGCTGGCTGCGCGTCGCGACCGTATCGGCGAACACGAAGAAGGTGCTGGTGTCCCCGCGCGTCTCGCTCAGCCGCTGCAGCAGCAAGTCGAACTCGTACGCCAACATCGACTCCAAACGCCGGCGGCTGACGTAGCGATCGCTGCGCCCATAGATCGCGTCGCTCACCGCCATGTCGTACGCCGAGATCGTCTTGGCCACGGTGCCGGCGGCGCGTCCGACGTGAAAGAACCAGTGCGCCACCTCCTGCCCCGCGCCGATCTCCGCGAAGGTTCCATACTTCCCTGTGTCCAGGTTCAGCTGCAGCGCCTTCTGATGGGTATTGGGCCTCGCTTGAGACATGCCTAGAGTATTGTGGAGAGACGGCCGGACGGCAACCGTTCTGAACGGTCGAGCCGCTGTCAGAGCGGGAATGAACGGGTGGTCGTCAGCTCGATCGAGCGGCGCTCGGCCGCTCGCGCAGCAGCCGTCCGGCGGCCCGACCGGTCTCGGCGTCATTCTCGATCGTAACCTCGCCGTTGACCAGCACGTAGCGGTAGCCGATGGCTCGTTGCACGCGCCGCCACTCGTTGGCGGGGAAGTCGTGGACCTTCTCGACCGGGGTCATGCTCAGGCGATCGAAGTCGTAGACGACGATGTCCGCGGCTTTGCCTTCTTCAAGAGTGCCGCGATCGGTGAAGCCGGCGCAATATGCCGGCAACGTGGAGAGCTTCCAGTGCACCTCTTCGAGCGACAGGATGTCGGTGTCGCGCGTGGCGCGGATGATGGTCTCGGTCGGGTAGCGCCCGGCGGTGAGGAAGCGCGTATGCGCGCCGCCGTCGGAGACGCCGGGTATGACGTACGGGTCGCGCATGAGGTCGCGAAAGCCATCGACAGTGGTGTTCGCCGGCAACGAGAAGAACGTCGCTTTGAGACCATCGGCGACGGCGATGTCGAGCAGCGTATCGACCGGGTGCTTGCCGAGCCGCTCGGCGATGTCGCCGATCGTCTCGTTCACGAACGGCTTGGTTTCATCGCAGAAGGTCTCGGCAACCACGATACCTTCGATGGAGCTGAGGGCGATCCAGGGACGATTGCTGCGCAGTGCGGGTCGGCGCGCCGGGTCGGAGAGTTTCTGCAGCCGCTCTTCGAGGGTGCCGGTGGTGGCCTCGCGCCAGCACTCCATCTCATCGAACATGTTCCACTCGTCGAAGGAGAACGTGAACCCTGCATCCGTTGTGACGCCCTGCCCGTAGATCGGCAACCCGCGCGCGCGGACGCTGCGCAGCCACGCCAGCTGCCCCAGATGCACGTGCGGCGCGTTGTCGAAGGCGAGGACCACGTTCCACAAGATCGGACGGCCACCGACCTCGGCGAGTTTCTCAAGATGATCGAGGGTGGTGCCGTCGGCTTTGGCGAGCGTCATCTGGATGAAGCCCTCGTTACGCTCCGCCAGTACGGCCGCGAGCTGCAGACAGGTCTCGTCGCGCATGACGTCGCTGACCATCGGCGTGCCGTCGAAGTCGCGTTGCACCTCGGCGCCGCTGCCCGGCTCGAGGCGTTGCGCCGACCAGCCGCCGGCGCCGTGGTCCATCGCCTCGTGCAGCAAGCGGCGCATCTCGGCGTGCTCGGCGTCGGTGGGCATGACGCCCTGCTTGGCACGGTCCAGGCCCAAGACCCATACGAGTAGTGGGTTGACGGGCATGAAGGGCCGGATGTTGATGGACTTCGGCAGACGATCGAGACGGTCGAGAAACTCCGGATAGGTCACCCAGTCCCACGGCATGCCGGCCTTGATGGCGTTGTACGGGATCGCTTCGACGCGCGTCATCGAGCGCATGGCGCGCTCGCGATCCTCCGGCCGCACCGGCGCGAACCCGAAGCCGCAGTTGCCGATCACCACCGAGGTCACGCCGTGCCATCCGGACAGCGTGCAGTACGGATCCCAGAAGACCTGAGCGTCGTAGTGCGTGTGCAAGTCGACGAAGCCGGGCGCGACGATCATGCCGTCGGCATCGAGCACGTGCGCGGCATCGGCGGGCTTGATGTGTCCCAGCTTGGCGATACGGCCGTTGGCGATCGCCACATCGCAGCGCCGTCGCGGCATGCGTGTGCCATCGACGACCATTCCGCCCCGGATCACCGTATCGTAGCGAGCCATAGCCACCTCTCGTGTGACTACGTTCCTGCTATTCCCTCCGCCGGATGTTTGTCAATCCGGGTCGAGGCGTCCAACGCTTGAGCCGAGCGCTCGGAACCCGTAGAGAGGCTCCGGCGCACCGACGAGAGAACCAGCGAACCTCGATGACATCCAGGCCAAGGTACGAGCGAACGATCCGTGGATTATAGGAGGCACTTCATGACGGGCAAAGGCACGCTGCAACTTCTGCGGCAGCGAGCGCTCTACCGCCAACCGATCGGCTCGTAGCCTCGCTCGCGCAGGCAGCGGTCGACGAAGTTGGCAAACACCGGGTCGGGGCCCTTACGCTCAAACGCTCCAAAGATTCCCGAAACCAGGCCGGCGGTGCCCCCGGTTGCTGCGCCCACGGCCGCGCCGGTTCCTGCGTTGCCCTGGACCGCGCCGCCGACCGCACCGATCGCGGCTCCGGCGCCGGCGCCGATCGCAGTCCGCTTGCCGATGTCGCCCGCGACCTCGGCCTCGCGTCCACCCGACGACACATACTGCTCCGCGCGACGCATGCAGTCGTCGACGTCGCTCTCGGCTGCCGCCTTGCCGACGCGGTCGATCTGCTGGTTCGGATAGAGCACCGGGCGTTGCGCGGCACAGCCAGCGACGGTGAGAACGAGCAATCCCACCACCAGGGCGAATCGGTCTGCGCTTCCGTTGCGCCTGTCGGTCATCTGCGATGCGAAGCACATGGGGTGGCCTTCCTTCGCGGGGATACTAGACCGAACCTCGGCGGCGCAGCAAGTCGACGTCGAGCACGTCTTTGGGACGGCCGAGGGCCAGCTTGTTTTGGATGAGCGCGCGGCGGCCGATTACCGCGAAACGCACGTCACCATAGGTTGCCTCCACGCGCTCCGGCCAGGCCTCCGCAAAGGTGACACCGGTGATCGAGGTGAGGATGTCGATCCGGCGCGGTGGAAGACCGATCTGAAAGACGATGTCGGGAGTGGCAAGGTCGGCAACCGTCAGGTCGTGCAGCGGCGATCCGAAGCGCTGCAGCGCCTCGTACACGTGGGCGGCGTTCTCCTGAGTTGGCTCCACCCAGACGTCGAGGTCGCCCGTGGCCCGAGGTTCGCGTGGACGGATACGGCGTAGGCACCGACCACTAGGAACCGGGCCTCAGCGTCGCGTAAGGCGAGCAACGCGAAAGTCCGGGTTCACCCGCGTCCCATCCCTTCAGCTGCCACAGCTCCTCGCTGAGCCGCCAGGTTTCCGCGAAACGTTCATCGGGAGTGAGCTGCGACCAGAACTGGCGGTCGAACTCATCGTCCAGCGCCGCCAAAGTCGTCTTGCGTGTCGACGCTCGCGAGCGATCCATTGTGGAACTCATAGCACGGTGCGGCGCTTCGCGACAGGACGGGTGCAGCGTTGGACGAGGGCGCGTTGTTGGATTCCACGCTTCACAAGGCTGCACCCGCGACTCGCAGCGTTCCGGCGCGACAAGTGGAAGGAGGCGTCTGCCTCGTATCCTGCCTCATTGACACCTGCGTGGGCGCGCCTTACGTTGCGCGCATTGGCGTGAGGCATGGTGCCCACGCATCTAGAGAACCCGCCGGGCGCGATTGCCCCGGCGAGAGGAGGAATCATGCATCCAGGAATGCTCTATTGGTGGAAGTACGGGCGGCATCACGCCGAGAGGCGCGCGTGGGCCGGCTGCGGACCAGCTGTGGAGCTGCACGGCTGGGAGCGGCGCTACGAAGCCGGCACGCATCACGGCGACTCCATGGGAACGGCCTTCGGCGTGCGTCGGCCGCTGCGCTATCTCGCCTACAAGCTGCAGCTCGACGACGCGCAGGTCAGTGAGCTGGCGCGCATCCTCAACGAGCTGAAGACCGAGCGCGCGCAGGCGGAGGTCGACGGCCGGCGGACGGTGGCGGCATTTGCCGACGCCATTGCCGGCGAGCGGTTCGACGACGCCAAGGCCGTCGAAGGTGCGGCGCTGCGGGTGAAGAGCGCCGAGCGCGTGCGGGACGCCGTCGTCCAAGCGCTCGGTCGCATCCACGCATTGCTCGACGCGGAGCAACGCGAGCGGCTCGCGTATCTGATTCGCACCGGCGCGCTATCGCTCTGACCGAACAGAGAGGGCAGGGAGGCGGGACTTCCCACCTCCCTGCTCCACTACACTCGCTGACCTTCGCGCGGCAGGCCGCCGATGGCGCCGACGCCGCCGAGCCACATCTCGTAGCCAAGCAGCTGGCGCAGCTGCGGCGTGGCGCGCGCCAGCACAGTGTCGTCGAGCGACTTGAAGAAGTTCTCCTGCTGCCGCAGGAACGGCCGGCAGTAGTACGTCAGGATGCCGTGCCGCTGCTGATCGCGGCTGCGGTTGGCACCCGTCTGATGCCAGAGCCCGCCGTGAAAGACCATCGCGGTGCCGCGTGGGCCGGTGACCGCAACGGTGTCGTAGCGCTGCCCGTAGTCGGGCGGATGCCCGAGCCGGTGCGACATCGGCACGATTCGCGTCGCGCCGTTCTCGTCAGTGAAGTCGTCGAGGAACCACATCACGTTGGTGACCAGCGCGTAGGGCGGGAACGGCGCCGGTACGTAATCCGTATCGGAGTGCAAAAACATCGGCTTGCCGCCCGGACCCGTGATGTTGGCGTTCACGTTCGAGAGCAAGAAGCCGGGACCGAGCAAATGGCCCACCAGCTCGAGCGCAACCGGGTGTTGCACCAACTCTTCAAAGCAGCGCCCCTTGTTCAGCAGAACCCACACGCGCTGGTTCGAGCCGTCGTCGTAGACGTAGTCGGTGCCGTTCGCGACCTCCTCGGCGCCGACCCGGATCAGGGTGTCGCGCAGATCGGTGAGCTCCTGCGGATCGAGCGCTCCATTAACCAGACAGTAGCCGTGCTCTTCCAGCGCGGCCTTGTATCGGGCCATGTCGGCGGCGGTCGGTGTCATCGCAATAGCTCCTAGCAACGTTGAGCGGAGATAGGCAAAGGTCCCGGGGGATTCAGCGCTCTCTCCGCCTCTGCCGGTGCAATCTCCGCTGTCCTCTGCCTGTCCCCGTCACGGCGAGGATGACACCGGCGAGCACGAACAAGGCGTTGGTGACGCGGCTCCAGTTCGTCCATAGCGCACCGGAGGCGAGGCCGATTCCCAAGGCAATCAGGAAGTGACCGGCACGTCCGGATCGGTGCGCCCAGATGCGGCCGAGCGCGATGCTCAGCACAATCGCGCCACCGGTCGGGAAGACCCCTTGGGTCGAAAACAAGACGAGGGGGCTGAGCACCAAGAAGGCACCGACGCTCAAGAGGATGAGGGTGCCGGTGGTCATCACGTCGTCGGGCCCGGCAGGCGCGCCGGTGTCGATCGGTTCGGCGCTCGTAGCGGGCGTGACCGGTCGCGCCAAGGGGTCGCGTGGCGTCGCCACTCGTGGCGCGACCTTGTACAGGCGAATCGGGTGCTCGATGTTCTTCAGCGCCTGCAGACCGAGGTCTTCGACCCGTAGATCGAGCTTGTTGCGGACCTGTTGGTAGACGGCGTCGGAGATGCAGATGCCGCCTGCATCGGCCATGGGCTCGATACGGGCGGCGATGTTCACGCCGTCGCCGTACACGTGATAGTCCTCGACGATGACGTCGCCGAGATGGACGCCGATGCGCGTATTGATGCGCTGCTCGACGCTGCACCCGGCGTTGATTGCCGCCTGCTCCTCCTGAATGCCGCGGGCACAGCTGACGGCATTCACGACGCTGTCGAACTCGCCGAACACCGAGTCGCCCGCCGTGTCGACGACGCGCCCCTCGAACTGCTCGACCAGGCGCCGCACGCGTTGATGGAACTCCTGGATGAGGTCGACGGTGCTGTCTTCGTTCTTCCCCATCATGCGGCTGAAGCCGCTGACATCGGCCATCATGATGGCCGACAGCTTGCGGCGACGCCGCGGCGGCTGGTCCGGCGAATCCGCCGTAGTCTGGGAATCAGGGGTCGATAGCTTCGGGTCCGACATGGCTCCTGCGGACGGCAGAAGGAGCCTACGACAAATGCGGACGGCGGTTCAAGCCGCCGTGGCACGGTCGGCGGTGGCCGCGCGCCCTCAGTGCTTCAGCTTCTCGATCTCTACCTTCAACTCGGGCACGGCCTTGAACAGATCGGCGACCAGGCCGTAGTCGGCGACCTGGAAGATTGGCGCCTCCTCGTCTTTGTTGATGGCGACGATGATCTTCGAGTCCTTCATGCCGGCGAGGTGCTGGATGGCGCC
>CAZCGA010000151.1:0-14627 GCA_964498075.1 uncultured Binatia bacterium (SeqCode) | reverse complement strand
CGTCGGACAGGGTTGGGCTTCCAGTTCCTTGATGAATTGCTCGAAATCCTCTACGCCCTTTTTGCCGAACTTGTGCACCAGCGAGCACAGCAATCGCGGCGTGGCTTGTTCAAGTTGCATCATCAAGTCGCGTCCGCTGCTGGTGCGGGTGATCGGATGGCCGGCAGCGATAAAAACGCCTTCGATTTGTTTGTCCAGTTCGTCGCGGTCGGTGACGATCACCACACGGGCGTTGGGCTTGTTCTCCAGAATCCACTTCGCCAGCAGCACCATGACGATGCTCTTGCCGCTGCCCTGCGTCTGCCAGATGATGCCGCCCTTGCGCTCGTGCACATGCCGCTGCGCCGCCTTGATGCCGAAATACTGGTACGCCCGCGGCAGCTTCTTCACGCCGCCGTCGAAGAGCACGAAGTCGTGTATCAGCTCGATCAGCCGCTGCTTGGCGCACAGCTTGAGCAGATACTTGTCCAGCTTGAAGCGGGTGTCGTCCTGCTCGTCCTCCTTCCATTTCAGGAAATATTTCTCCTCGGTCTTGATGCTGCCGTATTGCAGGCCCTCGGAGTCGTTGCCCGCGAAGATGAGCTGCACCGTGCTGAAGAACCACTCGTTGAACTCCGGCTGCTGGTTGGACAGGCACTGGCGGATGCCGTCGCCGATGCTGACGCGGCTGTTCTTCAGCTCCAGTACGCCGACGGCGATGCCGTTCACATACAGCACGAGGTCCGGCCGGCGCTCGTGGTTGCCGTGCAGGGTGACTTCCTCAGCGATGGCGAAGTCGTTCGTCTCCGGCTCCTGCCAGTTGATGAGGTGGACAGTCTCCGTGACTTTGCCCGCCTCGATCTTCACCGGCACGCCGTAGCGCAGCAGGCCGTAAACAGCTTGGTTGTTCCCGTAGAGGCCGCGGCTGTGGTTGTCCGCCTCGGTGCGCAGCTTGTGGGTCGCCACGCTGATCTGCGCCGGCGTGTAGCCGGTCGCTTTCAGGTAGCTGGTGAGCAGGCCTTCCTCGATGTTGCTGTTGCCGTCGCGGTCGGTCCAGTCGCCGAGGTAGCGATAGTGCAGCTCGTCGCGGAACAGGGCGATGACGCGGTTCTGGGTGGCACGTTCCGGTTGGCCGACGGTGCTCACCGTTCCGCGACCTCGGGCGCGTGGCGCTGCTCGGGTTGACTTCGCCGCCTGGTCGTTGGCATCGTCGGTACGCCGGTGGATGAAACTCGGCTCCATGTCGTGTGTTTCATGATCTTCGGATCAGCGAAACCTCTATCCATCGGCCTTTTGTTTTCTCCCGGTGGCACCCCTTTTCCGGCTGAGGTCTTCGCGCGCGGCGATCTCGGCGTCCGTGTCGCTGAGGATGATGACGCCGGCGGCGTATGAGCTCGGGATTGACGGGAAGCCAGGTGTGTGCGTTCTGTTATGGGTAGACGCTGCAAGAAGGAGCCGCCATGGACGCACGCCATGCGATAACTCAGGGATTGCTGGAAAAAATTCGTGAGCTCCCCGAGGAGAAAATTGCTGAAGTCGCCGATTTCGTCGACTTCCTACGCCACCGGCTCGAAGACGACCGCTTGGCAACCGCCGTAACCCGTCTGTCGGAAGGCGCGTTTGCAGCAGTGTGGGACAACCCGGACGACGCTGCCTATGACGAGCTTTGAGTTCGGGGATGTGGTCCTGGTTCCCTTCCCCTTCACCAATCAACGGACGAACAAGAAGCGACCTGCGGTTGTGTCCAGTTCGCCGGCCTACAACAACGAGCGGCCCGACCTCATCGTGATGGCGGTCACCAGCCAAACACCCAGCGCGCCCTCCGGCTTCGGTGAAGCCGGCGTGACATGCTGGCGCGAGGCAGGCCTGCTCAAGCCCTCTGTGTTCAAGCCCCTCCTGGCGACGATTGAGCGGCAATTGGTCTTGCGGCACCTGGGCAAGCTGCAGCCGGCGGACCGTGATATCCTGCGTGCCTTGCTCGATCAGATTCTCGGACCGTAGACCAGTTCGCGGCTGCACGAACGGTTCCTCCTTCTCCCACCTACGAGCTTGTGAAAAATTGAAACCGCATTGGCCTTTTCCGTTCGTCCCGAGTAGCGGCCGTTCTTTTCGGCCGCGTATCGAGGGGCGGTTTGCAAGCCAAGGCGGCAGCATGAGGTCCCTCGATACGCGCCCTGAGAAGATGGGCGCACTCGGGACGAACGGTTTTGAAATCTGCGAGATTTTTTCACAAGCTCTACGTCCCGGTTTCCCAGCGCTAGGCGGTCCGAAGAGCACGCCGTCGCCAGCCTCGTCCACGTAGTAAATGATGCTGCCCGTCCCGCCTGGTTGCGCGGCGTCGCTCATACCAGCCGGATCCTCCCGGTGAGGAGTTCCTGCATTATGCCCTGCTTGAGCTGGCGGGCCTTGGCCAGCTTGGCTTCCAGCGCGGCAATCTCCGCATCCATGTCGCTGAGGACCACGGCGATGGCGGTTTGTTCGGGAAGCGGAGCCACGGGAAAATGAAGCGATCGAATCTTCAAGAGCGTGAGTCGAGTTATCGCGTTACCGCTCATCAGTTGTTTGATCTGGCGCTGGCCATCCGACGACAGAATCTGATACAGAAAATACGCGGCTGCATGGCGGCGGCTGTCGAATCGGAGCATCGCAACGCTCGACAGGAGGCTGAACGGGCCGTCGATTGTGTTCAACGCGGCGTGCCCCGTGTTGGCGCCATCCTTGGTCAGCAACAGGTCGCCTTTGGCCACATCGCATCGAGCGTAAATCTTGGCGTGTTCAGCCGCGGAGATTGTTTCCGCCGAGGATACGTCCAAGGTTCCAAATCCTATGTTCTTGGAGGTCACATAAAGGAAATCGCGTCCGCCGAGTTGTGGAGAGAAATGTGTGCCGTCTTGAATCTTGACGCATACATCGCGGAGTTCACGGACCCCCCACTCGCCGCTGAACCCCGGCAGGCGCTTCTCGCCGGTGAGCAATTCCTGCATGGCGCCTTGTTTGAGGTGGCGTTTCTTGGCGATGAGTTGCTCCAGGGACTCGATGAGGGCATCCGCGTCGCTCAACGCCTCGGCGATGGCTTCTTGTTCGGCTTTGGTCGGAGGCAGGGGAAGTTGGACGCCAACCAAGTCTGACTTCTTTACATGAACAAATGAAGCCTTGAAGCCGTGGGCATGCTTCTCGATGTTCTCTTGCACTTTGCGAAGAACGAGCAGTGCGTAGCCAAGCGTGAGCTTCTTCTGATCCGGGGTGACTTTGAAGATGTGCTGATTCAGCACGCCGGTGGGGCCGCCCCAAATGCGAGCGCCGAACGAGGTCCCCGTCGTTCCCGACCAAGCAAAGAGAAGGTCCCCAGCTTCAATTCGGTGCCTGTCTTCAACAGAGCCGGAGCAGTAGTTAAAGGCAGACTCAGTGTCGTTCAGGTTCTGAATTCGGACTATTGGCAAGCCATGTTCCTTCCAGTCTTCGGGCTTGAAAGCGCGGCCATTGATGAGGCGCATTGAGTCGCCAATCGTGTGGATTTCCCAATCCTCCGGGATCACTCCCACCTCGGTCTGCTTGTAGCCGGGCTTCACATCCATGAGAAACCCATCGTTTCGAGGTGGCGGTCGACTTTCGCCTCCAGCTCCGCGACCGTGTGGACCTGCTGCGGCATCGGCGTTTCGTAGCGTTCGACGAGTTCCTTCACGCGCTGTGTGAGCGCCTGGCTGATGCGGTCCATCTCGCCGTGGATGGCGGCATCCAGTGCGGCCAGCCATTTGTCGTCGACGACCAGTGTCTGGACATCGGCCTCGGAAGGTTTCGGGTAGTGGGCGTAGGCTTTGGCATCGAGCGCGGCCTCGGCGTCCTTGAGGCGCTTCTTGATGTCGGCTTCCTCGTTGGCGAGCTTCAGCCATTCATTCAGGACGGCGGCTTCTTCCTTGGCCTCCTTGTCGCCCTTAATTTCCTTCAGGCGGGCGGTGACGTTGGCCTTGTTCACTTTGTCCAGTTCGGAGAGGGCGCCTTCCTCGCCGCCGTGTTCCTCCTCCAACTCGGTCGTCCGGGCGGCGACGCCTTCCAGCTCGGCCTCCAGCTTGGTGATGGCCGCTTGTTCCTTGGCGAAGTAGCGGGCGACGATGAGGGCCTTGGGCACCAGGTCGCAGGTCCAGCCCTTGTCCTTCTCCTTGCCCTTCTTGTCCTTCTCGATGATGCGGTAGGTCTCGGCCTTCCAGCCATCGGCCGCGCCGGCGGCGGCGATGAGGTAGCAGTCGTCCTGCATCGTCTCGGCCCAATAGTCCATGAGGTGCTGATACACGTCGTACTTGTCGATGAGCGGCTTGCTGGCGTAGTGGGCGAGCAAGTCCTCGGAGAGCGCGGCGATCACTTGCTTCGGATGGCAGCCGGCCCGCAACTGCCGCAGCGTCCTGGCGGTCTTCTGCCGCCAGGCGGCGAAGTGGGCGTTCATGCTGGTCATGAAGGCAGCGAACTCCGGGTGCTCGTAGATCGTGGTCTTGATCGCTGACTTGTCGACAGCGAGGTCGAGGTAGTCGGGCCGATTCGCCTTGAACAAGACCTGCCGGAGCTGCGGGCAGACCTTCCAATAACGTTCGAGTTCGTCGACATCGCGCACCGGGATGCCGCCGCGCAGGTGGCCGTCGATGTCCTGCAGGTCTTCGACCTGCTGGCTGTCGATGTAGCGCGGGAGATTGAGATTGAACTCGTTCTTCTTCTCGATCTCCTCGATGGAGACCATGCGGGAGTATTTTGGCACTTCGAGGCGCCGGTTGAAGACATCGACGATCTTGTGGATGTCCTGAGCGCGCAAGCGGTTCTTGGGGCCGTCCTTCATGAAGCCCGTGCTGGCGTCGATCATGAAGATGCCCTTACGGGCGTGGGCGTCCTGCTTGTCGACGACGACGATGCAGGCGGGGATGCCGGTGCCGTAGAAGAGGTTCGCCGGCAATCCGATGATACCCTTGATGTAGCCCTTGCGGACGAGGTTGCGGCGGATGTCGGCCTCGGCATTGCCGCGGAACAGCACGCCGTGTGGCAGGATGCACGCGCCTTTGCCCGTGCTCTTGAGCGAGCGCACGATGTGCAGCAGGTAGGCGTAGTCGCCCTGCTTCGCAGGCGGCGTGCCGTAGGGTTGGAAGCGCTCGTAGGGGTCGTGGAACGGATCAATGCCCGTGCTCCAGCGCTTGTCGCTGAAGGGAACATTGGCGACGACGTAGTCGAAGGTCTTGAGGGTGTCGCCGTCCTTGAACTTGGGATCGGCCAGGGTGTTGCCCTGCACGATGAGCGCAGTGGGGTTGTTGTGCAGGATCATGTTCATCCGGGCCAGGCCGGCGGTGGCGGCATCCTTTTCCTGCCCGTAGAGGGTGACCTTGGCACTGGCTTCATCCCCCACCTTCAGGAGCAGCGAGGCGGAGCCGCTGGTGGGGTCATATACGGTGGTCTCGTTCGTCGTGCGGGCATCTCGAATGCCAACGATGAGCGCGATGACGCGGCTCACTTCGGCCGGCGTATAGAATTGCCCCTTGCTCTTGCCACTCTGCGTAGCGAAGTGCCGCATCAGGTATTCGTAGGCGTCGCCGAGGATGTCGTCGCCGTCGGCGCGGTTCTTGCTGAAGTCGAGCGCCTTGTTCTCGAAGATGGCGATCAGGTTGGTGAGCCGGTCCACCATCTCCTTGCCGCTGCCGAGCTTCGTGGCGTCGTTGAAGTCCGGCATGTCGGACAGTTTGTTGGCATTGGCCAGCGGGGCGATGATCTTCTTGTTGATCTGGTCGCCAATGTCCGGCTTGCCCTTGAGCGCGACCATGTCCTTGAAGCCAGCGCCGGGCGGGATGGTGATCGGCGCGTAGGGCACGCCGGCGTACTTGTCGCTGACGTATTTGATGAACAGCAGCACGAGGACGTAGTCCTTGTACTGACTGGCGTCCATGCCGCCGCGCAGCTCGTCGCAGCTGGACCACAGGGAGGAGTACAGCTCGGATTTCTTGAGGGCCATGTCCTATGCTCTATTGAAAGTCTCGATGCAGTGGGCGCGTCGGCCCGGAATGGCCGTTGTTCTTCCTGTGTTTCGGCAGCGTCGTTGGAGAATCATCCGTGCCTACTTCGCACGCACCCGATACTGCGAACCGGTCTTGCTGGTCAACGGATGGCTTTCGGCCGGGGGACGGCAAGCGCTGGCAATGGAGCCGCAATTCTTGGTAGGGAGATGGATGAGGACTCCAATGGGTCATAAAGTGCGTTGCCGGGCGTCCGCGGCGTGCTGACGGCTCTTGCTGTGTTCGGAAATCCCCAGTTCTTGCGGCAAGGCCGTCCGCTCGATGCTGACGCGTGCTGCTAGACTAGCCCCGAACCTGCCCCAGAATTGGTTCGACGTCGGCCACCTTGCTGCCGAGCAACAGTACGTCTTCCGGCCGGTCGAACAGCAACAGATCGCTCGACTGAGATGTCAGTCGTCGATACGTCAAAGCACCGGCGTTCATCGCCTGTTGTCGCTCCGGAGACCCTGAGGAGCGGTGGCCTGCCACATAGAAGACGTGAAATCCGGCGCGTGCCAATATCCGCACCACGTCTGCGCGGTTCACGCCCCCGGAATAACGATGCAGCCAATCCTCGGGATGAAGCTCGAGCAGAACGAAATCGAGCGAGTCCTTCATGAGGTGTTCCATCCCCATGAGCACTTTGCCCTCGGTACCGTGCACGTCGATCTTGGCGATCACCGGCCGGATGGTGTCTTGTTGGCAGATCTCGTCCAACGTCGTGGCGCGCGCGGAGAGCTCGGCGGCCCCGTTGAACCGGACTTCCTGCCCGTCGATCCCTGCGACTTCCGCACGATCGGAGAGCACGACGTTGTAGACCTTGAGCTTGGAGAATCCGTTGAGCCGCACCGATCGCTCGATGGCGGCGCAGTAGCGCGGGTTGCTCTCGATGGCGTACACCTCGCTGTGGTCACCCGTCAGTGCCGCGACGTAGCACGCGTAGTGGCCCATGAACGCCCCAATGTCGATGAACCGCGGGGCCATGGTCCGGCGCACCAGCCGCGTCAGGCACTCGATCATGACCAGCTCGTAGACTTCGATACCCTCAGCCCAACGGGAGAACGTGCGGTGCCATGAGGGGAGCTCCTCAGCCACATCGAGTTGAAAGCGCGTGCCGCCGAACTGCAACCAGAAGCGGCCGCGCGGCGAGGTTTGGTCTGCCACGTCGCGCAGATGGGATGCGACGGTGGCCACCGCACCCGGCGATATTCGATCGAGGATTCGCGCCGCTCGGCGCAACAGTGCACCGTATACCCGTCTAGCGCGCCGCATTGTGGCCTCTTCTCTATCAGGGAGGCACGGTCTTCAGGAACCGGAGAACGATCATCGGTTTCGCTGCGGCACTGTGTGCAGCGTCGGCCGCTCCCGGCTGTGCATCCCACGGCCCAAGAAGCGAAGCCGCCCTAAGCCATTGATCCCGTTGCGGTGGCGGAGGAGGAAGGGAGTCGAACCCTCCGGCGAGCTTACGCCCGCCCACGCGGTTTTGAAGACCGGGGAGGCCACCGGGCCCCATCCTCCTCCACAGCAGTCGCAAGTTACAAGCTACAAGCTGAAAGCTCAAAGCCAAACGCTGAAAGACTCTGTGGTGTGCACCCAGTCGGGCGCTGCTTCGAATCGGGGCGCCCCTCTTGCGGCTTGCCGCTTGTAGCTTGTAGCTTGAAGCTATCGTGGATGTCCGGGACGATCAGGCGTGGCGCCGGATGGATTTGTTTGCGCCGACGGACGAGCATCGGCTGCTCGCCGAGACGGTGCACGCGTTCGTCACCGCCGAGGTCGAGCCGCAGGCGGCACAGTTCAACCGCGAAGAGCGCTTCAACCGTGCCTTGTTTCGGCGCGCCGGCGAGCTGGGGCTGCTGGGGCTCACGGTCCCGGAAGCGGACGGCGGCGCCGGGCTCGATGCGGTGGCCGCCGTGCTCGTCCACGAAGCGCTGTCGGCCGCCGACCCGGGCTTCTGCCTCGCCTATCTCGCGCACGCGATCTTGTTCGTGAACAACTTCACCCACAATGCGAACGCGACGCAGCGCGCCCGCGTGCTGCCGAAGGCGATCAGCGGCGAGTGGGTCGGCGGCATGTGCATGACCGAACCGGAAGCCGGCACCGACGTCCTCGGCATGCGCAGCGAGGCCACCCGCGACGGCGATCACTACGTGCTCAACGGGCGCAAGATGTTCATCACCAACGGCGCCGTCGACGACCACACACTGGGCGACGTGTTCATCGTCTACGCCAAGACCCACGGCCGCATCAGCACCTTCCTCGTGGAAAAGGGCTTCCCCGGATTCACGCTCGGCCAGAAGCTGCGCGACAAGCTCGGCGTGCGCGCCTCGATCACCGCCGAGCTGGTGTTCGATCAATGCCTGATCCCCGTCGACAACCTCGTCGGTCGCGAAGGCGAGAGCGCGAAACACATGATGCGCAACCTCGAGATCGAACGGCTGACGCTGGCCGCCATGTCCCTCGGCATCGCCCTGCGCAGTCTCGAGGTGATGGTCGGCTACGCCACGGAGCGCAAAAGCTTCGGCGTGCCTATCGCCGAGCATGGCCAGATCCAACGATACATCGCCGAGTCGTACGCCGAGTTCAAGGCGGCACGCTGTTACGTTTACGACGTGGCGCGTCGCCTGGATCTCAACTCCTTCGGCAATCGCGTCGAGGCCGATGCCGCCAAGCTGTTCGCCGCGCGTATCGCCAAGGAGATCGCCGACCGCGCCATTCAAGTGCTCGGCGGCTACGGGTACATGGGCGAGTACGTCGTCGAACGTCTGTGGCGCGACGCCAAGCTGCTCGAGATCGGCGGCGGGACGCTGGAGGCGCACCAGAAGAACATCACCAAGGACCTGGTCCGTACGCCGGAGCTGATTCGCCGGTAGTCGTGATTCGTGCTCGTGCTGCGGAATCGTGTTCGTGCTCGTGAGTCGTGCTCGTAGGGGAAAGGGACTGCGGCTTCTCCTGGCGGGGGGCGCGGTCGTGCTGCTCGGTCTCGTCGCTGCTTTCAGCGCGGCGCTCGCCGAGCACCAGCGCGCTGGGAGTGCGCCGGTGCCGCGGTTCTTCTTTGCCGGCAATGGGCGGCTGGCGATGCGGCACGCATACTTCGACACGCGGCTCGATGTGCGCTACCGCCGCGGCGACGGCACGTACGACGAGGCGGCCTGGGCGCAGATCAATCACTTCTTCCGCTCGCGGGAAGACGGGCGGGAAGGGCGGGTGTCGTTGCGGCTCGTCGAGCTGCTGTCGTACATCCAGTCGGGCTATCACCCGCGGCAGATGATCCTGCTGTCCGGTTTTCGTAGCCCCGAGTACAACACGGACCTGCGCGATGCGGGCCGCGCCGTGGCGCAGGCGTCGCTGCACACCGAAGCGATGGCGGCGGACATTCTGTTCACCGGGCTCGACATGGGCCGGATGTGGCGCCAGCTGCGCACGCGGCGCGTCGGCGGCGTCGGCTACTACCGCCAGAACAAGTTCCTGCACATCGACACCGGGCCGCCGCGCTTCTGGGAGGCAACCACCTCGCGAGTCGATGAAAACCTCTCCGCCGGCAACGCCCGCGCGTTTCTACGCACCGACTTCGACCGCTACCTCCGGCTGGAAGGCGCGCTGTGCAGCCTGCACAGCGTCACCGCCTTTCCCCTGCTCATTGCGCCGCACGCCAAGGTTGTCGGGCCGAACGGCAGCCTGGCCATCACCATCGCGCCGGCGGATACGCCCGTCGAGACGCGCGACGGCTGCTTCGCCATCGTCGCGCCTGGTGCGGCGTATCAGTTCCGCATCGTCAGCACCGCGGCGCCGGTCGGCGGCGTGCGGGGGCCGAATGAGGAGACGCGGCCGCGCGTGGTGCTCTCCACGTGCGAGCCGCGCATCGAGAAGACGCCCGCCGAGCTCGAATCGAACCCGATCGAGGCTGTGCTTCCCTGATCCTTACGACGGCTTCGCGCTCTTGGCGCGCGCCAGCTCCTCGTCGATGACTTCCTTGAACTTCTCGAACGGCTGCGCGCCGGAGAGCATATGGCCGTTGACGAAGAAAGCCGGCGTGCCGCTGACGCCGACGCTGCCGCCGTCGGCGATGTCCTGGTCGATGGCGGCCTTGAACTCTTGCTTCGCCAGACACTCGTCGAACTTGGTGCGATCCAGCCCCACCTCGCCAGCCATCTCCTTGAGCTTGTCTTCCCCCAGATCTTCGCTGGCGAGCAGCTTGGCGTGGTACTCCCAGAACTTCCCTTGTGCCTGCGCGCAGCGTGCCGCCTCCGCTGCGGGACGTGCGTGCGCGTGGAACGGCAGCGGGAAATCGCGATACACCAGACGGACCTTGTCGCCGTACGTGGTGAGCACTTGCTCGAGCGCCCCCGACGCGCGTTTGCAGAACGGGCACTCGTAGTCCGAGAAGGCGATGATGGTCACCGGCGCCTTCGGCCCGCCGCCGCGCTCGGGCCGTCCTCCGGTGCCGACCTTGACGACGGGTCCCTGCAGCGCCACGGTCGTCTTGTACTTGCCGCGCAGCTCACCGAGGAACTCCTGACGCCGCATTTCGCCCTTCTGCTGCTTCAGGTACTCCACCAGGCGCGGCTTGACGGTCTCCAGGGGCTCGTTGCCGAGCTGCTCCTTGTTGTCGTCGTAGACTTGCTGGATCTCCGCGTCCGTCGGCTCGCCGGCCTTGTCCTCGACCTCCTTCTTGCCCAACTCGTCGATGCTGATACCGCGCGCCTTGGCTTCCAGCTTCAGCAGCTCCGCCGCGATCAGCTCGTCGAGGCCTTCGCGCATGGCTTCGTAGCGCTGGTTCTCGATCTCGACGAGCTTCGGTTTGACGTGTGCCTCCAGCTCGGTGCGCGTGATCGGGTGGCCCGCCACGGTCGCAACCGGCGGCTCCGCCGCAGCCAGCGCCGGCAACACGGCCAGCACGATACTGCTCAGGATGATTCTTCGCATGGACAACCTCCTCGTCTGAAAACCGCAAGGCTACGGTGCTTGCCGCATCAGGTCAACAGCCGCATGAGGCGGTTTGGCATCGTCACGCCGCGCGCCAGAGGTGCGCCCGCCGGGGCGTGATGCGGATCATCGGGTGCGTGTCGATGGCCAGGGCCATGGCCTGATATTGCGGGTAGCGGACGCGCAGCGCCTCCAGCGCGGTCGCGTACTCATCACGATCCGTTACGGGCGCCGCGTGCCCTTGGATGAGCAGGAAGGCGAGGCGGCTCCAGTCCTCATGATATTCGTCGATGACCAGCGCCACCTGCGGATTCTCGGCGATGTTCCGTAGTCGCTTCAAGCCGTGGCGGCTGCGCTTGGGCTTCTCGTCGACGACGAAGTACACGCAGTCGCCGACGAGCGCGTAGCACAACGGGACGACGTGCGGCGCGGCGGCCGCGTCGGCGGTCGCCAGGCGCGCGAGGCGTTGCTGCTCGGCGAAGCCGCGCGCCGCTTCAGACAGGATCATCGGGCGCCAGGGTGCCGCGGAAGGCCGCGTCGGCTTCGGCGTACAGACGCTCGGGCATGCCGTCGTAGCGGGGCGAGAAGTGGAAGACCTCGAGGTGCTTCACGTTGGCGAGCCGTGCCAGCGTCCCCGCCTGTCGGGCGGTGAGGTGATACCGCTTCAACCCTTGCTCGCGATCCTCGTCGAGGAACGGCGACTCGCAGAAGAACAGGTCCGCATCGCGCGCCAGCTCGACGATCCGCGCGACGTTCTCCCGGCTGAACAAGGTGTCGACGACGTAGGCGATCTTCTGGCCGGCGGTCTCGACGAGCAGCCGCTGGCGCAACTCGTCGACGGAAAACTCGGCCCGCTGCTCGCTGCTGCCGTTGAACCAGCGCGCGACAATCGTCGTGCTGGCGGGCCGTCCGCCGCGCACCGCGTCCTTCAGCGTGTTGAGCCAGGGACCGGCGGGGATGCCCAGCCCGTCGAGCTCGTCTTTGCGGACATTCAGATGCGTCTTCTCGGTCAGGGCGAAGCCGAGGCACGGGATGCGGTGATCGAGATGCGCGGCGCGGATGCTGAGCAGCGGATCGTCGTGCAGCACGCCCGTGAAGGGTCGCCGTCCCAGGTCTTCGACGGCAAACGCCGTGGTCGCGGGCAGGCGCACGCTACTGATGTAGTCGGGGTACACCTCGTGGACGTTCAGGACGAACGGATAGCCTTCCACCAGGTTCCACGTATAGCCGGCGAGCTTTCCGAGAACGTTGCGGATGATCCCCGCCGGCCCGAAGAGATCGAGCGTCGCGGCGCGCGCCAGGAACAGGCGGAGCACCCGGTCGAAGCCGATGAAGTGATCCAGATGCGTGTGCGACACGAAGACATGCGTCAGCTTGAGAATCTCCGCCGCCGGAAAACGATCGAGGCGCCCGAGATCGAACTGCAGCGCGGTGCCGCGCCAGCGCACCCCGATGTGCAGGCCGGGGTCGCCGAACGGCCCGTTGACCAGGCGCGTCAGGAATGCGGATTTCACGGCGGCATTGTACGGCATGCGGGCAGTGGCGCAACGCGCCCGGCGCCGGCGGCCGCCACGATCGTCTCAGCGCGCCGCGCCGATCTCCTGCAGGATGATCGCCGCGGACTCCGACATGATCTCCTCCAGGATCTGCCGCAACGTCTTGCCGTCCTCCTCCAACTTGCCGACCAGCGACGACAGAATCGCAAAGTAACGTTCCTTGCTGTCCAGACTCATGTCGGGCAGGCGATCCTCCATCGCCGCCAGGAAACGGCGATGCACGACGGAGATGTCGCTGTCGAGACCTTTGGAGAGCAGATCGTTTGGCGCCATGGGGTGACCTCGCGGTGCGATTGAGTGAACGCGTTCCCACATATATTGCGGGGTCCGGCAATTCAAGGTAGGGGAGCGCGACCCTGGGGGCGGCCAGCGAATGGACGGACGAAAAGGGAGAAGTAGGCACCGCTGTCCCGTCGGGACCCTGGGGCTGTTCGCGCTCGTGGTGTGCCGCATGTTGACGGGCTCCGCCGCCGGCGCCATCCAGACCACCATCGGCGGCCGGCAGGTCGATCTCGACGGCACCTTCAGCATCCGCGAAGTCATCGAGGAGAACGGCGCGACCAAGCATGAGCGGACCTTGGAGCAGCTGCGCCTGCGTGCCGCCGTGACCTTCGCCGACTGGCTGCGCTTTGATTCCACCACGGTGGCGACGAACGGCGGCCCGACGCTCAAGGCGGATCGCGCCGGCGTGTACACGTTGGACGACGTCTTTCAGGACCGCTCGCCCGCGGTGGACTTTGAGGAAGCCTACTTCGATGTGTTGCTCCCGTCGGTCGACATCCGTGTCGGCAAGCAGAAGGTGGCGTGGGGTAAGCTCGACCGCACGCAGCCCAACGACCTGATCAACCCGCTGAGCTTCCTCGATCCGTTTCTGCAAGAGGAGGGCGAGCGCAAGATCGGTGTACCGGCGGTGCAGGCGACCTACGCGCTGCCGGCGGTGTCCGGGGTGCTGGACGAGCAGCGGTTCACCGCGGTCTGGGTGCCGCAGTATCTGCCGTACCGCTTCCCGCTCGCCAGCTGCGACGTCCGCGGAGGCACCTCTCATTGCGATGTGGAGCGCTGGTATCCGCCGGCCGGCGTGCCGCCGACGAACTTCGACGTCCCGGCGGGCATCGTCGAGATCAACGGCCAGCCGAACCCCGCGATCAAGGCGCCGCTCTCCTTTCGGACGCAGAACGTTCCGAGCCCTGCGTGGCGGCTGGAGAACAACGAGATCGGTCTGCGCTATGCCGCACTGGTCCGCGACGTCGACGTGTCGCTCTATTACTTCCACGGCTTCGACGTCCAGCCGGCGTTCCGTCTGCGTGCGGAAGCCATCGGCCCGGTGACCAGTCTCAGCGGCGCGACGACGGTGTCGCCGGAGTTCCACCACATCGATGCCTGGGGCGCGGACTTCGCCTACGCGTTCGATCGCTTCACGGTACGTGGCGAAGGCGCGTTCGTGCACGGACGTCCGTTCACCCGCGATCTGCGGATCCTGGTCAGCGACCCGCGGCAGCTGGTCGGCCCCGTCATCAAGGCACTGGGAGAACTCGCCCAAGGCGCCAGCCGCGCCGAGGTGGAGTTGCCGCCGTCGGTGGTCATCCACGATGCCGTCGAATGGGGGATCGGCGGCGACTATGTCTACGAGGGATACTTGCTGCTGCTGCAGGTGAACCAGACCGATGTCCTGCACAACGACGTCGAGTTGCTGATCAAAGACGTCGAGACGCGGCTGCTGGCGAACCTGCGCAAGAGTTTCCTCTCGGACAGGCTGCAGGCGCAGCTGGTGGCGCTCTATGGCATCGAGAGCGACTACACCATTTTGCGCCCGCGGCTGCGCTATCAGCTCACCGACCACATCGCCGCCGAGGCCGGCTATCTGTTCATCGCCGGCCGCGCGCACTCCGTCGGCGGGCAGTACCGCCGCAACGACGAAGGCTGGGTACGGCTGGAGTACCAGCTCTGAGCGCGGTGGTGTGCCCCTCGATTCGGCTTCTCCGGCCGGCAGGGAGTGTCGATAAATCGCGAGCAGGCCCTTCGAGACGGCCCCGAAAAGATGGGGCCTCCTCAGGGCGAACGGAATTGTTCTTTTGAAATCGATAACACAACCGTTCGCCCTGAGATTCGGATCAGCTGGTGCGTGCTGATCGGTTGGGCCAATGAACGT
>CAZCGA010000150.1:0-14667 GCA_964498075.1 uncultured Binatia bacterium (SeqCode) | reverse complement strand
CGGTGGCCAGCACATCAACAAAACCGATTCCGCAGTGCGGCTCACGCACCTGCCGACGGGCATCGTGGTCGCCTGCCAGAACGAGCGCTCGCAGCACAAGAACAAGTCGATGGCCATGAAGATCCTGCGGGCGCGCCTGTATGAGCTGGAGCAGGAGAAGCAGCGCGAACGCATCGCCGTCCTCGACAAGACGAAGAAGGACATCGCCTGGGGCAGCCAGATCCGCTCCTACGTGCTGCATCCGTATCGCATGGTGAAAGACCACCGCACCGGCGTCGAGGTCGGCAACGCCGACGGCGTGCTCGACGGCGACCTCGACCAGTTCATCGAGGCCTACCTGCAGGCCCAGGCGGCTTGACCGCGCCTGCCATTCGCTAGCGCCTGATTTTCGCCCTTTGCTCGCTTTTCGTTTCGGGCTGCGGTAGACCTGCGGGCGTGCGGGACAAGCTCCACGCCTACTTGCTCGAACGCCCGGCCGGCGCGTCGCCGCGCGAGCTCCTCGATCTGGTGTTCACGCAACCGGGCAGCGACCCGGAGTTCGGCCCCCGCTTCGTGCACGGGCTGCTGTCGGGTGACGCGCGCTTCGTGTGGCGCGAGACGGAGGGACGCTGGGGCGCACGCTTGCACGAGGCGCTGGCCCAACCGCTGCGCGACACCACCTTGGTCGTCTGCGACATCGAGACGACCGGCATGACCGCGAGCCCGGCGGGGATCATCGAGATCGGCGCGGCGCGCCTCCGCGGCGGGCGGGTGATCGAGGAGTTCCAGCAGCTCGTCAATCCCGGCGTCCGACTCCCGCCGTTCATCACGCGACTCACGGGGATCGACGACGCGATGCTGGTGGATCAGCCGCCGCTGGCGGACGTGTGGAGGCGCTTCCACGATTTCCTCGGCAGTGACGTCCTGATCGCGCACAACGCCAAGTTCGATCTGAGCTTTCTCAATGCTGCCGCCGTCGCCTACGCCGGGCGGCCGCTGCCAAACCCCTGGCTGTGTACGCTCAAGCTCGCCCGGCGCGTGTTGCCGCAGCAGCGCCGGCGCGGGCTCGACGCGTTAGCGGCGCACTTCGCCATCCCGCAAAACGACCGGCACCGCGCCCTCGGCGACGTGCGCATCACGGTCGAGATCTTGTTCCACCTGTTGGAGCTGCTGGCGGCGCGCGGCATCGTACGGTTGGATCAGGCGCTCGATCTGCAGAATCAGGCGCGCGATGGCCGCCCGTTCATCTGCCTGCTGCGGCGCGAGAAAGTGGAGCGCCTGCCCAGCGCGCCGGGCATCTACCAGCTCTTCGACGGCGACGGTCGCCTGCTGTACATCGGCAAGGCGAAGAGCCTGAGGGACCGAGTCGGCAACTACCTGAGCAACGCCGCCGGACACTCCGACAAGACGCTGGACCTGATCCGCCACAGCCGCGACGTGCGTGTGCAGGTCACCGGCTCGGAGCTCGACGCCGCGCTCACCGAGGCCGAGGCGATTCGCCAGCACAAGCCGCCGTACAATCGGTTGGGGAAGCACTTGCCGCGCGTCGCCTACCTCAAGCTCACGGTCGGCGACAGGTTTCCGAGGCTGTTCATCACCAACCGGCTCGCGGCGGGCACGGCACGATACATCGGTCCGTTTCGCGGCCGCGAGCAGGCCGAGCAGGTGTTGAGTCTGCTCACCCGCCAGTTCCGTCTGCGCGGCTGCGCCGGGCCGCTGGCGCCCGACGCTGCCATCGCGCCATGCTTCCAAGGTCAGGTGGGCGCGTGTACGGCGCCGTGTGCCGCGCGCGTGTCGGTGGAAGCGTACCGGCAGCAAGTCGACGACTGCCTGGCCCTGCTCCAGGGTGACGGCGAAACCACTGCGCGTGCTTTGATACAGCGGCGCGACGGCCACACGACGGCGCTGCGCTTTGAAGCCGCCGCCAGAGCGCAACGCGATCTCGATCTGCTCGACGTTCTGACACGCCGCCAGCGAGCCCTGGGCTGGATCGCCGCGCAGCGGAGCTTCCTGATTCTGCAGCCGACCGTCGACCGTGGCGCGCTGCTCGCCTACGTCGTGCTCAGCGGACGTTTGGCGTTCCGCGCGCCGGTGTATGACGAGTCGGAGGTTCCTGGGCTGGTGGAGAAGGTCGCGGCACAGCTGCCGCTGTATCAGTCGACCTCGCTGCGCCGCGACGAAGTCGAAGGGACAACGATTCTCGCCGCGTGGCTTCGCGACCGGGGCGAAACCGACGGGTGCGTGCTGCCGATCAGCGCGGCACCCGCCACTCAGCTTTCCGAGTGGCGGGCGGCCTGTGCTGCACTACTTGCGCCGAGCGCGGTGGATGCGAACGCGCACCCGTCCGCGGCGCCGCAGCCAGACGGCGACCGGGAAGGCGGCGAGCAGCCACGCGCTCGAGCGATCGGTGCCGCTGCGGCCGATTGAACACCCACCGCCGCGGCTGATGGTGACGTCGGGAGGAATCGGCGTCGGCGTGGGCTCAAAGATCACCGTAGGCAACGGTGTCGGCGGCGCCGTACAGACGAAACCGCCCAGCTCCCCATTGAACACGCACGATAGCCCTTCCGCGCAATCCGCATTCTTCTCGCAATCCTCGCCCGGCCCCTTTGGATCGGAGCAAACGCCCTCCAAACCGGAGATGTCGCAACGCTGGCCCTGCGGGCAAACGTCCTCCTCGCAACACACGCCGTCACTGTTGCAGACCAAGTCGAAGTCGCACGGGTTGGGTCCGGATGGATCGCAGGGAGCGCCCGGCGGCTTCAGCGTCGGAGTCGGCGTCGGAACGGTGTGGCAAGAGCCCTCGTTGCCTTCCACGTCGCAGCGTTGACCGGAGTTACACGATGAAGACGTGCAGCAGACGGCGTTGGTGCAGAAGAGGTCGCTGCGGCAGTCGGCCTTGACGCTACACGGTGCTCCCGGGCCTTTGGGTGTCGGCGTTGGCGTTTGCGTCGGTGTCAAACTCGGCGTCGATGTGGGGAAGTTGGAGCAATTGCCCTCTTTGCCGGGGACTTTACAGGACTGGCCCACTGGGCACGTCGCCGAGCCGCAGCAGACGCCGGTCCCATTTACAATCTCGACACAGTGACCCGACAGACAATTTGCGTCGATGGCGCACGGTTGACCGTTCGCCGCCGGCGGCGGAAGGACACACTGTCCTTTCTTCCCTTCGACGTTGCAGCGCATGCCGGGCGGGCACACTGCTGAGCTACAGCACACGCCGTCGACGCAGAAACCCGTGGTGCACTCGACGCCGCCCTCGCAGGCGAAGCCCGTCGGCTGCGGTGTGGGCGTGCGCGTCGGCGTCGGTGTCCGCGTCGGCGTCTGGGTCAGCGTCGGCGTGAACGACGGCGTCGGTCGCAAGTTGCAGACTCCCTCCCGACCCTCGAGGTTGCAGAACTGCCCGGCCGGGCACGTGCTGGTCAGGCAGCACACGCCGTCGACGCAGAAGCCGGTGAGGCACTGCCCGTTCTCGGTGCAGGGCACGCCGTTGTCGTGGCGCATATTGCAGGTGCCCTCGAGCCCCGGAATGTTGCACGTTTGGTCCACCGGACATTCCTCGGTGGCGCAGCAGACGCCGTCGGTGCAGAACCCGGACTCACACTGCTCGCCGTCGGTGCACTGGGTGCCGTTGCCGGTCGGGTTCATGCACTCGCCCGTGTTGCAGAACTCGCCACTTGGGCAAGTGCGCGTGCCGCAGCAGAAGCCGTCGACGCAGAAGGTGGAGGCACACTGGGTGTCGGTGTCGCAGCGCGTGCCGTTCGGAGCAGGCGGCGAGCATGTTCCCTCGTGCCCGGGGATGTTGCAGAACTGGCCACTCGGGCACGAGATCGATCCGCAGCACACCTTGTCAACACACGAGCCGGTGCTGCACTGCCGATCGGTTTCGCAGGCGTCGCCAGGGCTGCGCTTTGGTGGCGCCAGGCTGCTCAGGATGCGCACACTGTTGGAGCCCAACTGGGCGACGGCAATGTCGGCAATCGTGTCGCCGGTGAAGTCCGCAGCAACGATACCTTGAGGGTCGAAGCCGTTGATCAGGTTCACCGTCTGTGCGAAGTCAAACGTGCCGTCGCCGTGCCCGTTGTAGGCCTCGATCAGCCCCGGCGGGTTGGCGCCCCCGGCAGCCTGGTTGCGTGTGAAGAACGAGATCGCAAAGTCGGCAAACCCGTCACCGTCGAAGTCTCCCGCCGCGAGGAAATTGGGAGTGCAGTCGATCAAGATGCCGCTGATGGTGGCGGGACACCGCACCGTGACCGCGGGCTCGATGCAGAAGAGTCCGCTCCCCACTCGTCGTCCGGTCGCCTGCTTGGCCACGTCCTCGCAGCGCACACCTTCGGGCTTGTTGAGCAACACCGAGACCGAGAACGTGTTCAGCGCAGTGATGGCGGCGGCGTTGAGCACGAGGCAGTCCGGTGCACTATCGCCATTGATGTCGATAATCCCGAGATCCTTGGCGCCCGCGCCGACGACGAAGTTGTTCGGCGGTTGGAAGCTGCCATTTCCGGTGTTCAGCACCACGCTCACGTCGTCCGCCGCGCGGGTCCCCGAATTGACTGCGATGAGGTCATCGAAGCCGTCGCCATTCAGGTCGGCCGATTCGAGGCGCTTCGGGTTATTGCCCAAGTTGAACGTGCCGAGGGGGAAGAAGCCGCGGTTGCCACCGCGGTTCAACAGGACGGTGGCGCGGTTGGTCGGGGGGTTGGCCGACGCCAAGTCGTTGCCGTTCTGGCCGTCGAAGTTGCCGATCGTAACGTCGAGGGGGCGCAGCCCTATGGGAAAGGTTTCGGCTTGGTTGAAGGTTCCATCACCGTTGCCGGTGACCCTGAAGACGCGGCCATCGAGCAAATCGACGACGGCGATGTCCGGGTTGGTGTCGCTGTTCAGGTCGCCGGCGGCGATCCCACGCAGGACGCGGCCGACGGGGACGTCCAAGAGGGATCCGAACGATCCGTCGGTGGCGCCGAAGAGCACGGTCACCTTCCGGCTGGTCGAATTGGTGACGACCGCATCTTTGATTCCGTCCTTGTTGAAATCTGCAGCAGCGATGAACTTCGGCGCAAAAGAAACCAGATGCGGCGGCCCCGGCACCAGGGTGATCTGCGCACCGGCGGGAGACGCAACCAGCGTCGCAAACGCCAATGCCAGGACTTCGGGGGACAATCGTCTCATGTGCTTCTCCTCAAAACTTACCTGCACCGCGCGCAATTCTGGTCAAGCCGCTGCGTAGCAATGAAGACCTAATCTCTAACGGACGGTCTCTGTTTGTCAAACGAAAACACCAGCCGCGGAGAAAGAAGGGCGTGCGAGCTAGCGCGCGTGCAAACGCGCAGTTGCAGCGCGTCACGCGGCGGGAACCCCCCTGGATTCTGCCGCGGCGAAGGTGCTAGGCGAGAGGCGGTCCCCGCCACGCGTTTGCCGTTCCCGCGTGGTGCACGACCGGGAGGAGCACGATGTTTTCGTTCGAAATGACGCCCGAGCAACGCGAGCTCCGGGAGCTCGCCAAGAAGTTTGCCGCCGAAGAGATCATTCCTATCGCAGCGCGCTACGATGAAACGGAGACCTTCCCGCGCGACATCTGTCGCAAGGCCTGGGAGCTGGGTCTCATGAATCTGACGGTGCCGAAGGAATTCGGCGGCCTCGGCCTCGGCGTATTGGACACGATCCTCATCCTCGAGGAGCTCAACTACGGCTGCGCTGGCATTGCCAACGCGCTCGCGGCCAACAGCCTGGCCGCGGTGCCGCTGCTGGTCGCCGGCAACGACGCGCAGAAGCAACGCTACCTGGGCCAGCTGACGCACGAGCTTGCCTTCGCCGCCTTCTGCACCACCGAGCCGGGTGCGGGCTACGACGTCGCCGGCATGTCGACGATGTACCGGCGCGTCGGTGACGAGTACGTCCTCAACGGTGTGAAAGACTTCATCTCCAACGGCACGATGGCCAACTGGTACGCGGCCTTTGCCACCAAGGACCGGAGCCTCGGACACCAGGGCATCTCCTGCTTTGTGGTGCCGGGGGACACGTCGGGCATTCGCAAGAAGCGGCTGCACGACAAGCTCGGCCAGCGCGCCGCCGATACCGGCGAGGTGGTGTTCGAAGACGTCAAGGTGCCGCGCTCGGCGCTCGTGGGCGAGGAGGGCCACGGCTTCGAGATCGCGATGCAGAGCTTCGATCGCACCCGGCCCGCGCTCGGCGCCGTCGCCATCGGCATCTCGCAACGCGCCCTCGACGAAGCGACCCGCTACGCGCTGGAGCGCCAGCAGTTCGGACAACCGATCGCGAACTTCCAGGCGATCCAGCTCATGCTGGCGGACATGGCGATCGCGGTCGAAGCGATGCGGCTGCTCACCTACAAGGCCGCCTGGGTGCTGGACCAGGGCGCGCCGGCCTCCATCGTCGCGAGCTACGCCAACGCGTTTGGCGCGGATGCGACGCTGCGAATCACCACCGATGCCGTGCAAGTGTTCGGCGGGTACGGCTACATGAAGGAGTACCCGGTGGAGAAGCTGATGCGCGACGCCAAGCTGCTCCAGATCTACGAGGGCACGTCGCAGATCCAGCGCGTCGTGATCGCCCGCGACCTGCTGAAACAGCGAGCCGCGTAGTCGGGACGCAGCGGCTACTTCAGGGCAGGGCACTGAGGGCGAACAGCGTCCCCACGATCCCACCGATGGTCACGACCACGACCAGGAGCACGACGCCGACCTCGCCGATCCGGTCCGTCAGACTCTGCTCCTCATCCAGCGGTTCCGCCGGTCGTTCAATACTGGTCTCGTCCTCCTCGTACGTCGGGTACGGCGTCCGCGCGGCGCAGCCGCTGGCCAGACAGACGACGGCAACGAAGCTCATCAGGACCAGACAACCCTGCCACCCCTGCATCGTTGACTCCTTTGACGCGTGAAGCGGAAGAGTGGAGCTGAACGGAGTCGAACCGTCGACCTCCTGAATGCCATTCAGGCGCTCTCCCAACTGAGCTACAGCCCCACCGCGATTCTCCGAGCGTCCTGTAGCCGAAACGGTGGGACGCGGCAACACCTCAGTCGCGAGTGCTGAGGGCTGAGCCCTGAGGCAGGCCGGAGGCCTGTCTGAACCTCGCAGGCGCCGCGCCGCTCAGGAGGTCATCGCGGCCCGCTGCGGCACGACCAACGGCAGCAGCGCACGCTTGCGCGTGCGCTTCAGCTCGTCGAGCTGGGCGCGGGCGGCGGCCTCCGCTTCGGCTTCGCGGATCTTCCCCAGCCGTCGCTCCAGGTCGGGGTCGATCGACTCGCGCCCGATCTGCACTTCGGCGACCAGCTGATTGATGTGATCGCGCACCGCTTCGAGGGCGCGGATGTCGGCATCCGGCGACAGGCCGTTCAGCGTCTCCTGCAGCCGCAGGCGGGCCTTGGCGTTGGCCAGCCGCGCGACCATGCGTACCTTCTCGTCGCGCAGCCGCGCGATCTCGTGCTGGAAGCCCACCAGGTTTTTCTTCGCGGCCTCGGCCTCGGTGGTGAGCTCGGTCAGCTCCATAGCCAGTCGCTCGACCTCGCTCCGCAGGCCGTCGCTGCGGCTGATCAGGATCACCGCCACCGCGTCGTCGTCCCGGTCGACGGCGATGTCCAACTGTGTGCGCAGCCTCGTCAGCTCGGCGGATTTGCTCTGCAGCTCCCGCGAGAGCTTGGTGCGCGCGTACAGGACACCCGCCGCCGCCTCGCGCAGCTTGCCGTACTGGTCGAGCCGCTCCTGGATCGCCGCTTCATACACGGCTTCGGGATTGCGCTGCTCACGCCGGCCCATCCAGTGTCCGAGGGCGCCCCGCAGCAGGTTCTGCAAACGTCCGAAGAATCGCATGGCAAGTCTTCTCCCTTCTCCGGGCTCAGCGCCTCATGACTCAGGGCTCTTCTCGGCGCTGATTCCCAGCTCGCGCATCTTCTGCTGAAAGTTCTGCCGGTACATGCCGACCTCCTCGGCGGCCTTGGTGATGTTGCCGCCGTGGCGCCGCAACGCCTGCAACAGGAAGTCGCGCTCGAACGCCTCGACCATGCGGTCCTTCGCCTCGCGGAACGACAGCGACATGGTGTCGACCGCGACCGCTGGGACGGGTGGTCCGGCGCTCGCCGTGGTCTCGCCGAGCAGATCGTCGGGGGCAATCTCCGGCCCCGGGGCGAGCAGCAGGGCCTGCTCGACTGCGGAGCGCAGCTCGCGGACGTTCCCCTTCCACTGATGGTTCATACAAGCGCGCAGCGCGTCGCCGTTCAGCGGCTTCGGGGCGCGCTGAAAGCGTTGCGCGGCGTTCTTCAGGAAGTGATCGATGAGCAGCGGAATGTCCTCGCGGCGCTCGTGCAACGGCGGGATGGTCAGCTCGACGACACGCAGGCGGTAGTACAGATCCTCCCGGAAGCGGCCGGCGCGCACCGCCACTTCGAGGTCCTGATTGGTGGCGGCGATGAGGCGCACGTCGACGGTGATCGGCTGGTTGCCGCCGACGCGCTCGAACTCCTTTTCCTGGATGGCGCGCAGCAGCTTGGCCTGCGTCTCCAGCGGCATGTCGCCGACCTCGTCGAGGAACAGCGTGCCGCCGTCGGCGGCCTCGAACTTGCCTTCGCGGCGCGCGATCGCGCCGGTGAAGGCGCCGCGCTCGTGGCCGAACAGCTCGCTCTCCACCAGCTCGCGGCTGAGCGCTGCGCAGTTCATCTTGATCATCGGTTTGGCGCGCCGCGGGCTGCGGTAGTGCAACGCGTTAGCGACCAGCTCCTTGCCGGTGCCGCTCTCGCCGCGGATCAGCACGGTGACGTCGGTGTCGGCGATCTTGTCGATGGTCTCGAACACACGGCGCATCGCCGGGCTGCGGCCGACGATCTGTCCGAAGCTGAAATCACTCTGCACTTGCTCGAGCAAGCGGCGGTGATCGCGGCGCAGCAGCGCGGTCTCCATGGCCTTGCGCACGACGACGCGCAGCTCCTCGTTGTCGAACGGTTTGGGAAGGTAGTCGGCGGCCCCCAGCTTCATCGCCTGCACGGCGATCTTCTCGGAGCCGTACGCCGTGATCATGATCACGGCGAGGTCCGGATCGATGCTGCGCGCGCGCTCCAGCACCTGCACGCCGTTCATGCCGTTCATGCTGAGATCGGTGATCACCAGGTGGAAGCTCCCCGTCTCGATACGCCGCACGGCCTCCTCGCCGCTACCCGCCGTCTCGACCTGGTACCCCTCCTTCGACAGCAGGCCCTTCAAGGCCAACACCATCGCCTTCTCATCGTCGACGACCAACACACGCCCTTGCATACGATCCTCAGCGTTCAGCCATCAGCGGTCAGCTCGGCTTCTACTGTGGCAGCGGCAAGGACACGACGAACTCGGCGCCGCGCCCCACCTCGCTGACCACGTCGATGGTGCCTTCGTGCGCCTCGACGATCTTCTTGGAGATCGCCATCCCCAATCCCGTTCCCTTCTCCTTGGTGGTGAAGAAGGGGTTGAAGATGCGGTCGATCTTCTCCGTGGAAATCCCGCACCCGTTGTCGCGCACGCGTACCGTGGCCTTGCGCGAGCCGTTCTCGATGAACAGCTCGATGCGTCGCCCTTCCGCGACCGGCTCGAGCGCATCGATGGCGTTGTCCACGATGTTCGCAAACACCTGACGCAGCTTCTCGCCGTCGGCGAGAATGGTGGGACCGGTGATGTAGTTGCGGACGACGGCGACCTTGGAGGTGTCGAGCTTGGCGCGCAGTTGCGTCAGCGCCGAGTCGACAATGCTGGCGAGGTTCACGTTCGCCAAGGTGTAGTCTTCTTCCTTGGCGTATTTGAGCAGGTGTGAGATGCGACGCTCGACGCGATCCAGCTCCTCGAGCGCCACCTTGGCGTACTCGACGTTCTCGGCCGACACCGGATCTTCGCCCATTTGTTGCACCAGGCTCTTGGCGGCGGCGATGGGGTTGCGGATCTCGTGGGCGATGGTCGAGGACAGCTCGTCGATGCTCGCCTGCTTCTCGGTGTGCATGAATGCCGTCTCGCGCCGCACCTCGCGTTCCACCGCCGGGTCGAAGTAGCGCGAGCGTAACTGGTGGGAGCCAAAGACGGCCATGTAGTGCGAAAAGAGCCCCACGCCCCACCCGAGCGCCGGCCAAACGAACCACGGGTAGCGCGTGGTGAACAGGTTGATCAGAGCCAGAAAGGCCATGACCCCGAGGTAACTCATCAGGTGCGTGTAGAAGCCGACCTCGGCCGCGGCGCGCCGGCGGGCGCGCCGCAACACCTCGTCCTCGCTGGGATGCGGATCGGGTGCGGTGTCCGCCTGCGTGGGCTCCGTGGGTTTCGATGGGCCAACGATGGAGAAGCCGAAACGCCGCGCCTGCCGGTCCAGGTGGCGCAAACGGCGCTGAGTCTGGCGCTCGACCTGGCGCAAGCGGCGCTCCGCCTGCTGGTGAAACTTGTCGGCCCATTGCCGATGCCACTCTTCGTGCCAGCTCGGGGTACAAGGTGACTCAGCACGCATATCGTCCTCCAGCTGATGATGCCGACGGTAGTGCTGCAAGCGGCGCTTGTAGTGGAAGAAGAGGAACAGCGCGATGAGGAACCCGAAGAACGGCATCACGGCTCGCCCGCTGGCTGCACTAACTCGCCTCCGCTTGGCGCACAACACGCAGGCCACGCGGCACGCGCTGCGGGCGCGGTACGGCGAGCACAATGCCGCACGCCGCGGTCGTCAGCATACCGATCATGAGAAACCACAGCGCCAGCGGTGAGCCCAGCGGAATGACCGCGGTCGACAGTGCGCTGGTGATTGCCATTGGCTCGATCAGTCCCATAGCTGCCTCCTCAACCTGTTGGCCATAGACGAGGCAAGCCGGATGCCAGTCTACGCGAACGCGCGGATGGGGGGAAACCCCCAGGGACAGGAGGCCGTCCGCATGGGCGACACTGCGGAGACGCCGTCGGGAAGCAGTGCACGAAGTGCGGTCGCCGTCAGGCTCCCGGCGGTCTCCATAACCGCCAGACGGGAACGCCGAGGCAGCGGAACTCGCCGATGCAGCGGAAACCGTGACGGGTATAGAAGGAAAGATTCTGCTCCTTGGCGGTCTCCAGGTAAACGGGCAGCGATGTGGGCGCGGTGCCGATGACCTGCTCGACCAGGCGCGATCCGAGCCCGCGCCCGTGGAAGTCGGGATCGACGCCGAGCGTGCGCAAGTACGTAAACGGCTGCCGTGGTGCCCGGTCGGCAATGGCACGCGCCGCGCGCATGCCGCGCATGCCGGCGCGCCAACCGACGTGCAACAAGCCGCGGAGCGCAAAGAAGACGTCGCCATCCGCCGGTGCCGGTGGGTGGGGTCGCACGATCAACGCCACGCCGAGCGGATCGGCGGTGGAGTCACCGATCGTCCACGCCGGCTGCTCGGCGAGGCAGTGGCTGCGCAGCGACACGCGGAAGCCCCACCACATGCGGCGGTGCCGCTCGGGTGGCGGCGCATCGCAAATCGCCATGACCAGCGGATCATCGACGAACGCCCGTGCGAGGACATCGGCGGCACGGCGCTCATCCTGCCACTGCAACGGATGGATAGGGCACGCCGCCGCCGCAGGCGGCGTCCAGCTCGATGCTGCATCAACCCGCGGGAGGCGCGTCACAGCGAGTCCTCGAAGCGCTGACCAATGATCCAGCCGCCGATCAGCAACACACCCACACTCACCAGTGCCACTGTGTTGGACACGAAGTAAGGGTATACCATCAGAGCGCCGCCGACGAGCGTCGGCACCACCAGTCGTTGGCGCCGGCCGTAAACAAAGACGGCCATGCCGATGAGCCCGAAGAGAGACGACCAGAGCAGCCAAACGGTGTCCATGCGAGTTTGCCGCGAACCCACCACCTCTACAGCGCTCGGCGTCAGGTTTCAAAACGCTGCTGCGCTCCGGTCTCGCAGACGGTAACGCCGCATGCACACCAGCCCGCGGCGGGCGCTCATGCGGGTTTAGGGGAGGTGAGCGGCGCCCCTAGACTGATCGTGTGTTCGGTCGGATGCGGCGCTGCCGCGGAACGGGTTGGGGTTGCAGGCGTGTCAATGCCGTGCGGACCGCCGTGGGCTCGAGGCCGAGCGTTTCGCAGACGACGATGAACGAGAACGGCGACTGCCGGTTGGCGGCCCGCACCCAATGCTCCGCCTCGGTGCGGGCCGAGCCCGCGGGACCGCAGTAGCTGCGAAGGCCGTTCTCCAAGACGGCCAGCATCAGTGCTTTGGTGCCCGTGTACTCCCCCATGCGCGGCTCACCGCCGCCCAGTGAGCTGCCCGAGATGAGCTGCCGAAATTCGTCTGTGTCCATGAGGCGCTGCCCCAATGCGGACGCTGTCGGAGCAGCCACGGTTTTGCAAGGACGAAATGCGGACGAGCGAAGGAACGGAAGCCGCGGTTGACACATCAACGGTGGCTCCGATAGACACGCGGGCAAAACACGTCCGGCCGCGTGGCGGTCGCGGCGTCCGTCTTTCAAGGAGAACTCATGTCGGAACCCGCAGCGCTCTACGAGAAACGGGACGGCATTGCCGTCCTGACGATGAACCGCCCCGCCGTGCGCAACGCGCTCGACGCAGAGATGCTCTGCCGCATGGCCGACGCGTGGCAAGATATCCAGGATGATCCGAACGTCCGCGTGGCGATTCTGACGGGCGCGGGCGAGGAGGCATTTTGCGCCGGCGCCGATCTGGACCGGCTGGTGCGCATGATGCAGGGCCTGCGCCCGCCGGAGACGGAGTACGACAAGCGCATCATCGACGACTACACGATCATCTATAAAGGGCTGCTGCGGAACTTCGAGGTGACGAAGCCGATCGTCGCCGCGGTGAAAGGGTTCTGTGTCGCCGGTGGCACCGAGATCTTGCAGACCACGGACATCCGTATCGCCGCCGAGAACGCCACCTTCGCCATCGCCGAGGTCAAGTGGAGCTTGTTCCCGATGGGCGGCTCCACGGCGCGGCTGGCGCGCCAGATCCCCTTCTGCAAGGCGATGGAGATCTTGCTGATGGGTGAGCAGTTCTCGGCGGCGGAGGCGCATCGCATCGGGCTGATCAACCGGGTGGTCCCGGCGGTGCAGGTGATGGCGGAGGCGCGACGCTGCGCCGCGGTCATCTACGACAACGGGCCGCTAGCCGTGCAGGCCGTGAAGCGTTCGGTGCTCGCGGGTCTCGGCCGCCCGATGGCCGAAGCGTTGGAGAAGGAAATGGAGATCGGCATCCCGGTCTCGATGTCGGAAGACGCCAAGGAAGGCACGCGCGCCTTCAAGGAGAAGCGCAAGCCGGTCTTCACCGGCCGCTGACGCCCGGAGGAGCAGTGCACCCGAGTCGCGGCTCACCAGTGCCAGACCTGATCGTAGCCCGCCAAGAGCTTCGGGAGACCGTCGCGCCGCAGCGCCTCGACGCCGCCGATGAGCTCGGCGCGGTCCACACCGCGGTCGGCGAGATCGTCCTCGACGATGAAGACCTTCACGCCCTTTGTGAGTAGCTTGGCGAGGTCCTCTTCAAGCCGGGGCGGCTGCGTCTGGCGACGCGCGCCGAAGGCGAGGCCGGACGCGTCCTGGCCTTTGACGGCGTAGTTCACGGCGTTGCCGCGCAGCAGGACGTCGACGCTCGCGCCGGCGCCCTTCAAAGCGTGGGTGATCCAGACGACCGTATCGTCCTGCTCTTCGAGGGTGGCCCGATAAGCCGACTCAATGATGCTCAGCACCTTCTTCGCCATCTGCGTCCCTCCTCACTTCGTCGGGATGACCAGGGTGTTGTCGGACTCCTCGACGAACTTCCAGAAGTCGGCGGGGCTGCCGCGTCGTGTCCCCGGGATCGATTCGGCGGCGCCGCGTTCGTCGACACAGAGGCCGCACTGCACCCAGTCGATCTTGGCGCCGTGCGTTTCGGCGTCCGCCATCAACGCCGCCACCCAGTCCTTCGGGTTGGGGTGATCCTCTTGCGTGACATCGCGTCCGTGGACGGCGTTCGCGTGCGGCGCCTGCTTGGCGAACGGGACGTTCACGGCGCCCTCGTACGCGAACACGTTGACATTGAATCCGCGTCGTACCGCCAGGTTGACGAGCCGCAGCGCCGTGGTGGTGCGCGCGTTCTCGTAGGGTGGATCCATCAGAGCAAAGGTGAGCGTCTTCTTCTCAGCCATGGAGAGCCTCCTAGTGCCAGAGTGCCTTGCGGCCCTCGGCGAGTTGATCGATGACGGTATCCAACGGACTCGGCGTGACCCCGGATACGAGACGGCTCGCGGCGATGCCGCGTTCGCGCAGCGAGAAGTCGTCCGCCAGCACGTGCACACCCGCTTCCGCAACCGCGCGCAGCACCGCGGCGCGCGGGTTCTGGCGCGCCGCGAGCACGCCGTTTTGGACGAGAAAGAGTGTCACGTCGTTTCCGTCCTTGGCGAGCCCAGTAGCCAGGCCATAGAAATACGGCACGTCGTTCGACTCAAACGGGTCGCGCGACTCGATGAGCAGGTACTTGTCCATGTGTGTCCTCCTTTCCGTACTCTCAGCAATTGTGATCGAGGGCGAAGCCGCTCGATCGGAGACGAACTCTAGCACATCGAAGGCGACGGATTGAAGCCATTCAGAGCCAGCCTGTCGTAGTAAAGCGAGTCTGTTCGCGTCAACCCGTCAGCGAGTTGAGCCTCGCGCCGCCCGCTCACAGCAGCGACTTCATCTCGGTGATGAGCTTGGTGAGGCTGGCCTTGGCGT
>CAZCGA010000149.1:0-14772 GCA_964498075.1 uncultured Binatia bacterium (SeqCode) | reverse complement strand
GTCGCCCGTGGCGGGTCGCCCGTGGCGGGTCGCGCGGCGGTTCGCCCGCGGCGGTTCGCCCGCGGCGGTTCGCCCATGGCGGGTCGCCCATGGCGGGTCGCCCATGGCGGGTCGCATCGCCTCCTGCCCACGGGTGTCGGGGAAGCCCAGGGCGTTGCCCTGGGCTGTGATCTTGCCGCCCCGTTGGGGCTAGGAAGTGCTCAGACGGGTTGTCAACTGAACTCAGCTTGAGGGTGTCGCACCGCCGTGCTAACGGCATCGCATGCTCGACATCCGGTTGATCCGCGAGCGTCCCGACTTCGTCAAGACCGAGCTCGCCAAGGTGGGCTTCGAAGCAACCGGCGTTGACGGCGTGTTGGCCGCTGATGCGCGGCGCCGTGCCCTCATCCAGGAGGTCGAGTCGCTGCGCGCCCACCGCGCCGAGGTGTCGCGCACCATCGGCAAGCAGGACCCGGCCGCGCGCCAGCAGCTGGTCACAGAGATGCGCGCCGTCGGCGACCGCATCGCGGCGTTGGAGCAGGCGCTGACGGCCGCGGAAGCCGATTTCAAGCGACAGATGCTGGAGGTGCCAAACCTGCCGGACCCGAGCGTACCGGTGGGCGGCGACGACCGCGGTAACGTCGTCATCCGCTCGGAGGGAACGCCGCGGCACTTCAACTTCACGCCGCAGCCGCATTGGGAGATCGGCCCCGACCTGGACATTCTCGACTTCGAGCGCGGCGTGAAGATCTCCGGCTCCCGTTTCTACGTGCTCAAGGGCGCCGGCGCGCGGCTGCAGCGCGCGTTGATCACCTGGATGCTCGATCTGCACACCCGCGAGCACGGCTACACGGAGATCTACCCGCCGTACCTGGTGAAGAAGGAATGCGTGTACGGCGCCGGACAGCTGCCGAAGTTCGCCGACAACATCTACTACGATACCGAAGACGATCTGTGGATGATCGGCACGGCGGAGATCCCGGTTACCAATCTGCACCGCGACGAGATCCTCGAGGTCGCGGCGCTGCCGCTCTCGTATGTCGCGTACACCGCCTGCTTTCGCCGCGAGAAGATGTCGGCCGGGCGCGACGTGCGCGGTATCAAGCGCGGGCACCAGTTCGACAAGGTCGAGATGTACAAGCTGGTGCAGCCGGGCGAGGCGCCGGCAGCGTTGGAGCAGCTCCTCGGCCATGCCGAGGACGTGGCGCGCGGTCTCGGCATCCCACATCGGGTCTTATCCATCTGCACCGGTGACCTCGGGTTCGTCGCCGCGAAGAAGTACGACGTCGAGCTGTGGGCGCCGGGGTGCGACGAGTGGCTGGAGGTCAGCTCGTGCAGCAACTGCACCGACTTCCAGGCGCGTCGCGCCAACATCCGCTACCGCCCGGCGCCGCACGGCAAACCGGAGTTCGTACACACGCTCAACGGCTCCGGCCTGGCGCTGCCGCGCGTGATGATCGCCGTCCTGGAAAACTACCAACAAGAAGACGGCAGCGTCGTCATCCCCGACGTACTGCACCCGTACATGGGTGGGATCGACCGGCTCGTGCCGCCGCACTGAGGCGGTCAGTCTTGCCTCTCCTTTCAAAGCCAGTATAAGCAGGCAGAGACCGTCGCTCGAGTCGACTGCATTCGACTCAATCCGAAGGACACCCATGAACACCGAGAGGACACGCATCATGCCACGGAAGAAGATAGCGTTGATCGGCGCGGGAATGATCGGCGGAACCCTGGCGCATCTGTGTGCCCTGAAGGCACTGGGTGACGTCGTGCTGTTCGACGTGATCGAAGGGCTGCCGCAGGGCAAGGCGCTCGATCTGCTGGAAGCCGGCCCGATCGAAGGCTTCGACGCCTCGATCGTCGGCACCAACAAGTACGACGACATCGAAGGCGCCGACGTGTGCATCGTCACCGCCGGTCTGCCGCGCAAGCCCGGCATGAGCCGCGACGATCTGCTGTCGGTGAACAGCAAGATCATGAACGACGTGGCGACGAACATCCGCAAGCGCGCGCCGCAGGCGTTCGTCATCGTCATCACCAATCCGCTCGACGCCATGGTCACCGCCATGAAGCGCATTACCGGCTTTCCCAAGCAGCGCGTCGTCGGCCAAGCGGGAGTGCTCGACTCTGCCCGCTACCGGACGTTCGTCGCCATGGAGCTGGGCGTGTCGGTGCAGAGCGTCACCGCCATTGTCCTCGGCGGTCACGGCGATGACATGGTCCCGGTGCGCAGCTACTGCCAGGTGGGCGGCGTGCCGGTGGAGAAGCTGATCGCCGCCGCCCGACTCGATGCCATTGAGGCACGCGTCCGCCAGGCCGGCGGCGAGATCGTCAACCTGCTGAAGACCTCGGCCTTCTACTCGCCGGCGCACGCCGCCATCCAGATGGCCGAAGCCTACCTGTACGATCGCAAGCAGGTCCTCCCCTGCGCCGCGCTGCTCGAGGGGGAGTACGGCGTCAAGGGATTCTACGTCGGGGTGCCGGTGGTCATCGGTGGCGGCGGCGTCGAACGGGTGGTGGAGATCGAGCTCACCGCCGCGGAGCGCACGGCGCTCGACGTGTCGGTGAGCCACGTCCGCGAGCTCGTCGAGGCGACGGAGAAGTTCCTGCCCGCAGCATGACAGCCCTGCTTCTGCGAGCCGCAACTCGATTTCATTTCTCATGCGAGCTGCCCGCCGGATAACTATCGAAGCGGAAGACCAACATGCCGATCGATGCTGACCGCGGCCACTTCTGGCTGCGCCGCCTGCACAGCCTGTCGGGCATCCTGCCGATCGGGTTCTACATGGTTTTTCACGTCTACCTCGCCAACGCCTCGATCCTGGCAGGACCGAAGGCCTTCGACTGGGTGGTGGAAACGCTCGAATCGACGCCGTGGTTCATGCTGCTGTTCATCGAGATCTTTTTCCTGTGGCTGCCGATCGGCTTCCATGGCATCTACGGCTGCTTCATCGTGCGCGAGGCGGAGCACAACTTCATCATGTACGGATACCTCCGCAACGTCCTGTACTCCTTGCAGCGGATCACCGGCGTCATCGCCTTCCTATTCCTCGGCTTCCACATGTACACGACGCGCTTCTACAACTACGCATTCGGTGTCCCGATCAGCTACGAGACGATGCACGGCTGGATCAGCAACCCTCTGGTCTTCGCCGTTTACTTGGTGGGCGTGCTCTCCGCCGTGTTCCACCTGACCAACGGGGTCTCAACGTTCTGCATCACCTGGGGCATCACGGTGGGCGTGCGCGCGCAGCGCGCCGTGCAAACCGTGTGCACGGTACTCTTCGTGGCGATGGGCGCGACCGGGTTGGCGATCGTCGCAGCCTTCCGCTAATCGACGCGGCGGGCGCGCAAAGGACTGGCGGCACATGTCGGATGAGCGTCTGATCGTCGTCGGCGGCGGGCTCGCCGGGTTGATGGCCACCATCAAGATCGCCGAGCTGGGCGTTCCGGTGGACCTGTTCTCCGTCGTCCCCGTCAAGCGGTCGCATTCGGTGTGCGCGCAGGGCGGCATCAACGCGGCGGTGAACTGGAAGGGCGAAGGCGATTCGCCGCAGGAGCATTTCGACGACACGATCTACGGCGGGGACTTCCTCGCCAACCAGCCGCCGGTGAAGGCGATGTGCGAAGCCGGGCCGGGCATCGTCTTCCTGCTCGACCGCATGGGCGTGACCTTCAACCGCACGCCGGAAGGGCTGCTCGACTTTCGCCGCTTCGGCGGCACCAAGCACCACCGCACCGCGTTCGCCGGCGCGACGACCGGGCAGCAACTGCTCTACGCGCTCGACGAGCAGGTGCGCCGCTTCGAAGCGGCAGGTCTGGTGCGCAAGTTCGAGACCTGGGAGTTTCTCTCCGCCATCATCGATGAGCGCGGTGCCTGCTGCGGCATCACGGCGCTGAACCAACGCGCCATGGAAGTGCACGCCTTCCGCGCCGGTGCAGTGATGCTCGCCACCGGCGGACCGGGGATCGTCTTCGGCAAGAGCACCAACTCCATGGTCAACACCGGCACGGCGGCCGGCGCCGCGTACCAGCAGGGAGTGTACTACGCCAACGGCGAGTTCATCCAGGTCCACCCCACGGCAATCCCGGGTGAGGACAAGCTGCGGCTGATCTCCGAGTCGGTGCGCGGCGAGGGCGGCCGAGTGTGGACGTATCGCGACGGCAAACCGTGGTACTTCCTCGAAGAGATGTACCCGGCCTACGGGAACCTGGTGCCGCGCGACATCGCCACGCGCGCCATCTTCAAGGTGGTCTTCGAGATGGGCCTCGGCGTCAACGGCGAGCCGATGGTGTATCTCGACGTAACACACATCGACCCGAAGACGCTGGACCGCAAGCTCGGCGGCGTGCTGGAGATCTACGAGAAGTTCATGGGAACCGACCCGCGCAAGGCTCCGATGAAGATCTTCCCCGGCATGCACTACTCGATGGGCGGCTTGTGGGTCGACTTCCATCACATGACGAACATCCCCGGCCTCTTCGCCGCAGGCGAGGTGGATTATCAGTACCACGGCGCCAATCGACTCGGCGCCAACTCGCTGCTGTCGTGCCTGTACAGCGGCCAGATCGCCGGGCCCAACATGGTCCGCTATGCGCATGCCCGCACCTCGAACGGCGCCGCCGACACGGCTGCGGAGCGCGAGAAGCGCCGCCAGGAAGAAGCCTACACGCGCCTGCGCACGATGAACGGCACGGAGAACGTGTACGTCCTCGCCAAGGCGCTCGGCGAGTGGATGACGGCCAACGTCACCGTGATCCGCGACAACGACAAGCTCCGAGCCACCGACAACAAGCTGCTCGAGCTGAAGGATCGTTGGGCACATCTTGGGCTGCATGACACCTCGACGTGGGCGAACCAGGAGCTGTCCTTCATCAAGCAGATGTGGAACATGCTCGAGCTGGCCCGCGTGATCACGATCGGGGCGCTGCGGCGTGATGAGAGTCGCGGAGCGCACTACAAGCCGGCATTTCCGGAACGGGACGATGCCAACTGGCTCAAGACCACCAAGGCGAAGTGGAGCTCGGATGGCCCGCAGCTCGGCTACGAGACCGTCGACACGTCACTGATCAAGCCGCGTCCTCGCAAGTACGACGTCGACAAGTCGGCTGCCTAGGACACCCAGGGACGATCGCATGGAGACCCGCACGATCCGCTTGCGCGTCAAACGCCAGGACGATCCGCAGGCGCAACCCTACTGGGAGGAGTTCGAGGTTCCCTACAAGCCGCAGCACAATGTTGTTTCCGTCCTGATGGAGGTGCGGCGCAACCCGGTTACGCACGACGGCAAGCCGACGACGCCGGTCGTGTGGGAAGCCAGTTGCCTCGAGGAAGTCTGCGGCTCGTGCACCATGCTGGTCAACGGCCGCGTGCGCCAGAGCTGCACCGCGCTGGTCGATCAGCTCGAGCAGCCGATTGTTCTCGCGCCGATGACGAAGTTCCCGGTGGTCCGCGATCTGGTGGTCGACCGCAGCCGGATGTTCGAGGTGCTCAAGCAGGCGCGCGCCTGGATTCCGATCGACGGCACGTACGACCTCGGACCGGGCCCGCGCGTGTCTGCGGAGACGCAGGAGTTGGCCTACGCGCTGTCGCGCTGCATGACCTGCGGCTGCTGCCTCGAAGTGTGCCCGCAATACAACGACCACTCGAAGTTCATGGGCGCGGCGGTGATCGGGCAGGTGGTGCTCTTCAACATGCATCCGACCGGCACGATGAACAAGGGCGAGCGGCTCGAGGTCATGATGGGCGAAGGCGGCATCGCCGACTGCGGCAACGCGCAGAACTGCGTGCAGGTGTGCCCCAAGGAGATTCCCCTGACCACGGCAATCGGCGAGCTGGGACGACAGACCACGGTCAAGGCGATCAAAGACTTGCTGTGGCGCTAGGGCCTGCGGCCGGCGCCATTCTTATGGACCGCTCCCCGTTGGGTCGCTGCTCACTACCAAGTCCGACAAATGTTAGGAGGGCCAGATGAACATTCACGAGTTCCAGGCAAAGGCACTGTTGCGACGCTACGGCGTCGCGGTGCCGGACGGCAAGGTGGCCACGACCGCCGACGAAGCAGCAGCGATCGCGCGCGAGTTCGGAACGGTATGCGTGGTCAAGGCGCAGATCCATGCCGGCGGCCGCGGCAAGGCCGGCGGGGTGAAGCTGTGCAAGACGCCCGACGACGCCCGGGAGTTCGCGCGCGGCCTGCTGGGGAAGAAGCTCGTGACACATCAGACCGGTCCGGGCGGTCGCGAGGTTCGCCGCGTGCTCGTGGAGCAAGGCTGTGAGATTGCGCGCGAGCTGTACCTCGGCATGGTCATCGACCGAGCCCGCTGCTGGCCGACGTTGATGGCGAGCGCTGAGGGCGGCGTCGAGATCGAAGAGGTCGCCGCACGGTCCCCCGAGAAGATCCTGCGCGAGGCGATTGATCCGGCCATCGGCATCCAGGCCTTTCACGCCCGCAAGATCGCCTTTGGTCTCGGGCTCCCGAAGGAGTCGGTCAATAAGGCCGTGTCGTTCATCACTGCCCTGTATCGGGCCTTCGTCGACTCGGACTGCTCGCTCGCCGAGATCAACCCGCTGGTCTTGACCAAGCACGGCGACCTGCTGGCGCTCGACGCCAAGATGGGATTCGACGACAACGGCCTCTTCCGCCATGCCGACATCCGCGAGCTGCGCGACCTCAACGAAGAAGATCCGAAGGAGGTCGAGGCCTCCAAGTATGGGCTGAATTACATCAAGCTCGACGGCACGGTGGGCTGCATGGTCAACGGCGCGGGCCTGGCGATGTCCACCATGGACATCATCAAGCAGTGCGGCGGTGCACCCGCCAACTTCCTCGACGTCGGCGGTGGCGCGACGACCGAGAAGGTGACGGCGGCATTCAAGATCATTCTCTCCGATCCGCACGTGAAGGCCGTGCTGGTGAACATCTTCGGCGGCATCATGAAGTGCGACATCATCGCCACCGGCATTGTCGAGGCGGCGCGCCAGATCCAGCTCAGCACGCCCGTCGTGGCGCGTCTCGAGGGCACCAACGTCGAGCTCGGAAAGAGGATCCTCACCGAGTCGAAGCTCAACATCGTGTCCGCCTCCGACATGGCCGACGCCGCCCGAAGGGTCGTCGCCGCCGCCCGTACCGCCTAGACGGCCGTCAAAGTGCACAGAATCTGTGGATAAGGTGTGGACGGCACCGCGCTGGCGCCTCTGCCGCAAGGGCTCGCTTGCATTGCCCACGATGCATGCACGGGACGAATCGCCGTTGCCGAAGCGATTTCAATAGCTTCGGGCTACTTCCTAGAGCGAACGTGAACGTTACCGAAGCGTGACGCATCGTCCCTCAGGAAAATCCCCGATGTTGATAACGGCATCGCGGCCTGGCGCGCTCACAGGTCCTTGCTGATGATCACGTTGTGCGAGTCGCTCTGGGCCTCGATGAATGCGCCATTGATGTAGAGTTCGATGCGCAGGAGTTGGCCGGTAGTCGGCTGCAGGGCCAGGACGGCGTTCACATTGTCTCGCGCGTTCTGCAGAAAATAGATCCCAGGGGTTGTGCCGACCACCAGGTACGTCATGAACAGGTCGCCGAACGTACCGGAGAACGTCAGCCCGAAGATGCCCGAATCATTAGCGGTAAAGCACGACGACGCGTCCGGCGACGGCACACACACGTCGAAGCGCACCTCCGGACTCGACGCGGTCGGCGTCGTGACAATGGGCGTACCGGGCAGGTCGCTGGAGATCACCACCGGATGCGCGCAGCCTACTGACGGTGGCCCTTCCGTAACCGTCTGCGATTTCTGACCCGTGACAGTCAGTACCACCTTGATCGCGCCCGTATCGCTCGTCCGGCAGAACGCGCCGCTGCGCGGGCTGGTGGCATTCTCGAACACGAAGTTGAAGAAGGACGTCGCGGTGAACTCCTGTCCAATGACACTCGGGTGTTCAACGCCCCCGGCGACCAGGGAATCGACGCGAAACGTCGTCTGCCCCGTTGGAACGACTTGGAAGCGGATCTCCGGGAACAGGACGGGGTTCGAACCGCTCCTTCCGCAGCCCGCCAAGGTGGCCATGAACGCAACGACGGCCGTACGCCGCATAGCACAGCTGATCATTGGGGCTCTCTGTCAGGATTCACCTTCAGCGTCAAGGTTGCGCACGGCTGCGGCACACGACGAAATGTTGTACTGTGCAGCCAATGGATCGGACCGAGTTCGAAGCGCTGGTCCGCGAAGCACTGGACGACCTGCCGGAGGAGTTCGCCAGCCGGCTCGAGAACGTGGAAATCGTCATCGAGGACGAGCCGGATCCGGCGCTGCTGCGGTCGCTCGGGCTGAACCCGCGGCGTGACACGCTGCTCGGGCTGTATCAAGGCGTGCCGCTCAGTCGCCGCGGCTTCAGCTATGGAGGAGCGCTGCCGGACAAGATCAGCATCTTCTATCGCCCGCTGTTGCTCGGGTTTCGAACCCCCGATCGCATTCGCCGGCAGGTGCGGAAGACCGTGATCCATGAGATCGCGCACTTCTTCGGCCTCGATGAGCACACGATTCGCGACCACGGCTACTGACCCGGCACCGGGCACCCGCGCCAGCGCCGCCCCACGTCACGTCAGCCCGTACTTCTCGATCTTCCGATAGAGGCGTTGTCGGTCGATACCCAGGATGCGTGCGGCTTCGTTCTTGTTGCCGCCGCTGCGCTGCAGCGCCGCCAGGATGTTCCGCTTCTCGACGTCCTCGAGCGGCAAGGGTCCGAAGCTCTCCGCCACGGCATCCGATTCGCCGGCACGCAGGATCGCCGGCGGCAGGTTGGCCAACGTGATCTCCGGCTCGGCGGAGAGCGCGAACGCCCGCTCGATGGCGTTCTGCAGCTCGCGGATGTTCCCCGGCCACGCGTACTCGACGATGCGCTGCATGGCCTCGGGGCTGACGCGTTTGGGCTCGACGCCGTAGGCGCTGCTGAACTCCTGGATGAAGTGCTCGACCAGCAGCACGATGTCCTCGCGGCGCTCGCGCAGCGGCGGCAGGTGGATCGGCACCACGTTCAAGCGGTAAAAGAGATCGGTGCGGAAGGCGCCGTCGCGCACCGCGTCCTCGATGTTGCGATTGGTGGCGGCGATGATGCGCACGTCGACTCGCACCGGCCGTGTCGACCCGAGCGGCGTCACTTCCTTTTCCTGGATGGCGCGCAGGAACTTCACCTGCAACGGCAGCGGGATCTCAGCCACCTCGTCGAGAAACAACGTGCCCCCGTCGGCGGCCTGGAACACACCTTCGTGATCTTCGATGGCGCCGGTGAAGGAACCCTTGCGGTGCCCGAACAGCTGGCTTTCCAGCAAGGTCTCGGACAACGCGCCGCAGTTGACCGCGAAAAACGGCTTCGCGGCCAGCGGCCCCTTGTCGTGAATCGTCCGCGCCACCAGCTCCTTCCCGGTGCCGTTGGTGCCGGAGATCAACACGTTGCTTTTGTTCTGACTCACCGACTCGATGACCTGGTAGATCTCCTGCATGCGGAGGCTTTTGCCGATGATGGCCCCGTAGTGCTCGGCGTGGCCGAGCTGCCGGCGCAGGTGGGTGACCTCGCGCCGCAGCTGACGCAGCTCCAGCAGACGCGCCGCGACCATCAGCAGCTCGTCGGGATGGCAAGGCTTGATCAGATAGTCGCCGGCACCGAGCTTCATCGCCTCGACCGCGGACTGGATCGTGCCATGCCCCGTGAGCACGATGGTGGCCGGGTTGAGCTGCCGCTCCTTCATTTCGCGCAGCAGCTGCATGCCGTCCATGCGCGGCATGTTCAGGTCGGTGATCACCAAGTCGTAGCCCGCCGCCGACAGGCGTTCGAGCGCTTCCTCGCCCGAGCCGGCTGAGTCGACGACGTATCCCTTGCGCTCCAGGATCTTGGCGAGCGTGCGCACCATGTTGGCCTCGTCTTCGACGAGCAAGGTTCGCACCGGTGCGGTCATGATCGGGCAGCCACCGCCGCTCGAGGCGGCGGGGTCAATGGGAGGTCGCGACATCCTCCGCGGAGGCTGTGGCTTCGCACGGGCACGGAAACTCGATGGTAAAAGTGGTTCCGGCGTTCACCTCGCTCTGGACGTGGATGTCACCGTGATAGCGTTTCACGACCGAGTGGACTACCGAAAGGCCGAGGCCGGTCCCCTGCCCCGGTTCCTTGGTGGTGAAGAACGGGTTGAAGATATCTTTCAGGTGCTCCGGCGGAATGCCGACCCCGGTGTCCTCAAACGTGAGCTGGATGCGCCCGTCGAGCAAGGGAGCGGTGCGGACGCGCAGCTCCCCGCCGTTGGGCATCGCCTGCACGGCGTTGGTGATCAGGTTCAAGAAGATCTGCCGCAGGGCGTTCTGGTTGGCGACGCAGGCGCTCAGGGAACCGAGCTCGGCGACGACGTGCACGCCGCTGTTCTGCAGGCTCTTGTTCATCAGCTGCAACGTCTTGCGCAGCAGATCGTTGATGTCCACGCGCTCCAGCTCGGCGCGCGACTCGCGCGAGAACTCCAGCAAGGTGTTGATGATTGTTTGCGCGCGCTCGATCTCTTCCTTGGCGATGCGCAGGTCTTCCTGCACCGCGGGGTTGGTGCCGTCGACGATCTCCCTGAGATCGTACAACGCGTTCATGATGATCCCCAGCGGGTTGCGGATCTCGTGCGCGATGCCGGCCGCGAGCTGTCCGATCGCCGCCATCTTCTCCGACTGAATCAGCTGGCTCTCCAGCCGCTTGCGGTCCGAGATGTCGACACAGATCACCTGGAAGAAGCGATGGTCGCCGTACTCGATGAGCCCGGCGTTGAAAAAGACCGGGACGAGCTCGCCGCCGCGCGTCAGCAGGTGGAGGTCCTCGCGGTTGGAGTGCCCGCGCTGGCGCGTCTCTTCGAACAGCCGGAGTGCCCGCGGCCGCTCCGCGGGCGGGAGCAGGTCGCTGATGCGGCTGCCCATCATCTCGCTGCGCGTGAAGCCGACGATCTTCTCGGCGACCCAATTGGCATTCAGGATCGTGCCGAACTCGTGGTCGACCATGAAGATGATCGCCGGGGCATTGTCGATTGCCTTGCGGTAGCTGGCCTCCTGCTGCCGCAGCTCCTCCTCCCGGGCTTCCACGAAGAAGTCGCTGATGTGCAGGATGCGCTCCTGAAACTCCTGGAGCAGCAAGGCCAGCAAGGCTTCGCGCTTGTCGGGGTCGCCGTGGTAGGCGTCGCGCAGGTGATCCATCAGGATCTGACGGAGCTTCATCTGGCCGCTCAGAAAGCGGGATGCAGGGAACTGCGAGATGAAGGCGCGGCGCGCATGGTCACACAGGTAGACGTACGTCTCGATGTCTTCCGGATTCTCGATGTGTCGAATCCACCGGACGAGCGCGTCCTGCATCCACTGCCGCACGTTGGGACGGTCTTGCTCTGAAATGCCGAACGCCGGAGAGACCACCGCCAGCCACGTCTCCACCGCCTCCACGGCCTGGCTCGACAAGAACGCCGCCAGCTCGCTGCGCAGCGGGCTCTTGGTGCGTGGATAGGTGAGCAGCGCGCAGCCGCGCATATAGCCCTCGATACGCTTCAGGTGCTGCTCGAGCGCAGAATCACAGACCGGTTCCATGGTGTCCTCCCGGCGCACTTCGTCGCGCTGCATCCAGGAATGCATACCAGCTTGCCATTTTTCAAACCAGCGCGGCGGGCAGGTCTCACCCGACCCGGAGGGCTGGAGCTCGTCAAGGTTCTGGGCGCGTGCAAATGAGTTGATAGCGTGGAGAGTTTGGGCTCGGACGCGACTCTGAATCCCACCAGACCATATCGACGCCGGGTTCGAGCCCGGCGCGACGGGAGAGGTCTCGAATCTCCTCGGGGTGGTAGACATCGAATTGGATGTCATCGACCCGCCCGTTGGCGTATCGGATCTCGTTGAAGCAGCGCCCGTTACGAATCCAGCGTCGAACCGCTGCCCCGCGCTCGTCGGGTTCGCCCGATCGTTCGTTCCGCTGCAGCCAATCGGGATGGTAGAGATCGAGGACGACCCTGCCGCCTGGGCGAACGACCTCGGCCAAGCCGGCCATCGTATCGAGGTCTGTGCCGCGCCCGACAAAGCCGAGGCTATTCCAGAGCAGGAGCGCGCCGTCGAACGACCAGCGCATCCGGCCGACGTGTCGCTGGTCGAGCGCAACGTAGCGCGGGCCGGGGGCGCACCGGCGTGCTTTGCGCAGCGCCTCGACACTGATGTCGAGACCCGTCACCGCGTAGCCGCGCGAGAATAGCGGACCCGCGATCCTGCCGATACCGCACCCGACGTCGACAATCCGCGGGTACTGGTCGGGAGGTAGGACGCCACAGATGCCGTCGAGGTCGGCCTCCGTGATCGAGGCCGGCACCGTCGCAGCGAACGTGTCGAACCACTCGACCGAATACATGTGCTTCATCGCGGCGCGGGCGATCGATGTGTACAACCTTGAATTGAGCGTATCAACGACACGGCGGGAGGCAGCAGGCTAAGGGTGCGCATGGAAGAACGTACTTGCCTCGGAGATGAAGTCGTTGACGGCGCTCGTCAGCCATTGGCAGCGTACCGATGTGGTGGAAGCATCGAGCGCTATACCGAGCCACTCGGCGGGCGGGCCGCTGAAGAGATTTGACTTGAATTGACGTCCGGGGTGCGACCGGTGAGTCAAAACGTTGCGGATGCGGCGCCAGTCCCTGAACTCTGCCGAGCCGGCGACGGTGCCGAGAAAAAGCGACAAAGAGTCTCCCGGAAATGCCGCGGCGAAATCGTGAGCGGTGCGCGCCACGTTTACCCCGTCGTCCGGTGCCTGGAACAAGGTTGCGGCGATCACTCTACCGCAGCTATAGAGACAATACGCTCCACATTCCAATGCGCTGTGGCCCGTGACAAAGAACTCAAAGAGCTCGCGCTCCTGGAGGTAGCGGGCTTCCTGGGGCGGTGCGATGCTCTGGGTCATTAGCGCGGTGAAGGCACCGCATGATGCACGCAAGCAGCGTAGCGGTATCTGAGGCCCTGGAGTGATTCTGTGGCTCCGGTCGGACGGGGCGAGCGCGATCCAAGCTGCTGCATCAACGCATCGAACTTGCCCCAGTCAACGCCGGGAAGGGAGATCGAATCAGCCATGGCACCTCTCCCGCTCTAGGACCTCAGAGCCCCGAAGGAGGCGTACGGTGGGGCTGCAAAGCGCATTGCTTACGAGGGCCACTCGGAACGATGGATCAGTTAGCTGGGTCCGCTCGCCGCGCGTCATGATGAAGGAGTCGGCCGCGGAGGAGCTGCCCTTAACCTCCACGCGAATCTCTCCGTTCGCGCCGGTACAGTGCAAGTCGTAACCGACTCGATCGGCTTCAACGGAACGTACGGTCCAACCTTGGTTCGCCAACTGACGGGTGACCGCTGCAATCGCAGCTGTCTCGACCTCTCTTCGTTTCGAGGGGTCGACACTGAAGCCGCCACCACGACTGTTGGTTCCCAGTACATTCCATGAATGCGATTTCCGCTGCTCCCACAGAGTGGCAAGAGTGGAAACACTGTCTGGATGCAGCCGACGCATGGATGCAAGAGGTCCAGTGAGAACTGAACCCCGGCGTCCCCGGATCATGGATGAGGTCGAGTCGAATCGAAGAGACCGAACGCTCCGCCAGCTGATCGGGATGGCCCTTGGAGTTTCCGAGAACTCCTTCGGAGACGTGATGCGTGTATTCGTGAACACCCTCGAATTGCCAACCGCATACTTGGGGTGACTATCCAGCGGCGTCACGACCGCGACCGCCATTCGTATGACGAGAACCAGCTGCTCAGCGTCGCCTGTCAGGAGCCAAAGCACATCTCCGGGCGCCAGGCCCTTGAACCAGCCGTTCTCCAATGCTCGAACGGGCGCATCGTTGCCATCGAACGCCTTGCGCGCGCGCATCAACGTCCAGAATTGGAGGTACTCAGCCATGCAATCCGCAGCACGCTGTTCTTCCCGCCAAACGCCTCCGCGCTAGCCGGCGCGTGCCGCTTTAGCGCGCGGCCGTGTTGAGCGCCTGGTTAGAGATCGCGTTTGATGCTCGGCATAAGCGTCGAGTAGGCGTCGGATCATTCGCTGGTACTGGGTCCCGTGCTTGCGCGCTTCCGCCTTGAAGAAATCAACGCTCCGCTTGCTCAAGGCGATGGTGACCTTGATGCCCTCGTCGCGAAACACGAGATCCTCCGGAGCTGGCAGAAAATCGGGAACGATCTTCAGCTCGCCGAGTCGTTCATCGGTGTACTTGATTCTCTCGTTCATAGGTTCGCTTACCCTTCCGCCAGTACCCTGCCCCAATGATCCGAATCACGCCTTCGCGGTATGTGAACCGAACGGTCAACACGCCGCCCCCAACCCAGCCAAAGCAGTAGTGCCGCTTCTCGCTCGAACTGTGGGAAAGATCCTCTGCGATCACGCGCTTCGGATCGGCAAATGCGAACTGTGCCGCTCCGAACGACACGCCATGCTTCGCCTGATTCTCGCGATCCTTCTTTGAGTCCCACTCGAACCGCGCCTTCGCCACCGAAGGACGCTAGCACGAGGCAGGCGTTCGAGCCATACGTGTGTATGGGTGCAGAGCGGCGAGCCTGATCCAACTTGATCTCTAACGCGATGCGCATGAGCGGCCGGCCATCGACCGCTCGCGAGTGATGACCAAGGTCATGTCGGTCCGCTCCATGCCCTTGTTGAACTAAGTATTCGTTGGCATAAATATGGCAACGTATTATGGTTGCGCGAGTCGGACAGCGTCGAGGAAAGGCGAAGTCTGACGAAGCGCGCTCGGAAGTATACGTTGCCAT
>CAZCGA010000148.1:0-14889 GCA_964498075.1 uncultured Binatia bacterium (SeqCode) | reverse complement strand
CGCGGCACCGAGCGCAACTCTACATCGCGAGGTGGCTTTCTCAACGGGCTGCTAAGCTGCACCATCCCACTCTGAGGCGTCCAGCTGAATGCGTGTATATCTTCATTAGGATTGTCCAACACGACGTACCCAACAATTTGCCCCGGGCTAACGGCCAGTGCTCCAGCATGCCTAAGCCCAGCTGGCAAACCGATGTCGGTCATCCCACCAGCCCTCGTCCAACTAAAGGCATGTACGCCCGTCGGTAACTCAATCGTACCCACTGCCTGACCACTGCTCACCGCATAGGCGACGCTCGGGCCACCATTTGGTAGCGATCCTAAGTCGGTGAATCCCCCAGACTCTGTCCAGACGAACGCTCGTGTTCCGTTCGCGACGGGAAAGTCAGCCTCGCCCGCAACTTCACCGTTACTGATGCCGTGAGGCTGAAAGCGAATCGCCCCAGGAGGCACCCCCAAGTTGGTGAGGGTGTATGTGACCGCGGGGGAGGACAATGGAACTCCCATGCCCAAGAGCGCCAGTCCACCCACCACACCAACGCGGGTCACGCGTCGAACTGCGAATCTTGTCACGGGAGCCCCTCCTTGGGAACGTCAGACGGACGCTCTCCGCCGCGAGCATGCTCGCAGCCACTGCCACCTGTCAAACGGAATCAACTATGCGGTAGTGTCTCGGTGTGAACGACGCTAACTGCCTAGCATCGGAACATTTCTGCGCGAGAATAGCAAGGACTGAGCGAGCAATGAGCCTCGGGAAACTACGCGCGTAAAGATGCGTGGATCGCTCGCCACCTCACGTTCCACCAAGTTCGAACGCCCCCCCCACGTTTGAAACCAGCCCCCCCTTCCGCTTTCGGGCGACGAAACCCGTAGAGGGTCCCGCCGGATACCAGCCCTCGCTTCTGGGGAGTGGTGTAGCACGCGAGTGCAACCCCGAGACGTACGGAGACCTGGGTTTCGAGCGAGAGGGGGCTCATATACCAGCCTCATTCGTCGGCGAGGGGCGTTACGGTGTTGAGGTGGCTCGCGCGAATTGAGTGTTGCGCGGGCGTAGTCACTACTCTCCCGCATTCAGATCGTTCGTGGTAAATTTGGTCGGAAATCTGCCAGGAGAGCCGAACGAATATGAGGCGCGTAAACATCGCTATCGCTTCCCCGGGCGACGTTCAGAAGGAGCGGGACGCCGTCTTGAAGATATTCAATCGTTGGAACGATGCCAATGAGCACGTCATCCTTCACCCTGTAATGTGGGAGTCCGCCTCTGTGCCGACGCTCGGAGATCACCCGCAGCACATCCTGAATGGAAGGATAATCGAGAAGAGCGATCTTCTAGTCGCCATCCTTTGGTCAAAACTCGGCACGCCTACGCCGACCGCCAGTTCCGGAACGGTCGAGGAGATCCGCGAGTTCATCTCGAAGAAGGGACCTCAACGGGTAATGCTCTACTTCTCCACGCGCGACATTTCATACGACATCGATCCGGCCGAATTCGCGAAACTGAAGGACTTCAAGGAGCAGATGCGCTCGCAGGGGCTTTTTCATGAGTACGCGACCGTCGAGGAGTTCGAACGGGACCTCTATCGTCACTTGGATGCCAAGATCCAAGATCTGGTAACTGATCAACTGCCTTTGCCTAGTTCCCAACAAAGTGCCGGCACCAAGGAATCTCAAAAGACCCTTCCCGCAGATCCACGGCTGCATCATCCGATCGATTTCGGAACGAGCTTGGTTGCTATTTCACGAGGCTTCGCTGCGCGGATGGATGAGTTCGACGCCATCGACGGCATGAGTCGGGATAAGTTCTACGATCTTGGCGCGCACGTATACAGCTCCGCAGCCATGTGCCTTGACCGGCTCCTGACGTTCTCGGCAGCAGGCTTATCAGAGCAAGATCGCAACGCAATCGACAGGATCTCGGCCCGCCTCAAACGCCTCGCCGCCCAGGTACCAGAATACCGCAACAAGCCATTCCCTCAGTATTGGGCGGACGGGCGGGAGATTTCCAAGGATCTCTTGGGACACGTTGCACTCCTTGAGCGATTGGCGAGGTAGTCCAGAAGGTGCGGTCGCCAAAGCCGTGGGAACTCGGGACCGATCTGACCGGCGAGGAGGTCACTTCGTTGCGCACCGTCTCAGCTCCGACTGCGAACACGATACGGAGGGGAACCGCGCTCATTCGGCGGCGTCGGTGAGAGGACGGGAGCGAATTGGGTTTTGCGCGGTCGTAATAACTTGCGACGAGCCGCACGGTAAGGGCGCACATTGTCGTCCGCCATTTCGAGCGGCGCCCATCAGAGTTGGTACCGTAGAGTTGGTACCGTCCGCACGCAGTACCTGAGCAGGCACTATTGCGGGCGGCAGGGGAGACGCGGCTCGGACAGGGACCCAGCCTCTTCCTCCGCGACCCGATGGGCGTTGACTCGACGGCATTCGCATCCAAGGGTCTACCACCGACCTCGGGGACCAAGCCAAGGCCCCGTAGGCGGGACTCGCCCCCCCTTTGGGGAAGGGTACCTACCCCCCCGAGATACCACCTCAAACCAGCTAGGATGGTTTCTAGGGGCAATCCCGCAACGCGTTGTTCAGCGCAGTGAGCGTTTCATCGATGCCGATGCGAGCATCGCGGTTGGCGTCGCCTTGCCGGCACACCGATGCTGGCGTCCCACCGAGCGCACTCCTGACCATCGTGACCACCTCATTTACCGTCACGTGGTTGTCGCGATTGCAGTCGCCGATACACCCGAGAACGATTTTCCGCAGGTCGGCCACCTCACGGTCCGGAGACGGAAAGAGACGCTGAAACACCGCGGCGCTCACCGTGAGCTGGACGACGCGCGAGCGATCACCCGGATGGGCGTGGTGCAGTTTCGCAGCGCTCTCGGTGGCGAAGCGCATGTTCGCATTGTGCAGCTTGGCCGCCTTGGATCCTCGACGGCCGCGCAAAGACAAGCGGAAGATCACATGGTTTGGCGACGAGCCCGCGACTGCCCGCGGAGCACGGAGCGACGCGCCGGCCAAGGCGCCAACGGCGACGCTGCCGCCGATGACCAGGAACTCGCGCCGAGTGAACTGCTTCGATGACGTCACACACGCTCCCCCCGAAGGGAAATTGGGCAGGGGGAGGAACCGCGTCTCCCCGTCGGTTCGACCGTCAATCAGGTCGGCCCAGACTTTGTGGTGCGACTTACGAAGCGGAATCGGCAGCACGGTTCGTTCTCAACGGTCCGTGTCACGAAGGAACAACATTGCCGACCGAACTCGCACCCTTTCTGCGAACGGAACGTTACAACGATCACCAGCACGTTTGCAACAACCTCACGACCTGGCGGCCAGCCGCACCCGACGGCGGCCCCGTCGGCATCTCGTTGCGCATGGCGCCCGGAAGCTACTGTCAAGGCGACTGACGCGCTTCGACAACGTGCCCCCAGACGCTCAGATGCCGATAGGGTAAGGGAAACCGATGGAACAATACGCCTGAGAAGCCGGCTCGGTGAAAGGCGGCCTGGAGCTCTGACCTCGTGTAGAGATTTCCCCGCCACCACCGCTGGATCAGCGGCTTCATCAGCCAGTTCCGCCGCGTGATGAACAGCACCATCGTGCCCGTCGCGTTGAGACGCGCGCGCAGTGCGCCGAGTGCCTGCGGCAGGCTTTCCCTCGGTACGTACTCCAGCATGGAAGCGGAAGCGACGAGGTCATAGCCGTTCCATGAGGCAGGAAGGGCGTCGAGATCCATGACGTTCGCCTCCGTGAGTCGCATCCCGCTGATGCCACGCACTTCCAGCACCTGACGGAATCGGTCGAGCATCGCTCGAGTCAGATCGAAGCCGTCAATGGCGCCCAGGGTGAAGCCGCGGGCCAAAAGCGCATCACGAATGGCGAGCGCGACGACGCCGCTGCCGCAGCCCGCGTCGAGGATCCGAAGGTCGGACCGCAGGATGGGTGAGTGAGAGAAGTAGGCGCGGATGCCCTGCGGGTATCCAACGGATCGGATGAAGCGTCCATACGAATCCGCCCGCTCCGTGAAGAGGCGACGCATATCCGTTTCTCTGGCCGACACTTTTTATCCTACCCGGCACGAGCGCGGCGCAACCACGGGGCGCCGGCTCAGTGCAGGCGCCCATCCCGGAACTGGTCGAAGCGCCGCGCCGTGTCGTGGAGGAACAGGATGTCGGACCGCCGCCGCACCGCCGACAGCGCGCGGACCAGTCCGGAAGCTCCGGGCACTGCGCCCAGCGGGCGCCTGCGGAGGAACCTCACACCTCGGTCCATCTGTTGGATCCAGCGGTCCCGCGGGATGCCCGTGCTCGTGACGTGCCCCGAAAAGCCGACCTCGAGAAGTGCGGAGCGCACCGCCGGCCAGTCGATGTCTCCCTCCCCGATGCGACCGAAGGAGAACCGGCGGCGGGCTCGATCCAGCCGGAAGTCCTTCACGTGCACCTTGACGATGCGGCTGCCGGCGATGCCGACCCAGTGCGCGGGGTGGCCGAAGATCATGTTGCCGACGTCCAGGTAGGCTCGCACCCACGGGGACTCGAACTCGTCGATGTAGCGCTCGTACTCGAGCGGACTGAGCAGGAACCCGTTCCAGACGTTCTCGACCGCGAGGACGACCCCGAGCTCCTGGGCGACGGGCAGCAACTCGCTCCGGATGACGGCCTGGGACCGCGTATACGCCTCGCGGTACGAGGTCCCGGCGTCGACCACCGCCGGGATGAGCAGCAAGGTGTCGGCACCCCAGAGCTTGGCATTGGCCATTGCGGCCTGCAGAACGCGGATGCACTTTTCGATGTCGTCGCGATCGGCGCTGGACGGCGGGTACCGCCAGTTGTCCAGGGTCAGGACCGAGTGGATCGTCAGCCCCGCATGCTGTGCCGCCTCGCGAACCTCCTCGGCCTCGTCCCTGTCCGCAACGGCCTCCATCTCGATTGCCTCGAAGCCAGCCTGCACCGCCAGCTGGAACCGGAGGGGATAGGAAAGTCCGATCGGCAGCAGGTCCGACCCGACGGACTTCTTGAACGGCGCGGGTGCGACGAAGGACGAACCGGAGGGGGTGTCGAGTCGGAACTCTGCGGAGCGGTCCTTCGCGTCGGGCATCGCGAATCACCTCGCGGTTCACCCAGCCTGAGCTTCTCCAACCGATAGCGCAAGGTGTCGCGCGAGATGTCGAGCCGGCGCGCCGCGGCGCTGTGGTTGCCCGCCGCCCTTCTCGACTCATCTGCACGAGCTCGACCAGGTTCCCATCCAGCCCGAGATTCTCGCCGTCGGTGGCACAGCCATCGTTCCTCGCCTTCAACAGGCCAAGTCCGCACACAATCCGCTACTCGCCTTCCCGAAGACGCCCACTCATTGACATTCCAGATTGATGGACTTAGACAGCGCGCGGCTCCTTCGTGGGGGGTGAATCAAGCGCGCCGAGCCGGCGGAGTCTGGCCGCTGCCTTGTCAGCGCATCGAAAGGAGAACGCAGATGAAGGATCGGTTTCGTTCGGGGGGATTCCTGCTTCTCGCTCTGCTGCTCATGATTCAGGAGCCGGAGCGCTCGGACGCCCTCAGCAATGCCTTCACCTATCAGGGGCAACTGCAGAGACTGGGCAGCCCGGTCAATGCGACCTGCACGTTCCAGTTCCAGCTGTGGGACGCCGCATCAGGCGGATCACAGATCCTTCCTACCCTCACGCCGGCCGTGCCCATCACCAATGGCCTCTTCACGGTGTCGTTGGATTTTGGCTCTGCTCCCTTCGGCGGCAGCGATCGCTTTCTCCAGATTGCGGTGCAATGCCCAAGCGACGGGGGCTTCACCGTTCTCAATCAGACCCAGCGCCAGCAACTGACCGCATCCCCGTACGCCCTCTTTGCGGGGGCGGCGAGCGTGGCACACGACACCACCCTGGGTGGAGCCGGCACGCCCGCGTCGCCACTGGGCGTGCCCATTCCCCTACGCTTGGGCACAGGTGCGCCTCTCGCGGATGTGTTTCTGGTCGGAGACACGATCGCAGATCTGGACGGCTTGCGGGTGCACTACAACAAATCCATACGCACCGGGGTGATCGACGTCAAGGGAACGAATTTGCAGCTCAGAGGCGAGTCAGGCGGAACCGGAGCCGGCGGAACGTCCAGGTTGTACATCGACCTCAGCAATGGCCGGGTTGGCGTCGGTACGACGAGTCCCCAAGAGACCCTGCATGTTCAGGGAACCGCTCGCGTGTCCAGCCTTTTCCACGCTCCCGGCCCCACCCTCCCAGGGTGCAACCTGGCCGCCGTCTACGCCGACCCGAACGGCAATCTGTCATCAACTTGCCCGCCCCCACTTAACGCGGCCAATCTCTCAGGAGCGAAAGTCGCCGCATTGCAGCAGCAAATGGAGGGCCTCAAGGCAGAGAACGCGCGGCTGCAAGAGGAGCTGCGCGAGGTGGTGATTCAAGTGCAGGCCATGAGAGTGCGGCAGGATGCCGTGGCTGCGCTGCGGTAGGTTCCACTGCCGTGCTGCACCAGCCGACACGTGCGCCCTTGTGCTGTCGAGCAGTACCGGAAGCTTGCCGAATGAGGGGTTCCACCTTCCTCCTCGCCATCATGAACGGCATGAGACGGGCGGCCGTCCTGGGCGCGCTCCTCCTCTTCGATTCGGGTGCTGACGCGCAGATGGCGGGATCCTACAATCTCAGCAGCCACACCGTCGACGGAGGTGGCGCCACCTTCAATAGCAACGGAGCGTACACGCTCGGCGGCACGATAGCGCAACCAGACTCCAAGGCACCCGTGACCAGCGGCAACTACACACTGGTGGGTGGCTTCTGGACACAACTCAACCTGCCGACTCCAACGAGCACACCAACCTCGACACCGTTGCCCTCATCGACCCCTACTCGGACTCCGACGCTCACGCCGACGCCTACGTCTACGCGGACACCGACGCGCACTCCGACACTCACGCCAACGCGCACGCCAACCGCAACACCCACCAACACACCAATGGCGACGCCGACCAGAACACCTACGGCGACACCGTCGCTCACCCCGACGCGCACCCCGACGGGCACGCTGACGCTCACGCCAACGCGCACGCAGACCGCAAGACCCAGCAGCACATCAACCGCGACGCCGACCAGGACACCGACGGCAACGCCGACCTTCTCCAGTACGCCGACGCAAAGCCCCACCCGCACACCCCCTGCGACACCGACAGCCACACCAACCGCCACACCGACCAGGACACTGACGGCAACGCCGACCATCACCAGTACACCGACGCAAAGCCCCACCCGCACACCCCCTGCAACACCGACAGCCACACCAACCGCGACACCGACCAGGACACCGACGGCAACGCCGACCTTCACCAGCACGCCGACGCAAAGCCCCACCCGCACACCCTCTGCAACGCCGACTGCCACACCAACCGCGACACCGACCAGGACCCCAACGGCAACGCCGACCTTCTCCAACGCGCCGACGCAAAGTCCGACGCGCACGCCCACCGCAACACCGACCGCGACGCCGACGGCAACGCCGAGCTTGACGAACACACCGACAACGACGGCCACGAGGACCCCGACCGCCACCCCGACGCTGACGGACACACCGACCTCGACCGCAACGCGCCCGCCAAGCGCAACGCCGAGCACGACGCCCACGCCCAGCCCGAGCACGACACCGACGGCAACGGCAACCCTCACCGGCGTCGCGACTCACACCGCGACGCGGACAGCCTCCGCAACACCCTCCAGCACCCCGACAGCAACAGCGACGAGCACCCCCACCGACACCCCGACGCGCACGCCTACCATCACACCAACGAACACGGCCTCGGCTACCGCGACCGCGACACCCACGACGACGCCGACCGCTACGACCACGCTGACCCAAACCCCGACACGCACCGGCACCATCACTGCGGTAGCCACGCCAACGTCAACCCGCACGGGGACACCGACGTCGACCCCGACTCAGACCCCAACGCTGACACCCACCGCGACCACAACTCTGACTCCGACCAACTCCTCGACCGCGACACCCACCGGCACACCGACGCGCACACCGACGCAGACGGCCACCCTCACTTCCACCCCAACCGAAACGCCGACGCTGACCCCAACGAAAACGCCGACGCCCACTCACACGGGAACACCCACTCACACCTCGACGCAGACGGCTACCTCGACGCCGACTCCCAGCCCGACCACTACACCCAGCAGCACCGCCACCCGCACACCAACGCACAGTCCGACGGCGACCCCCAGTGCGACAGCAAGCCGAACGGCGACTCCCAGCACCACCCCAGCTGCCACGCCGACCGACACTCCGACTCGCACAGCCACCAGCACGGCCACGGTGACACCCAGCGCCACACGGACGGCGACATCGACGCCAACGCCGACACGGTCGACGACTCCGACTGCGACGGCGACCCCCACCCCGACGGCAACGCTGCGCGGTTGCCTCAGCGGCGCCTGCATCCGCACTACCCGGGCCCCTGCGAGCGTCACACCCGGCCCGGCCACAGCAGGCAGCTACGGCACGGACGAGAGCAGCTCGACCGGCGGCGCCGCCGCAGCCGGCGCCGATCTGGATCTCGTCCTGGGTGATCAGCAGGAGCCGCGGCTCGAGCTGTTGCACGGCGATGGTCAGGGCGGCTTCACCTTTGCCACGCAGCTCGACTTCCCCGACGGCAGCGGCGGCCTGAGCGACATGGTGGCTGCCGACGTCGATGGCGACGGCGCGCTCGACGTGGTGGCCGCGAACCCGAGCGGCAACCGGATCCTCGTCGCCCTGGGCAACGGCCGGCACCAGCTGCACGCCGGTCCCAGCACGACGACCAACGCGCCGGAGCAGCTCGTGGTGCGCGATGTGACCGGGGATGGCGTGCCCGACGTGCTCGCGACAACCCCCAGCGGCGTGGTGCTGCTGCGCGGCCGTGGTGGCGGCGGCTTCGAGCCGTTGAGCACGGTGGAGCTGGGAGCGCGTGTGGCCGACTTGGTGGTGGCGGACGTCACCGGCGACGGCGTCGACGATCTGGTGGTGGCGGTGCCGGCGCAGCACGCGGTGCAGGTGTACCGCGGCCTGGGGGCCGGACGCTTTGCCGGCGACCGCATGTTGCCGGGCAGTCAGCCGCTGGCGATCGCGATCGGTGATTTTACCGGCGATGGGTGGCTGGATATCGCCGTGGCGGACGCCGGCGATCAGACGGTGCGTGTGTTTGCCGGCGCAGCGGGTGGCCTGAGCCGCACGGCTGTGGTGACCAGCGGTGTCATGGCCTCGCGTCTGGCACGGGCCGACATGAACGGCGACGGGTGGGCGGATCTGATCGCCCTGGATCAAGCCCGCGGGACACTGGCGATCCTACTCGGTCGCGGCGACGGCAGCTTCCAGCTCACTGGCCGCACGGAGCAGGGTGAGAGCACGCCGGCACTCATCGTTGCCGACTTCAACGGCGACCGCCTGCCGGACGTTGTGCTGACGGCGCCGGCCTCACAGTCCATCGTCGTCGGGACGAACGTCTCGCCGGTGCAGGTGCGGCCGGGCGACCTCAACCGTGACGGCGTGGTGACGGCCAGCGACCTGCGCCAGTTGGTGGCGGAACTCTTCGACGGCGACGCCGCGGCCGCAGACAGCTGCGGCGGTGGCAGCATCGTCTCGGGTGCCGAGGCCGACGTCAATGGCGACGGACAGATCACCGCGGCCGATCTGACCGCTGCCGTCCGCGGCCGCACGCCGTGAGCCCGGAGTCGCCGCGCTACTCGCCCAGCCCGAACTTCTCCATCCGGTATCGCAGCGTGTCGCGGGAGACGCCGAGCAGGCGCGCCGCGGCGCTGTGGTTCCCGGCTGACTTTTCGAGGGCGCGCATGAGCAGCGCGCGCTCCACCGCTTCGGGCGACACGCCGCTGTCGGGAAAATCAATCTGAATCTCCCCCGACGGGACCGCCGCGACGTGCACCGTCGCCGCTGCAGCCGCCGTGACGCCGACGTCCTCTGCACGTACCGGATCGTTGTCCGAGAACAGCACCACGCGTTCCATCGCGTTGGCAATCTCCCGGACGTTGCCTGGCCAGGCGTACTGCGCAATTGCGGCCTCGTCTTCGACGATCAGCAGCGTGGGCATGGGCTGACTGGTCTTGTAGAGACGTTCCGAGGCGCTGGCAAGCGCTCGCGCGCCGCTTGACCTCAGCACGACATTGATGACAGCCTTGCGGCGTGACGCCCTCGCAGTTCCGCACCGCAGCCGCACGGAATTAGCAAGATCGAAGAAGCCATCGGCGCAGGAGTGTTGTACACCGCCACCATGGACACGACACGGATCACGACACCGGCAGGAAACAGCACACGGATCGGTTTTCTGGCAGATACCCACTACCACCCCACCGGCGGACCCGACTTGCCCGCGGTCGTCGTCGACGCGTTCGGCGGTGTCGACCTCATCGTGCATCTCGGTGACATGGGCGAGGCCGCCGCGCTCGACAAGTTGGAGCGCGTCGCCCCGGTCATCGCCACGCGCGGTGGGGACGACCCGCCGCAAGATCCGCGTATCGCCGCCACCCGCGTGATCGAAGTGGGCGGCTTGACCATCGGCGCCCTGTTCGATCTCGCCAGCGCCGGCATTGCCGGCACCGAAGGCGGGCGTCTGGCGTTCGCGGACAAGCCACTGGCGGACGGGCTGCGCGCCACGTTCGGGCGCGCCGTCGACGTCGTTGCCTTCGGCGCAACGCACCAGGACATCGTGGCGCACCACGACGGCGTGCTCTTCATCAACCCCGGCAGTGCCACGTTACCCGCGAAGCGTGGAGCGAGCGGCTTGGGCACCATCGCGATCCTCGACGTGCGCGACCGCGTGGCAACGGTCGAGCTGGTGCGCTTGTAGGCGTGAAACCGCTCCCGGTTGCAGCCTGGGGGCGGAACGCAGTAGAGCAACGATCCATGAATGGAGAGAACAGCTGGAGCGTTTCCGTGTGGCCCGATCGGTTTACCGGTCGTGTCGCGGCGGTCACCGGCGCGGCGAGTGGCATTGGACGCGCGACGGCGATCCGCTTGGTGCGCGAGGGCGCCACGGTGGCAGTCATCGATCGGAACCGTGAGGGTGCGGAGGCCGTCGCACGGGAGATCGCTACGCGCGGCGGCGCAGCGCGTGGCTACGGCTGCGATATCGCGCGCGGCACCGAGGTCGCAACGACGGCGCAGGCGATCGCTAGCGATCTCGGACCGATCGACGTCCTCGCCAATGTCGCCGGTATCGGCGATACCGCCGGCCTCGAAGGCATCGAGGCGCTCGATGACGCCCGCTGGGATCTGGTGATGGCGGTGAACGTCAACGGGGCGTTCTACTGGTGCCGCGCCGTACTCCCCGGCATGGCGGCACGCGGCCGCGGCGCGATCGTCACCGTGTCGTCTATGGCGGGGCGCTCGAAGAGTGCCAACGGCGGGCTCGCCTACACGACCAGCAAGGCGGCGCTGCTCGGCATGACGCGGCACCTGGCGTTCGACTACGGTCCGCGCGGCGTCCGCGTCAACGCCATCTGCCCCGGGGGCGTCGATACACCGATGCTGCGCGCCGGCGGCGTCGACGCCGCACGCTCCGAGGCGGAAGCGCAAGCGCGCGCTGTGCGCATCGCCGCCTACAACTACTTCATGCCGATCAAGCGGCTCTCCACACCCGACGAGCAAGCCGCCGCCATCGCCTTCCTCGCATCAGATGACGCGTCGTACATCAACGGCGTCAGCCTCGACGTGAACGGCGGCCTGTTCATGGCGTAGGGGCGAGGCATTTCCGTTGGTGTGCACGTGTAGGCGTCGAATCCGCACGCTGCAGCAAACCAGGGGACGGCGAAGCCGGAGCGATCGGAAATGCCTCGCCCCTACAACGACCACCACTCACGCCGCGGCACGCGTGCGTTCCAGGACCGTACGCACGGCACGCGCCACGTGCTCGGCTGTGAATCCGAGCTTTTCCATGTTGATCTCGCCCGGCGCCGAGGCGCCGAAGCGGTCGATGCCGACGGCAATGCCGGCGTCGCCGATCCAACGATGCCAGCCGAACGTGGTGCCCGCTTCGACCGACACCCGCGCCTTCACCGCCGCTGGCAGCACCGACTCGCGATAGGCCTCGTCCTGCGCCGCGAACGCTTCCCAGCACGGCAGCGAAACAACGCGCGTCCGAATGCCTTCTTTGCCCAGCAGGTCATGCGCCGCGATCGCGGGGTGGACCTCCGAGCCGCTGGCGATGATGATCGCCTGCGGCGCGCCGCCCGGCGCATCGGCGAGCACGTAGGCGCCGCGCGCCAGCCCGGCGGCGGCGCCGAGTCGGGCGCGATCGAGCACCGGCACCTTCTGTCGTGTGAGGATCAACGCCACCGGGCCGCCGCCATGGGTCATCGCCCAGCGCCACGCCTCCACCGTTTCGCCGGCATCGCACGGCCGCACGACCGAAAGATTCGGCATGGCGCGCAACGCCATCAGGTGCTCGATCGGTTGATGCGTCGGACCGTCTTCGCCGACGCCGATCGAGTCGTGCGTCCACGCGTAGATCACCGGCAGCTCGTTGAGCGCGGCCAAGCGCACCGCCGGCCGCATGTAATCGGAGAACACGAAGAAGGTGGCGACGAAGGGCCGGGCGCCGCCGTGGAACGCCATGCCGTTGGCGATGGAGCCCATGGCGTGCTCGCGGACGCCGAAGTGGAAGTTGCGGCCGGAACCGCTCTGCCCGTCGAACGACCCGGCGTCCTTCAACGCCGTCGTCGTCGAGACCGCCAGGTCGGCGTCGCCGCCCACGAGCCACGGCACACGCGCCGCGATGGTGTTCATCACCTTGCCGCCGGCCTGCCGCGTGGGGACGGCGTCCCCCGCCTTCCACGCCGGCAGCTCCGCATCCCATCCCGCCGGCAGCGCGCCCAACAGCGTGCGGCGCCACTCCTCCGCCAAGTCGGGGTGGGCGCCTTGATAGGCTGCAAAGCGAGCGCGCCACGCTTCCTGCGCGCGCGCGCCGCGCTCGACCGCCGCACGGAAATGCGTCAGCACTTCCGGCGGGATGGTGAAGAAATGCTGTGGGTCCCAGCCCAGGGCCTGCTTCGCCAATGCAACTTCCTCGACGCCGAGCGGGCTCCCGTGTGCTTCCGACGTCCCTTGCTTGTGCGGCGCGCCATAGCCGATGGTGGTCTCGACGACGATGAGCGACGGCCGCGCGGTGTCCGCCTGCGCCGCACGGATCGCCGCCTCGATGCCATCGAGGTCGGTGTTGCCGTCGGCGACGTGCTGCACGTGCCAGCCGTACGCGCGGTAGCGGGCGGCGACATCTTCCGTGGAGAAGGCCAGCGACGTCGGTCCGTCGAGCGACACGTGGTTGCAATCGTAGAGGTAGATCACCTTCCCGAGCCGCAGGTGTCCGGCCAAGGAGGCGGCTTCCGCCGAGACGCCTTCCATCAGATCGCCATCCGACACGAGGGCGTAGGTGCGGTGGTCGACGATGGTATGGCCGGGGCGGTTGAAGCGATGCGCGAGAAGGCGCTCGGCGATCGCCATCCCGATGGCGTTGGCCGTGCCTTGACCGAGCGGGCCGGTCGTGGCTTCGACCCCGGGCGTGAGCAGCGCTTCGGGGTGCCCGGGCGTGCGACTGCCCCATTGCCGAAACGATTGCAGATCGTCCATCGTCAGGTCGTAGCCGGTGAGATGCAACAACGCGTAGAGCAGCATGCTGCCATGGCCAGCGGAGAGCACGAAGCGGTCACGGTCCGGCCAGTGAGGATCTCTGGGGTTGTGCTGCAGATGTCGCTGCCAGAGCACGTACGCCATGGGCGCGGCACCCATCGGCAACCCGGGGTGTCCGGAGTTCGCCTTCTGCACCGCATCCATGGCGAGCGTCCGAATCGTGTTGATGCTCAGGACCTCCAGTGATCGCTCCGCCCCACTCACAGCTGCCTCCTTACGCTCGCCGCCTGCGGCGCGACCCGCCGGCGCGTGTGGCCGTCGAGCCCGGTTTCCACGAACGAGCGCTGATTCGCATGCGCCTCCTCTAACGCATTCGCGCCGCGCATGCACGCCCCCTCTTTCCACAAGAGAGGGTCGCGGGGGGTGACATGCACCACGATTCGCGCATAGAGTAGGACATGGACCGTAAGAAACCTGCCCGGAAATCACCGGCTCCGAAGAAACGCCACACCAAGACTGCTCCGAAACGTACGCCGGCAGCAAAGGCAACGAAGACGCGCGGCGCCAAGGCGCCTGCCGTGCCGCGCCACGCCGCGGCGGCGCCCGCACCCGTGCCGCGCCGCGCGGTCTTCATCGACGTGGAGAACACGAGCAGCGAAGCGGATCTCTTACGCGTGCTCGAGCACCTCACGATCGATCGCACGGCGCAGCCCACCCAGGTGACCGCGGTGGGAAACTGGCGCTCGATCGGCGCACGCGTGGGCCGTCTGCTTGCCAGTCTCGGCGCGCACCTGGTGCATAGCGCTCCGGCGCCCGGCGTACGCGATTGGAGCGACCTCTGGATCGCCGTCTCGGCGGGCCGTTGGCTGGCAACCGCCGCAGCGGGCGACACGCTGGAGATCGTCTCCGCCGACCGTGCCTTCGACGCCGTCGGCGACGCGGCGGCCGCAGCGGGCGTGGTGTTCAAGCGCGTCTCGTATCAGACGCTGCGCAGCACGGCCGAACCCGCCGCCACGCCGCCCACAGCCAAGCCACGGCGGCGGCGTGGCCGGCGGCGCCGCGGGCCGCTCGAGGCGCAGGCTACGCATGCGCCTCATCACGCACCCGTTGCACATCGCCAGCCCGCACCGCATCCGTCGACTGCGACAGCGCCCGCGCCGGGGCGCGCCTCGAGCGCCGACGCGGAAGCCCACGCAGCGTCGCACGCGCAGATCCACGCGGCGCTTGCCAAGCTGTCGGGCGGCTCGCCACGCTGGATCACT
>CAZCGA010000147.1:1855-15071 GCA_964498075.1 uncultured Binatia bacterium (SeqCode) | reverse complement strand
CGGCGTCGAGCTGCTGCGACAGCGGCGTCGAGCCGACCAGGTCGCAGAAGAGCACGGTGAGCTGGCGGCGCTCGGCGTCGGCCGCTGTTGTCGCTTCAGACGCTCGAGCGGCGGCTTCGATCGGCGTGGCATGGTCATCTTGAACATGCGGCGTCGTTGCCCCGATCCAGGCGAGCGCCTTGCCGTCGCGCCCAGCAACGTGCTGGATGTCGACCAACTCCTCGACCAGCTCCTCAAGCGCGTCTTCGTCGAGAGCGAACTCGCGGCGCAGGGCGCGCAGCGAGACGCGGCCCTGCTGTTCCAGGTATGCCTTGGCCCGCAGGATGGTGTCGAGGAAGCTCATGCACTCGTAACGCCCTCGTCTCCTCTGCCAATCAAGCTGGAAGTTGTGAATTTTGGCAGCGGACAGCCCCTCTTCGATGGAGGCGACGACGAGCGCTTGTAAGAATCGTCGTTGCTGCGTAGCGTCCAGCGGTGCCGGGATTGGCAAAGAAGTACGCCCCAGCCATTCTCCGACCCTTCGCGTGTCGCCCCGTATCCGCCAACGGAAGCGGAGAAGGCAATCAGTACCCTGATGGGCCCGCACTGCTCGTGCAAGCGATTGTCAAGCTTGCGCAGCAGGCGGCCGAGCCGTGTTTGCCGAAGCTTCAAGAGACGCGCTTTCATTTGAAGCGATCGTCGTGTTTGGCCGGACATGGAGTCACTTGGTGTGTGTGGGTGGACAGTCGGTCTTCATCATTGGGCAGCCCGACAACGGTTGCGGTATGGCACCCAACGGATCACTCGTCACTGTTTCCACGCACGTCCAGGGCATCGCGCAGGCCGTCGCCGAGGAAGTTGAGGCCCAGCACGGCCAGCATGATCGCCAGCCCGGGAAAGAACGCGACGTGCGGTGCCACGAGCAGAAACGACCGCCCTTCGTTGACCATCGCACCCCACGAGGCGGTCGGCGGCTGCACACTGAGGCCGAGGAAGCTCAAGCTCGCCTCGGCGGCGATCGCGCCCGCCATGCCGAAGGTGGCCTGCACGCTCAGCGGGGTGAGCAACTGCGGAACGATGTGCATCGACACGATGCGCCACGGGCCCGCGCCGAGCGCGACGGCGGCGCTCACAAACTCCCGCTCGCGCCAGGTCCGCACCTCCGCACGCACTAGACGCGCGTATCCCGTCCACCCGATGGCACACAATGCGAGCAGCACGTTGCGTAACGATGGACCGAGCACAGCGGACAGCGCGATGGCCAGGAGGATACCGGGAAACGCCAGCAGCACGTCGACGCCGCGCATCAGCAGCTCGTCCGCCCGCCCGCCCGTGTAGCCCGCCAACGCCCCAACCGCGAGCCCCAACAGCACCGACACGCCGACGACCACCACCCCAACCAGCAAAGAGACGCGGGCCCCGTAGATGACACGGCTCAGCACGTCGCGACCCAGCTTGTCCTGGCCGAACGGGTGATCGGCCCGCGGTGGTTGCAAGTCTTCGCTGAGATTCTGGGTGGTGGGGCTTTGCGGCGCCAGCGCCGGAGCGAGTACCGCCACCCCAACGAACAGCACGACGATGATCAGCCCGACGGCCGCCTCGCGATCCGACAGGATGCGGGTCATGAATGTGCGCATTGCCGTGGGTCGATGACCGCGTAGAGCAAGTCGGTGCCCAGGTTGATCGTCACGTAGCTGAGGGCGATCGCCAGGACGCAGCCTTGCACCAGCGGGTAGTCGCGCGTCTGGATGGCTAGCAAGGTGAGCCGCCCGATGCCGGGCCAGGCGAAAATCGTCTCGGTGATGATCGTCCCGGCCAGTAGCGCTCCGGCTTGTAGACCGAGCACGGTGACGACGGGCAGCACCGCATTGCGTAAGGCATGGCGCAACAGCACGCGCAGCGGGCCGGCCCCTTTCGCACGCGCCGTCCGGATGTAGTCGTCGCTCAGCCGCTCGAGCAGCGTTGCCCGCAGCAGACGGGTCAGTATCGCGGCCATGCCGACGCCCAAGGTGAGCGCCGGCAGCGCCAGCGACGCCAGACCACCGCGGCCCGACACCGGCGTCCACTCCAGCCCGATGGAGAAGATGAGGACGAGCATCGGGCCGAGATAGAAGTTGGGTACGGAGGTGCCGAAGAGCGCCACACCGCGGCAGGCGGTGTCCAGTGACGAGTGTGCGCGCGCGGCGGCGAAGACGCCGAGGGGGACGGCGATCAACAGCGCAACCACCAGCGCCGCGGCGGCGAGCTCCAACGTGGCGGGGTAGCGCGCCACGATCATGCGCCGTACCGGGCGGCCGCTGTGCAAGGAGCGACCGAAATTCCCACGGGCGAGGTGGCTGAGGTAGCGCAGGTACTGGATCGGCAGGGGTCGGTCGAGACCCAACTGGTGCCGCAGGCGAACCTTGTCGGCTGCCCGCGCAGTCTCCCCCAGCATGACGTCCACGGGATCACCGGGGGTCAGGTGAATGAGCAGAAACACCAGCGTGACGACGCCGAGCACCGTCGGCACCGCGAGCAGCACGCGCTGGAGCAGGTAGCGGCGCATCAGACCGTCTAGTGCTCCTCGATCCACGCGTCCTTGAGGGACACGTAGCTGCCGTTCGGCCGGATCTCATAGCCGTTGAGCCGCCGGTTCATCGCGGCCACGTTGGTGGTCCACCACAGCGGGATGACAGGAAGCAGCTGCCCGAGCCGGTGCTGCACCTCGGCGTAGAGACGCCGGCGTTCGTCCGGGTCCAACGTCCGGCGCGCCGCTTCCGTCAGCTGGTCGATCGTCTCCTCGTGGAAGGCGCCGCGGTTGCTGCCCTGCGGCGGCGCCTGCGACGAATGGCACGTGAGGTAGTAGATGTCCGGGTCCTCGATGCCCACCCATGCCAACGAGTAGAGCTGGAAGTCGCCGCGCTTGATGTCGTTGTAGAAGGTCGCCCACTCGTAGTTGCGGACGTCGATCCCGACGCCCACTTGGGCCAGCTGCTCCTGCAAGACTTCCGCGATGCGCCGCCGCAACTCGACGGTTGTGGTCTTGTACGACAGCCGGAAGCGGAGCGCCGGCCCGTCGCCATCGGGGTCCTGGTACCCGGCTTGGTCGAGCAAGGCTTTGGCGCGCTTCGGGTTATAGGCGTAGGCCGGCACGTTGGCGCTGTACGCCCAATGCGTGGGCGGAAGCAAGCCGGTCGCCGGCATCGCCAGACCTTTGAGAATGGTGTTGACGATGGCGTCGCGATCGATGGCATGGGCAATGGCCCGGCGCACACGCACGTCCGACAGCGGCGGCGCGCGCAGGTTGATGCCGAGATACTGGAACGTCGTGCCGGCACTGGTCACCACGGTGAGCTGCGGCTGCTTGCGGAGCCAGTCGAGCGAATCCGGCTCGATGCTGTTCTGGACCAGATCGAGCGTGCCGCGCCGGAGCTCGAGCAGTCGGGACACGGCGTCGGGGACCACCGTGAACACGACACCGGCCAACCGTGGGCCGCCCAGCGGATACGTGCTGTTGCGGGCGAGGACCACTTTCTCGTCGGGGATGAACTCGCGAAGCCGAAACGGTCCCGACCCGGACGGTAGCTCCAGCGGGCGGGTCGGCGCGGTAGCGATCTGTTGCGCCGGCAGGATACCGAGGCCGGACTCGGCGAGAAACGGGGCGAAGGGGTGCCGTAAGCGGAAGCGTACCGTCAGCGGATCAATCACCTCGATCGCCTCAATGGGCTCGAGCGCCTGCTGTTTCGGCGACCGAGCTTGCGGGTCGCGTACGGCATCGTACGTCGCCTTCACGTCGGCCGCGGTGACCGGCTGGCCATTCGCAAACGAGAAGCCCGCATTGAGGTGAAACACGTAGGTCTGGGCGTCCGGCGCGTCCCACGACGCCGCCAGCTGCGGCTGCCGGCGGGATTGCTCGTCGAGCCGCGTCAGCCCATCGAAGAGCAGATCGCCGACTTGGCTGGCCGTGGCGTCGGTGGCGAAGCGCGGGTCGAGCGTGATCGGTCCATTGTCCAATCCCACCGCGATGTAACCGGGAGGCAGTGGTGGCGCCGACGTACACCCGGCGATGATCCAGCTCACGCCCAGCAGCAAGGCGATCAGTCGCATGTGGGGGAAATTTCTGTGGGGGAAATTTCTTGACAGTTTTCCGCTGCCTCTGCTAGCGTCGGAGACAGCGAGCGGACGCCGATGCGTGAGGTTGTCATCCGACACGTATCAGCAAACGGGTCATCTACGGGGAGTGGCGCAGCGTGAAGCCGAGTATGGTGTGGCTGTTGGTATTGGCAATGCTCGGCGCGTTGGTCGGCGCAACCGGCGCGGCAGCGGGCAACGTGCCGGGCGGAGCGCCGCAGGCCGCGGCGCGCGAATCGCCGCTTCCTGTCCTTCCCGGTCTGAAGACCCCGTTCAAGTTTTGGAAAGACATCTTCGCAACCTACTCAACCCGGCAAGTGGTGATTCACGACACGCTGCATCTCGACCGTGTCTATGAGGTGCTCGACTTCCGACCGCTGGGCGACGGCGGCTTCAGCGACGCCGACATCGACGCTTACGCGAAGGAGAAGGTGCGGAGCGAGAAGGAACGCGTGCGTGCAATTCTGATACGCCTGCATCAACTTGGGCCCAATCCGCCGGAGCTTTCGAGCGAGGAGCGGAAAATATGGAGCCTGTTTACCAATGTCAAGGAAGCGTCGAAGTTCCTGCACGCCGCAGCCGAGGATCGCATCCGCGGGCAAGCCGGGTTGCGTGAACGCTTCGCCGGCGGCGTAGAGGTCTCGCGCCGCTACCTGCCGGAGATGGAGGCGATCTTCCGGCAAGAGGGCCTGCCGGTCGAGTTGACGCGCCTGCCCCTGGTGGAGTCGTGCTTCAACGTGCGCGCGTACTCCAAGGCAGGCGCAGCCGGCATCTGGCAGTTCATGCCGGCCACCGGCCGTCTCTACATGCGCATCGACTACGCCGTCGACGAGCGGCGCGACCCCATCGTGTCCACCACGGGCGCGGCCCAGTATCTGAAGGCGAACTACAACCTGCTCGGCAACTGGCCGCTGGCGATCACCGCGTACAACCACGGCCGTGCCGGCGTGGCGCACGCCGTCGCCACCGTCGGATCGTCCGACCTCGTCAAGATCATCCGGCACTATCACGGGCCGGCGTTCAAGTTCGCATCACGGAACTTTTACGCCGAGTTCCTCGCCGCCCTGGAGGTTGAACGCCACTTCGACGAGTACTTCGGCGGGCTCTACGCTCACCAGCCGGTCAAGACGGACAGCGTCGTCGTCCCCGACTACGTCAGCTTCAAGGCCCTGGCGCGTGCAACGAGCACCGATGAGGACTCGCTGGCAGACCTCAATCCCGCCCTGGCGCGCGAGGTGATCGCGGGGAAGCTGCACATCCCCAAGGGGTACCGCGTACGCGTACCGGCGGGTACGGCCAGCGACTTCGGCACCCGCTACGCCAGCCTGCCCGCGGGCGAGAAGCACAGCACGCAACGCGCGCTGTACATCACGCACCGGGTGAAGCGGGGGCAGACGTTGGTGGCGATCGCCAAGCAGTACGGCACCACCGTTGCCGCCATCAAGCGCAGCAACAACCTGCGCAACACCGGGTGGCTGCGCGCCGGTCAGAACCTCCTCATTCCCACCGGTTGAGCGCGCCGTCGCGCCGCCTCAACTGCGGTGCCCAGTGACGATCAGAGCTTGCTGAGCACCGACTCGGCGCTCGACACGTTGAGCCCGGGTCCCGGCTCGACCAGCAGCTCCTGGACCTTGCCGTCCTTGACGATCATCGCGTAGCGTTGCGAGCGCGTCCCCATGCCGAAGCCGCTGGCATCCAGCGTCAATCCGACGGCCTTGGTGAAGTCGCCGTTGCCGTCGGCGAGCATGCGGACCTTGCCGCCGGCGCTATTGGCCTTGCCCCAGGCGCCCATCACGAACGCGTCGTTGACCGACAGGCAGACGATCTCATCGACGCCCTTGGTCTTGATCGCACCCGCCTGCTCGAGAAAGCCCGGCAGGTGTTTCATCGAACAGGTTGGTGTGAACGCCCCAGGTACGGCAAAGAAGACGACCTTCTTGCCCTTGCAGATGTCGCCGACGGTGATGTCTTTCGGCCCCCCTTCGCCCATCTCCTTCAACTTGATGTCGGCGGGAAGGCTCTCACCAGCTTTGATGGCCATGCTGTTTCCTCCTTCGGTTGATCGTTGATGGCACCTGTTTACCTGCAGAAGGCGCCGGGATCAACATCAACGCGCCGGTTCTTCCGACGTGAAGCCGATCTTCTCGTGCGTGCCGTCGCAGAACGGCTTGGTCGCCGAGTGGCCGCAACGACACAGATAGATCGGGTCTTCCGTCAACTTGAACCCTTCCCGTTTTGCATCGACCAGCTGTATCGCCCCTTTCACCTCGTAAGGGCCGTTCTTCAAGGTCTTGATCCGCACGTCTGCCATTGCAACCTCCTTGTCGAGCTCCAGGTGCGCCCACTCGTAGTGCCTGGCGACGTCGAGTGCAAGACTTTCCCGGCCCCTCGTCCAGCTGATACATGAGGAGCACCAGGTCGGCGCAGACCCCTGTGCCCCGGAGGGAACGACATGCCATCGAGTTCGGTAGCGGGGAGTTGTTTTTGTGGGGCGGTCCGATTCGAGATCGAGCCGCCGACGTTGTTTTGCGGACACTGCCACTGTTCCATGTGCCGCCGCGCCCACGGCGCCGGCTACGTGACCTGGTTCGCCGTTCCCTACGAACGGTTCAAGGTCACCGCCGGCGACGACCGGCTGCTGCGCTATCGTTCCTCGGATTACGGCACGCGCAGCTTCTGCGGGACTTGTGGCAGCACGCTCTTCTGCGAATCGACCAATCATCCGGGCCAAATGGACATCGTGCTGGCCAACATGCACGGCGAGATTGATCGCGCCCCGCAGCTCCACATCTACTTCGACGACCGGGCTTCCTGGGTAGAGGTCGCCGACACGCTCCCGCGCCTCGGCGGCAAGACGGGCCTGGAACCGCTATGAGCCGTGGAGTGAACGTCTAAACACAGATCGGTAGGCGACGCGTGGCGAGCGTGGTATATGAGTGCCTCCCCCGAAGCCGAGCGGGTTTTGGTGGCAGGAGGGTGGATCGAAACGGGGGAGAGGAAGGTGGAAGGTGCGAAGCCAAACGAAGCGACTCGAGGGCGTGAGCCTGATCCACGAGAGCGCTGCGTGGCGACCGACCATCGGGCGACCCGGCGCGCTCGTCCTTCTGCTGGCCCTGTTCGTGACCATGCTCAATCCCCGGCCAGCCGCGGCAATCGGTGGGGTCGCTTGCAGGTCGCAGGACAACCACGTCTACTTCATCATCCGCGGTACGGTCAGTTCCGTGGGAACTCAGATCACCAGCGTCGCCCTGACCAGTGGGAACTCATCTCTGTGCACCGAATCGCCGCCGTCGGACGGCGTGTTGACCGCCCTCGCGGTCGGCGTGCTCGGGCAGGGTGGCAGCTCGATCCTGCTGCCGAATCGGATGCGCACCACCGTGTTGAGTGGGTTCACAAACAACTCCGTGACCTGCGCGAACTTTGTATCGAGCGCCGCCGGCGGGATGGGCCAGCTCACCTTGCCGGACGGCAGCACGGTGAGCGCCGACCCAGCATTCGCCACCGTGCCCCTCGTCGATGTACACAGCGCAGATTCCGGGGTGGGAACGATCGCGACCGCCGTACCGGCGGCGGCGGACGTGGGTACCGGGACGGTCAGCGACCCGACACTGATGCGCTCGGTGCCGAGTGGGACGTGCATGGGCGCCGCGATGGTGTTTCCCTCGACGCAACCGGCTGCCTGCAATGCCTCCCCGACGTTCGTGCAGTCCTCCCCCAGCCTCGGCGAACAGGATTGCCAGACAGCAACCCTGGACGACACCAACAACAGTACCGTGGGAAACCTTGCGGGCGGAAGCAACCCGCATACGGTGGGCAACACGCAGACCACGCGCGATGGTTTCCTGCTGCAGGGAAACTGCAGCAGCTCACCGAGCACGTGCCAGCTCATCGTCTTCGTTGCGCAGCAGGACGGCGCCGCCGGCTTTGGCGCGGGTGCCGCTGGATTCAAGGTTGCTGCGACCGGAAGGAACTTCGCGACGGACCAGGCGGGCACGAACGACTCGTTCAACGATACACCGACGCCGACGCGCACCCGGACACCAACGCGCACGCCGACCGAGACGCCGACGCGAACCGCAACCCGAACGCCAACCGACACACCCACCGAAACACCGACGCCGACGCAGACCCCGACGCGGACAGCCACGCCCACGCCGAGCCAAACCTTGACGCCGAGTCAAACGCCGACGACAACCCAGACACGCACGGTGACGCAGTCGCCCACAGTAACCCCAACGCGCACGCCGACGCGGACGCCGACGGCGACGGCAACCTCACGGCAAAGGGAGAACTGCAACGACGGCATCGACAATGACGGCGACAAATTGATCGACTGCAAGGATCCAGACTGCGCGCCGTGCAAGATTCCGTCTCCGGCGATGACACCGCCCGTCCTGATTGCCGTCGCCGCGGCGCTCGCGGCTGCCGGCCTGCTGCACCTGCAGCGCAGGAAGCGCACGTGAGAAGAGCGCAGGCCGCTGGCTCGCGAAAAGCTGGGATTATCGGCCTGAACTGGAAAATTCGAAGCCTGACGAGCAGCGAATCACTCCACCAGTTTCGCCGTCCCGTCGATCCCCGTCGTCCCGCGGTCGACGCCGACCGCCATGGACATGGCCTCGCCTTGGCCCAGCGAGCGCAGGGCGTTGCCGCCCATCGCGGTGAGCCCGCCGTCCGCCACCAGGGCCGCGCCGGTGACGAAGCGCGCATCTTCGCTGGCCAGGAATAGCGCCACGCCGGCGATGTGCGCGCCCTGCCCCACTTCCGGCCATGGCTGCGCCTGCTGCAGAATCGGCGCGAGCGCGTCCGGGCTGCCGCGGTGGATCAGCGGCGTCAGAATGGCGCCCGGGCAGATGGCGTTCACCCGGATCAACGCCGGCGCCAGCTCGACCGCCACGGCCCGCGTCAGGTTGATCACCGCCGCCTTCGCCGCGGAATACGCCTGCGGTCCGTCTCCACCGCTGAGGCCGGCCACCGACGCGGTATTGATGATCGATCCTCCGCCGCCCTGAGCCTTCATCACCCGCGCACCGTGCTTGATGCCGAAGAACACGCCGCGCACCAGCACCGCAAACGTGTAGTCCCAGTCCTCGGCCGAAATATGCGTGATCGGTCCAAACGCGCCGGCCACACCGGCATTATTGAAGACGCAATCGAGGCGCCCAAACTCGGACACCGCGAGCCCGATCGCCGTCTCCACCTCCCCTTCCCGCGCCACGTCGGTGCGCCGGAAGTGCACGCGGGCCGCATGTCCCGCCCGCGCCGCGAGATCGAGCATCTCCCGTCCGGTCGTCTCGTTCAGGTCAGCGGCAACCACGCGCGCCCCTTCCTCGATAAACCGCAGGACCGTCGCCCGCCCGATTCCATTGGCTCCGCCGGTGATGACTGCAACCTTGCCTTCGAGTCGTCCTGCCATGCTTGCCGTCCTCGCGGGGCAACCCCACGGTCGCCCAATCAAATGGATTCAAATGGGCGGCGCATCGTATACCCCGCAGCGCCTCGGTCAAGGCTCGCGGGCCGGGGCCTTTGTTGAAAGCACCCCGCCAAAACGATACATATTCCCCCGACGTTCGATCTCAGGGGAGACGTGTAGCATGGCAACGGTTATCACTTCCGAATGCATCAACTGCGGCGCCTGCGAGCCCGAGTGCCCGAATACCGCCATTTACCAGGGGGGAGTCGAGTGGGAGTTGAACGGCGCGATGCACCCAGCGGTCGCGCAGGACATCTTCTACATCGTCCCGGACAAGTGCACTGAGTGCGTCGGGTTCCATGACCAGGAAGCCTGCGCCGCGGTCTGCCCGGTCGATTGCTGCGTGCCGGACCCCCAGATCCCGGAAACCGAGGACGTGCTGCTCGCCCGTGCCAAGGTCTTGCATCCCGAACAGGAGTTCCCGGCAGAGTTCCCGTCACGCTTCCGGAAGGACGGCGCCGGGGCCGCCGCGCCGGCGGGCGAAACGGCGGCCGCACCGCAACCCGTCGCAGCAGCGCCGGCAAAGGTCGCAGCCGCCGCACCCGTCGCCGCCCCAGCCGCGGTCCAGACGGAACGCGTCGAGAAGAAACTCGCGCCCCCGAAGGCCGCCGCGCCCACTCCCCGACCGGTGTGGAAGGAGAAGGTCTTCCCCGGCGAGTTGGCAGTGAGCTTCGAGGACGCGTTCGCACAGCTTGGGTCGATCCGGCCCGGCGCTTCGAAAGCTCTCAAGGTCGCCGCAGCGCTGGCCCAACCACTCCTCGGCGCCCTGCCCTACTCACAGAAGCAAGCGATCGAGGATGCCGTTGGCGATCGGCGCTACTTCACCGCGGCCGGAGCCACCGGGCTGAACATTCTCCACAACATGGTCCTCTACCCGCTGGCCATCGCCGCGCTCGGCGCGTTGACGATGGACAAGGCAGTGTTCAGCAATCAGCTGAACAGCATGATCATCCTGGGAGCGGCCATTGGCTCGCTCGAGGCGGTGATGCGGCTGCGTGAAGGTGTGTTGCACGCGCTGCCGTCGGATGAGTGGGTACACCGCGGAGCCTTCTACGCGCTGCCGCTGGCCATCCTGTTCGCGCCACTGACCCGCGTCCTGAACCGCGTGAAGAACCAGGGCAGCATTCCCGTCGACGGATTCCACGGCGGCGGCTTCGAAGAGAAAGTGGAGCGCGAGCGGCGCTACGGCCAGGTGTACACCCTGGAAGAGCAAGGCAACGGCTATCTGTTGCGCTTGGAGTTCCCGCGTGTCGTCCCGACGTCCGCCTTGAAGGATGAGTTGGGCATTCCGGACGACATGCCGCCGTATGATTACAGTCTCTCGTTGCGCAACGGCTTCCTCGTGGTGAAGGGCAGCGTCACCGAGAAGAACGTACGCAAGCTCGCGGCCGTGTCGCCGGCATTCCCTCCCGACTTCACCACCAACGTCGAGCTGCCCGCACCCGTGAAGGCCTTCAAACACCGGCTCCGCGAACGCAACCTCGAGGTCGTGCTGCTCAAGCGCTGAACGCATGCGCGCAAGCATCGTGGGACTCGGCCACCATCTCCCCGCCGAGGTGGAATGGGCCGGAGTACGCCGGCCCATCGCCGTCGAGCCTGTGGGACCGTCGACGCTCGCGGCGCGCGCTACCGGCGCGGCGTTGGCGCAAGCGCGGCTGACCCCGGATGCCGTCGACTTCATCGTCTTCGCCACCATGACTCCGGACGTCACCTTTCCTGGAGCCGGTTGCTTCTTCCAGGAGCAGATAGGCTGTGGCACCGTGGGTGCGCTGGATGTACGGGCGCAATGCGCCGGATTCGTGTTCGGGCTGGTCATCGCGGATCAGTTCGTGCGCGCCGGTGTCTATCGAAACGTGCTGGTTGTCGGCGCCGAGGTGCACTCCTCCGGCCTGGACTACTCCGAAGCCGGCGCCGCGGTTGCCAGACTGTACGGCGACGGCGCCGGTGTGGCACTGGTGAGCCCGTCGACCGACGGTCGTGGCCTGCGCGGCGCTGCGATCCACACGGACGGGCGACACCACCGGCGGTTCTGGTGCGAGTATCCCGCCAGCCGCCAGCACCCGGTGCGCATGACGAAGGAAAACTTCCAGCGCGGCCGGCACTTCCCGGCAATCGACGTTGACGCCGTCCGTCGCTTCGGGGAAGAGTCGTTACCCGCCGTGATTCACGAAGCGTTGCAGCGCGCCGACGTGCAACCCGACCGGGTGGATCGCTACATCATCGGCCACGTGTTCCCGGAGGTCGCCGAACGCGTGGCCGCGCGCGTCGGCATCCCGGCGTCGCGACTCAACGTCCCGGCATCCCGGTACGGGCATCTGACGGCGGCGGCGTTGCCCGTGGCGTTGAGTGAAGAGGTGGCGAGCGGTCGTCTAGGTGCCGGCGCGACGGTCTGCCTGGCCGCGTCCGGCGCCGGCTTTGCGTGGGGCGCTGCGGTGCTCACGCTGTAGGAGGAGTCATGCGGAACGCACGCATCCTCGGCATCGGCCGTCACGTACCGCCACACGTCGTCACCAACGCGGACCTGACCGCATGCATGGATACCAGCGACGAGTGGATCCAGCAGCGCACCGGTATTCGCCAACGTCACTTCAGCGACGGGTGGACCGGTGCGGCAGACATGGGAGCCGAGGCCGCGCGCGAGGCATTGGAGCGCGCCGGAGTGCGCGCGCAGGATGTCGACTGCGTCATCTTCGCCACCTTGAGCCCCGACGTCGACATGCCGGCCTCCGCGTGCCTGCTGCAGGAGCGTCTGGACATCGCCGGCATGCCGGCGTTCGACGTGCGCAATCAGTGCTCCGGTTTTCTCTACGGCCTGGCCGTCGCGGACAAGTTCATCAAGACGGGGACCTACGATCACGTCCTGCTCGTCGGCGGCGAGGTGCACTCGACCGGGATCGACTTGACGACACGCGGCAGGGAAGTCGCGGTGATCTTCGGCGACGGCGCCGGCGCCGTCGTGCTGGGGCCCGAGGAGGATACACACCGCGGCATCCTCTCCACGCACCTGCACGCCGAAGGTCGCTTCGCCGAGAAGCTGTGGTTGGAAAGCCCCGGCAGCCGCGAGCGCCCTCGCCTCACGGAAGAGATGATCACCGGCGAGGCGGCGCGGATGTTTCCGAAGATGGAGGGCCGCTACGTCTTTCGCCACGCCGTCACCCGGTTTCCCGAGGTCATTCGGGAGGCGCTCGACACCAACGGCTTCTCGCCGGCGGACCTCGCGTTGCTCATCCCGCACCAGGCAAACTTGCGCATCAGTCAGATGGTAGCCCTGGGGTTGGAGCTGCCTGAAGAGAAGGTCTTCAACAACATCGACCGCTACGGCAACACCACCGCCGGGTCGATTCCTATTGCCTTGTACGAAGCGCTGGAAGCGGGACGCATTCACGACCGCGACCTGGTGTGTCTCGCCGCCTTCGGCGCCGGCTTCACCTGGGCGTCGGCGCTCATTGCCTGGTGAGTGGCGCGCGTCGTGGTGACTCAGCCGGCCATCGTTCTTCACTCCATGCGCACCGAGGACCTCGATGCGGTCATGGAGATCGAGCGCCGCTCGTTTCCCGAGCCGTGGAGCCCGGGGCTGTTCCTGCACGAGCTGAAGATCCCGTTCTCCAAGACGCTCCTGGCGCGCACCCCCAACGGATCGAGCGCGTTGCTCGGCTA
>CAZCGA010000147.1:0-1798 GCA_964498075.1 uncultured Binatia bacterium (SeqCode) | reverse complement strand
TGGTCGGTGACGAGGTGCACATCCTCAATTTGGCCGTGCACCCCGACCGGCGGCAGATGGGCATCGGTCGTGCGCTCGTGGAGACGGTGGTGCGGGAGGCGGACGCGCACGGCGCGCGCATCGTCACCCTGGAAGTCCGCCGCGAGAATGCCGCCGCGATCGCGCTGTATCGCGCGCTCGGGTTCACCGAGTGCGGTGTACGCCGCCACTACTACGGCCGCGGGCACGACGCCCTCATCATGAGCCGCGCGCGGCGCGCCGATACCTGAACGAACGTTGCCACCGCTTCGCCGCGATGGCGAATTCCGGCGGGGGCGCTATAGTGGCGCCCTTCCGGAGGCAGCATCATGAGTGAACACGACGAAGATCACACCGCGACGGGCGGCACGCCGGCGAAGGAAGAGGACTTCGCAGCGCTGCTGGCCGCGAGTGAGGCGGAGTCGAGCCAGCGCCAGATCGTCGAGGGCGATTTGGTCCGCGGTCGGGTGATCGCCTTGGGTCAAGCGACGGCGTTCGTCGCGATCGGCGCCAAGGGCGAGGCGATCATCGACCTGGCCGAGTTCCGCGACCCGGCGACCGGGGCGCTCACGCTGGCCGTCGGTGACCAGCTGGAAGCCACGGTGATCGACGATGGCCGCGGCTCCGGGTCGATCGTCCTCAAGCGCACGCTCGGGCGCGGCGGCCACCTCCCGGCCGAGCTGGAGCAAGCGCTGGCACATGGCATCCCGGTCGAGGGAGTGGTGACCGGGGAGAACAAGGGCGGCTTCGAGGTGCAGATCGGAGCGGTCCGCGCCTTCTGCCCGGGCTCACAGATCGATCGCCGGCGCGGCGACGCGCGCCCGCCGGCGGCGCAGTACGTCGGCCAGCGCCTGCGCTTCCGCGTCACCAAGATCGACGCCGGCGGGCGTAACGTCGTCGTCTCGCGCCGTGAGCTGCTCCAGGAGGAAGACGCCGAACGCGCCGTGCAGACATGGGAACGGCTACAGGTCGGTGCCGTCGTGCAGGGGACGGTGACGTCCATCCGCGACTTCGGTGCCTTCGTCGACCTCGGTGGCGTCGAAGGCTTGATTCACATCAGCGAGCTGGGTCACGCCCGCGTCGGCCACCCGAGCGAAGTGCTGAGCATCGGGCAGGTCGTCGAGGCTCAGGTGACGAAGGTCGATCCTGCCACCGACGATGCGAGCGCCGGCCGCCGGCAGGTCGGTCTGTCGCTGAAGGCTTTGGCCGCCGATCCGTGGGCCACGGCGCGCGAGCGCTTCCCCGTCGGTGCCACCGTGCACGGTGTCGTCCGCCGCTTAGAACCGTTCGGCGCCTTCGTGGAGATCGCCCCGGGGCTCGACGGCCTGGTCCACGTCTCGAAGCTGGTACTCGATCGGCGCGTCGCGCACGCGCGCCAAGTGGTGAGCGTGGGCCAAGAGGTCGAGGTCAGCGTCGTCGCCGTGGACACGGAGAAGCGCCGCATCGGCCTCTCGATGGTCGAGCTCGCGCGTCAGGCACGCGATGCGGCGATCGTGGGAGAGCGCGCCGAGGAACAGAGCCTGGTCACCCAGGCCAACGAGCACAAGTCACTCGGCAGCTTTGCCGATCTGCTCGCCGCCTCGAAGCCGAAGCGGGGCTGATTCGTGGCAGACGGAATTACGTTGTGCGACTACGACGGCTCGCCGTGCGCCCGGCCTCGCCCGCTCCGGGCGTCGAACTCCTGCGCCACGCGCTCGTCGTTGCGCATCAGCTCTTCCGCGTTGATGTCGGCGAAGCTGATGACGCCCATGTTGGCGTAGGCGCGCCGGATCTTCGGGCC
>CAZCGA010000146.1:0-15261 GCA_964498075.1 uncultured Binatia bacterium (SeqCode) | reverse complement strand
CCTCCGCCACCTCGTCGAGGTGCGGGATGATCGACACCTTGTGCGGAATGGTGACGCTCATGCCGCGAAAGTTCTCGAGCGCGCGCATACCGGCCACGGCCCCGCCCACGTCCTCCACGCGAAACGCCACGTAGACGTAATCGAGACCTAGCTCCGCAAATGCCCGGTTGTGAATCGCGGGAGACATCGAGTGGGCCACGGGATTGCCGATGAGTGCACAGACTGTCGTGCTCGGTGTGATGTCGGTGATCGACTTCATCTCGTTCCAACCTCAACGCGCAACCGCGTTGCGCGGTCTTTGAATCGCATTCGGCGCCCCACTATAGCCGCCCGCTCGCGCAGCACAAACAGTCGGTGCGCTGCAGCCTTGGGTTGTTGCTTGTGCTCGCGACGCTGGTGTACTGGTGCTCAACGCGGACGTAGTACCCGGCGCAACATGTTGTCTGTGAGGAAACCTTTCCAGTTCCTGCCGGTGGGCAAGAGCCTCTCCCTGATTGTGGTGATCTTCGTCTGCATCGTTGCCGGCCTCCTCTTGTTGAACAACGTTCGCAGCGAAATTCTCTCGGCGGTCCGCGCCTACGTCAGCGGCGAAGGACTGTATTCCAAGGGTCAGAAGGACGCCGTGAATCACCTCGTCCGGTACGCGCACTCGCACGCCGAAGGCGACTACGACAAGTACGTTGACGCCCTCGCCGTTCCCTTGGGCGACCAACAGGCGCGGCTCGAGCTCGAGAAGCCGCATCCCGATATGGCGCGGGTCTATGAGGGGTTCGTCGCTGCACACAATCACCCCGACGACGTCGAGAACATGGCCAAGCTCTTCAGGCGCTTTCGCCGGGTGAGCTACCTCGACAAGGCCATCGATATCTAGACCCAAGGCGATGCCCTGATCGGCCAGCTGCGGCAGTTGGGCGACGACCTGCATGCCTCGATTGCTTCCGGGCAGTTCGACGCGGAGCGCATCGGTCGCATCATCGAGGCGGTGGAAACTCTGAATGAACGGCTGACCGGACTGGAGGACGATTTTTCCCGCACACTCGGCGAAGGGAACCGCTGGCTCGAACGGCGACTGCTCCAGGTCACGTACGCCGCGACCGCGTTGCTGTTGGTGACGGGCGTCCTGGTGTCGTGGATGATCCTGCGCCAGGTCAGGCAGGCGGACGAGGCGCTGCGCGCTCAAGCCGAACGCTGGCGCGTGACCCTCGCGAGTATCGGTGATGGGGTGCTGGTGACCGACGCCGGCGCGACCGTCGTCTCGCTCAACGCCGTGGCGGAGACCTTGACGGGCTGGAAAGAACACGAGGCGATCGGCCGAGACCTGGACGAGGTCTTTCGCATCACGAATGAGCAGACGCAGCAGCCGGCCGAAAGTCCTGCGCGCCGGGCCCTGCGCGACGGGCGGATTGTAGGGCTGGGCAATCACACGGTGCTGTTGGCCAAAGATGGGACGGAAAGGCCCATCGATGACAGTGCCGCACCCATCAAGGATCAGGAAGGAACGATCGTCGGCGTCGTGATGGTCTTTCGGGACGTCAGTGAACGTCGCCGTGCAGAGGAGCAGGCCGCCGCTCGCGCACGACAGCATGAAGCGATTGCGCGGCTCAGCGAGACGGCGCTCGGCGGCCGTGACCTGCAGTCGTTGATGAATGAAGCCGCGGCGTACGTGACCCGCACGCTCGGGACGGACATGTGCGAGGTGCTGGAGCTCGTGTCGGACGCCCGAGGGCTCATACTCAGAGCCGGCGTCGGGTGGAAGCCGGGACGCATGGACCGCGCGACGGAGGGTGTCGAAACGAACTTTCTCGCCGGCCACACCCTGGCATCGGCCGCGCTAGTGGTCATTACCGATCTGCGGAGCGAGACCCGCTTCGCCGGCTCCACGCGGTTGCACGACCACGGGGTGATCAGCGGAATGAGCGCTGTCGTCGCGGGGGATGCTGGCCGCCACTACGGTGTGCTGGGCACGTACGCGACTCGACCGCGGTCGTTTACGGACGACGATGTCAGCTTTCTCTCCGCCGTGGCGAACGTCTTGGCCGTGGCGATCCAACGCAAGCGGGCCGAGGTGGCGTTGCAGGAAGCCAACCGCCAAAAGGACGAGTTTCTCGCCATGCTCGCCCACGAGCTGCGCAACCCGTTGAGCCCGATTCGCAACGCGGTGCACGTCTTGCGGAGCCTGGTGCCCAACGAGCCGCGTCTCGAGCGGGCGCGCGAGATGATCGAGCGTCAGGTCACGCACATGACCCGCCTGCTCGACGACCTGCTGGACGTGTCGCGCATTGCCCGCGGCAAGGTGTCACTCCATCAGGAGGTGGTCGATCTCGCGCAGTTGGTGCGCCTTGCAGGGGAGGACTACCGGGCGACGTTGGACGCGATAGGACTCACCCTGACGTTAGGTCTGCCTGCTCGGCCGATGTGGGTGCAGGCTGATCCGACCCGCCTGTCGCAAGCTGTAGGCAACCTGCTGCACAACGCCAGCAAGTTCACCAACCCCGGCGGGCAGGTGACCGTAAGGCTCACCATGGAGGCCGACGGCCGCGCCGCGATCCTCAGTATCCGCGACACCGGCATCGGCATGGAGCCGGACATTCTGGGGCGCGTGTTTGAGACTTTCAGCCAAGCGGACCACAGCCTCGACCGCAGCCGAGGCGGGTTGGGGCTGGGGCTGGCCTTGGTCAAAGGGTTGGTGGAGCTGCATGGCGGCACGGTGCAGGCCTTCAGCGCCGGGTTGGGAGCCGGCTCGGAGTTCACCATCCGGCTCCCGCTTGCACCCGCGCCGGAGCGGCCGCTGGCAATCCCGGCGTGCAAGCCTGCCGGGCAGCGGTCCCGTCGCGTGCTGGTGATCGAAGACAACATCGAGGTGGCCGAGAGCATGAAGTACCTCCTCGAGGCGGACGGGCATCAAGTCGTGTTGGCCCATACGGGTCGTGCCGGAATCGAAACCGCGCGACAGTTTCGTCCTGAAGTGGTCTTGTGCGACATCGGCCTCCCGGGCGGGATGGATGGGTTTGGCGTCGCCAGGGTGATGCGCAACGACGCGGCGCTCAGCTCCGCGTGTCTCATCGCGCTCACCGGCTATGACCGAGAAGAAGACCGGCGCCGGGCTCGGGAAGCGGGCTTTGACATGCACCTGATCAAACCCGTCGATCCCATCGCGTTGGATCAAGTGCTGGAGAGGTTGTCCGACCGAGCCAATTCCTAGTCACCCACAGCTTGGGTCTCACTGCTCGCCCTTACAGGTTTCGAACTCGGCCCTGCACTTCCCGGCGTCACAGAACGAGCGTGGGCAGGCAGCCGACCCGTCCGCACAGAGTCGGCACGGCGCCCCGATCACGGGACAGTCGGCGTCGCTCGTGCACACCGGACTGGGCGCTGGCCGGCAGATGCCCGGACAATCGGCACCACCGGCGGCGGGGTCGCAGTCGTCCCGCGCATCGTCGAGGCATTCGTAGCCCGCGGGACACGGCTCTCCCGTGAACCCGCCACAGCGTTGCGGCTCCTCTTCACGGACACACACGCCACCACAGTCGGCGCCACCCTGATTCGGATCGCAGTCATCTTTGGGATCGTCAATGCAGGTGGACCCGGGCGGGCATGAAAACCCGGCAATCCCGCCGCAGAAGCCTGGCCCGGTGCACGCCTCGAACACGACGCTGCACACGCCCTCCCGGCACTGTGAACGCGGGCAAGCGTACGAGCCGTCGGCGCACAGGCTGCAGGGCGCGAGCACGTGCGGGCATTCGTCGTCCGCTCGGCACTGTGGGGTCGTCGCGGGCATACACACGCCCGGACAATCGGCGCCTCCCGAATCTGGGTCGCACTCGTCACGGCGGTCGTCGACGCATTCGAAGCCCGCCGGGCAAGTCGCTCCGACAAGGCCTCCGCACGGACGTGGCTTGGTGTCCGGGACGCACACGTCTGCGCAGGGCGTGGCGCCGGTAGCGGGGTCGCACGTGTTGGGGTCGTGGACACAGACGTCGCCCGGCTTGCACTCGCTGTCATCGCGGCAACCTCCCGGCGTCGAACACGTCGGGAAGACGACGCTGCAGCGGCCGCCGTCACAGAAGAAACGGGGACAGGCTTCGGTGCCGTCAGCGCAGACGCTGCACGGCGCGCGCAGCAGCGGGCACTCCGCGTCCGTCTTGCACTCCCCGGCGGGCGCCGGCTCGCAGCGGCCTGGGCAGTCGGCCCCGCCGTCATTTGGGTCACACCCGTCGCTCGGGTCGTCGATGCACTCGAAGCCCGCCGGGCATACCAGCCCCGCGATGCCGCCGCACACCTGCGCCTCCGAACACGGCTTGAAGTCCACCGTACACTTCCCCAGCTCGCAGCGGCTGTGGGGGCAGCTCTCGGAGCCGTCAGCGCAGATCGTGCATGGAACATCCAGCTCCGGACACTCGGCGTCGGTCGAACAGTCGCCGTCGGCCTCCGGCCGGCAGATGCCCGGACAATCCACGGCGGGACCGCCCTCGCAGGCGTCAGCCGGATCATCCGCGCAGACGGAGCCGGCGGGGCAGGACGGTCCCAAGAGTTCGCCGCAACGCGGCAGCTCTTCGCCGAGCACGCAGATCCCGGCGCAATCGACGCCGGTGGCGGCATCGCAACTGTCCGCCGGCTCGTCGACACAGCGGTATCCTTGCGGACACGTCGCTGCCTCCGCCCCTCCACACACCAGCGGTGCCGGCGGCAGCGTCTCACGCCCGCAGCCCGGATCGGCGCAGGCCAAATCTCCGGCCGGCACGGTCCCGCCGCCGCCGGAACCGCCGCAGGCGGACAGGACGAGCCCGAATGCCACGATGCACGCGATCCTCGAAGCTTGGCGCATGTCGACTCCTTCCACTCCGTGTCGCTGCAAGCGACTTCGCGCGTTAGCGTGCCAAACAAAACTTGTTTAGTCAAGCCCCATGGGCGGACGACCTCACCACGTATCGACGCAGGGACGCTTCTTGCGGCTGCGCGGTGCCGGTGACGGCACCGAACGCAGCAAGCTCATCACCCACTGGCGCGACTCCGCCGGGTCGATCACATCATCGATCTCGAAGTGCGAGGCCATGTTCAGACCTTTGCCGTGCTCGTAGGCGCGGGCGACCATGTGATCGAACAGTTGCTTACGCTCCGCCGGATCCTCGACGGCCGCCAGCTCTTTGCGGAAGCCGAGCTTCACCGCCCCTTCGAGGCCCATACCGCCGAACTCACCGGTGGGCCAGGCGACCGTAAACAGCGGGGCTTTGAAGCTGCCGCCCGCCATCGCTTGCGCGCCCAAGCCGTAGCCCTTGCGCAGGACGATGGTGAAGGCCGGTACGCTCACGCTTGCGCCAATCACGAACATCCGACAGGCGTGCCGGACCAGCGCCGTCGTCTCGACCTCCGGGCCGACCATGATCCCCGGTGTGTCGCAGAGTGATAGGATTGGGATGTCGAACGCGTCGCACAGCTGCATGAACCGCGCGGCCTTGTCCGCACCCGGGCTGTCGATGGCGCCTGACAGGTGCTTCGGGTTGTTCGCGATCACACCCACCGGACGGCCCTCGATGCGGATGAACGCGGTGATCATGCCGAGACCGAAGTGGCGGCGGAGCTCCAACACGGAGCCGGTGTCCGCGAGCGTCTCGATGACTGATCGCACTTCGTAGACCCGCAGCCGGTTCTCCGGGATGATGCCGCGCAGTAAACGCTGGTCGGTACATTCCCACTGCGTGATCGGGCCCTGAAAGTAGGAGAGGTACTGCTTCGCCACGCTCACCGCCTCCGCCTCGTCCTTCACGGCAACATCGACGACGCCGTTGGACACCTGGACCGACGTCGGCCCGACCTCTTCGGGACGGAACACGCCGAGCCCACCGCCTTCGATCATCGCCGGGCCGCCCATGCCGATGTTGGAGTTCGCGGTGGCGATGACGACATCGCAGCAACCAAGCAGCGCAGCGTTACCTGCGAAACAGCGGCCGGAGTTGATGCCGACCAGCGGCACCAGCCCGCTCAGCTTGCCGAAGAGATAGAAAGCCATGCAGTCGAGTCCGGCCACGCCCGGCGCATCCGTGTCACCCGGACGTCCGCCGCCGCCCTCGGTGAAGAATACCACGGGGATGCGCAAGCGCTCCGCCAGCGCGAACATCCGATCCTTCTTGCGGTGGTTCTGGAAGCCCTGGGTGCCCGCCAGTACCGTGTAGTCGTAGGATAAGATGGCGCACTGCGCCTTCGCGTCGTCGAAAAGGTGGCCGTTCACGCGGCCAATCCCGGCGACCAACCCGTCGGCCGGCGTGCGCTCGATCAGGTCTTCGATGGAGCGGCGCTGTCGCTGCGCCGCGACCTGCAGCGCGCCGTACTCTACGAAGGTTCCCGGGTCGCAGAGGTCGGCGATGTTCTCCCGTGCGGTCCGCTGTCCGGTCTTCCTGCGCCGTGCGACGGCGTCCGCCCGCGCCGCATCGAGCGTGAAGGCGTGGCGCTGCTGCACCTCGGCGAGATCGGCGCGCACGTGATCGAGATCGGTCTGTGCCGACGCCTCCGCATCCGAGAGATCGACCTCGCGCGCGTCGATGAACGCGAGCGGATGTCCCTCGGGCACGGTGTCACCCTCCGCCACCGCGAGCCGCCGCACCACGCCGCTGGCCGGCGCAGGGACAACGTGCTCCATCTTCATCGCGTTCATGACCAAAACGGCCTGGCCCTGGCGCACCGCCTCGCCTTCGCTCACCTCGACGCTGACGATGGTGCCCTGCATGGGTGCGTGCATCACAACGGTGTCCTCCAGCCCGGCCGCGTCGTACGTCGGTGGCATTGGCACCGCCTCAGCGGCATGGGCCGGCGTCGGCGCGTGGCCCTCGGCCTTGCCGTAGTGCAGCACGGCGAGGGGGTCGGTTGCGTCGACCTTGGCGCCGGCGAACGACCTCCCCCTTGCCCCCTCCTTCGTCAGAGACTGTCGATAAACGCGAGGCAGACCCTTCGACAAGCTCAGGGTGAGCGGAATTCTTCTTTGAAATTGAATCCCCAACCGCTCGTGCTGAGCTTGTCGAAGCACTGTTTGCGAGAAAATCGACAGTCTCGTCAGGAGGGGGTCGGAGTCATCAGGCGCTGCTAGCTCGGCGATGTGGTCTTCGACGAAGCGCGTGTCGATGCGATTGGCCACGAAGTCCGGGTGCTGCAACAACCTCTGGAGAAACGAAATGTTGGTGCGCACGCCTTCGATCTTCAATTCACCCAGCGCACGGACCGTTCGTACGACCGCGTCGGCGAAGTGCGGCGATGTCGAATGTCCGATCAGCTTGGCGAGCAACGAGTCGAAGTTGGGATTGGTCTGGTAGCCGATGTAGCCGCACGTGTCGGTGCGCACGCCGTGACCCGATGGCAGCTCGAACACCACCAGCGTTCCACCCGCGGGCCGGGCAATGCCGTCCACGCTCATCGTCTCGGTATTGATGCGTACCTGCACCGCGAAGCCGCGCGGTGTGGGCACATGAGCCTGCTCCAAGCCCAGCTCCGCCAACGAGCGGCCGGAGGCGAGCTGCAGCTGGATGCGCACCAAGTCGATGCCGATCACCTCTTCGGTCACGGTGTGCTCGACCTGCAGTCTGGGGTTGGCCTCGATGAAGGCGTACGCACCTCCCGCTGGGCCCCTCCTCGGTACGGAGGGGGAATCCATTGCGTCGGCGTCGGCCAGGAATTCGAACGTGCCGGCGTTGTGGTAACGCACCGCCTCGGCCATGCGCACCGCATCCGCGGTGATGCGCGCGCGCAGCTCGGGTGACAAGCTTGGACACGGTGCAATCTCGACGAGCTTCTGATGCCGCCGCTGGATGCTGCATTCGCGCTCGCCGAGATGGCTGACGGCGCCGGTGCCGTCACCGACGATTTGCACCTCGATGTGTCGGCCACGCGGCATCAGCTGCTCGGCGTACACCTCGCCGTTTCCGAACGCCTGCAGCGCCTCCGAGCGGCAGCGCGCATACGCATTCTCGATCTCTTCGACGTGGCGCACCGCCCGCATGCCGCGGCCGCCGCCGCCGGCCACCGCCTTGATCAGCATCGCGCCGCCGTGGCCCAGCGACGCGAGAAAGCCCTTCGCCTCGTCGAGGGTCACAGCGCTCGCGCTGCCCCTCAGCACTGGAACTCTGCACCGTTCTGCCAACGCCCGCGCCCGAGTCTTGTCTCCGAAGACCTCGAGCGTCTCCGCACCTGGTCCGACGAAGGTGATTCCCTCGGCAACGCAGCGCCGAGCGAAGTCGGCATTCTCGCTGAGAAAGCCGTAACCCGGGTGGATGGCGTCGCAGCCGCGCTGCTTGGCAACGGCCACGATCTGCGCGCTGTCGAGATAGGCCGCAGCGCCCACGCCGCGCAGCGGATGCGCTTCGTCAGCCCTCTGCGCGTGCAGTGAGCGGGCATCGTCCTCCGAGAACACCGCGACGGTACGGATGCCCAGCTCCGCTGCCGCGTGCATGATCCGCACGGCGATCTCGCCTCGGTTGGCCACGAGAAGAGTCTTCATGGAAAACGTGCTGTCACAAACCTGGGGAAAAGAGAACGCCCTGAAGGGAAAACACAGTGGGGCTGGGGGTTGGTCGCGCTACTCGCCGAGATCGGTATCGTCCCAGCGCGGGGTTCTTCCTCCTCTTGTGAGTACCGTGCAGAACGAGCAACATTGGCGCCAAGTCAGCGAGCGACCGCGATGAAGTTGGACCACGACGTCCTGAGCGACGAGAACCGTGCCGCGGAGGTCTGGGATCCGACCCATCGTCGTCTCACGATCGGGCTCCTGCTCTGTGTGTCGATGACGGCCTTCGAGGCGTTGGCGGTGGCCACGGCGCTGCCGGCGAGCGTGCACGAGCTGGGCGGCTTGGAGTGGTACGGCTGGGCGTTCAGCGCCTTCATGCTCGCCAACGTGTTGGGCATCAGCGTGGCGGGCGCTGCGGCGGACCGCCGTGGCATGGCTTACCCGTTCCGGGTCGGCTGTGTGCTTTTCGTCGCCGGTCTGGTGGCTGCGGGGTGTGCGCCATCCATGCCGGCGATCGTCCTCAGTCGCGCGGCGCAGGGGTTGGGGTCGGGTGCCATTGCGTCGGTCACCTACGTTGCCGTCGCCCGCGCATATTCTGCCGATGCCCGGCCGACCATGCTGGCGATGCTGTCGAGCGCCTGGGTGATTCCCGGGCTCATCGGTCCCGGCATCGCCGGCGCGGTCGCCGACCACGTCGGATGGCGGTGGGTCTTTCTCGGTCTGGCGCCGGTCAGCGCCGGTGCCGCAGGCTTGGCGATTCCCTCGCTCCGTCGCCTCGCGACACATGCAGCGAAGACCGCGCACGCGGATCAGACGCTGGACGCATTGCGACTGGCAGCCGGCACTGGTTGCGGCCTCTGGGCCATCGGGAGTGATTCGCTCGCGGTCGTCATCGTCGGGATGCTCACCGGCTGCCTTCTCGCCTTGCCCGCTCTGCAGCGTCTGCTGCCGGCCGGCACGTTGGGCGCTCGACCGGGGTTGCCGGCGGCTGTGGCCACGGTGGGCCTGCTCAGCTTTGCCTTCTTCGCCACCGAGGCCTTTCTACCGCTCGCGCTCACGGCGGTCCGCGGGCAGTCGATGACCGTTGCCGGCGTCACTCTGACCGCGGCGACACTCAGCTGGACTGCCGGGGCATGGCTACAGGCACGGCTGGCGGAGCGCGGGAGTCGCCGGCGCCTGGTTGCAGGTGGTGTGCTGCTGCTGCTCGGCGGCGTCGCCGGCTCGGCGACCGTGCTGGCACCAGGAGTGCCTATCGCGACGGCCGCGATCATGTGGGGCGTCGCGGGGCTCGGGATGGGTCTTGCCTACTCGGCAGCGAACCTGGTCGTGCTCGAATGCGCTGTCGCGGGGGCAGAGGGTCAGGCGACGGCCGCGGCGCAGCTGGCCAACGTTCTCGGCGTCGCCCTCGGCACCGGCGTCGCCGGCGCGCTGGTGGCGATGAGCACCGCCCACGGGCGGCCGCTCGGGTCGGGTATCGGCATCGCCGACGCCAGCGCCGCTACTGCCGCGGCGCTCGCCATGATCGTTGCAGCGCGCTTACCACGCCGGACGCAGGCGCCCGACGCTCCGGTGGTCCTCCCCGTTGCGCCTGAGCCAGGCGCCACCTGATCCAGGGAGTACAGCCCCATGCGTACGCCATGAGCTCACTGCCACATTGCCTCCTCACGCTCGTCGATCGCTTTGACCTGACGGCATTCGATGCACCGCAGGGTCAGGTGCGCATCCGGTTGGACGTTGGTGATGAAGGGCAATGGGATGTACTCGTGGGCGACAACGGCGCGCAGGTCATAGCGGCAGAGGAGCGCACCGCCGCCGACGCGACACTCACCGCCGACCGCGCCATCTGGGAGCGGATGGCCGCGGACCTGCGCGGTGGGATGGATGCCTATCGCGCCGGCCGACTGGTCATCCGCCACAACCTCCACCTCGGCGTGGGATTCCTCGCGGCGACGAGTGGCATGACGGGGCCGGAGCGCCTCCGCTTTCGGCGGATCGATACGCAGTCGGGCGAGCTGTCCATTCTCTCCGCCGGCATCGGCGAGCCGGTCATCATGATCCACGGCCTCGGGGCGACCAAGGGGTCGTTCCTCCCCACGGTCGCGGCGCTGGCAGGCCAGTTCCGCACCATCGCGCTCGACCTTCCCGGATTCGGCGACTCCGTCAAACCGCTGGGCGCCGCCTACCACCCCCCGTTTTTCGCGCGCGCCGTGGTGGACTTGATGGATGCGCTCGGGCTGCGCCGGGCACACATGATTGGCAACAGCTTGGGGGGACGCGTCGCCCTCGAGCTCGGTCTTCGGTATCCGGCGCGGGTCGAACGCCTGGCGTTGCTGTCGCCGTCGCTCGCCTGGCGACGCGAGCGGCCGTGGGCGCCGTTGGTGCGGCTGCTGCGCCCGGAGTTGGGCCTGATGCAGATTACGCCGCGATGGATGGTCGAGGCGATCGTGCAGCGGACCATTCCCGTGGCCGGATCGAACTGGGTGCAGGCCGGGGTCGACGAGTTCCTGCGCGCCTATCTCACGCCGCGGGGACGCGCTGCCTTCTACGCCGCCGCACGGCAGATCTACCTCGAGGAGCCGCACGGCACGAAGGGCTTCTGGACCCGTCTCGCCAGCCTCGAGCCCGCGTCCCTGTTCATCTGGGGCAAGCGCGACTCGCTCGTGCCCATCGCGTTCGCGGCGCACGTGAGGCGTACGCTGCCGTCGGCGCGGCATCTCGAGCTCGACTGCGGTCACGTGCCGCAGCTCGAGCGGCCGGCGGAGACCCACGCGGCGATTGCCGCATTCCTGCGGGAACGAGCCGGCGTGGAAGAGGGAATTGGTGCATGACGTCGCTGGTGCCTGCGATCGAGCGGGACAGCTCGCCGCACCCCCATGCGCCGCGGATCATTCCGGGGGGCGCAGGTGGCGGAACTGAACGAGCAGCAACACGTCGTAGGTGATCTTGAGCAAGCCACCGACGACCAGCGGCCAACCGAACGTCGAGAGCTGCAAGAGCGCGCCGGCGAGGAGCGGCGAGAGCGCAGTGGTGAGGCTACGCGGAACGTTCGTGACGCTGGCGGCGGCGGCGCGCTCCTCCGCGGGGACGACCGCCATCACATAGGATTGCCGGGCCGGTACGTCCATCTGCGACAAGGCCATGCGCAACAGCAAGCACGCCACCGCGAGCGTCGCGTCGGGCATGAATGCAGCGAGGATGAGGAACACGTTCGCGGGAATGTGCGTGAAGACCATCGTCTCGATCAGGCCGAAGCGCGCCGCCAAGCGCGGCGAGGCGAGTTGCGACAGGGCGGAGAGCAGCCGCGCGCCGAAGAACACACTGCCCGCCGCCTGCAGCGACAGGTGGAACCGCAGCAACAGCCAGAGCGCCAGCAACGAGTCCACCGCGAAGCCGCCGCCGAACGAATCGAGCGCGAACAGCGCGGTGAGTCGGAGCACGATGGCGCGCGAGCGTTGGAGCGGAACGCTCGCCGCGGTCGCCGCGGCCGGCGCGCGGCCGTGACGCATGCCGTGGTAGAGCGCGGCGATGCCGACCGCGACGGCGCCGTAGAGCGCGAACCCGGCGCGGAATGCGTCGATGGGGTTCCAGCCGAAACGGCTCGCGGCCATCTCGGGCAACCCGCTCAACAACGCGCCGAAGGCGCCGAGCAGGGTGCCGCCTAGGCTGTAGCGCGCAAACAGGGCGGTGCGGTCCGCGGCGGCAACTTCACTCGACAGGATCGACTGCTCGGTCGGGAGGAAGACGCTCACGTCGCCGGCGCTCGGGTTCAGGGTTCCGGCGAAGCCGACGAGCAGCAAGGGCCAGAAGTCGCTGAGCAGCGCGAACCCGGCTCCCGTTGCGAGCATCAGCACCGTCGCGCCGAGCAGGACGCGGCGTGGAGCGAGACGGTGCCCGACGAGGCCGACCGCCAGCGTGAGAGCCGCGGAGCCGAGCAGGGTCGCGGTGACGATGGCGCCGACCTGGAACGCGGAGAACCCGAGCAGGTTGAGATACGTGGCGAGATACACGCTCACGAAGCCGTCAGCGAGTCCGCGCAGAGCACGCGTGGCGACCAGCCGGGCCGCATCGGGAGTGGCGCTCGCGGGAAGCAGCATCGGAAGGCTCGATTACCACGAGCAGCGACGGGCACAAGGGTCTCGTTGAGTACCGGATCTTCGAGGCCTGCTTCTGGGCTACCTACCAAGGCGCCGAGCTGGGTCTGCTGCTCATCCGCTCGCCAGCCGCGATTGCGTACCGCCGCACGCGGGACAGCAATGAATCTCCTCGATCTGCCCGCCGAGCACTGGATGCGCGTGCGCCGCCTCTGCGGGCGTGGACGGGTATATGAGCTTCTCTGCATGGTGGTTCATATCCACCCCACATTCCCGGCACCGCATTGTGGTCTTCACGCGCCCCACCAACCGCGGGCGCGCGCGGCTCGCCGCGCCTCGCCGCTTCCCTTTCGCTGCTCGTCCGCGACTCATCGGAGTGTAATGTTCTCCCGGCCGTATCTGAGGGTCTTCGCCATCCAGATCAGCTCGGCGAGAAACTTGGCCGTGCGCGACACGAACGCTTCATCCCGGAGGCGGCCGTCGGCTTCGAAGACGCTTCCGACGTTGCCGAAATTGACGTCCCAGAAGATCGTCACCAGCCCCAGCTCACGCAACACCGGCAGTAGGTCCTGGATCATGCGCACCCCACCGAACGGGCCCGCTGACACCCCGACGACTCCCGCCGCCTTGTGGATGTACTCCTTGAGGCAGCTGTCGAGCACATGCTTGAGAAGGCCCGGGAAGCTGTGGTTGTACTCGGGCGAAACGATGACCAGCGCGTCGGCCGCGTTCATCTTCGCGGCAAACCCCGGCTCCTTGATGCCTTCGCCCGCGTCGTCGACCGGCAACGGGAGCTGCGCCACGTCGATCAGCTCCGTGACCACGTCGTCAAGCTTTCGGAGCTGCTCCAGCACGAAGCGGGCAGCGTGAGCGCTCAGCCGTCCCTTGCGGGTCGTGCCGAGGATCACCGGGATATTGAGGGGTCGAGTGTCGTCCATGGCATCCGCGATGTTCTACGTGTCGGCGCGCGGCAAGTCGTCCCGAAGCGCTTTCGCACGCGTCGACCAACTACCTCCCTTGCCGTTCGCGCTGCGAAGCGCGTTTCCATCTAACGCAGCTCAACCCGGGAACACGTCGAAACTCCTGCATATTCGCCGTAACCAGGTTAGCGGAGCGGCTGCGAGCATGGGCGGCAATCAGAAGGTCCAGCGGACCGATGGTGGTGCCCTTCTTCTCCAAATGGGCCCGGATCTCACCGTAGTGGCGGGCAGCGGATGTGTCGAAGTCGGCGACGAGAACCTGCTCCAAGAAGTCGTCGAGCTGTCGCCGCGGCCGGCTCGGAGCGGGCGCCTTGGCGACGCCCACTTCCAGCTCTGCCAACGTGACGCTGGAGATGACGCTCGCGGCGAGAGAGACACGCCCAGTCTCTGAACCCTCGGCCGGAACGTGGCCTCGAATGAGGTCGATGCAGACGTCGGTATCGAGCACAAACGTCGCCGCCATGATGGCTATCCGAACCGGAGATCTCGCTTCTGCTGCGCCTTCGGTTGTTCCCGCCCAGGGAAGTCGGGACCGGTGGGGAACCGATCCCGCATGTGACGCGCCAGATCGGCGAGCGTCTTGATTCGGGATTTCGGGCGCAAGACAACCACCTCACCGCGCCGCTCGATGAGCACCTCTGTGCCCTCGAGCCGGAAGTCCTTCGGCAAGCGCACTGCCTGACTCCCCCCGTGTTTGAAGAGCTTGGCCGTCTTCATATCTATATCGTGTATCTACACGAATCGCCTCCCGCGCTGCAAGGGCAGCGTTCTCGAAGACCTGCGACGACAGGGCGGAGTATGATCCTACGGCCCCTTCTCTTCGGAAGGGAGAGGCAGGGGCGAGTTCGCCGCGGCAGAGTCCGCGAGCCATCACAGCGGCAGATTGCCCGTCGCCGCGCGCGTCGACTTGTCGCGCTTGTAGGCATCGATCGTGCGCTGGGCGATACGCCACTGGTGCACCTCGTCGGCGCCGTCGGCGAAGCGCGCCCAGCGCGCTTGCTGGGCCATGTGCGCCAGCGGCGTGTCGGTCGAGTAGCCGAGCGCACCGTGCACTTGGATGGCGCGATCGATGATGCGGTTGAGGGAGTTGGCGACGAAGTGCTTGGCCATCGACACCTCGCTGCGGAAGTCCTCGCCGCGATCGATCTTGTAGGCGGCGTGCAACACCATCAGCTTACACTGGTACAGCTCCATCGCCGAGTCGGCGATCATCCACTGGATGCCCTGCTTCTCCGCCAGCAGCGAGCCGTGCGCGAAGCGGTTGAGGGCGCGGTCGACCATCATGTCGAGTGCCACCTCCGCCTGGCCGATCCACCGCATGCAGTGCGCCAGCCGTGCCGGACCCAACCGCGCCTGGCCGAGCAGGTGACCCTGGCCGCGGCCGCCGAGCATGTTCTCCCGCGGCACGCGCAGGTTCTCGATGCGGATCTCCGCATGATTGTGGCTGCCGGCCATGGTCTTGACGTCGCGCACCACGCTCCAGCCCGACGCCGGCAGATCAACGAGGAACGCCGAGTTCGCGGCCTGCGGGATCTCGGGGTTGTCCTCGGTGCGCGCGATGAGGATGGCGAACTTGGCGCCGCTGGCGCCGGAGATGAACCACTTGTGCCCGTTGACCACCCAGTCGTCACCATCGAGCACCGCACGTGTCTGGATGAGCGTCGGGTCGGAGCCGGCGACCTCGGGCTCGGTCATCGCGAAG
>CAZCGA010000145.1:0-15279 GCA_964498075.1 uncultured Binatia bacterium (SeqCode) | reverse complement strand
TCCCTACGCATTCCGGCACGTAGACAGGCCCGGTCAGAAAGTGCGAAAGTCCACCCTCCCGGACTAGGGAGAATGTACCACAACTCCAGGCGGAGCGACGCCGCTTTGTGCTCCAGTAGCGGAAGGGCCGCCTGCGCTGACGCAGCCGATGCCTATGGGGATGCAGAGCTGAAACTGGTAGGTACCGGTCGCCGCGCCGAGAAACATAACGGTGAGGGTATAGTCGCCGCCGCTCAGCGTTTGCAGCTGATCTTCGAAGGTGGGGCCGAAGATCACCGACCCGTGGTCGTCGGCCAAGGTCCACTCAAACCCGCCTAGTTGAATGTCGAAGTACACTTCCTGCCCCGGGGCCGCGGTGAAGGTGTACACGTCCTGACGGCTGGGGGTCTCGATGTTGCCGGCGCCGATATCCGGGACACCATCGGACACCTGTTCGCCAATGCTGATCGTGAACTGATCGGGCGGCGGAACATCCCAGAGCTGGAACTGGTACTTGCCGGTCGCGTCAGCGTCGAAATCGACGGTGATGGTGTAGGCGCCGTCGCGGGTGAGGGTGCGCAAGGCAAAGGTCGAGGAACGTGCGAACACCTCCGCACCGTCTGCATCGACACAGCGCCAACGAAAATCCGGCGTGGCTTGCTGCAGGTCGAAGAACACCACTTGCTCTGCCGTCGCGCTGAAAGTGTAGATGTCCTGCGCACCGGCCGTCTCAATGTTGCCGGCGCCGCGGCCCGGGACATTGTTGGACACGCGGTTGCCGACACCGATGGTAAAGCGATCCGGCGGCGGAACATTGGAAACCGTGAACTGGTAAGGGCCGGCCGCCGTCGCGAGACCGAACACGGTGATGGTGTAGGCTCCGCCGCGCTCCAAGGCGCGGATGCCGACGCTGCCACCCGGGCAACCCACCACGTGTCCGCCGAGCTGCTCGTTGAAGATCACCGTGCCCCCGTCGTCCAGCGCCTTCCAGCGCACGGCGGAGGTGCACGTATCACCACTCAGCTCGTTGAAATACGCCATCTGGCCGGGTGCGGCGTTGAAGCCAAAGGTGTCCTGCGCACCTGGTGTGTTGAGGCTGCCCGACACCGAAAAGCTCCCGCCCTCTGCGAGGTTCGCGAAGAACACTCGGAAGGGCCACACGAACTCTGCTGCCAACGGGTTCCCCGCAAGATCGGTGACGTCGGTGGCAATCGCCGCCCGGTAAAGCGCCGGTGGAAGGGGGGCCACAAAGCTCAGCAGCGCAGTGTTGCTCTCGGTGCGATAGGACACAATTCCGTCCGCGACCGCGGCGTCGTCGGTGGTGCCGAAGATGTCGTCTGGGCCGGCGCTCAGCAGTTGGAACGTGGCGTCGGTCAGCGTCGCCGGCGCGATCGGTTCGCTGAAGGTGGCTGACACGGTGATGCTCGCCCCGGCCGCAAACACCCGACCGGGTTGCGGTGCGACGCTGACCACCCGGGGCGGCGCGTCGGGCGTGCTCGTCGGCGTCTCGGTGCTGGTCGGGGACGGTGTCTCCGTCGGCGTCTCGCTGGGGGTTGGCGTTTCCGATGGCGTCGGCGTCGTGGTGGGGGTTTCGGACGGCGTGGTGGTTGGTGTCGGCGTTGGTGTGGGGGGGCACTCGCCCAGGGCGTTGGTCACCGCGGCGAGGATCTCGTCAACGGTGATCGCGCCGTCGGCGTCGCGATCCGCGAGGGTGCACGAATCGAGCGCTGCCGCCCCGAGGGCAACGTTGACGACGCTCACGAGATCCGTGGCAGTGACCGCACCGCGGCTGCCGCAGTCGCCGACGCAGAAGCCGGCAGGCGTTGCCGCCAGAGCCGGACCGGGAACGGCCGCGCCGCTCACCACCGCCACGCAACTCACCACCGCCACCCGCAGGCGCCGCGAAGCGGTACACCTCGGCCAAAGTCGGGATAGAGTACGCAGGATCAGCAGGGGAACCACAGGTGAGCCACGATAGGACTTGCCCTAGGCTTATACGGATTCCCCAGCGCTGCTGTCAATGTGGGTGTGGCAACCGCCTGCGCGCGAGGTGCGGCCGAACGCCTGCGGCTATCCGAGCGCGCCGCCGCAGCTCGATCCCGCGCCGGCGGTGCAGCCGAAGCAGTGCGCTGCCGTGAAGATCTCCACGTTGCGCAGCTGCTCCACCGTCTCGATGTCCCACAGCGTCAGCGGCCGCGTTCCGTTCGCGGCAGCGGTTCGCCGGATCGGCAGCTCGAGCATCTGGTTGAAGTCGCAGTCGTACAGCGTCCCTTCCCAGCCGACACTCACCAGGCTGCGGCACATCAGCCCGTCGACGGTGCCCGGGTTGAAGTGGTTCACCAGCAACCCCATGTACTCGTGCTGCCTGCCCCAGCGGTCGAGCTGCTCGGCGAAGCGCTTGATCGGCATGTTGGTGATGGTGAACAGGTGGTGGAACTCGATGCCGAACAGACGACCGAGCTCTTCCTTGTATTTGGCTTCGAGCTGCGCCTGCGGCGGCGGGAGGAACGCGCCGAGCGGGTTGTAGACGAGGTTCAACACCGGTCCCCGGGGACGGCCGTAGCCCAAGCTGTTCAACCGCTGCAGCGCGCGGATGCTCTGGTCGAAGACCCCGTGCCCGCGCTGCTGGTCGACGTTGTCGGCGGTGTAGCAGGGCAGGGAGCAGACCAGCTCCACTGCGTGGTCGCGGTAGAACTCCGGCAGCAGCTGCATGCCGTCGACGAAGACGACCGTGAGGTTGCAGCGCACCATCACTCGCTTGTTCAGGGCACGCGCCTGCTGCACCAACCACGTGAAGCTCGGGTTCAGCTCGGGTGCGCCACCGGTCAAGTCGAGCACCTCGACCTCGGGGCTGGCCTGCAGCAGGGCGACGACGCGTTCTGCCGTCTTGCGCGTCATGATCTCGCTGCGCTTCGGTCCGGCGTCGACGTGGCAGTGATGGCACGCTTGGTTGCAGAGCTTGCCGACGTTGACCTGCAACGTCGTCGCCGCGGTCCGATGGAGTGAGTCGAAGCCGTGCCGGCGCAGCACTGTGGCGAAGCTCGCGACGTGTGGTGTGCCGAGCGTTGCTTCGGACAGTGATAGGTTCATGCGTCGCGCTAAGGCCTCGTGCTGGTAACGCAGTCTGCGTTACACCCAAACTGCGGGTGAACGCAAGATTGGCGCAGGGACGCCGCTCTGGCTGACGGCTTCCAAGGAACAGCGCGTCCTGGAGATGGGCTGCCCTCAGCCCGCTGCCCTCCGCGGCGTGGGGGGCACGCCGGCTCGAAATCAGCGCCAAGTTCCTTCCCGTTACCGCGTCCGCAGGACGCGCTGTTGCCGAGTGCCGACACCTTGCGCGCATCGAGTCGGGTGTTCGCGGTGACCACCGAGAGCTGATGGCTGGCCCTTCAGGTCGAAGCGGCCGAACGGAAGCCAAACTCCACTTTCAAGATCTGACCCTCGTGCCCATCGAAAGCACTGGCCGCCCCCGAAGCTGCGTAAGCTGCTCGGCAAGCTGGGGTGACGGCCGCGCGCGGCTCACCATCAAGAGTCGGGCTCAGGACGCAGCATCGAGGGCACTAGCCCTTCGCAAGCATGTCCAACAGGCGGTCGGCAGTCACGATCGGACAGGAGAACTTGCTCGCGATGGCGAGCAGATCCTGGTCGCCGGTGACGAGGTAGTCGGCCTTGCCGGCGAGCGCGAGTTGCAGGAACGGCACGTCGGATTGATCCCGACACGCCGGTGTCTTCGGCGGTTTGGCCGGCATGCGCACGGTGACGCAGAAGGGAAGGTAATCGGCAAGCAACTCCCGTTGCTGCTCGGGAGAGAGCTTGAACTTCGGGTAGGTGAGCGCGCGCAAGAGCTCGGCTACCGTGGTCTGGGACACGAGTGGCTGGCAGCGCGCTTCGTGCCACGCGTGGCGCAGCGCCGCGAGCCGACCGTGCGTAAACACCAGCGCCGAGAGCACGAGGTTGGTGTCGAGCACCAGGCGCGGCGCGCTGCTCATTTCCGTGCCGGCGTCGACGTCTTCCGAGCCGGCCGCCGAGCCCACGCGACGGCGTCAGCGATGTCCTGCTCGTCCAGACCGAGCTCGGCGAGCTTCGCGCGCACGGCGCCGGCGCGCTGGATGCGCACGGGAGTGAGAATGATCCGACCCTCTCGTGCCTCGACCTCGAAATATTCGGCTGGCCCGACGGCGGCGGTAATGCTCTTGGGCAAAGTGAGTTGATTCTTGGCGGTGACCTTCGCGAGCATGGCTTCCCTCCGAGTGAGCAAGTAAGGATTCCTTACTTTACGCCAATCCGAATTGCGGCTCAAGCCGCTGGTTGCTGCCGGTTGAGTGTGGCGCAAGCAGCGTCGATGAGGCGATCGCGACCGACTCATCGCGTCCACCCGTGCCGCACCTTTCCCCCGGATCGCCCTCAGCCTCGCCGGCTCAACGCTACCATCAGGCACCCAAGGGCGATGAGGAAACAGAGGGGCACGTAGAGCCGTGTGTCCCACCACGCGAAAGTGCTCCCGCTCATTCGCTTGAAGATGCCGAACCACTTGAAGTCGCCGACGACGCGGCCGATGAAGACGGCCACGAGAGACCAAATTCCGGCAACGAACAGCCATTGCGGCAGGGCTTGACCCCAGAAGCCCAGTCGGCCCAACACCACGAGACCTGCCGACAGGAGCAGCAGAGCCACCAGCAGTGTGCCGGTTGCCGACGGCTCGAAGAGGGGCTTTCCGTCCTGTCTGGGAATCGTCACTGCGGTGCCCCACACCCCTCCTGTGGCCCAGTAGACATGCAGAAGACTGAGCGCGAAGAGGACGGCCGCGGTCGATACGCCGATGAGACGCGTCATGGCCTGCTTCTCCGCCTGGACCCTACAACGGAAGCGGCTTGCGAGCCATCGCGGCCCAAGGGCTCAGTGCAAACCGGCGTCGCGTAGCAGTCGGGTTAACACGGTCTCAGCGGCGAACTGGCGCTCGGCGATGGCCCGCGCCGCATCGCAGTGCCGCCGATAGTCGCTTTCGATGCGCTCGATGGCGGCGACCACGTCGTCGCTGGTGCTGAACGCGAACAAGCCCTCGCCGGTCGGGTAGTAACGACGGAAGCCGGTGTCCTGCACTACCACCGGCTTGCCGAGCGCCAGATAGGCCGCGCTACGCGTGCTGAACCAGCCGCTGCGCGAGGCGACGTAGGCGTTCTTGGCGATGCTCCACTCGGCGCGCGAGCCGCGTAGATAGGAAGTAACAAACGCTTCCTGGCGAGTCGCGGTAGCGCTGCGCTCATTGCAGCTTCTCCGACCGACCGGTGCCGGTTGAGACTACCGCGCCTTTCGGGTTTCCTTGCTGCCTCCCGGCAGGTCGGTCATTTGGCAGACCCGTCGGAGTTCGGCCTCAGTGAATATCGTGAACGGTTCGGTGCGACGGACAAACGCCGCCATGAAGGAGGCCATCTCCTTTTGTTGGCTGACGTGTTGCGCCAGCGCCGCACGTTTCGCGGCAACCTCTTTGTCGGTGAGCGTCAGAGCGGTAGAGGCGAGCCCCCGCGGCGGAAGATCCCGCGGCAGCTCGAGAGATGCGTTACTGGCGTCGTGCGGTGGCGTCTTCGCATCTGAGTCGGGCGGCCAGTTCTCCCAGTGGATCAGATAAGTCAGCAGCTCCGGCATCGTAGGTCGCGCTTTCGCCGCTTTCGGCGTGCGGGCCTCGCTGAGCCAATCTTCCACGGCAAGCAGCGTGAAGATGCCAGCGGCGCGGTGGTCTGGGTGTTCATCCAGCGGATCCGGCAGCGCCACGATGGTGGGGTTCGTCTCCCGCAGGAGGCGAACAAGCTCACGACGTAGATCGGCTCCGGCGTACGGGACGTCCGGTTCCAGTGCGTCGTCGTACGGAGGGTCAGACGCTCCCGTGGTTTGTGACCGTGCCGGATGGGTACGCTGCCAGTGGGCGTGCAAGAGCCGGTCGAGTCCGCCGTCGGGAAAGCCGAGGAACTGCAAGCGCAGGCGTTGCTGGCCGAGTTGGTGCAAGGCGGTATGCGCTTCACGCAACCGGCGCTTTCCATAAGCGACGTACTGCGATGGGCTCGGTTGCGGCTTGCCCGTTTCGTCCATGACGGCCTTGCGGTATCCGTCTCCGGCGGTGACCAAGACGACCAAGACGCTGCCCCCGCGCTCGAGCACACGCTGCACTAGACCTCCGGCTCCAAGGGTTTCATCGTCCGGGTGGGGCGCCACCAGCACTAGTCGTTGATCGCTGCCGGCGTCAAAGGGTGTGGACATCGGCACCGTCGCCCTAGCGAGCGATAACCCGACGATTCCCCAAAAACTGCCCCACAATCCTAGCACTGATCGTTGCCCCCAAGACCCACGAAGATAGCCGGGAAGCCGAGCGGCTTCAACGAGGCCCTGCCGCTCCAGGCGTACTGGGCTATCGTTTCCCACTAGAGCCCTGCTGTCCCGAGGAGGGCGCTCAGCACCCGAGGCGCGGCGAAGTATTCGTAGGCTACCTCGGTAGCGTGGGCACTGGCGCGCTCATAGTCGGCTTCGATTGCGCGCACGGCTTCAGCGGCCTCGGCGACCGTGCGGAACGCGTGCAAGCCGGCCCCGAGCGGGAGGACATCACCGAAGCCCGTATCATGCTCCACTACCGGCCGGCCGGCGGCCAGGTAGCACGCAGCACGATCACTGAACCAGCCACTGCGGAGGCGGACGTTCATCTCCTTTGCGACCGTAAACTCGCCCCGCGAGCTCCGCAGATAGTGACGATATTTCCAAAAGTCAGTTGAGACCAATAGCGGATTCACGATGTGCCACCCGTGGCTCGTGAGCAGCTCGATATCCCCGGGGACGCGCCAGACGTCCATCGCCACCTCGAACTGCTTTCCGCTCTGCGCCGGGAGATCGAGGCAGCGGAGCCATTCCGAGCGCTTCCGCCACTGGAAGATGTAGCCCTCGTATGTGACATCGCGTCCCTGCGCATCCCATTGGCCCACCGTCGTGTACACCGGTCTCGGCGAACCAGCGTTCGTCCACGATTCGATCATCACCGGCTGGCGGGTGGGATGCCAGCTGCAACCGGCCGTGGGCACAAGTGAGCGCACCGTGCCGATGTTCTCACCGAACGTAAAGAGTTGCTGGTGCTCGCTGATGATAGCTTGCAAAGCCGCATCCCCGTTTGCCAACTTCAGTTGAGTGTAGCCCGGGTCGACGTCGATGTAGATGGCAGGCCGCCCACCGCGCCGCTCGATGGCGATGCGATTCACGCCAGCCAGATTGATGAGGAGGTCGGCCTCTCGCAGCAAACCGTCGACATGCCCCGCGCCTGGACCGTGCTCGACGTCACGCTGAGTGTCAACAAATACCCAGCGGTCCCCGAGGCCAATACGATTGAAGAACTCCGCGGTAGCCTTGAGGCCGTAGTCGTATATTGTACCAACTTCGTCGGTCGCGGGATTGTACGCCGGTGCATAGTGCCCGGTATCCTCGTAGAACCAGACGTCGTGACCAAGCGCTCGAAGGCCGAGGAGGTAGTGCGCCACCTGCCACGCGTACCCGCCAAGCGGACAGCGAACCAGGTATGTGGAGAGGACGATTAGCGACCGCGCCCCGCGCATGCCTCAGCACCCCAGATCCGTGAGGACTTTCGCCAGGACGGTCTCGGCCTTGAAGTATTCCTCGGCGATTGCTCGGGCGGTGCGGCTATGCTGTTCATAGTCCAAGTTGACAGCCTCGAAAGCGGCTATGATCTCTTCCATGCTGTTGAACGCAAATAGTCCCTTCCCCGTGGGCAGGACACTACCGAAGCCCGTATCCTGGGTGATCACCGGGCGGCCTGCCGCCAAGTAGCAGGCGCTGCGCTCACTGAACCACCCACTGCGCAAGCGAACGTTCTGGTCCTTGGCGACCGTAAATTCTCCTCGCGAGGCGCGCACGTAGTCCCAGTAACGCCACGGATCAGTGGTGAAGGCATGGGCGTCAGTGATACGCCAGCCGTTTCGCGCCAACATCCGATAGTCGTCCGGATCCAGATTGGACAACCCGAGTGCCAGCTCGATGGGCTGGGGGATCCGCAGCGGCAGGTTGATGAACTTTATGAATTCGTGATGCTTACTCCAGTAGTAGGTCTCGCCGTTGTATGCGATGTCGTGCCCGGCCTGTTTCCAGTTGCCGACGGTGGTGAACTCTTCCTTCCTGGGCACGCCGTCCTCCCAGAGATCAGTCAACACCGGCTGACGTGTCTTCACCCGGAGACCTGGTAGTGGCGGAATTGGGCAACCGGGGTTGCCGATGTTCTCGCCGTACGTGACGAAATCGGAGTGCTCCTGGATCAGCCGGCGGGTTTCATGGTCCCCATTCGCAAACATGATCTCGTGATAAACGGGGTCGGTCCCGAAGTACACCAATCGGCCGACCTTGAGCTGTTCCTCTGCGACGCGAGTTGCCCCGGCCACATTTAAGACCGCGTCTGCGTGCGCGAGCAATTCTTCCGCCGCAGCGCGCTCCAAACCAATCCACTCCTTGTCCGAGTAGCTGCGACGGTATGCCCACCGGCCTCCAAGTCCAAAGCTCTCCGCCACCCGCGCCAGGTACGGAACGGCGTACTCCGCCTCACAGACACGCGCCTGGCGCACGGGGTCATACGGCCATGCGGACGTTGTTTCGAAGTAGTAGACCTGGTGGCCGAGACGTTGAAGGCCGACGACGATCTGCATGTGCATCCATGCCATCCCGGCATAGGGATCGGAGGCAACAGTCCCGAGCACGATGAGGCGCAACGGTCTCATGGCTACCGATGGTAGCAAAGCTCACGGCACTCAAAGCCGAGCTGCGCCGGCGGCGCATGCATAACCCTATTCCGGAGCAGGGCGCGTTCCTGCGCTCGGTCGTGGCTGCGCACCTGCGCTACTGCGGCGTGCCGATCAACGGCTGGGCCGTCACCGCGTTTCGCCCGTGGTTCCCGGCCTGACGACACCCAGCGGCGCACTGGCGTATCAGATATCAGACCGGCCGCTGCCGAACTGGAAAGTGTTGGACACGATTCCGTACCGACGTTGGCGCGCCTCGTCGGGAGCGATCTGGATTCTCCAGCGTGCTTACCCATGCTGACCCTCAGGTGCCGCGCGCGGATTGCTCACGCGGAGTGCAATCGCTCCGCCGTTCCTTCGTCCGGTGTCTGATCGGCAAATTGACGCGCGTACAGCTGATAGAAGGCACCGCGGTGTTGCACCAGCTCATCGAACGTGCCGCGCTCGACGATCGTGCCGTTTTGCAGCACGACAATCTGCGTGGCGCGGCGTACGGTGCTCAAACGGTGCGCGATGACGAACGTCGTGCGGCCGCGCATGACCTGCTCGATAGCCTCCATGATCGCGGCTTCAGTGCCGGTATCCACCGATGATGTCGGCTCGTCGAGGATGAGAATCGGAGCGTCGCGCAACAAGGCGCGGGCGATGGTGAGGCGCTGGCGCTCGCCCTCGGAGAGCGTGGCGCCCTGCTCACCGATCACGGTATCGTACTGCTTCGGCAAGCGCTGGATGAAGTCGTGCGCTTGGGCCATCTGTGCGGCGCGCTGAATCTCTTCGACGCTGGCGGTGGGACGGCCGTAGGCGATGTTGTCGCGGATGCTCAGCGGGAAGACCATCGGCGGCTGCAGCACCATGCTGATCTGGCTGCGCAGTGCGGCGAGCTTCAACTGGCGCACGTCGATGCCGTCGACAAACACCTGCCCTTTCACCACGTCGTAGAAGCGTGCGATAAGGCTCACCAGCGTGCTCTTGCCGGCGCCGGTGGGACCGACGATCGCGACGACGTCACCGGGTTGGGCGTCGATGTCGATGCGCTGCAGCGTTTCGCGTTCCGCCGAGTAGCCGAACGACACATCGAGGAGCTGCACGTGGCCGCGCGGCGCCGTGCGGAACTCCTGCGTGCCGTCCGGCACCGTCTGCTCGGCGTTCAGCACTTCGCTGACCCGCTGCATGCCTGCCTTGGCGCCCTGCACCGTCCCGTAGGTTTGGATGATCGAGTTGATCGGCGCGTAGAGCGAGGCGAGGTAGCTGATGAACACCACCATGTCGCCGATGGTCATCAGGTTGCGCCAGACGTGTTGCGCTCCGACCCAGAGGACGGCGGCGGTGCCGAGGGCCAGGAGCAGGTTGGTGCCGGCGCCGAACGCCGTCTGCAGTGTGTACAGGCTCAGGCTGCTGCGCAGGCTGGCGGTGCTCTGCGCGACGAAGGCGTGGTGCTCCTCCTCTTCCTTGGAGAAGGCCTGCACGACTTTGATGGCCGACATGCCGCGCTGCACCATCTGGTAGACGGCGCTCTCGCTCTCGCGCGCCTGCAGCGCCACCGCGGTGATGCGGCGGTTGAGCAGGACGATGGCGCAGAACAGAAACGGGCAGACGGCCAGCGCCACCATGGTCAGGATCCAATCGAGGCGCACCATCACCGTGAACATCCCGAGCAATAGCACGATCGCCGAGAGCACCGGGAACAGCCCGTTCATGGCGAGGGTCTGGATGGCGTAGGTATCTGCGGTCACCCGGTAGATGAGATCGCCGACCGCGGCGCGCGAATGAAAGGAGAGCGACAGGCGCTGCAGGTGTTGGTAGAGTCGACTGCGCAGGTCGTTCACCATCGCTTGCCCGATCGAGATGGTGGTGAAGTTGTTGAGCATGCTGAGCCCGCCGAGCGCGCCGTAGATGCCGATGAGCCCCAGCGTGGCGAGCAGTAGCAGTGCGGGAGGATTCATGCCGTGCAGCAGCGCCCACGGTGGCGCGGCGCGCGGCAAGACGTAGTCAATGACGATCTTCAGCGGCCATGGCTTGAGGATCTCCAGCACGCTGAGCAACACTACCTGCGCGACGGCGAAGGCGAAGGCCGCGCGGTACGGCCGCAGGTAGCCGGCTACGAGGACAATGAGGCGCATGCCTCACGCCTCCTTGCCATTCACTGGATTCAGCTCGATCTGCTTCGCAACCACTTCCAGCACGTGGTACATGATGCGGCCGAGGCGGTAGTTGTCGTAGGCGACCACCAGCAGGTTGAGCGCGCCGAGCAGGAGGGCCAGCTCGAAGATCTCGTCGAGACCTGCGAGCCGGCCGACGGCCGCGAGCACCGCGAAGCCGAGCAGCGACACGCGCGACAGCAGCGACTCGCGGACGCGGCAGCGCGTGCGGAAGAAGCGCTGGCTGCCGCCGTGGTTCTCGACGGCGACCTTCAGATCCGCCTTCGACCAGATGCCCCGGTACACGGTGACGTCGCGGTCGTTCCAGCCCTGATCGATGGCGATGAGATACTTGCGCGGCACGAGGAACTCCATCACCGCGTGCAACAGGTTCTCCTTCTCGCAGCCGCGCTCCGACCAGTACGAGAGGAAGAACTGCCGCTTGCGCCACTGGATGCGCGGCGGCTGACCCGGCTCCTCAAACTGGATGCGGGCAACGTCGGTCATTCCCTGAATGCGGTAGAGGTAGCGTTGCAGGCTGCGCAGCAGCGGGCCGAGGTAGATGAGCACGGTGATCAGCAGACGGCTGCGGAAGCCGTCGTACTTGGGATCCACCTTGGCGCGCCAGGCGCGCCCGCCGGCCCAGACGACGGCGGTGAGCAGCGGCAGGCTGGCCAGGATCTCGTGCCGCCCGGCGACGGCCGCGCCGATCAGCAGCACCAGGCCGACAAGGTTCCATTCGAGGGTGAACGGCAGATACGAGAGCAGCGAGGACGAGGGCTCGTAGAGGGTCTGGAACAAGCCGCGCCCGAAGACGCCGTGGTAGATCACCGGCCGGCGCGAGAACAGCGACATGCCCAGGTCGCCGTAGATGCGGCCGATCCATTGCGACTGCCCGAGCATGTTGAAGCGGAACGGGTGCTTGAAGTACAGCTGCGCCTCGGCTTTGCCGTATCCCATCTGCTGCTGCAGGTAGGCCTTGATGGTGTTGCGTCGGAAGTGCCACACCATGGCGGCCGGGCTGAAGCCGATCGGGTGCCCATCGTTCTGCAGCCGCCAGCACAGGTCGACGTCGTCGCCGGCGGCGCTGTGGATCGGGTCGAAGCCGCCGGTGGCTTCCAAGGCGGTCTTCAGGAACGCCATGTTGCAGCCGGGAATGTGCTCGGCGACTTCGTCGTCGATGAGCACATGCGTCGGGCCGCCCGGCGAGGCGGCGACGCAAGCCGCGGTGCGCGACTCTTCGGGCGGCGGCAGGTTCGGGCCGCCGACGGCGATGAACCCGCCGTGCACGAACTTGTACGCCAGATAGGTGAGCCAGTCCGGGTCGACGACGCAGTCGGAGTCGGTATACGCGATGATCTCGCCGGTAGCATTCTGGAAGCCGACGTTGCGGGCGACGCTGAGGCCCTTGTTCTCCTGCGAGACGATCCGCACTTCCGGGTAGCGCTGCGCGATCTCCAGGGTGCGGTCCTTGGAGCCGTCGTTGACGACGATGATCTCGTAGTTCGGGTAGCGCAGAGTGCGCAGCGACGCGAGGCAGGCGTCCATCGTGCGCTCGGCGTTGTAGGCGCAGATCACCACCGAGATGCGCGGCGGGTGGTCCAGCGGCGGCGGCAACTGCCCGCCGTAGAACTTTTGCACGGCGTGATACGCGGGCTTCTTGTGGCGTTCGCCATCCACCAGTCCGAACGCCCAGTCCTCGACCTGGAAACCGCCGGTGAACCAGTCGTCGGTCCAGGAGAAGATCATCGTGCCGGCGACGCCCGACTCGAACGCCGCGCGCACCTGCCAGGCGAGGATCTGGGCCTGCTCGGCGCTGCCCTCGCGCATCGAGTCGATACCGAACTCGGTCAAGACCAGCGGCTTGTCTTTGGCGAGGTTCTGCAGGCGCGAAAGGTAGCGCCGGAAGTCCTTCTCGCGATGCAGGTAGACATTGAAGGAGATGAAGTCGAGGAAGTCGAGGTCGAGGTACTCGGTGGGCGGGAAGTTTGCGTAGCTCACCAGGACGTCGGGCGAGATGTGTTTCACCAGATCGTACAGCTCGCGCAGAAAGGCGCGCACGCGGTCGGGCTGGTGCCAGCGCACGACGTCGGGAGGGATCTCGTTGCCGATGAGGAACGCAATGACGGCGGGATGTTGCTTGCAGGCTTCGACCCCGGCGGCCACCTGTCGGCGAATGTCTTCGAGAACGGTGGGTTCGTCGAGGAAGCAGACGTGCTCGGTCCACGGCAAGCCGATGAGGACGCCGAGCCCATACTCCTCCGCCATGTCGAGGAGCCATTCGGGCGGGGGTGTGAAGGTGCGAAAGCAGTTGACGCCGAGATCGCGCATGAGGGCGAAGTCGCGGTGCACCATGTCGCGTTCGGGAAACTGGACGCCGTGCGAGCCGGGCGCGAATGGGCCGTAGGACACGCCACGCAGGAAGAGCTTCTCGTCGCCGCGGAACAAGAACTTGCCGCTGGCGCGGGGGCGGTCGCCGCGTTCCTCGACGTCGACTCGCCGTTCGACCAATGCTGCTGCTCTGCCACGCGCCATCCGTTCACACCTACCACGCACCCCGGCACGGACGCGGCAAAGCCGCGTCAACGCTGCCCGGTTTCACTGTCCTAAGATTAGCCTCCGAAGACGACCGAGTGTCGCACGGCTCCAGCCATTGGCCGCGACCCTAGCACCGCGGTTGGCGAAAGCAAAGCTGGGCTCGGCCGGCGGAGCGAATGAGCGGTTGACTTGCCGTTTGCAGCCGGTGGTATACTCTGGTTGTCCCGATTCCGTAGCTCAGGGAGGTCTGGCATGCACGACGACATCATCCTTGAGGAAGAAGCGATCGCTGATGAGCGGGCGGCGGATGCGGCGCGGGTGGGTGCAGCGATCCTTCACCTGCCGATTCGAGAGTTGGCCACGTTGAAGCCGGCCATCTGCGTGGCGCCGGGTACCAGCGTACGATCCGCCATCGAGCGCATGAATCAGGGCGGGGTCGGGTGCGTCCTGGTGGAAGACAAGCACCAACTCGCCGGCATCTTCACCGAACGCGACGTGCTCACGAAGGTCGTCGGGACATTGATGGACCTCGACCGGGTGACCGTCGATGCGGTGATGACCCCCGACCCCGAAGCGATCAGCCCGGACGATCGGGTGTCGTACGCGCTCAACAAGATGAGCGTCGGCGGCTTTCGGCACATCCCACTGGTGGACGACGATGGCCGCCCCGTCGGCCTGGTCTCGATGCGCAACGTTGTTGACTACATGGTCGAGCTGTTTCGCACCGAAGTGCTCAACCTGCCCCCGGAGCCGCGCAAGGTATTCCGCGCCCGCGAAGGGGCGTGAGCCGGGAGCCCGTGAGGCGTGTTCGTGCGCGTGCTCGTGGAGGGATGAGCTACCAACCGGTTACGAAACCCACCGGCGCCTACTCGTCGCGGATCTGGTCCAAGTAGAAGACGTTGCCGTCCGGGTCGGCGAACAGTGCCATGAACCCGCCCCACGGCTGCTTCTCGGGCTTCATGGGGAAGGCGACGCCCTTGGCCGCGAGCTGCGCGTGCGCGGCTTCGAGGTCACGCGTCCCGAAGCCGACGCCGGTGTGTCGACCGACCAGCGCTCGACCCTGCCCGTCCTTCGGATCCACCTGCGCCAGGCCCATGCGTATCGGACCGCCGGCCACGGACGCGTAGCCGAACTTCTGGTCGCAGAACTGGACCTTGAGCCCGAGAGTCTTCTCGTAGAACGCCACCGACCGCGTCAGGTCGGTGACGTAGACGTTCACGTACGCGATCTCGAGGTTGTCCATCGATCCCTCCTTCTGGTGCCGGATTTCAAAAGCGCTTCGCCCGGCAGACTATGACAGTCGCCCGCGGGCGCGCCTTCTGTGTTCTGCCAATGGGTGCCGCGAATGCGACAATTCACACGCGAGGCGGCCCCGTTGAAGTCGCCTTGGATGTAGAAGGGGTTGAGGTGAGACGAGAACGCATACTTCTTCCCGAGGCCTTCCTTCGGAAACACCTGATGGACTTCGGGCGGCAGGCTCTCCTCGCAACCAGCAGCGCAGCCCAAGCCGGTCGCGTTCATCGCCTGGTTAGCGTGCGTCGCTGGCTTCGCGAGCGAAGGACTTGCGCAGAGCACGAACCGCGTTTGCTGGGAAATCGACAATGACGAAATAGTCGGCGGGATAGAGGTAGTCCTCCCCGCTCTCGTCAATCACACGCAGGTCGCCGTCCTGCGCCGCGTCCGCGTCTGGGATGACACGGTAGATCTTCCGCAACTCCAGCGCTGCCGGGTAGTCCGTGTTGTCCACGCAGATTGCGTATCTCTGATTGCTCTTGGCCATAACCGCTCCTAACAGCCCGTTGAGAAAGCCACCTCGCGATGTAGAGTTGCGCTCGGTGCCGCGAGCG
>CAZCGA010000144.1:0-15281 GCA_964498075.1 uncultured Binatia bacterium (SeqCode) | reverse complement strand
CGTCTCATCCCCGCTCGGTTGGCCATTTATCAACAGTCTCTTACCAAGGAGGGGGCCAGGGGGAGGTTGCTCACGCGCCGTCCCAAACCTCCCCTAACCCCTCCTTGGTAAGGAGGGGAACCCTGCAGCGTGCTGCCGATGAAGGCGCAACGTACCGGTTCATTGGTTCCCGAAGGGCGCGTCTTACCTCACTCCAGCGCCGCGCGACTGGGTCCGGCCGGGTTGCCCGACGCCGATCATCGAGTCGCGCGTCACCCACGCAGTCAGCTCCTCTTCGCCCAACTGCTCGGTGCCTGCGGGCCGCTGCGGCAGCACCAGATAACGGATCTCGGCGCTGCTGTCCCACACGCGAATCTCGATACTCGGCTCCAGTGTCAGCCCCATCTCGGCCAGCACGGCACGCGGCTCGCGCACTACGCGTGAGCGGTACGCCGGCTCTTTGTACCACGTCGGCGGCAGGCCGAGGACCGGCCACGGATAGCAGGAGCACAGCGTGCACACGACCACGTTGTGAACGCCTTCGGTGTTTTCCACGACGACCATGTGTTCGCCCTGTGGGCCGCCGAAACCCAGCTCCGCGATTGCAGCCGTCGCGTTGTCGAGCAAGCGCTGCCTGTAGGCGGGGTCGGTCCACGCGCGCGCGACCACCTTGGCGCCGTTCATCGGCCCGACGTCCTGCTCGTAGTGGCGGATGATGGCGTCGATGGCGTCGGGCTGCACGAGGCCCTTCTCGCGCAGCAGCGATTCCAGCGCTTCGGCACGCAGGGCGCGCCGATCGGTGCGATCATGATCGTGATCGTGCTCACTCATGCGCGGGCTCCGGTTCGAGATAGCGCTCGAAGAGGTCGACGTGCACAGCGGCGTTCGGTTCGGCGCCGCTGCCCCACAGCTCATCCGCCGTGAAGCGCACGGCGTACACGTACTGCGGCTGCTCGCCGAGCCCGTGGGCGTTGGTGTCGGGGAAGACCCACGCGGGATGCACCATTGCCACGACGCCGCGCTTGCCGCGGACGTAGCGCGGCACGCGGGTGTGTCCACTCGGATTGATGTTGCGGGCGCGGACGGCTTGACCGGCCGCGAAGCGTGGTGCGCTGTCGATGTGCCGCAACGCACCGCGCTCGCCGGTGCGTGCGATCGCCGGAGCCGGAGTCGCCGCGTGACGGTGTCCGGCCAGTCGAGCGTCGATCTCTTCCCACGAGACGATGCCGCGTTCTGCGAGCAAGGTCTCCAGCGCTCCGAGCCAGCGGCCGTAGTATCCGGCGGTCAGATACATCACCGGGTGCAGCCGCTCGATGGCGTGGCGGAAGGCGTCGCCGTTCGCCACGCCTTGGCCGAGCGCCAGCTGCGTCATGGCGAACACGCGCCCCTCCCACGCCGCGTGGAAGACGGGCTCGTTCGCTTCGACCTCGACCGCGCCGAAGCCATGCATGCCGCCCAGATCGTGGATGCCGTTCACGTACTCGCCCCGCCGTGTGCGTCACCCGTACCATGCGACCGCGGGCCAGACGAGAGCCTCAGCCCGAGCGGTACTGGAGGGATCGCTGTCGCTCTCTATCGCAAACGGCGGCAGGATCAGTCACCACACTTGTTCACCGGATTCACCGCTCGAATGATCAACGCGACGTCGACTTCGGCGCCGCTCGGAATGCCATGCGGACAAGCCGACGGTTGGGCACTGCCGAGGGCGATGTTCACCAACGTGATGAGCTCGTTGACGGTAACCTTTCTGCTGCCATCGCAGTCGCCCGTGCAGGGCGAAGGCGTGCTGGTTGCGGTCGGCGTGGGCGTGACCGAAGGAGTCGGAGTGGCGGTCGGCGTGGGCGTCGATGTTGCGGTGGCCGTGGAAGTCGGGGTCTCGGTCGCTGTGGGTGTCACTGTCGCGGTCGCGGTCTGGGTCGCGGTCGGCGTCGCCGTGGGCGTCGTGGTAGGCGTCGCTGTCGCGGTCGGCGTCGGCGTCGCAGTTGGCGTCGGCGTCGCGGTTGAAGTCGGTGTCGCGGTTGGCGTCGGCGTCGCGGTTCGTGTCGGTGTCGCAGTGGGGGTGTTCGTCGGTGTTGGAGTTGACGTTGGCGTTGCGGTGGGAGTGTTGGTCGGTGTTGGAGTTGGCGTCGGCGTGGACGTTGGCGGTATTGGCTCGCACACGGGAACTGTACACACCCGGACGCTGCGGTCCACTCTCACGGAGGAAGCGTTGGTTGCATTTGCCGAGTTGAACACAAGGACGCCGCCAGAAACCGCAGGCTCAACACGCAGGTCGAGATTCCGCTGCAGGCTCTGCCCGGGTGCCAACGTCCCCAGCGACCAAGTGACCACGCTGCCGGCAAGGCAGTCGGAGCTCGGGGTGCAGCTCCCGCCATTCGTGGACACGATCGACGTGCCGTCGAGCGTCAGGTCTTGCAGGACCGCGGCGTTCACCAGGATCTGACTGCGGTTCTGCACGGTGAACTCGTAGTGCACCATTCCATTCGGCTGCACGACATCGGGGGTCAGCGTTACGTTGAGGACCAAGGGCGGCGCGGCCTGCACAGGAGTCACCGCCTCCGCCCGCGCCCGCGCCACACCGGGATTGAGCGCATCGCTCAACTCCGCCGCGCTGAACAGCGCACCTCCCGTCGCCATCACCTGCACCGTGAAGCGGCGTTCCCAGTTCTGCCCCACACCCACCGTGCCCAGGGCCCAAGTCGCTAGACCGTCCTGCTCAGTGCCTGCCTGCGTCGCCGACACAAACTGCGTCCCGGCCGGCACCACCGCTTGCATCAGGACATCCGGCTCGGCCGTGTTGCCGTGGTTGGCAAAGGTCACGATGTAGGTCAGCATCTCGCCCGGCACCGCCGGTTCCGTTTCCTCCGCAATCGCCACCACCAGCGCCCGCGTCGGATTGACCGGCACCGAGCGATCCGCATGCACCTCCGCCGCATTCGTTGCGGTCACGTGTGCCGTGTTGAACAGCAGCGTGCCCGCCGACAGCAGGTCGTCCGCGCGCAGGATCAACTGCCGCTGCACGCTCTGCCCGGGCGCCAACGTCCCCAGCGACCAAATGACCACGCTGCCGGCAAGGCAATCGGAGCTCGGGGTGCAGCTCCCGCCATCCGTGGACACAATCGTCGTGCCGTCCAGCGTCTGGTTTTGAAGGCTCGCGCTGGTCACCGTGATCTGACTGCGGTTGCGCACCGTCAGCTCGAACCGCACGAGCTCACTCGGCTGGACCGGGTCCGGCGTCAGCGTCATGTCCAGCGTCAGCGGCGGCGCAACCTGCACCGGGGTGGCCGTTTGGGCGCGCACCCGGACCACGCCGGGACTTTGCGCATCACTTAGCTCCGCGTCGCTGAATACGGCCTTCGCCGCAGCGGTCACCTGCACCGTGAAGCGGCGCTCGCCGCTCTGGCCCACTCCCAGCGTGCCCAGGCTCCAACTCACCACACCGGCCTGCTCGGTGCCTCCCTGCGTTGCCGACACGAACTGCGTCCCAGCGGGCACAGCGGCTTGCAGCACCACGCCGGCATCCGCCGTGTTGCCGTGATTGGCAAAGGTCACGATGTAGGTCAGCAGCTCGCCCGGCACCGCCGGTTCGGTCGCCTCGGCGATCGCCACCACCAGCGCCCGCGTCGGATCGACCGAAACCGAGCGGCTGACGTCGGCCTCGGATGCATTGCTCGCCGTCACCTGTGCCGAGTTGAACAGCAGCGTGCCCGCCGGCAGCAGGTCGTCCGCGCGCAGGATCAACTGCCGCTGCACGCTCTGCCCGGGCGCCAACGTCCCCAGCGACCAAGTGACCACGCTGCCGGCAAGGCAGTCGGAGCTCGGGGTGCAGCTCCCGTCATCCGTAGACACGATCGCGGTGCTCGCTGACGTCTGGCTGCTCAGGGTCGCGTCGCTTACGGTGCTGGCCCCCGCATCGGTCACGGTAAACTCATACCGCAGCAGCTCACCGGGCTGCACTGGATCCGGAGTGACGCGCACGTCCAGCGCCAGTTGCGCTCGCGACACTCCGCTGCCCGTCAAGAGCAGGAAGGCGGAAGCCAATGCGAAGTTCAGAATCGCCTTGCTGAGCCTCATTTCAGCTCCCCCGTTGGATCTGCAGCGCTTACTTGCGATACGATCGCCCGGTTCTCGGCCTGGGAGGTCGGTATACCCGCTTCCGCCACGCACTAGCAAGTGTGCCTGGGACGGCAGACCAGAGCACGTATTGCGGTTTCAGGAAGCATCGGCGTAGCTGCGTGGGCGGAGAACTGACGGCTCGCGTTGAGCGTTTCGTCTATGGTAGGTTCATCACCGATGAAGGCCCGACTCGTTTTTCACGAGAAGAGGCTGGTCTGGTCGTCGTCGCGGAACGCAGCTGGTGTTGTGGAGCTCAAAGTGTGGGACATCCCAAGGTCGACGAAGTATCCGCATGGGCGCAAATTCTCTCTCTTCTTGGTGGCTCGCGGACAAGTCCTCGTCGGGATCGACAACCACAAGCCCAAAGGGCCCCATCTCCATCTGGGTCACGAGGAGTTCCCGTTCCACTACACAGATGACGAGCAGCTGCTCAGATACTTCTGGGAGCAGGTCAGAAAGGCGGGTTTCGAGCCATGAAGCTCAAGCGGGTGCGGATCGCGGTCGAGCCGCTGTCGCGGACTCACGAGCGCTGGAAGAAGGCCCTGCGGGGGAAGGCGACGTCCAAGGACGCGGTGCTCACCGTTGCCAGTTGGGAGGTGCTGGGCAGGATACTGTCTGCGCCGCGACTGGAGATCTTAGCGCGCATCCCGGCGCTTCGGCCAAAATCGATTGCGGCGCTAGCGCGCAGCCTCAAGCGGGACCTCAAGAACGTCGACGCGGACGTCATGTTCCTCGCGGATCTTGGGTTGATCGAGCTGAAGGCAGGCAGCCGTAAGACGCTCATTCCGATCGTTCGGTTCAGCGGTATCGAGGTCGATTTGGGAGCGGCGGCGTAGGACTGCAGCGAAGGTTGGTCATCGAGCGTGGCCTGCTCGGCAGACCGCCAGGCCCGCGGTCTCCTGTTTGCTATCAATCTGTCACTGCGGCTCGAGTCACCCGGAAGGTCACTGTAGGGAGGAACAAGCAACCTCGGGAAGGCATCGACCAGGGTAGGATCTCCGAGGTCGACCCAGATCCAGTCCAGGGCGACCGGAGGAGGCCACGGCTGAGGGTTTGCCTTGTGCTCCCGTTCGTAAGCCTCTCGCCGCTGCTTCAGCCAGAAGCGGTTTGGTCTGTCGACTGTTGTTTCCGGAACGAGATTCTCCAGTTTCCTAAGCGCCGCAGCGAGCTCATCAGGGGCACCAGAGCTGGATGGCATTGTTGAGCGTCGCCCAAACGCGATCTGCTCTTCGGCTGGCATACGGACAGCAAGGATCAATCTTCCTTCCATCGCGTGGCCTCAGCCTCTTCCAAGACTCCAGGATCGGCAGGTAAGCGACAAGCTGAAGCCCCGGTGGCAGCGCTTGAGGCCTTGGGTTGCCTGCTAACGCGTTGCGCGGATCGACGTCGGCAATCACGAGCGCCTGTTCGCCCTTCTCCAGCCAGCCCCTCGGATCCCAGTTCTGGCGAAAGCCCTCTCTGCCTATGAGGGTGAGACAGTTGGGTAGGGATAATTTACTGTAGAGGGCGGGGAGGCAGAGTATGGATGAAAGTGGTTGGGAAGAACGTGCTGGGTGAGGCGCTCGGGGAAACGGAAGGAGCCCGTAGGGCGACTGGAGTTTTCCCGATCGGCGCGCCGGATGAGGGTTGCACGGCTCGATGCTCGCCGACAAGCAGGGCATCCAGCCCGGCTTTCGTGAAAGCCTTTGAGCCGAGCGGGTGATCGCGCTGCAAGCGGTCGAGTCTGCTCGCGATGAGTGCAGCGGCGCCAGGCGCGTCGCTCTTACAACCCCAGTGTATGACGAAGCGCGGTATCCACTGCGCTGAGATCGGGCAGTGTCCCAATGACGGAAGCCAGCGCTCTTGTGGAGATGGTAGCCAAATTGTCGGTCATGATTACGGAATCGGCCAGAAGACCCGAGCTCGCACCGGCGGGTGAGGAAAGGGCGATGGATACTCGGCTTGGGTGGCCGCGTCGCGCCAGATTGCTGGTAATCATCGCGACCACGACCTGCGCAATACCCGTGGCCAAATCGTCGGCCTGCACCACGAGTGCGGGGCGCCGCGTGACGGTTGTGAGATCACTGTGAGGGAACCACACGAGGATCACGTCGCCTCACTTCGTAGTCATCGTAGTCCTCCATGCCCGGCGCGTTCCAGTCTTCTTCCCATGCCGCCAGCTTACCGCGCAGTTCCGCTAGTTCTTCCAGAGCCAGCGGCGGCGAGCCGACCTGGTCGGGCGTCGTCGGAAGGAACGTGACAATCACCTAAGCATCGGTAATGTCTTTCGGCTGCTCCAGCAGCTCAACCTTGCCGTCGTGGTAAACGCCTTTCACAGACCGAGTCATGGTTGCCACCTCAACTGGGCCGCATAGTAGCCCAATGCGACGCCGCCTGCCATTGAGCGCTCGATTTCACGCGCGAGCAGTGGGACCAAGTGATGGCTATCAACCGCGCGACCTGGAAGCAGCAGACGCTCGGACACGAGGAGCTGTTCCTCAAGCTGAGCGAGCACCTGCCGAAGGAGTTCATCTTCGAGCGCGAGCTGCTCGTCTGCCGCCCGTAAGCAGGACGGTGTCGCGGGGGGACTGCAGCGCGGCCGCCTGCGACCCCAAGGCAGCCGCGAGTCCGTTGCGGCGGGCCACATCACCTACGCGGCTTCGCATCACGACTCGCTCGAACCGGCTAGCGCCGGTGGTACCTCACGCGTCATCTCGATCATGGTACGCCGGAAGCCGAGCTGCTCGAACAGCCGTTGCGCATCCTGATTCTTCTCCGCCGTCCACAGCATCACGCGCGGCACGCCGCGGCCGACGAGCCACGCGGCCGCGGTCTCGATCAGACGCGTCCCGACGCCTGCACCGCGCACCGCGGGGTCGACGACGACATCATGGATGAAGCCGGCGACGTCGCGCAGTTCCTTCCACGAGCGTGGCTCGACGCCTGCATAGACGTAGCCGACGATGGTCCCGCCATGTTCGGCGACGAAGATCGCCACGTCCGCGTCCGCCAGCTGCGTGCCGAGGAAGTAGGCGTAGCCTTCTTCCAGTCGCGGCCCCGGCGTAAGAAACCGATGCGGGTCGAAAGCGTGATGCGCACGTACGAGTGAGGCCCCGAGGCGTCCGAGGGTGGGCTCATCTCGCGGCGCAGCGGGCCGAATGAGAACGGCATCAGAGGTCGTCATGCCGACACACTACGTGGCCGCGGGCGCTGGCGCGAGCCGCACGCGGGCTTCGGCAAGGCGAGGTTGCTCCGTTGGTAACGTCGCCCACTTTCGGTATGCTTCCCACGTTCGTTCCGAGCACCGGAGCACTGATGTCACGCAAGCGATCGGATGCAGACGATCCTGCTCTCGGCCAGGTGATGCGGTCCGATCCCTTCCCGCCCGATTTCTTCCGGCGCATGGACGAGTCGCCGGACGGCGACTTCTACCGCGAGCCGCGCTTCGTCACGCACATCGACGATGCGACGATCGCCGCCCTCACGGAGCTGTACCGCGAGCTGATTCCCGCCGACAGCCGCGTGCTCGACCTGATGTCGTCATGGGTCTCGCACTTGCCGCCGGAGGTGCACTACGCGCGCGTCACGGGTCTCGGCATGAACCGCCAGGAGCTCGCACGCAACCCGCAACTGACCGACTTCGTCGTGCACGATCTCAACGCCACCCCGGAGCTGCCGTTCGCGGACGAGAGCTTCGACGCGGTCGTCAACGCCGTCTCGATCCAGTACCTGACGCGGCCGGTCGATGTCTTCGCCTCCGCGCGGCGCGTGCTGAAGCCCGGCGGCATCCACATCGTCGCCACCTCGCACCGCCTGTTCCCGACGAAAGCGGTCGCCGTCTGGCAAGCGATCGAGCCGCAGGAGCGCACGCGCCTCATCGGCGCGTACTTCCAGTTCGCGCGCGGCTGGGACGAGCCGCGCTTCCTCGACCGCTCACCGGCGAACGCCGACCCGCTGTGGGTCGTCTACGCCACACGATCCGCTGCATAAGTGAGCCGGCAGCACAGTCGGCGTCCGCCATCCCCAGACGTCTCCCTGGAAATCTCAGACCGACCCGTATACCCTCGCACGGCGGCGATATGACAGACGGACGGTTTGATCCGGGCTACCAACCGCGAGTGGACAGTCCGCCACTCGCTCGGCGACGGGATGATCCGCTGGACGTGAGCATCGCGATCGTCAACTGGAACCGCGCGGGCCTTCTGGAAGAATGCCTGCGCTCCGTCTTCGCCACAGCGCGCACGGTAGACTACGAGGTGATCGTGGTGGACAACGGGTCGGAAGACGACAGCGCGCGTATGGTGCGTGAGCGCTATCCGCAGGTCCGGCTCATCGCCAACTCGGAGAACGTGGGGTTCGGCAGGGCACAGAACCAGGCCATAGCCGTCGCGCACGGTGCCTACATCCTGATGTTGAACAATGATGCGACGGTACGGCCGGACACCATCCCGGCACTCGTGCGGTTCATGGACCGCCATCCCGCTGCTGCGTGCTGCAGTTGCCCGGACGGCCGTCAGCAGGCGCTGGGGACGGCCACGTCCGGCGCTTTCCGCCGTTTTCCCTCACTCGGACGCACTGTGGCGGAGAACCTGTGGGCCGTGCTGCGTCCGCCCAGGAGTTGGGACCTCCGCTGGCTGGCCACACCCGTACACCGTTGGATGGGAGAAGAGCTCACACAGGCGGAGTTCCTCGAGGTGGCGTGGCTCGTCGGCGCGCTGCTCCTCGTGCGCAGAGACGTGATGCAGCAGGTGGGCGGCTTCGACGAGCGATTCTTCCTCTTCGACGAGGACATCGATCTCTGTCGCCGCATCCGATCCGGCGGTTGGCTGATTGCCTTCACCGCGACGACGTCCTTCTGTCATCGCGGCGGAGCCAGCAGCGCTCTCAGGAGCGACATCGATAGGATTCGCGGCGACAGCCGAGCGCGGTACTTCTGCAAGTACCATGGCCGTTTGACTGCGGCTCTGTTCCACCTGCAGCATTTCGCGCTGCGGCGCTGCCTTCTGCCTTGGCGTCGACGCTTGGAGCTCGCGGTGGGCAGAGCGAGCGAAAGCCGCGAAGCGCCCTTCGACGTCAACCCGCCGGATCCTCGTATCCCAGGATTCGCAGTGCCTCCGCGGGAGTCGTGAAGACGAAGGTGCTGGCCTCGCGACGCTCCAGCGCGCTCTCCAGGTTACGCCGTATGATCGCGATTACCTCCGAGCTGCAGAACTCGTGGGTTCGCACCGCAAACGTGAGATAGGGACGCTTCAGTCGGCGCAGCATGTCGTCGATGGCGGGCCGCAGGTCGGCCGGATCGTCTTGGAGGAAGAACTTCCTCGTGCAGGGACCGGGCTGTGGCTGTCCGTGAGCGGCATCCCACAGCCGGCGCTTCCATGAAGGAGGGATATCGGCAACGCGGCTGGACTGTGGAACCAGCCACATGCCCCCACCGGCTTCGGAATCGGCAGCGCAGCGGAAATCCTGCGGCGAGGGCCGATACGGTCTCTCCGGAATCTGAGAGCAATGGGGGAGAACGCCGGTGTACGTATCTCGCGGCGGAAAGGGCTGGGATTCCTTGTTCAAGACGGTTGAGAACTCGTAGCGGATCTGCAGCTCGCTCAGAAGCCGAATGGTGTCCTGATTCGTCCAATCCATACCCATGCTGAACGAAGCCGGCAGTCGCTTGAAATGCCTCTCAAAGGCGCCGACGCCGAGGTGGATGCAGTGGTTGACCCATTCCTGGTTTCCGTAGTCCTCGATCCAGCGCGTGCCTTCCTCATCCCACCGGTAGGCGTGCACATGAAGGCCGACTTCATCGCCAGCGTCGAGGAGGCCAGCGAAGGCGTCGCGATAGTGCTCCAGAGCCCACGCGGGCGAACCGTAGGTCTCCGCGATCTGCGCGTCGGCCCGCACCAGCCAGGTGAACTGCACGCGGTGCCGCGTCTGCTGCGAAAGCGTACGTCGAACTTCGGCCATGATATCGAGGGCCCGCTCGAACCCGGACCACGGCACCTTTCCCGCGCCGATGAAGAACCCGTTGGGCTCGACATCGATCAAGACCAACACCGGTACCTGGGACGAGGTGACCACCGACAACTCACGCTACGAAATACATCGGGAGCGCCTTGATCTGCGCGATGATTGCTCGGGCGTGCATGGGGCGCATGCTAGCCGTGGCCAGCGGTCTTGCAAAGCGCGGAAGCCGAGGCGAACAGTCAGAGGATACGGCTCCCCTGTTGCCTTCTCGGCGCCCTTCTTTGCGGCTTGGCCCCTTTGCGCGAGTTTTCTTTTCCGATTGGGGTCCGGTCTTCGTCACCGGATCGACCTGTAAGCCGCGCAGCAGATCGTCCTTGCCTGCGCCATCCGGTATCGGCTCCCGGAACCGATCCGCCTCGCCGACCGACTCGTCGGCGCGCGCCCGTCGTCTACGCCGCCTTCGAAAAACGGATCTTCGCGCGATATCCCAGCCGAGCCAGAATGCGCAGCAGGAGATCGGTCGAAACGTCCCCCGTGTTTCGATTCATGATGGCTGTAATCCGCGTGCGCGAGGTCCCACACAGTTTGGCAACCTGCGCGTGGGTGAGTGCGAGTCGCCCCACGACCTCCACGATCTTGTCATTGAGAGTGCTCCGTACCTCGATCTCGACGGCGTCGGCGGGTGTCAATCCGAGCGCCGCGGCGAGCTGGCGAGCGTCACGTGCGATGATCGATTTGCTGTCCTTCATCCCTCATCTCCTTGAGCCGCTTCCTAGCGAGTGCGATCTCGTGCTGCGGGGTCTTCTGCGTCTTTTTCACGCAGGCGTGTGGGATCAGGATCCCATGCTTCGATTTCGTGAAATAGAAGGTGCGGTAGATTCCAGCCGCATCGCGAATTCTCAACTCTTCCACGCCCACCGCCACCTCCCGCATCGGGCGTGACAGCGGCATTCCCAAATGGTGTCCCTTCTGTAGATCCAGAATCGCCTTCCCCAGCTGGCGTTTGACCGCAGTCGGAAACGCCCGGATCGCTTCACGCGCCGCCGGGTGGAAGATCGCCGGCTTCACCGGCGGAGCGTCTCAGATACGGGACATTCCGTCAAGCCTTGCTGTGTCGATGGCGTCTCTTTCGCAAGACGGCATCAATCCGCCCGATCCGAGGAAAGAATTTCTCGCGCCAAGGCGCCAAGGCGCAAAGACAGGGTTGGAGATGAATCCAAACGTGTGCACACCGCTGACACCGGTCCGGGTTCCCGCCGGTCGGGGACGCTTCGGCAAGTCGATGTTGCGCCTGCGGACGGAGGCGACGTCCGCGTCGAACCGGCGCGTGCGCGATATCGACGCGCTCACGTTGATCTGCCGGCCCGCGCCGTGAGCGTCAGCTGCGTGAACAGCCGGCGCTGCGGCTTTACGGATGGGGTCGACAGACGAGCCGCAGCGTGTCCCGATCGGTGCGCCAGCTGAACGAGTTCGAATTCCTGGCCTGAGTCTCCATCCGTAGGGTCAATTGGCCGCCTCTGCCCCTCGACGCGGGCACCGCGATGCTTGCCAACGGCGTGCACACGTCGCTGCCGGTCAATCCTGCCCCGAATGTCACCAAGCGCTTGCAGATGGCTCCGAAGTTGCAGTCGGCGTCGGTCCGGCACGGCGTGGTGACCCCGGCTTGATGAACGCAGATGCCTTGGATGTGCCCGCCGATGTCAGGCAGCCTCGCCTCTAAGGCGGCGCGCTGCGCCTCGTGCCCGCGCCGCAGCCGGACTCGTTGCACTGAACCGGCGCTGCAAGACAGTCCCGGGTCGGCGACGTTGAAGCACATCCCGATACGGAATACGCAGAAATTGTCGCCGGACGAACCGAAATCACAGCTCGGATCACCGTCGGTGCATTCCAACCGCGCGCGACGCGCAGTCGAGGCCTGGATGCCGCCGCGCGGCGTCACCCATTCGTTCAGACAATCGGTGGTGGTGTCGCCGCCCCCCGGCAGCAGCGCGCAGCCGGTGCTCGAATTGCCTGCCGCACAGCGCGCGCCTTCGTACGTCAGTGTCAGACCGATGCACTCAAAATTCGAGGCAACAATGCTGTACTGTCGCTCACCAGTAAAGCTATTGCCATCCGGCGCGATCTGCAGTGTCAATCCGTCAGGATTTCCGCAGTAGGTACCGATCCCGAACGACACGATTCCGGTGCCGAGGTCGATGCTGCCGGTGTCGGAGGTAATGCTAGGGAACTGGACGAACGTCCCACCCTTTTTGTACGTGTAGGTCACGGTCGTACCCGCCTGCGCAAAGTTCCACAGCAAGGGTCCGAAACTGTACGAGCCCTTGACTATCCATTGTCCAGTGAGATCGATCGTGGCGCGAGCCGGCGAGTTGGCGCACAGCGCTATGAGCAGCACACAAGCTACTGGGAGTGGTCCTCGGTGAGCCTTCATTGGTGCCCTCCCGCGACGGCGATGGCGGCACGTCGCTTCTGTGGTGCAGCGTCTGGTCACCTATGGATCGCTACCACGCACAGTCGCAGGTTGGCAAGGGAAAGCCTGCGTAGCCGGTCGCGCGAGCTCATCGCAGTGATGTCAGCGTCACCGGGCTGACCCCGCACTTCCACGCCTGCCTTCAATCATTTCGGTGATCCGGCTCGGTGTCCTCTGGGCCTCTGTGGTTGGCTCGTCTCTTCCAGCTCATGCGGCGCGCGCCAGCTCCAGGCGGTGCGGGCCGCGGACGAGGAAGGAGTCGGCGTACTCGATGGTCGCGCTGCGCCGGCGCAGGTGCGGCAGCTCGTCGAGCAACGCGTCGAGCGCGATGCGCGCTTCCAAGCGCGCCAGCGCCGCGCCGAGACAATAGTGCGCGCCCAGACCGAAGCCGAGGTGTCCGCTGGTGTCGCATGCGTGAGACACGTGAACCAGAGCCAGACGAGGCAGGCGGTCTCGAGGCGGCGCGCCCGCGTCCACCCACGCAGCGACGGCAGCGGCCAGAACGGCGTCGACAGCGCCAGGTAGAGGCTCGTCGGGTACACCGCGGAGAAGACTCGCGCCACGCTGTGCCGATCGCAGCCCGCGCCGAACACCGCGAGCGCCATCGCGGGAAAGCCGAGCGCCAACGGCGCGAACGCGAACGCGACCGCCGCGGCGAGATCGGGATGGGCACGAACCGTATCGGCGTCGGCCATGCGCCCCGCTACACCACCATCCCGCGAAAGCGCAAGCGCTACCAAAAGGGAATCACCACGAAGGCACGAAGATCACGAAGAGGAAGGTCATCGAAGGGTGCCAGGCGTTCAGCCATGGCCAACCCACATTCCGCGGAACGCGGATCAGGCGCTCATCACGCACACGCTGGAAGACAGATCTCACCACAGAGGGCACCGAGAGCACGGAGGATCACGATTCCGCGACGCCATCGGTGGACGAGTTCGGTCGAAGAACATCTTGGCTGCCCCTTGAATCCTCTGGCTGATGGCTGAGAGCTGAAAGCTGTACTTGGGCATCGGTCTGCATCGGATCGAACAACCTCCGGCGTGCTTGCGAGCGAACGTCCAATGTCCAAGATGCGACCCCGGGTCTGTCCTTCGGTATCCGGTCGACACCGGAATGGTGCGCTCGCGGACGCCGTCGGTGGTGCAATCGAGGATCAGCCGCGCGACATCCTCCGCCGTCGACATCGGGCGGATAGCCCGCATAAGGGCCCAATTTGCCATGACGCGCCAGTATCAGACGTTCCCACAACCCCCGACATCCCCCTGCAAATCCCGGACGGACCATATACGGCCCTCCCTCAGGGTCCGCGCCCGCGTGCCGCGCCCTGCGGTGGCGCCTTGTCAGGACACGACAATAAGTGTTGCTCCTCGGAGATGTCGTACACCCTCTCGGCCACAAGCCTGTGGCCTTTCTCCGTCCAATGGGGATCGTCGTACAACACGGTCGGAAATACCGTCGTCGTCTGAAAGTCGTGCAGGAGACTGTAGATCGGAAACTTCACGCTGTCTCTCAGCTTGTCGAACAGCGCGAACGGTTCCAGGGAATACGGACCAAGGACCTTGTACGCGTCTCGTTCCCAGTTGTTGGGGGATTCTCTGGCCGAGTATTGAAAGGACCGGGGGAATACCAGGAGCACGAACTTCGCGTGCAGTTCATTCTCCGTGTAGCCGGCGATGTCGCGGACGCTTCCGAGAATCGCGGACCCATATCGCTCCGTCTCCCGCAATGGCTGGTTCACAATGAAGAACCGGTCGATCGGGAGTCCGAACATCGCTTCGTGCGCCCGTTGCGCCCAGTGAAATCTGCCCAGACCAGTGAAGACCTTCTTGACCAGTACGATGACACCCGGGAGATAGCGCAACGCCTTGTACGTCAGCGTTGGCCGCTCGACCAGCAGCCGGTATTTCAGGTCGTCGTGGAAGTCGGTCATGTCCACACCGAGGAAGACGACATCAGGCACGTACTTTTTTCCGATGTCTTTGAGCAGGCGGAGCGACAAGTAGGGCGACGACGAGGCCCACCCGAAATTGGCGACGTTGATCCTGCATGCCGGGTGCTGCGCACGCGCCAGACGCTCATACTGCTGCGGCAATGCGAGCTCGGGGGACTCTTTCAGCCCGAACACGAATGAATCGCCGAGAAAGATGACGTTCAGGTCGTCCTTCGTGAACTCGCTCGCCTCCCTCCGGCTGCGAATGCCGTCGGCATTGGTTTCTGCCGTGCTCGCCCGCTGTCGATGATCCGGATTCCGCACGAGCGCGATGTCATCGCGAAATGCGTAGCGGCAGGCCATTTCGACGATGCCCAGCATGACGAGCGCCATCACAATGACGTAGGCAATTGGCTTCAACGCCCGCTTGATCACGCAGCTGTCCCCCGAGGCAAGCGCCCTGGACTTCCCTGACAGGTGGGTACGTATCGCATCGGGGCGACGCCCCGTCCGTTCCGCCGAACCCCGCTAACGGCGACCGGCGGATACACGTAGCTTAGCCGCGGGTCTGCCTTGTCGCAGGAGCCATTCTCGTTCCCACAACCCTCGACGTCCCCCTGCAACTCCCGCACGAACCAAATTCGGCGCGGACAAACCGCCTGTCAAACGGCTCGGATATCATCAAATGCCCCTCACCTTGATCCTCTCCCATCCGAGACTGTCGATTTTCTCGCAAACAGTGCTTCGACAAGCTCAGCACGAGCGGTTGGGGATTCAATTTCAAAGAAGAATTCCGCTCACCCTGAACTACTATCACCAAAAGTCTGTGCGCGGCGCGCAGAAGTT
>CAZCGA010000143.1:0-15330 GCA_964498075.1 uncultured Binatia bacterium (SeqCode) | reverse complement strand
ACGGTGACCGGCATGCTGCGCCGGATCGAGCCCACGCAGCGCCACGCCCACGACGCCTACCACCGGCTGCTCCGCACGGGCGCCTGGGAAATGGCCCGCCTCTGGCGGCTGCTGGTGGAAACCCTGCTCGCCTGCTTCTCCCCCGGCCCCGAACGGGTGGTCCCCCTCGATCTGGACGACACGCTCTTTCACAAAGCCGGTCGCCGCGTGAACGGGGCCGGAACCTTCCGCGATGCCGTGCGCTCCAGCGCCAAACACGTCGTCTACGCTTGGGGACTCAACCTGATCGTGCTCACCCTGCGCGTGCAGGCGCCCTGGGGCGGGGAACCGCTGGGCCTGCCCATCAATGTGCGCGTGTACCGCAAGGGCGGCAAGTCCCACGCCGCGCTGGCCGAAGACATGATCCGTGAGCTGGCCGACTGGTTCCCCCAACGGCGCTTTCATCTGTGCGCCGACGGCGCGTATGCCTGCCTGGCCGGGCGCCAGCTGCCGCGCACCCACTTCACCTCGCGCCTGCGCCGCGATGCCGCGCTCTTCGAAATGGCTCCGCCCCGCCGCCAGGGCCGCCGCGGGCGTCCCCGCAAGAAAGGCCGTCGGCTACCAACCCCCGACCAGCTCGCCGCCAGACTCCGTCCCGCGCACTGGCAGCGCACCGTGATCGACATGCGCGGTCAGCCGGTCGAACGCCTGCTCTATTCGCAAACCGTGCTCTGGTATCACACCTGCCCCGACCACCTCGTGCGCCTGGTCATCGTGCGCGACCCCGAGGGCAAACAGCACGACGACTTCTTCTTCACCACCGACATCGACGCGCAGAGCAGCGCGGTCGCTACGCAGTACGCCGGCCGCTGGTCCATCGAAGACACCTTCCGCAACACCAAGCAGTACCTCGGCGGCGAGCATCCCCAGTGCTGGAAGGGCAAGGGCCCCGAGCGCGCCGCCGCGCTCTCCCTGTGGCTCTCCTCTGTCGTCTGGCTGTGCTACATCGCCTGCGCCGGCGCCTCTACAACCTGGCTCCGTCTCCCGTGGTACCCGCTGAAACGAACCCCGTCCTTCATCGACGCCCTCGCCACGCTGCGCCGCGCACTCTGGAGCAACACAATTTTCTCCAACTGCGATCGCCAATCGCTCTCACCGAAATTCCTCGCCCCTTTCATCGACGCCCTCGCCTATGCAACATAGCCTTGATCCCTACGCCTTCCGGCACTAGACAGGCCCCGTCAGAGAGTGCGAAAGTCCACGTACTAACTTCTCGACTAGTCTAGCAGCCCGTTGAAAAAGATCAGGAACCCTTCGACGAGCTCAGGGTGAGCGGAAGAAGATCATTGAAATCGGGGAGGGGAACCGCTCATGCTGAGCCTGTCGAAGCACGGGGCGGGGTTTTTCAACGCGCTGCTAGCCTCACAGATTCGTAGAACGCTTCCTCGGCCTCCTCGTAGTTGCGACGCTTCCGGTCCACGCTCGTGCTTGCCGGGTCTGGGCTGATGCAGTAGGGTTCACGCATGCCTCGGCGCATCGCAGTGCCGGATACCAGTGTAGTCACGGTGACCAAGGAGGGCCTGTGGCGGGTTGCCGGCACGCGCGTGTCCGTCGACAGTGTTGTCCACGCCTTCTGGCGGGGCTCGACACCGGAGCAGATCGTCCAAGACTACGACGCGCTCTCCCTGGCCCAGGTGTACGGCGTCATCCACTTCTATCTGACGCACCGCCCGGCAGTCGATGCGTATCTCAAAGAACAGAAGCGGCTGGACCAGAAACTACGCCGTGAGCTGAGAACCCAACACGCGAAGTTCCTGGCCGACCTGCGACGGCGAATGGACGCGCGCCGGCGCGCCGGAAACCACGCTGCGTGAGCCGCGTTCGATTTCTCTTCGACGAAGACTTCAACGGCCACATCGTCCACGGCTTCCGCCGCCGGCAACCGAATGCGGACGCCCGCACCGTGCGGGAAGCGGGACTGGAAGGCGCGGAGGATTCGGTGGTCCTCAAATGGGCAGCCAGCAACGGGCGGGTTCTGGTTTCACACGATCGCCGCACCATGGGCACTGAAGCGCGAAACAGGATTGGCGCGAACCTGCCGACGGCGGGACTGATTCTCATTGCTCAGGATTGCGCGATGGGGCTCGCGATCGCGGAGCTGGTGCTCGTCAGCGAGGCGACGGCGGCGGAAGAATGGCGTGACACGATTGCCTTCCTTCCGCTCTGAAGCCGCCACGAAGAGTGTCCGCGGGCGCGTTGAAGTCGTCAAGGTGGACGTACCTGCTTGCGATGACTGCGCGAAGATACTGCCGGGGACCGTGAGGTCGACGGACTGGTTCGCGGCTTTCCTGCTGACTCTCGGCGCACTCGCGGCCGGTGGCAACGCTGATCGGTGTGGTTGAGCCGGCGGCAGCGTTCGACTGACGCTCGCTCCACGCCGCGGGTCCGCATCTGGCGCGACGTCCGTGTCGCCCGCGTCTATGACGGTTCCAGGGTGCAGCAGATCGTCATCGCCCAACACCTGCGCAAGGGGACGTGGAGACGAAGGTGGGTGGGTAGGCCTCAGCGCCCGGAGGCCGCGCACCGCTCCGGCCCGGGGCGTTGCCTCGGGCTATGAGCTTGCCGCCCCGTTGGGGCTTTCGAGGTTCCCTGAGCTCTTTGGACGAACGCCGTTAGACGATTCCGAATCTTTGCGGTAGCGTGATCGCGTGTCATCCGTGTATCTGGAGACCACGATCGTGAGCTACCTCACGGCGCGCCCCAGTCGTGACATCCGCACGCGCGCACATCAGGAGGCAACGCGACGATGGTGGCGAACGAAGCGGAAGGAGTTTCGGGTCTTTGTGTCCCCGATCGTGCTGGACGAATCGAACGCCGGTGATGCGAAAGCAGCGCGACGCCGCCTGCGACTGCTTCGCGGGCTTCCACAGCTTGCCCTCACGGATTCCGTAGCGCGCGTGGCGCAGCGCTTGATCGACCGTGGAGCCGTTCCTCGTGCCGCGGAGGTCGACGCTGTGCACGTCGCGCTGGCGGCGGTACACGGCATGGAGTACCTGTTGACGTGGAACTGCAGGCACATTGCGAATGCCATGAAGCGTGTCGAGATCGAAGACCTCTGCCGTGAGTTGGGCTTTGAGCCTCCGGTAATCTGCACGTCGGACGAATTGTTGGAGGATTGAGAGCCATGTCTCGCGACCCGATTGTTGAAGAAGTCCACCGTGTGCGAAAGGCCTATGCCGCCCGCTTCAAGTTCGACCTCGGCGCCCTGGTTGCCGACCTTCAGCGCCGCCAGCGTGAGGGCGAGTTCGACGTGGTGTACGGCGTGCCGAGGAAGCCGCGACGTACACTGAAGCGGCCGCAACCCAGGCGGGCGAAGGGGCGCGTCTAGCTGGAGCGCACCGGACTTGAGCGGTTCCAATCGAAGACATGGACCTCGTCGTAATCCCCAGCACGCGGGCGCTGAACGTGAACCCGAGCAGCCCGAACATTGCGACGTCAGTGGTCGACTTCCCGAACCGGGAGGAATGCCTTCGCCTCATCGCGCCGTTGCCGCTTCTCGCCGTCGAGCCTGCTGTCCTCGAGGTCGTGCAGACGTACATTGCCCGACGAGTGATGCCGCGGAACCCGGTCGGCGATGCTTTGCACCTCGCGCTGGCGTCGCACCACCGTTGCGACTTTCTCGCCACGTGGAATTGCAAGCACTTGGCGAATGCCAACAAGTTCGCCCATATTCGGCGAGTGAACACGCTGCTTGGCCTGTTCGTTCCGTCGTTAGTCACGCCACTCGAACTATTGGAGGTCGACGATGAAGACTGATCCCGCGATCAAGCGGACACGAGACGCGCGACGGGGCATTTCCGCCAGCGTCGGCGACGATCCTGTGAAGATCGTGAAATATTACATCCAGATGCAGGAACGCTTTGCTGCACGACTCCATCCTGGGCCGGGCGATGCCCGGGAAGATGGCGGGATGGCCGAACATCAGCTTGCAGCGGACGCGCAGAAAGACGCGCGCCGCTGAAGCTCGCCGTCCGCTAGACATCACAGGTCACGGAGGCCATGAGAAGGGCGCGAGGAAAAGGGCCACCCGAAGAGCTGCGCTGGACGCCTCAATCCAGCATCCTCGAGTTGTGGGTCCAACATGGTCTCTGCGCAGAATCTCGCTCGTTCTTCCGCGTGAGGCCGGCACGAATGACGTTGCCGCGACCCTCGGGTCGTGGCAAGACGAGCCAGGGAGGGAATGGGATGAAATCTCGCGCTCAGCACTTCGTCGTGGCTCTGGCAGCAATTGGTGTCGGGTTCATCGGATTCCTCACTGCACAAGCGCCGTCAGCTCGCGCCGAGGAGTCGAAGGCAGAAGCAGAGGTGCGCCAGGCATCGAACGAGTTCTATGCGGCACTCAACGCGATGTTCGCTGGCAACCTCGAGCCGATGCGCGACATCTGGTCGCACGCACCGGAGGTCACGCAGATGGGTCCCTTCGGTGGCCGGCTCGTCGGCTGGAAAGAGGTCGAAGGCGACTTCGTCCGCGCCGCCGCCATGGTCAAGAGCGGCAAGGTGGCCGCGGAAGACGTGTTGGTCCAGGCCGGCGGCGACATGGGCTACACCACCTGCGTCGAACGCGGCGAGAACGTCGACCGAGAGGGCAAGACTATCGCCGTCAATCACCGCGCCACCAACATCTTCCGGCGCGAAGCCGGGAAGTGGAAACTGGTCCACCACCACACGGATCAGGGCACCGAGTTGCAGGCAGCCAGGCAACGGCAGCGCGCCCAGACTCCCCAACACTGAAGTGTCTGCAGGCAGTCGATGCAAGGGTTGGCGATCTGAGGGGGACGGCCAAGTCAGCTGTTAGCGCCGGCAGGGAAAATCCGCTACGAAAGCCGCATGGGTGTGTTTCGCGTTCTAGTGAAGATCAGGAACTGGCAGAACCGGTATCTTCCGCCGGACAGACACGGAGAAGAGGTTGAGTGCGAGGCGCTGGTCGATTCCGGCGCGGCAGAGCTTGCTCTCCCGGTGGAGGTGATTGAGCGCCTACGACTTGATCAGCTGGGAGAGGTCCGTGTGTACACCGCCGACGGAGGCGAGCACGACTATCGCGTGTTCGGCATTGCGGAACTAGAGGTGCAGGGTAGGGTCTGTCAGGTGCGCGTGATCGAGCTTCCGCACGGCGCAGACCCGCTGCTCGGGGCGGTTCCGTTGGAGGAGATGGACTGGCACATTTCGCCTCTTGAGAAGCGCCTCGTTCCAAATCCGAGGTCGCCGGAAAGGCCGCTCCTTCCCCTCGCTGGCCTCCGCCCGGCCAGAGCCGGCACGCTGCCTCGCCTCGGCACTCAAGACGCCGGACTGAGCTCCCCACGCTGCCGCAACAGCTCGATGATCGGTCCGTGCAACTGCCCGTTGCTGGCGATGATGCCGGGGAGGTGCGTGTTGCGCCGGTTGAAACGCAGCGGCTGGGCGTAGCGGTCGGTGATGCGTCCGCCGGCTTCGGTGATCAGTGCGGCGCCGGCGCAGACGTCCCATTCGTTCTTCGGGGTGAGGCTGAACGTCGCGTCCCCGCGGCCGGCCGCAATCAACGCTAGCTTGTACGCCACGCTGCCGGTCAGCTCGATGCGCAACGTCGACTGAAACGCGTCCCATTCGCCGCGCTCCGATTCCGAGCGGCTGGCGAGCATGCGGGCGGTAGACAGGTTGCGCTCGTTGCTGACGCGCACCGCGGAACCATTCAAGGTCACTCCTGAACCGCGCGCGCCGGCGAACAACTCGTCGCGCACCGGGTTGTACTCGACACCCAACACCGGGACGCCATGCTCGACCAGCGCGATGCAGACGCAGAACTCCGGGATGCGCTTGATGAACTCCTTGGTCCCATCGAGTGGGTCGACCACCCACACCCGCGTCTTGGTCAGCCGTTCGGCGGAATCGCGGGTCTCCTCGGAGAGCCAGCCGTCGTCGGGGAAGGCGTCGTGAATGATCCCCTGGATGCACTGGTTGGCTTCAATGTCCGCTTCGGTGACTGGGCTGTCGTTTGCTTTCTCGCGCACGGTGTAGGCGCCGTCGTACCAGGCGCGCACGATCGCCCCGGCCGCACGCGCCGCCTCGACCGCAACGCTCAGCTCGCGGACGAACATTGCTGGAGAAGGGACAATGTAACCATCTTCATCGGCTCTTCCGCGCATCGAGGTATCGCTGCCGCAACGCGTCGAGCATCTCCTCGCGCCGGTCATACAGCCGCTTCGGCTTGCGCGGCGGATGGTTGGCGATCGCGTACGCGGTCAAGATCGGCAACGCCACGGTGCTATCGAGGTAGCAAACGACCGTGTCCGGCAGCGCGTCGGGATCGACCTTGCCCCAGCTCACCGCTTCACCCGGCGTCGCACCTGACAGCCCGCCGGTGTCGGGGCGCGCGTCGGTGATCTGCAGGTAGTAGTCGTGCCCCTTCTCCTCGATGCCCAAGACCTCCTGGATCTGCGGCTCGGTCTGCAAGACGAAGTTCTTCGGCGAGCCGCCGCCGACGATCAGCACGCCGCTCTGACCGCCCGCGGCCTTGGCGTCCAGCACGATCGCCGCCGTCTCGTTCACGTCGCGCGACACGTCGAAGCTGAGCTGGTTGTCGTCCAACGCCATGGCGGCGACGTTCATGCCGATCGAGCTGTCCCCGGGCGACGAGGTGTAGATAGGTACGCCGAGCTCATGCGCCGTCGACAGCACCGAGCGGCGCCGCACACCGAGCAGACGCTCGCGCTCGCGCACGTAAGCGCCGGCGCGATAGTGGAACTCCGCGGTGCTCATCGGTCGCTGGAACTCCGGCGCCGCAATCATCTGGCGGAAGAAGGCGTCGGTTTGCAGCAGCACGTCGTAGTCGAAGAAGATGTCGTAGATGCGCACCACGCCCTGCTCGCGCAAGCTCACGTCGTCGGCGAACGGCGAGCCGATGTGCATGTCCAGGCCGATGCCGAAGTGCGTGTCGTGATACAGGTTCGCACCGGTGCTCACCATCCAGTCGATGAACCCATGCTCGATCAGCGGGATGATGGCGGCCATGCCGAGGCCCGCGGGCGTCAGCGCCCCGGTGAGGCTCACGCCGACGGTGACGTCGTCCGCCAGCATGCGGCGCGCAAACAACTGACAGGCCTCGCGCAGGCGCGCGGCGTTGTAGGCCAGGAAGGTCCGATCCACCAGCTCGGTGATGGTGATCGACTCGTCGATCGGCTTCGGGTCGATGCGCGGATGCTTGTCGAGTCGGCTCTGTGAGGCAGCCACCGATGATCTCCTTGTCCACAATCTGCGTGCGGCTTGAATCCCTACCAGCCCGGTTGGGGTGAATCAATTCGTGGCTCGTGATCGTGAATCGTGACTCGGGCTGGGCCGGCCTCCTCGGACCGACACGAGTCACGAGCACGAGTCACGATTCTCAGTGATACCGGGGGGCCTGGCGCGCGGCGTGGACCTCGGCGACCAGCTGTTGCAGCGCGGCGTCCAGCTCGCGGCTGTTGGTAGCGAGCTGCGCCTGGATCTCCCGCACCCGCTCGCGCCGCGCACTCTGCCGTGCGGCGAAGTAGCGGCGCTGCAGCTCGCTGCGCTCGGTGAGCAAGCGGTCCGTCTTCGCTAGCGACAGCAGGCGCACCGTGCCGCCTTGCACGTCCGACGTCAGGGCGATCAAGCGACTGAGCAAGCCGGTGTGGTGATTGGCGACGGCGCTGGCGAGCGTGCGGTTGGCCACCGGCTGCAGATAGAAGGCGGCACGCAGGTAGCGCAACGCCTGATCCAGGTTTCCCTGCTGGATGAGGGCGTCGCAGCGCCGCGCGCGCGCCACGTAGCGCACGAATCGCTGCCGCTCGAGCAGGCCGCCCAACGGCAAGCTGGCCGCGTTGAACAGCAGACCAACCAGGTAGAGCAGCATCCCGACTGAGATAAAGACAAGAACCGTGGCGAGCAGGGCGTTGAGCATGTCGTGGTCAGCACGTGTGTAGGCGGCGCTGCAGCTCGCGCAACTGCCGATAGCCAGTCAGCGTGATGCCGAGGTCACGGATCAGCGCGCCGGTCGACGGCGCGGTGAAGAAGCGGTGGTCCGCGGCGCGCTGTGCGCAGGAGTCGCTGATGGCGCGCATCTCGGGCTCGTCGAGCGCGGCGTGGATGTACAGCTCACTGACGCCGGGCCGCAGGTTGCGCAGCACGTTGGTCCAGTACGCCGGCGTCTCCCGAGGTGACGGTGGCCCGCCGTACCAGAAATGGTCAGGGGCCAGCACGCCCAGCCGATCCGCCTGGTCGACGATCTGTCCCATGCCCAGGTCACGCATCGCCGAGCGCCCCGCCATGCGGATGGGGAGCCGGTACTCCGCCGCGAGCTGCACGTACAGCGCGTGGTAGCCGGCGTCGAGCTGGACCGTGCCCATGTGCGAGTCGAGGTGCGTGACGTCGATGCCGGCGGCCAAGGCGCGCTCGATCTGCGCGCGGGTCTCGACCGCCACCTCCGCGAAGCGCGCGTGCGCATAGAAGGACTCGACGTCGCGGTAGAAGTAGCCGCGGTCGTCCACCATGCTGGGAACCGCGCTGCGGTCGCTGACCGGACCCCACTTGTAGGTCTCCCACTCGCTGGTGTGCGTGATGTGCACCCCGAGGTCGGCGCCCGGCATGCGCGCCGCGAACGCCACCACCTCCGCGAACCACGGGCAGGGTACCATGATCGTCGCCGAGCAGAATGCGCCCTGCTGCAGTCCATCGATGGTCGCAGCGTTCTCGGCGTGGGACATGCCGAAGTCGTCGGCGTTGATGATCAGCACACGAGCGTCCTCCGAGTATCCGAGTAATCGCGCGACGCTCTGTGTCCGATCCGGCATGGGTCGTCCTGCTTCTTCTCCCTCGCCCTCTCCTCCGGGAGAGGGGTCGGGGCGAGGGCTCGCACGCTATCCGCCGGCGCCGAATTCGGCAAGGGGCATTTGACGCCGCCGCCGCCGCGCACCTATGCTCGCCGCCGGAGGAGTGTATGACCCAGCCTTTTCACAACGAGCACGAGGTGTTCGTCGGGCGCGACATGGGCGGTCACGAGTACACGGTGACCGCGGACATGCTGCGTGTGTATGAGAACGGGACCGACGACCGGCACGAGTGGTATCGCGGCGGCTCGCCCTTCGGGAAACCCGTGGCGCCGGCGTTGCTCTTCCACTCGGAGGTCTACAAGAACCTGGCGTGGTACCTCCCCAACTTGATCGGCAACCTGCACGCCAAGCAGGAGTGGGAGCTGTTCCACCCCATGCTGGTGGGCGACGCGGTGCGCACGCGGTCGACCGTTGTCGAGCGCTACGTGAAGCGCAACCGCGAGTACGTCGTCAACGAGGTCCTAATCACCGACGCCGGCGGACGCTGGCTCCAACGCAGCCGCACGCATCAGAGCTTCCTCGCCTCCTTCCCCTCCCCTGCGAACAATTCCGTGAGCCGGGGAGGCCGGGAGGGGGCAGGGGCCGCCAGCTTTGTGGTCGACAAGGATCGCGAGAAACGCGCCGACCGCAAGTTCGTCGTGGGCGAGGGCCCCGGGCCCGACCTGCAGCCGGCGGAGAAGACGATCACCATCGCCATGTGTCAGGCCTTCTCCGGCCCACACCGCAGCTATCACACCGATCAGGAGATGGCGCGCGCGTTGGGTTTCCCCGACATCGTCGTGCAGGGGATGATGTCCGTTTGCTTCGTTTCCGAGATCATGACGCACAACTTCGGCGCTGGCTGGTTGTGCGGCGGCAAGCTGAACGTCAGCCTGGTCAACGTCGTCTGGCCCAACGATGGCTTGGCCGTCCGCGGCAAAGTCCGCGAGGAGGTACCGGAGGGCGCGAAGACCCGCGTCCACTGTGACGTGTGGTGCGAGAAGCCCGACGGCGTGAAGACGATCGTCGGAGCGGCCAGCGCCTTGCGGTGACGGCCAGGCGCGACTGATACCGAAGTGTGCTAGAATTGCGGCCGTATGAAGATCAAGGTGCTCGGCGGCTTCGGTAGCGAAGGTGTCGGGCAGCGGCCCACCGCGTTTCTCGTCGACGACCGCGTCCTGATCGATGGTGGGACAGTCGGGGGGAGCCTTTCGGTTCCGGAGCAGCTCGGCATCGAGCATGCGCTCATCTCGCACGCGCACCTGGATCACGTCGCCGGGATTGCCTACCTCACCGATACGCTAGCCTGCTGTGGCAGCCAGCGCCCGGTGACGCTGGCGAGTATCGAGCCGGTGGTGACGGCATTGCGCACGAGCCTCTTCAACGACGTGCTGTGGCCCGACTTCTCGACGCTGCCGCCCGAAGCCCCGGTGGTCGCGTTCCGCACGCTGGTCGAAGGGACCCCGCAACAGGTCGGTGACCTGTCGGTGACCCCGGTGGCGGTGAGCCATTCGGTGCCCACGTGCGGGTTCATCGTCCGCGACGGCGACATCAGCGTCGTGTACTCGGGCGACACGGGACCGACGGAGGCGCTGTGGCAGGCGGCGCACGGTGTCCGTGGCCTCCGCGCCATCATCCTGGAATGCGCCTTCCCCAACCGACTCGGGCGCATCGCTTCGTTCTCCAAGCACATGACGCCGGAGCTGATCCAGCGCGAGCTCGACAAGCTGCCGCCGGACGTGCCGGTGTGGATCTTTCACGTCAAGCCCCAGTTCTACGAAGAGACGGTGGCGGAGCTGCACCGCATCGCCGGCAGCCGCATCTCGATCCTCGAGCAGAACAAGACCTACACCCTCTGATCCCTGCGCGCGTTCGCTGGCCCGGTCCCTTACATTCGTGGCGCCGCTTCGTTATGCATAGGCGGCCCACGCCTGGGTAAGGAGGAAACGACGCAGATGAATCCGAGCGAGTGCGTTCTGTACAGCGGCGGCTTGAAGGGCGCGGAGGCGGCGTTCGGCGCGACCGCGGAACGCTACGGCATCGAGGAGGTCAACTTCACGTTCGACGGGCATCAGATCGAGCGCACCCGCGGCGTGCGGACCTTGAGTCACGCCGAGCTGAGTCACGGCGACGTCAGCCTGGCGTACGTCTCGAAGCTGATGCACCGCCACTATCCCGATACCGACTACATCAAGCAGGTGCTGCGGACCATCTGGCACCAGGTCAACAACGCGCAGGAGATCTACGTGGTCGGCAAGATCCTCGACGACGACACGGTGATGGGCGGCACCGGTTGGGGGGCCGAGTTCGCCAAGCTGTGCAACAAGCCGCTCTTCGTCTTCGATCAGGACCGCGACGCCTGGTCCCACTGGACCGGGTCGGCATGGCAGGCCGCGACCGCGCCGACAGTGAGCCACGCGCATTTCGCCGGCACCGGGACTCGCAACCTGCGCGACAACGGCAAGGCGGCGATCGAGCGGCTCTTCGCCGGTTCGTTCTCCCGAGTCTGAACCGAAGCGAGGAAGGCGAGTCAGGATTCAGCGCACCGCGCCGCCGCAAGCGAGAGCGAGGCGGAGGTGGCTGACTAGCGAGGCGGCGCCGTCGGCCGTCGGCGCGGTCCCGAAGAGGTAGAAGTCCGGCCGCTGCAGCACTACGGCAACGCCGGCGGTGGTGAACCACTCCGCGTAGCTGCCGTTGATGTCGCGCACGGGCCCGTCGGGCCCGACCTGCGCACTGGTGCCGCCGATCGAGGCGAAGAACGCTGCGGCGTCTGGATCGAGCCGCGCCGCAGGATCGAATGAGCGGCTGAGCAGCGTCCAGCCGCGCCCGACGACATCGTCGAAGAGCCCGGTCGCTGCACCGCAGCTCACCTGGCCTTGCACGAAGAGTTGCCCGGCCAACGGGGAACCGTCGAGCACCAGGCCGGGTCCGAGCGCCGACGGTGGCGGCGGTGTCACCAGGCGGGCTGCCGCCGCGGCAGCGATCATGTTGGCGTCCCGGGCCGCCGCCTCGTCGGGATCAGCCACGCAGATGACCTTGCCCAGATCAATGGAGAACTTGATGACCGCGCTGACGTTTGGGAGGCGCTCGCTTGCGTAGGTATCGAGCAGCACCTCCGATGCCTTGCCGGCCAGAACCATGTCGAGCTTCCAGGCCAGGTTGGCGGCGTCGCGCAGGCCGGAGCACATTCCCTGGCCGGCGAACGGCGGCATCAAATGCGCCGCGTCGCCAGCGAGCAGCAGGCGTCCGCGCCGCCACGTGTCGACCCATCGGGCGCGGAAGGTGTAGACGGCGTGGCGTTCGAGCGTCGCGTTGTCGGGGGTGATGCCCCACGGTTCGAGCAGTCGCCACGCAGTCGGTTCGTTGTTGAGCTCTTCAACGTCCTCGTCGGGCAGGCGCATGAACTCCCAGCGCCGCCGACCCGGACCTCCCGAGATGATCGTCGTAGGTCGGGCGGGATCGCACAGCTGCAAGTTGGGCGGCTCCCACACGCGCGGCTCATGGGGAATGACGTCGACGATCAGCCAGTCGAAGAAGAAACCGAGGTCGGTGACGGCTGCTCCCAAGTGCTGGCGGACGAAACTGTTGGCCCCGTCGCAACCGACCACGTAGCGGGAGCGGACGTCGAGGCGGGTGCCGCGAAGGTCCCTCACGGTGATCTCGACTTCATCGACGGCGGAGCGAAGGTCGACGACCTCGCATGCTCGGCGCACTTCGATAGACGGCAGCGAGCGCGCCTTCGCGTCGAGGAGTCGTTCGAGGTCGGGCTGCGAGAACATGTTGGACTCGGGCCAGCCGGACAGGCTCGCGGTCTTGCGACCGAAGCGCAGGAGCGTGTCCCCCGCTGCGTTGCGCCACTCGTAGACGTATGCAGGCTCGGTCATGCCGGCGAGATCGCCGGCCACGCCGGCGGCCTGCAGGATGCGGTAGATCTCATGATCGAAGTGCACCGCCCGCGGCAGCGGGTAGAGAGCGGGCTGCTTCTCGAACACGCCGACCCTCCAGCCGCGCGGGCCGAGCAAGATGGCCAGCAGCTGTCCGACCGGGCCGTAGCCGACGATGGCAATGTCGTAGGGCTCAATCACTCCGTCGTTGTCGTAGTAGAGAACCTGCAGGCAGGCAATCGCCGCGCATCGCTCCCACTTTTCGAGCGAGCCGCAATGGACTAGGGTGCCGTTCGATCGAGGGAGACAGTGCCATGCCCGCTCCGCGACGCGACCTGGACCTGACGCACCGGCAACTAACCGAGTGGCTGCGGCGCAAGCTTCCGCAGGCGCGCGACCTGGCGATCACCGAGCTGCGCGGTCCATCCGAAACCGGCTTCTCCAGCGACACGCTCATGTTCGAGGCGCGGTGGACGGACGGCGCGGGCGCGCACAGCGAGCGGCTGGTGGCGCGCTTCAAGTCGTCGGGCTTCACCGTGTTTCCGAAGTACGACATGGCGCAGCAGTTCCGCATCATGCACATCCTCGGCCGGACCGACGTCCCGGTGCCGCGCATGCGCTGGCTCGAAGAAGATGAGGGTCCGCTCGGAGCGCCGTTCTACGTGATGGATCGTGTCGACGGGCGCGTGCCCACCGACAATCCGCCCTACCACACCGGCGGCTGGGTCCCGGAGCTCACGCCGGCCGAGCGCGAGGCTTTGTGGTGGAGCGGGCTCGACGCGATGGCGCGCGTGCATCGGCTGGAGTGGCGCGCCCTGGGCTTTGGCTTCCTCGAACAGCCGGAACGCGGCACCACTCCGCTCGATCAGCAGCTGCACGAGTACGACCAGTACTTGAGCTGGGGGATGGAGCGCGATCGCTACCCGTTGATCGAGTCGGCGCGGCGGTGGCTGCACGCGCATCAGCCGGACGACGAGCCGGTGGCGCTCTGCTGGGGCGATTCGCGTCCCGGCAATCAGATCTTCGACGGCACCACCTGTGTCGCGGTGATCGATTGGGAAATGGCGCGCCTCGGCGATCCGGTCCAAGACCTGGCCTGGTGGATCGCGCTCGATCGTTGTTTCAGCGAAGGCCTCGGGGTCGAGCGGCTTGCCGGCCTCCCGGATCGTGACGCCACGATTGCCCGTTGGGAGAGTCTGGTCGGCCGCGCCGCGCACCACTTCGCCTACTACGAAGTCCTCGCGCTGTACAAGTTCGGCGCCATCATGGCGCGCGTCAGCTTACAGTTGAAGCACTACGAGATCTTCCCGGCGGACAGCGACATGGACGTGAACAATCTCGCCTCCACGACCTTGGCGCGCGCGCTTGATGACGTCGGTGGGGTTCACGCGCCTGCAGTTCCGCCGACTCAATCCGGCCGGTAGTGGAGCGCGAGCCAGACGGTCGGCTCGGCGGCGTCGGTCCACTCGACTCGATGCCGACGATGCGCGGGGATCAGGACGTAGTCGCCCGGGTGCAGGACCAACGGCTCGGCGTCACCCTCGAAGAGCAACCCCGCTCGGCCGCTGAGCAAGATCACCCATTCGTTGCGCTCCTGGTCGTACCACTCGCCGGGAGGTGTAGCCTGGCCTGCCGATACGATCCGTTCGAGTGCAAACGCGCCCGTCTCGATCAGCGGCTCGATGAGCTCGCGTGCGATCTGACCGGGGATCCCTGCGAAGAGGTTTGATACCTTCATCCCTGGTCACCCAGTGTTTCGCGAAGCACCCGTGCCAGCGCGCGCAGCGCGCCTGCGCCGGCGCCGGCGAACGACGAGCCGTGCATCGTGGCCAACAGGCGGGGCTGAAGGTCGGCGAGGCGTTGCATGGTGGCATCGGTGTAGGGCGTGTACGGCATGTCCTTGGCGAGCGGACCCGCCTGCCCGTCGATGATCGCGGCGCGCGCCGGGCCGACCAGATCCGCGCGCGTGAGCGGCGGCGGATCGCCGGGTTGGAAGAACAGGTCGGAGCACAGCAGCGTCCGATCCGTTTCCTCGAAGAACAAACCGGCGTCCCAGCCGTGCGGGACGTGCGGGGTCGCCAGGAACCGCAGGCGGTGGCGGCCGATCTGCAGGACCTCGTCGTCGGCCAGCGCGCGCGCCGGGCGCACGGCGAAGTCGTTGACGCTCACCGTGGCGCCGACGAAGCTGCACACGGCTTGCGCCTGCGGCGCCGTCGCCAGCCACTCGTTGAGCGCGCCGCACTCATCCGACTCGAAGTGGCTGAAGCCGATCCAGCGCACGCGTGCCGGATCGAGCACCCGTGCCACGCCGTCGCGGGTGGCGGCGAACATCGTCTTGAAGCCGGTGTGCATCAAGAACGGCTCGTCATCCTTCACCAGGAACTGGTTGAACTGTATCCCGAAGTCGGGCGCGAACGTCGAGATGCGATACAGGTCGGCAGCGATCTCAGTCACCGTGGTTGTCATCTCACCCTCCTGCGACGGGCATATGCTACTCCACCCGGAGCCAACCGGTAACCCCAGCGCACGCTTACTGCGCCCGCTTTCAGGGACTGTCGATAAACAGCGGCGCCCCTCGATACGCCGCGAAAAGAACGCGGCTACTCGGG
>CAZCGA010000142.1:7150-15397 GCA_964498075.1 uncultured Binatia bacterium (SeqCode) | reverse complement strand
CATGGTAGTGGGCGTGACATGCAGCGTTTGATCGACGCCTGGTTCGAGCTCGGTCGTGAGCCGCGACCGCACTTCTACACCGCCCTTACACACGACGGCTGGCGCCTCGCGTTGTACCGCTACGCGCCCTCCCGCCGCCTGCACCGCACCCCGGTGCTGCTGTGCCACGGCATGTCCTCAAACCGCTGGGACATGGATGGACCGGGACGCATCTCGTTGGCGCGCTACTTGGTGCGCCGGGGCTACGACGTGTGGGTGATCGAGCTACGCGGCGCCGGGCGCTCGACGCGGCCGACCTGGTGGAACGGCAAGCGCTACAACTGGCGCTTCGAGGACTACGTCCAGCACGACGCCCCCGCAGCGCTGCGCAAGGTACTGCGCGAGACCGGCGCCAGTCAGGTGCAGTGGGTCGGGCATTCCATGGGCGGCATGATCGCCTACGCCCTGTTGATGAGCCCGGTGCATCACAAGATCCGCAGCGCGGTCACGCTCGGCTCGCCCACCATGAGCAACGTCGGGCATCCGGTCCTCGACTTCGGCGTGCCGTACCGCGGCGTGCTGCGCTACCTCCCGGACTGGGTGCCGCTGGGAACACTCGCACGGCTCGGGTCGCCGTTGGCACCGCTGCTGGCGCGGCAGCTGAACGAAAGCATCGCGGCGCTTGGCTGGCACCCGGGCAACGCCGACCTCGCCCTGCTGCGCACCCTGATGCTGACCGCCGTCGATGACCTTCCGGCGTCACTGCTGCGCGAGTTCGCCCGCTGGTACGAGACCAAGGCGATGAGCGACCGCTACTCGATGTTCGACTTCACCGAGCACCTCGAACGCATTACGACACCGATCCTCATCATCGCCGGCGGCAAGGACGGCCTCACGCCACCGCGCGATCTCGGGCACGTCTACAACCGCATCGCGGCGCCAGACAAGGCCTTCCGCGTCATCGGCAAGAAGGAGGGCTTTGCCCACGACTACAGCCACGCCGACCTCATCCTCGGCTTGCACGCACCGGACGACGTCTACCCCGTGATCCTCGAATGGCTCGACGCGCATGATGCCGTCACGCCGCAGGCGCGGCGCGCACCGCTGAGTCCCCAGCACAACGTGACCGAGCACGACGCGTAGGGGCGAGGCATCTACTGCGTTTCGAAGTAGATGTTCTTCAGCTCGGTGTAGTGCTCCAACGCGTGCATCCCGAGCTCGCGTCCCAGCCCGGACTGCTTGTAGCCGCCGAACGGCGCCTGCAGGTGGACGCTCGACGACGAGTTCACCGAGAGCACGCCGGTGCGCACCGCCTGCGCGACGCGCAGGCCGCGTTTGAGATCGTTGGTCCAGAGCGAGCCGGACAGACCGTAGATCGTGTCGTTGGCGAGAGCCACGGCTTCTGCTTCGTTGTCGAACGTCAGCACGACGGCCACCGGACCGAAGATCTCCTCGTCCACGATGCGCAGGCGCGGCCGGCAGCCGGCGAACACCGCCGGGCGCATGAAGTAGCCGTCGCGCTCCAACCGCTCGCCACCACACACCAGCCGCGCCCCTTCGGCGCGGCCGATGGCGATGTACGACTCGCTCCGCTCCCGCTGGCTCGACGACACCAACGGCCCCATCTGCGTGGTCTCGGCAAGCGGATCGCCGACGACGAGCGCCTGCGCCGCCGCGGCCATCGCCTCCACGAAGCGATCGGCAATCCGCCGCTCGACGATGACGCGCGACCGCGCGCAGCAGTCTTGGCCGGCGTTGGCGAAGACGGAGCCGACGGCTTCGCGGGCGACCGGGTCGATGTCGACATCGGCGAAGATGATGTTGGGCGACTTGCCGCCGAGCTCCAGGCCGACACGCTTGATGGTGGCCGACGCCGCCGCCATGATCGCACGGCCGGTCGCCGTCTCCCCGGTAAACCCGATCTTGGCCACGTCGGGATGCGCCGCGAGCGCAGCGCCGATCGAGGCACCCGGCCCGGGCACGACGTTGAGGACCCCCGGGGGGAGACCCGCTTCGAGACCCAGCTCGCCGAGGCGCAGCGCTGTGAGCGGCGTGAGACTGGCCGGCTTGAGCACGACGGTATTTCCGCACGCCAGCGCCGGCGCCAGCTTCCACGTCGCGATCACCATCGGAAAGTTCCACGGCACGATCAGACCGACCACACCGAGCGGGTCGTGCAGCGTGATGTTGAGACCAGGCTTGTTCAGTGGAATCGTTTCACCGAAAAACTTGTCCGCGGCCGCCGCATAATAGCGCAAGGTGTCGGCGACGTGATGCGCCTCCCAGCGCGCATCGCCGATCGGCTTGCCGACGTTGCGCGCTTCGAGCACCGCCAGCTCTTCAGCGTGGGCACGCACCAGATCGGCGAAGCGGAACAAGACCTCGGCACGCGCCACTGCCGTCATCCGCGCCCAGTGTGGAAAGGCCGCCATCGCGGCCGCGACGGCGGCTTCGATGTCGTCGGGACCGGCTGCCGCGACCTCGTCGAACACCGCCCCGCGCGCGGGCTCGATGACTCTGATGACCCCCTGCCCCGGGTCGCGGCGATCACCGATCAGCAGCCGATGCATGCGGCCTACTCTGCCGTCACGTACGCCCCGGTCGTCCCGCCATCCACCAAGAACGTCGCACCGTTCACGTACGACGATTCCTCCGATGCCAGGTACAGCGCCGCGGCGGCGATCTCGTCGGGTTCAGCGAGGCGGCCCATCGGCAGATGGACGAGCCGGCGGGCGCGCCGCGCGGGGTCCGAGAACAGCGACTGCAAGAGCGGCGTGTTCACGGGTCCGGGGCAGAGGGCGTTGGCGCGAATGCCGCGGCGCGCGAACTCGATGGCGATCTCGCGCGTCAGCGCCAGCACGCCACCCTTCGATGCCGTGTACGCGCTCTGCGAGGTTGCTGCGCCCATCACGGCGACGAACGACGCCGTATTGATGATCGACCCGCCGCCGGCGCGCAGCAGCGCCGGGATGCCGTACTTGCACCCCAGAAAGACGCCCTTCAGGTTCACCGCAATGACGAGGTCGAACACCGCCTCGTCGGTGTCGACCACCGAGCCGTCCGTGTCGGGGAAGATGCCGGCGTTGTTGAACAACACGTGGAGCGCACCAAACTGCGCCTCCGCGAAGCTGATCATTGCTTCCACGTCGGCCGCCCGGCTGACGTCGGCACGAGTAAACGCCGCGGTGCCGCCCCGCGCACGGACCTCGTCCACCACCGCCCGGCCGGCGCGCTCGTCGGCATCCACCGCCACCAAGCGCGCCCCCTCGGCGCAGAACTTCAGCGCTGCGGCGCGGCCGATCCCGCCACCCGCACCGGTGATCAACGCAACTCGGTCGTTCAAACGTCCGGACATTCCGCGCTCCACCTTTGCCTTTTGACTATGGCCTCTGGCCCTTCTGATTCACCGCCGCCACGAGCGCGGCAAACAATCTCTGCTGCGGCGTCTCATCGAGCTGCATCTCCGGATGCCACTGCACGCCGATGCACCACGGGTGGCCGGTGTGCTCAACGGCTTCGATGACCCCGTCTTCGGCCCATGCCAGCGGACGCAAAGCCGCTCCCAGCCGATCGATGGCCTGATGGTGCCACGAGCAGACGTCGGCGTGGGCTACCCCAAGCAGGTGCGCCAGGCGACTCTGCGGCTCGATGCGCACGGGGTGACGCGTGGTGAGACGCGGCGGCTGGCGATGCGCGACACGATCGCCGAACCGATCCGGCACGTGCGCATGCAGCGTGCCGCCGCATGCCACGTTGAGGACCTGGAGGCCGCGGCAAATGCAGAGCAGCGGGACGTCCGGCCGCGCGAGCACGGCACGCGCCAACACGAACTCGAACTGGTCGCGCTCCTCCGAGACCATATAGATGGTTTCGTGCGGCTCGCCGCCGTAGGCAGCCGGGGCGATGTCACCGCCGCCCGCGAGGATCAAGCCATCGACGAGCTCCAGGAGTTGCTCCGGCTCGACTTCACCGGGCGGCAGCACCAGCGGCGTGGCGCCCGCGGCGCGTACGCCGTCGACGTAGCCGCACGGCACGCTGAACGCCGGCGGTTCGCCGTCGCGCCCGTACGACGAGATCCCGATAACCACGCGTCGCACGGGTCACACCCGTTCGAGGAAGCGGCGCCGCTCCCACGTGGTGACGATCTCGTCGAACTTGCGCTGCTCGGTACGCGCGAAGTGTACGAGGTGCTCCACGACCTGAGGGCCGAAGGCTTCGCGGAAGAGCGCCGACGCCTCGAACTCGGCGATGGCTTCGGGGAGCGTGCTCGGCACCCTCGTCAGGCCCTCGGCCGCATACACGTCGCCCCGAAACATCGGCGGCGGCTCGATGTGCTTGGCCAGACCGTCCAAGCCGGCCGCCAACGTCGCCGCAAACCCCAGGTACGGGTTCGCATCCGCACCGGGAATGCGGCACTCGACGCGTAGTGACGGACCGCTGCCGACGATGCGAAAGCCCGCGGTCCGGTTGTCGTACGACCACGCGATCCCCGTCGGCGCAAAGGAGCCGGCGCGGAACCGCTTGTAGGAGTTCACGTACGGCGCAAACATCAACGTCGAGGCGCGCGCGTGACGCATGAGCCCGCCGAGCCACCAACGGAAGTGATCCGGCAGCTGCGCCGGGTCGCCGGTGAATACGCCGGCGAACAACGACGTGTCACCGGCGGCCGACCACAAGCTGGAGTGCAGATGCATCGAGCTGCCGGCGTAGCGCTCGTCGAACTTGGCCATGAACGTGACGGCGAGACCCTGCTGGATGGCCACTTCCTTGGCGAGCTGTTTGTAGATCACGTGCCGATCGGCCATCGTGAGGAAGTCGGTGTAGCGCACGTTGATCTCGTGCTGGCCGGGTCCCCATTCGCCCTTCGAAAACTCCACGGGCACTCCGGATGCATCGAGGTGCCGGCGGATCGCACCGACCAGCGCTTCCACCTTGTAACCTTGCAGCGTGTGGTAGTCCTCGACGTACCAGCCGAACGGCTCGAGGTTGTCGAAGCCTTTGCGCTGCGCCGACTCGTAGGTCTCGCGCAGCACGAAGAACTCCAGCTCCGAGGCGCCCATGGGGAGCACGCCGGCGGCGGCGGCGCGCTCCAGCTGGCGCTTGAGGATGGTGCGCGGCGCCACCTCGACGAGCGTGTGCCGCTCCTCGTCGTACACGTCGCACAGCACCAGTGCGGTGCGTTCGAGCCACGTGGCGCGGCGCAACGTGGTGCTGTCCGGCTTGCAATGCACGTCGCCGTAGCCGTCGGCCCACGAGGCGAAGCGATAGCCGGGAACCGGATCCATCTCCATGTCGCACGCCAGCAGATAGTCACAGGCGTGCATGCCGTGGGCGACGACCTCGTCGCAGAAGAAGTGCGCGCTGATCCGCTTCCCGACCAGTCGCCCGTAGAGATCCGGAAACACGGTAAGCACCGTGTCGATCTCGCCGCGCGCGACCAGATCGTGCAGCTCGGCCTCCGTCAACATGCCAGCCGGACGGGTATCCTGCATGTCGCGTCCTGTAGCACGGCCGCCCGGCCGTGAGAACAGGCGGCTATCTCAGACGCGAGGCGACTGGCTGTCCGGGCGCGGCGCACTCGTGCGCCGCGCTGTCTGCCGCAGCGAGGATCTCGTCGATGGCGATACGGCCGTCACGGTTGGCGTCGCCGGGGACGCACTCTGAGATGCCGGCGTTGCCCAGGGCGATGCGGACCAGCCCGAGCAGCTCGTCGGTCGCGACTTCATGGTCGTTGTTGCAGTCACCGGCGCAGCTCGCGGCGAGCGGCGGCACCGACAGGCGATCGAAGAACACGTCGGGATCGGGACGCCCGGTCGGGTAGTTGCTCGAGACGACACGGTTCCGGTTGTCGCCCCAGGCGTAGTAGAAACTCTCGGCGTCGGCAGCGACGGCGATGTACTCGCCCATGTAACACGCGGAGGTGATCGGATCGAAGTTGCCGTCGGACATCGGCTGGCCGGTCAGCGGCGGCACCGGAAAGCTCTCGTCGGTCACGCGCACCAACGGATCGAGTGTCGTCCCTCCGTCGCGGGAGAATGTGGCGTACACGTCGATGAGGTAGTTCTCCGGATCATTGCGCCGGTCGTACCACGCGATGGTCATGGTGCCGGCACGGCCGACGGCGACGAACGGTTCGAACTGATCGGTCGCCGTTCCGCCACCGATCTGCACCTCCGGGCTCCAGGTGAGGCCGCCGTCCGCCGAGTGGCTCAGGAACACATCGCTGTTGTCGACGGGCCCCGGCGGGTCCGTCGCCCAGGCAACGTAGAGCGTGCCGGTGAACGGGCCGCCGGTGGTATCGACCGCCATCCATGCCTGCGGCGCCATGCGCACGTCGCCGTTCAATGTCTCCATGGTGTTCGGCACAGCGATGGCGCAGACCCGGCCCGTACCGCACTCCCTCACCCGGTCGCTGCCCGGCGTCCGGATGGGCAGCGTATTGACCTGGACCACGTCGTCCCAGCTCTCACCGCCGTCGAATGAGCGGCGGAAGCGGATCGGGAATCCGGCGGCCGCATCGCGGTCCGCCCACACCACATAGACTTCGCCATTCGGGCCGACGTGGACGTGGCAGCCGATGGGGAATTGATCGGTGGAGGGAGAGATCGCCTGCATATCGGCGAAGCTGACGCCGCCGTCGCTTGAACGCGAGAAGCGGATCTCACCTCGTGTCGGGACACCGCGGTTCACGTCAACGAAGCGGCTCCAACAGACGTAGACCGATCCGTCACGTGGCCCGCCGCTGTTGTCCGCTGCGATCCACGGCTTGTCTTGCACGTCGGGGGCCGTGCAGATGCCATCGCCGGCGCCGCGGCGGCTGTCGCAATCGGCGTTGCGCGTACACGATCTGCAGGCGCGCTCAATCGGGGCGGCACAGACGTTCGCCGCCGCAGTATCGGGGCTCCCGCTACTGGTGTTCGGGAAGGTGATGCAGCCGTTGGGCGATCGGTTGACGGCGATGATGGAGCGCAGGCTTCCCGTCGGCGAACGGTCGCCGATGAACGCCAGGTCGGCATAGAAGAAGGTTCCCGTCCGCTGATGGACGATGAGCGCGGGGTCCCCGAAGTGCAAGGAGCCGACGACCCCTTGCAGCGGCCACGTCGTCCCGCCGTCGGTGGAGCGTGAGTACCCGGACACTGAGGTGTTCACGCCGCCGGAGTTGTTGTACCCGGCGCAGACCGTCGCGCCGTGGACGGCGAGCGTCGTCTCGTTCTGCGTGGTGCGCTCCGGCGTGTCGATCGCAGGATTGTTGACCAGCACGTTCCTGCCCGCGGCCAGCGGTGCCGGACCGGGCGCTCCGGCTGGCGCGCTCGGCACACCACTCTGCAGTACCTGCAGCGCGCGCTGTGCGGCCGCGGAAGGGGCGCGCCGAGAATCAATCGCCCAACTCTCGCCACCGCTCACCAGCACCGCAATGGTCGCACCGAGACAGGCAATTGCGGGCGTGCGCAGTCGTCTCCACATCCCCCAACCCTCCGCTCGCTCTGCATACACCAGCACGGCCAGGCCACGCCAACGGGGCGCCCGGCTTCCCGCCGGTGCACTTGACCTCGGCGCAGCGATCGGGTCTTCTCGCGGCCGAGCCAGCTCGGACCGAGGAGGATATCTGCATGCGCAAGTTTCCCGACGGATTCCTGTGGGGCACCGCAACGGCGGCGTACCAGATCGAAGGGGCGCACGACGCCGACGGTAAGGGGCTGTCGATCTGGGACACGTTCAGCCACACGCCGGGCAAGGTCGAACGCGACGAGACCGGCGACGTCGCCGCCGACCACTACCATCGCTATCGCGAGGACGTCGCGATCATGGCGGAGCTGGGTTTGAACGCCTACCGCCTGTCGATCTCATGGCCGCGCGTCTTGCCCGCCGGGACGGGCGCGCCGAACCCGAAGGGCCTCGACTTCTACAGCCGGCTGGTCGATGCGCTCCTCGAGCACAAGATCCGCCCGTTCATCGCTCTACCACTGGGACCTGCGGCAGGCGCTCGAAGATCGCGGCGGCTGGGGCGCGCGCGCCACCGCGGAGGCGTTCGGAGAGTACGCCGCTCTGATGGGGCGTACTCTCAGCGATCGGGTGAAGGATTGGATCACGCTGAACGAGCCGCTGGCGACGACGACGGCCGGTTACGTCTTCGGGGTCCACGCCCCGGGGAAGCAAGATCCGGCACTGGCCTTTCAGGTCTCACACCACTTGAACCTGGCCCACGGCCACGCCGTACGAGCGTTGCGCGCGACGGTGCCGCACGTGCGGGTCGGCATCACGGAGGTA
>CAZCGA010000142.1:0-7140 GCA_964498075.1 uncultured Binatia bacterium (SeqCode) | reverse complement strand
GTATCGCTGCCGGTGTACCCCGCGACCGATACTGAGGCGGATCGTCTGGCCGCGCAGCGCTACGACGGCTTCGTGAATCGCTGGTATTGGGACCCGCCGTTGCGTGGGACGTATCCGGCCGACATCCTCGAACGGCTGGGACCCCTGGCCCCGAAGATCGAAACGGGCGATCTTCAGGTGGTCTCGCCGCCGATCGATTTCCTGGGGCACAACAGCTACACGCGCTCGGTCGTGAAGGATGATCCCGACTCGATGTTGTTGGGAGCAACGCCGATCCCGCAGCCGGGCACGCCGCACACGACGATGGGGTGGGAGATCTATCCGGATCACCTGTACGACGCGCTGACCCGCATCACACGCGACTACGGCGCGCCGGACATCTACATCACCGAGAACGGCGCGTCGTTCGACGACATCGTGGTCGACGGTGCGGTCGACGATCCGCAGCGCACCGACTACCTGCGCACGCATTTGGCGGCCTGCCACCGCGCCATCGCCGATGGCGTCAAGCTGCGCGGGTATTTCTGTTGGTCGCTGATCGACAACTTCGAGTGGACCTTCGGCTACGCACGACGCTTCGGGATCGTGTACGTCGACTTCACGACGCAACGCCGGATCGTGAAGGGCAGCGGCCGCTACTTCAGCGAGGCAGCACGCAAGAACGGGATTTCGTGACCCGTCCGCTCATCGACTTCGGCGCCGTGGCCGACGACTACGCGCGCCACCGGCCCGGGTTCCCCGATGTGTTCTTCGAGCACGTGCGGCGCTACGACATCGGCACAACCGGACAGTGGGTGCTGGATGTCGGGTGCGGCACCGGCACTCTCGCCCGCGGCTTTGCGCAGCGTGGCTGCCGTGCCGTCGGGGTCGACCCGTCGCCGGAGATGCTGCAACAAGCGGCCGGGCTCGATCGCGCCGCGGGACATTCGGTGCTCTACGTACGAGCCTGGGCCGAGGCGACCGGGATGCGCAACGGTCGCTTCGACGCCCTCTGTGCCGGCCAATGCTGGCATTGGTTCGATCGAGACCGCGCCGCTGCCGAAGCGATGCGCGTCCTACGCGCCGGTGGCCGCGCGTTGATCGCCTACTTCACCTACCTCTCCGATCCCGGAACGCTGGGTGGGGCGACCGAGGATTTGGTTCTGCGGCATAACCCGGGCTGGCCGCTCGCCGGCAGTGACGGCCGCGTATCGTGGTTCGCGCGCGATCTCAGCGGGCAGGGCTTCTTGCACATCGATACGTTCGAGTTCGACGTCGAGGAGACGTTCACGCGCGAGTCGTGGCGCGGCCGCGTGCGCGCTTGCAACGGCGTGTTCTCGATGCCGCCTGAGAAGGTCGCGGAGTTCGACGCCGACCTCGCTGAGCTGCTCGCCGCCCGCTACCCGGAGCCGTTGCACGTTCCGCATCGAGTCTTCGGCATCGTGGCGGAGAAGCCGTGAAGCCTCTCCGGTGAAGCACGTATCCGCGCCGCAGATCTCCGCCGGCTGTCTGGTGACCCGTCGGGGCGCGCACGGCACCGAGGTGCTGCTGGTGCACCCGCGCGGTGCGACGTTTCGCCGGCCGCTGTTCGGAATTCCGAAGGGATTGGTCGAGGCCGGCGAGGTCCCGGAGGATGCGGCGCGTCGGGAGACCTACGAAGAGGCCGGGCTGCGCGTGCAGATACAGGCCGCGCTCGGCAGCGTGCGGCAGAAGTCCGGTAAGATCGTGCACGCCTTCTGGGCGACGGTCGAACCGGCAAGCGAGTCGGCGATTGACGAGCGCGGCCGTTGTCACGCGCCGGATCAGGAAAACGACGTCTGCCGCTTCTACCCGCTCGAGCAGGCTGCCGAGATGATGATTCCGGCGCAGCGCGAGTTCCTGGATCGACTGCGGGTGGAGATCGCGTCGCGGTAGGATTCAGGCCAGCTTGCGGATCAACTCGCTGGCCAGCTTGCCGTCGAACTGGCCGGCGTTGCGCTCGCGCAGCTTTGCCATGATCGGCCCGATCTGCGTGGTGCCCAGCTCGGCGGCGATCGCTCTGATCGTCGCTTCCAGAGCGTCGGCGCTCAGCTGCTGCGGCAGGTAGGCTTCGAGGATCGCCTTCTCGCTGTCGTTCTGCTGCGCCAGCTCCGGCCGGTTGGCCTGGCGGGCGAACTCCGCCGCCTCGCTGCGCTTGTTGATCTCCCTGCGCACCAGCTGGGCGATGTCCGCTTCGGAGAGCGCGGCGCCCAGTTTCTCCACCTTGAGATTCTTGATGGCGGCGATGAGCCCGCGCAGGATGTAGACCTTTTCCATGGCGCGCGCCTTCATGGCCGCGTGCAGCTCGCTCTGCAGCTGGGCTTCCGTCGCCATCATCACGACCCCGCGAACAGACGGTGGGCAACCGCCCGAATGTCCTGCCGGTTGAACACGCCATCACCGTTGGCATCGACGCCGGAACCAGTGAGGGAGCCCACCGCTTTGAGATCCTCCACCCGGATGCCGAGGTTGCCGACGAGCCGACGGAGCACCGCCGTGGCATCGGCCGCGCTCGCCCGGCCGTCGCCGTTGGCGTCACCACGCACGACCGGACCGCCGTTGGTGTTCGTCATGACCGACGCCGAGCCGATGAGAAAGCCATTCACCGCGGCGCCGTCATAGCGCCCATCCGCGTTCCAGTCGGCGGCCACGAGGCTGAGGGGACGGTACCCCACAGTGACTGGGTCTCCGCGATCGAAGGAGCGCGTGTCGGGGGCGGGCCGGCGCAGCAGCACCGACACCGAGTTCTCCACGTCATTGGTGGCCAGCAGATCGGGAATCAGGTCGCCGGTGAGGTCGCGCGCCACCAGCCCCGATACACTGGTCGACCGGGCGATCGTTGCCAGCAGCGAGAATTGGCCGTGGCCGTTGCCAAACGCCACAGCGACGGCCCCGTTGGGCGTCAGCGCCAGCGCCACGTCGTCGAACCCGTCACGATCGAAGTCGGCGATCGCAACCGCCTTCGGGCTGAGGTTCGGCGCCGGCGTCGGGATGTTGTTGCCGGCCGCAAAGGTCCCGTCGCCGTTTCCGTGCAGCACGGAGGCGAAGGTCGACCCGGTGTTGGCCACCACCAGATCGGGCTTGCCGTCGTTGTCGAAGTCACCGAAGTCGACCGCCACTGGATTCTCGCCCACGGTGAAGAAGCGCGGCGCCCCGAAGCTGCCGTCCGGCTGCGCCAGCAGCACAGCCACGCATCCGGCCGTGGGCAGTGGGCAGACGGTGTCCTGCAGCGTCACCGCCAAGTCCGCCCGTCCGTCGCGGTTCCAGTCGCCGGCCGCCACCGCAGACAGACCCTGGCCGATCGTGTAGTTCTGCGCCGGGCCGCCGGCCCCTCGGGTCGGCGCAAGAAACACCGAAACGTTCTTGGTCGAGTTGTTCACCGCCGCGATGTCGAGGCGACCGTCGGCGTTGAAGTCGCCGACGCCGGCCGCCACCACGTTCCCGGCGGAGCGCAGGGTCCGCGGCGTCAGGAACCCGGCGGCGGGATCGGAGGAGTAGATGCGCAGGTCGCGGCTACCGTCGGCGACCACGAGATCGGGCAGGCCATCATCGTCCACGTCGCCGATCGCCCCGGCGACCGGCAGGTTGGGATCGACGGTCACGTTCTCGACGCCGATCAGCGTGCCATCGTGCTGTCCCAACAGCACGGCCACATCGGGCGCCTGGCTCCCTTGATTGATGGTCAGCGCATCCGGGATGTCATCGTGATCGAAGTCGCCGCTGACGATCGCTTGCACCTCGCGGTCGGCCACGAAGGAGCGCGGCGCCCCGAAGTTGCCCCGGCCGTCGCCCAGCAGGACGCTGACGTCACTGCTGCGATTGTTCGACACCAACGCGTCGAGCTTGCCGTCTTGATTGACGTCGGTGATGACCACTCCGTTCGGGAGACTGCCGTCCGCGCCGGACGGAAAGAACTCGGACGGCGTGTGTGGCGCGAACGTACCGTCGGGGAGACCATCGAGCACCGCGATATTGTCCGAATCGCTGTTGACCACCACGAGATCGGGGCGGTTGTCCCGGTTCAGGTCGCCGGCCGCGATCGCAACCGGATTGGTACCGACGATGACATTCGGGAAGACGATGAAGTTGCCGTCGCCTTCGCCGCGCAGAAGGGTGACGCTATTGTCCGCCGAGTTGGTCACCGCCAGATCAGCCTTCTGGTCGCCATCGAAGTCAGCCACCGCAACGGCGCTCGCCGCAAAACCGGTGGCAACAAACGTCCCGATGGTGAAGCTTCCGTGGCCGTCTCCCAGAAGAATCGTCACGCCGCCACGCGCCAGCTGGCCATCGTCGACGATCACGGCGTCCAGGTTCTCGTCCTGGTCGAGGAACGCCGGCGTGATCGCGACCGGGCCCCGTCCGGCAGGGGTGGGTGATTCACTCGGCGCCTGAAACGTGCCGTTGTTGTTGCCGTGCAGGAAGACGACGGTGTTGCTGTTGTCAGAGACGAGCAGGTCGGGCACGTGATCGCCATCGAAGTCGCCGAGCGTGAGCGCCGTGGGGATGCGTCCGAGCGCCGTGGCGGGTCCGCTCGTGAAGGTACCGTCGGCATTGCCGAACAGCACGAGCGCGCGCTGATTGATCGCCGTGACGATGTCGGGAAGACCGTCAGCCGGGCCCGCTGGGCTGCCCGGCGAACCCACGTCGGCTAGCACCAGGATGCGCAGGGCATCGCCGAACGAGCCGCTCAGGGGGTAGGTGCGCGCGGTGCGAAAGACGTGCGTCTGCGCCGCAGCCGTCGCCCCGGTCAGCATGACCACACCGCCAATGGTTACTAGATACCTCACCACTCCGCATCGCTTCATTACCCGACTCTCCTCCACCGTCAGTCAATCACGTCGCCCAGGCGGTCCCAGCGTACCCAGCGATCGGTGCCGTCCCACGACCAGTAGATCAGAAACGCCCTGCCCTTCACCTCGTTCAGATCGACGAAGCCCCAGAAGCGGCTGTCGTAACTGCGATCGCGGTTGTCGCCCATCACGAAGAGGTGTCCGTCGGGCACGGTCACCGGGCCGTAGCTGTCGCGCGGGCTGCTGCCGTGTCCCCGGCTCGCGCCATCGGCGAAGTAGGCGTGCGGGTCGTCCCAGCTCTCCCCATTGATCAGCACGTGCTTGTCGCGGATCTGGATCGCGTCGCCGGCGACCCCGACGACGCGCTTGATGAAGTCCTTGGTCGGATCGACGGGGTACGTGAACACGACGATATCGCCGCGGCGCGGGGTGCTGATCGGAATCAACTGGATGTCGGTGATCGGCATGCGCACGCCGTAGATGAACTTGTTGACCAGGATGTGATCGCCGACCTGCAAGGTGGGCAACATCGATCCCGAGGGAATCTTGAACGCCTGAACGACGAAGCTGCGGATGAACAGGGCGACGGCCAGCGCAATGAGGAAGGCCTCTGCGTACTCGCGTAGGGCGGACTTGGCACGCGCGTGGTCGACCGCCACAGATTCCAGCTCAGGGCGAGCGCTGACCGAGGTTGAAGGTTCCAACTGTGACGACATGCAGCTCCGACAACGCGCGCGGCGTTGAGCAACTATAAAGCATTCGCGCCCGCGGCGCTACGCTTCCACCTTCAGCACCGCCAGAAACGCCTCTTGCGGGATTTCGACGCGCCCCACCTGCTTCATGCGCTTCTTGCCCTCCTTCTGGCGCTCCAGCAGCTTGCGCTTGCGGGTGATGTCACCGCCGTAGCACTTGGCGGTCACGTTCTTCCGCAGTGCCTTCACGGTCTCGCGGGCGATCACCTTGCTGCCGATGGACGCTTGGATGATCACCTCGAACATCTGCCGCGGGATGAGCTCCTTCATCTTCTCCGCCAGCTCGCGGCCGCGGGGGTAGGCGCGGTCGCGGTGCACGATCAGCGACAGGGCGTCGACGGGATCACCGTTGATGAGGATGTCGAGCTTGACCAGATCGGCCGGCTGCATCTCGATGAAGTCGTAGTCGAGCGAGGCGTAGCCCTTGCTGACCGATTTGAGGCGGTCGTAAAAGTCGAGCACGATCTCGTTGAGCGGCAGCTCGTAGGTGAGCATGATCCGCCCGCGGGCGAGGTATTTCAGCTCACGCTGGCGGCCCCGCTTCTCCTCGCACAGCTTCAGCACGCCGCCGAGGTAGGTCTCCGGCAGATGGACAGTGGCAAGGATGATCGGCTCTTCGATGGTGGCGACGTCCTGCACCGGCGGCAGCTTCGCCGGGCTATCGACGGTGAGCGTGGCGCCAGTCACGGTCGTGACGCGGTACGCCACCGTCGGCGCAGTGGTAATGAGGCTCAGCCCGAACTCGCGCTCCAGCCGCTCGCGGATGATTTCCATGTGCAGCAGCCCCAGGAAGCCGCAGCGAAAGCCGAACCCCAGCGCCACCGAGTTTTCGGGTTCGTAGGTAAACGAGGAATCGTTGAGCTTCAGCTTCTCCACGGCGTCGCGCAACGGCGTGTACTGCGCCGTGTCCGCCGGATAGAGGCCGCTGAACACCATGGGCTTCACCGCCTTGAAGCCCGGCAACGGGTGCGCGGTCGGGTGCGCCGCGTCGGTGATCGTGTCGCCGATTTTGGTCTCGTGCACGTCCTTGATGCCGGCCATGATGAAGCCGACCTCACCTGGACCGAGGCTGTCGGACTCCTGCAGCCGCGGGCTGAACACGCCGACGCGCAGCACCTCGAACGACTTGCCGCCGGCGACCAGAAGGATGCGGCTGCCTTTGCGCACACAGCCGTCGAAGACCCGCACGACGATGACGACACCGTTGTACGGATCGAACCAACTGTCGAACATCAGGGCGCGCAGCGGCGCCGCTGCGTCGCCGCGCGGCGGCGGGAAGTGCTGTACGATGCCCTCGAGCACGTCCTCCGTGCCGATGCCTTCCTTGGCGCTGGCGAGCACGGCGTGCGCCGTGTCGAGCCCGATGATCTCCTCGATCTCGCTCTTCACCCGGTCGGGGTCGGCGCCCGGCAGATCGATCTTGTTGAGCACCGGCAGGATCGCCAGATCGTTGTCGAGCGCCAGGTAGACGTTGGCGACGGTCTGCGCTTCCACACCTTGCACGGCGTCGACGACGAGTAGCGCCCCTTCGCACGCCGCGAGGCTGCGGGAGACTTCGTAGGTGAAGTCGACGTGGCCGGGCGTGTCGATGAGGTTCAGCT
>CAZCGA010000141.1:0-15591 GCA_964498075.1 uncultured Binatia bacterium (SeqCode) | reverse complement strand
CAGTCTCAATGCTCTATTCAGGAGACGCTAATCTTAAGTTAGCGCTTATGGGGCGTTGCCCCTGGCTGATGTCTAGCCGCCCCTTCAGGGCTGAAGTCACCCGGAATCCGCAGAAGGTCTTCTGATCTACACTCGCCGGTCCGATGGACGCTCCACTCACCCGCGCCCATGTTCGCAACCTCTTCCTCCGTTTGCTCGGCGTCATCTTCCTGATCGCCTTCCTGTCCCTGATCGTCCAGATCGATGTCCTCTTCGGCAGCCGCGGCCTGTTGCCCGCCGCAGACTATCTCGATGCGATCCGCGCGTCGGCGACGTGGGTCGATGCGCCCACGATCTTCTGGATCGACGGCAGCGACCGCATGCTGCGCGGCGTCGCCATCGCCGGAGCACTGCTCAGCTTCGGGCTGATCCTCAACCTCGCACCGCGATACTGTCTCCTGGCCCTCTGGGCGCTGTATCTCTCGCTGGTGACCGTCGGCCAGGACTTCCTCTCGTTTCAGTGGGACAATCTCCTGCTCGAGGCGGGGTTCTTTGGCCTCTTCGTCACGCCGGGAGGCCTGCGCCCGAAGCGGCCACCACCGCCGCACCCGATCGCCGTCTTCCTGATGCAATGGCTCGTCTTGCGGCTGCACGTCGAGTCGGGCGCTGCCAAGCTGCTGACCGCCGATCCGACGTGGCGCGACCTCACGGCCATGGTGAGCTACTACGAGACCGCGCCCATCCCCACCTGGGTCGGCTGGTACGCGCACCAGATGCCATTGTGGGCGCACCAGGCGTGCGCGCTGTTCACCTTCGTCGTCGAGCTGGGCGTTCCGCTGTTCATGTGGGGGCCGCGCCGCTTCCGCGCCGCGGTCTTTCTGCTGATGATGGCGATGCAGGTGAGCGTGATCCTCACCGCGAACTACGGCTTCTTCAACTGCCTGACAATCGTCGTGTGCCTGTTCGTGCTCGATGACGAACATCTGCGCTGGATGGCACGGCGTTTCGGGATCGCGCTCGCGCCGCCGTGCCCGCGACCAGCGAGCCCCGGTCGGACGCTGCTGCTTGCCATTGTAGCCGCTGTGCTCGTCACCGTCTCCGTGATTCCCTTCTTCCCGTTTCTGAGTCCACCAGCGGCAATCAGTCAGGCAGTACTGCCGCTGCGTCGAATCCTGAACTCGGTGCGCTCCATCAACGCGTACCACCTCTTTGCGAGCATGACCCAGGTGCGCCGGGAGGTCGTCATCGAAGGATCGACTGACGGCTCCACTTGGCTGCCCTACGAGTTTGGGTACAAGCCTGGCGATCCGGACCGTGCGCCGCCGTTCGTCGCCCCGCACCAACCGCGGCTCGACTTCCAACTGTGGTTCCTCTTGCTCGGTGGTCCGCCGCGTGCCCAATACTTTCAGAATCTCCTGGTACGCCTCTTCGAGGCACCGGAGGTGGTCGCGCCGCTGTTCGTCCGCAATCCGTTTCCAGGGCGGCCGCCGCCAACGATCCGGCTCGCCTTCTACCGCTATCGCTTCACCGACTGGGCAACGCGGCGCGCCACGGGTGCCTGGTGGCAACGGGAGCTGCTGGGTTATTCGCAGCCGCTCACCGCCGAGTCGTTCCGGCGCGGAGGCGCTTGAGGTTGGGACCTGGCTGTGAGTCGAGGCTGCCCGGAGCCGAATGAGAAACCGGAAACAGGAAACCGGAAATACGAAATGGCAAATCGCGAGCCGGGGGCCGGTTTCTCATTTCCGGTTTCGGGTTTCCTGTTTCTCATTTGCTCGACGGTCTGACGGGTCACCTCGTACGTCGCGGTTCCGCGGCACAAATGTGCTATCAGCTCCCGGTACGCACCTTCGGAAGGGGAGGGAGACTGATGAAGCACGGGCACACGATGGTGGTCGCCGCGCTGATCGTCGCAGGCTGCCGCGGCCAACATGAATCTCCGGGAGAGGTCACCCGCGTGCAGCTGCCCGCCGCCGTCGTCGCGGCGCGCGGGGAGCGTCAGAGCGCCGCGGCGAAGCGCTTGATCGCCGATCCGACCGGCCGGCCGACGAAGCAGATCCTGTTCGGCGACCTGCACGTGCATACGACGTTCTCCGCCGACGCGTTCGCGCGCAGCCTGCCGATGCTGCAAGGCGAGGGCGCGCATCCACCCGCCGACGCCTGCGACTTCGCCCGCTTCTGCTCCGACCTCGACTTCTGGAGCATCAATGACCACTCCGAGTCCGTGACGCCGCTCCACTGGCAGGAAACCAAAGAGGCGATCCGCCAGTGCAACGCGGTCGCCGGCGATCCCAACAACCCCGACCTGGTGGCGTTTCTCGGCTGGGAGTGGACGCAGGTGGGTCTGACGCCGGCGGACCACTACGGGCACAAGAACGTGATCTTTCGCGATACCGCCGACGATCAAGTGCCACGCCGGCCGATCAGCGCCCTGAGCCCACAGCTCATCGGTGCGCTGCGGCAGTCACCGCCGTTCTGGCAGCGTATCCGTTTCCCGTTGCTCGACCTCAGCAATCGGCAGCGGTACTTCGACTACGGCGAGTTCCAGAACGAGCTGCGCGGCGTACCGCTGTGTCCCGACGGCGTCGACACGCGCCAACTTCCCGGCGATTGCCACGAGCGCGCCAACACGCCACGCGAGCTGTACGAGAAGCTGTCGCAGTGGGGCTTCGACACCATCGTCATCCCGCACGGCACGACGTGGGGCCTGTACACCCCCGCCGGGGCGACGTTCGATAAGCAGCTCACGACGGCGCAGAACGACCCCGACAAACAGATCCTGTTCGAGATCTATTCCGGGCACGGCAACTCCGAAGAGTACCGCGACTGGCGGCCGGAGACCGTCGACGCCAAAGGTCAGCCCGTCTGCCCGGCACCGACGACGGGATACTTGCCGTGTTGCTGGCAGGCCGGCGAGATCATCCGCGCGCGCTGCGGCAACGTACCGCGCGAAGAGTGTGAGCGACGGGTCGCGACGGCGCGCATCAACTACATGAAGGCGGGCATCGCCGCTCGCCTCACCGTGCCGGGTGCGCAGATGGAAGAGTGGAAGGACTGCGGGCACTGTCGCGACTGCTTCATTCCCGCCTACAACTACCGTCCTACCAACTCCGCACAGTACGCACTGGCGATCAGTAACTTCGAGGATCCGGCGCAGCCGCGCCAGTTCTACTTCGGCTTCATCGGCTCGAGCGACAACCATACGGCGCGTCCGGGTACGGGATACAAGGAGATCGCTCGCCGCATGATGACCGAGGCCGCCGGCCCCCGCGATGCCGCTTGGGGCGAGCGGGTGTTTGGCGGCGCGACGCCGCCGGCGCCTGAATCCGTACCGTTCGATCCGGCGACCACTACCTTGACGGGCTTCCAGCTGGTCGACTTCGAGCGGCAGGCGTCGTTCTTCATGACCGGCGGGTTGGTGGCCGTGCATGCCGCCGGTCGCGACCGCAATGCGATCTGGTCGGCATTGAAGCATCGCGAAGTGTACGGCACCAGCGGCGAGCGCATCTTGCTCTGGTTTGACGTCTTGAATGGATCCGACGCGCCGGTGCCGATGGGTTCTGCGGTGCGGCTCGCCGTCAACCCCGTCTTGCGCGTGCGTGCCGTCGGTTCGTTCAAGCAACAGCCCGGATGCCCGGCCGCGTCGACGAAGGCGCTGACACCCGAGCGTCTCCAACGGCTGTGCCGCGGGGAATGCTACAACCCGTCGGACGAACGCCACCGCATCGCGCGGATCGAGATCGTGCGCATCCGCCCGCAGCAGCGGCCTGGAGAGCCGGTGCGCCCGCTCATCGAAGATCCGTGGCGGCGCTTCGATTGCCCACCCGATCCGGCGGGATGTGAGCTGCAGGTGGAAGACGCGGACTTCGTTGCCGGCGGTCGCAAGGCGGTCTACTACGCGCGTGCCGTGCAGGAAGCGACGCCCGCCGTCAACGCCGGTGGCCTGCGCTGCGAATACAACGCTGCCGGTGAGTGTGTGAAGGTCAATCCATGTTTCGGCGACTACCGTACGCCGTACGACGACGACTGCCTGGCCCCGGCGGAAGAACGGGCTTGGTCGTCGCCGATCTACGTGGACGTGAAGCGTGGTGAGTGAGCCGGTAGCGCGCGACACCCGGAACATCGGGCCACTCCGTTCGCTCGCACTCTGCTTTCTGCTTTCGGGTGCCGCGAGCCTCATGCTCGAGGTGGTCTGGACGCGGCTGCTGCGGCTGGTGTTCGGCTCGACGACGCTCGCGGTCAGCACGATCCTGGTGGCCTACATGCTCGGGCTCGGGCTGGGAGGGTTGCTCGGGGGCAGAACTGCGGCACGTCTGCGGAACGGCGTGCAATGGTACGGCTGGATCGAGATCGGCACCGGCGTCTATGCGGCGCTCGTACCGTCACTCCTGGACCTCCTGCCGTTGCTCAACCGCTCGGTCCTTTCGGCGCTGAGCTTCTGGCCGGCGGCCTGCGGCCGCTTCATGGTGGTGCTGTGTGTCCTGTTGCTGCCGACCGTGCTCATGGGTGCAACGCTGCCGGTCCTGGTGGGTGCGGTCGCCCGTGGGCACACACTGATCGCGCGGCGCGTCGGCCTCTTCTACGGGCTGAATACACTCGGTGCGGTGAGCGGTGTGTTCCTTTCGACCTTCGTGCTCTTCCCGGCGGTGGGTGTGCGGTGGACGAACCTGATCGCGGCGGGACTCGACATCGTCATCGGGCTCCTCGCGGTGACGCTGTTGGCGCCGCGCTTCCGATCGTCCGGAGCGCCCGAGGCAACGGTGGAAGCAGGGGCTGCACCAACGCTCGCCGCCGCTACGGGCGGCCTGGCGCGCTGGAATCCGGCGTTGCTGGCGTACGGCACGGTGGGTTTCACCGCGCTGGTCTATGAGGTGTGCTGGACGCGCGCGTTGTCCATGATCCTGGGTTCGTCGGTGTACGCCTTTGCGACCATGCTCGCGGCGTTTCTCACCGGCATCGCCCTGGGGAGCCTGGTCGGACGCCGCTGGTTCGACGGCTTGCGCCGGCCGCTTGCGGGTTACGCGCTGGGGCTGGGTGCGTTGGGCGGATTGTCGTTGGCGACCCTGCTCCTCTTCCGCGCGTTGCCCGAGCTGTTTGCGCGCTTGATCTTCCATCTGGGAATCTCCGGGGGTGGTGTCGTGACCACCTGGGTGGGCATCTCGATGCTGGCCATGCTCGGTCCAACGCTGATCCTCGGGGCGCTGTTTCCGCTTCTCGTGCGTGCCGTGACCGTCGGCGCCGCCAGCCGCGCGGTCGGCGACGTCTACTTCGTCAACACGCTGGGGTCCGCGACCGGCGCGTTCGCTGCGGGGTTCCTGCTCATACCCACGTTCGGGCTACGCATGACCTTGATCCTGTCGATGGCCGTCAACCTCGGGACAGCGGCGGCGGTGCTGTGCTGGCAGCAGCAGTGGCGTGGCCGCGCGCGCGGCGTGGCCGCCGCCGTGGCGATCGTCGCGGCGGTGGCGATCGTGGCGTTCCCGCCGGTGTGGAGCGAGGCCAGCCTCGCGCGTGGGGTGTACATCTCTCCCGCGGATGCGGTCGACGTTGGCATCGAGCTGCTTCCCTTGCACAACGAGCCCGGCGAGGAATCGATCGTCTACTACCGGGAAGGCATCAACACGACGATCTCAGTGCACTATGGCCTGGGAACCTATGGCCTGCGGGTGAACGGAAAGGTGGACGCCAGCACCGGCCGCGACATGCCCACACAGATCCTGTCGGGGGAGATCCCGATGTTGTTCGGGCCGCACCCCGAGCAGGTGCTGGTGATCGGGCTGGCGTCTGGCGTGACCGTCGGCTCGGCGGCGCTCCATGAGCCGGCGCGTGTGGACGTGGTGGAGCTGGAACCGGCGATGGTGGAGGCGATGCATTTCTTCGACGGCTACAACAACCGCCCGCTGGAACGTTCCAACGTGCGCGTCATTGCCGAGGACGGGAGGAACTATCTCGCCTACACGCCGGAGCGCTATGACGTGATCATTTCCGAGCCGTCGAATCCGTGGATCACGGGGGCGTCGAGCCTGTTCACTCGCGAGTTCTTCCAGTGCGCGCACCGCGCGCTGCGGCCGGGTGGCCGCCTGTTGCAGTGGGTACAGATGTACCGCATCGACCCGACGAGCCTGCGCTCGCTGCTGGCGGCGCTGCACGCCGAGTTCCCGTACGTGTACGGCTTCGTACGCGACGCCTCCAACGCCGACTTGATGCTCCTGGCGTCCGAAGCCGCGCTCGGTCCGAAGGACTTGCCGGTCTGGCAGAAGTTGAGTGAGCCGGTGCGCGACGACTTGCGCCGCGCCAATACCTTCTCGACGGCCGATCTCTGGAGCTTGCTGCAGCTGGTGCCGCAGGACGTCGACGCCATCACCCGTGAGGCGCCGCTGATCAATACGGACGACAACATGTTCGTCGAGCTCAACGCGCCGTGGGCGCTGTACGATGCGTCTCTCCTCGCCGCAAACCGGAGGCTGGTCTTTCAAGCGCGGCAGGGCGTGCTGCCCCTCGCCGAGCCCACAGAGCCGGTGCTCAACGCGGAGGCGGTCGGGGAGCTGGCGTTCGCGTACGTGCACAGCCGTGGCGACGTGCCGCTGGCGCAGCTGTATCTGAGCGAGTCGCAGCGTCGTGGCGAGGCGGCGCTGGCGCTGGTGGCGCAGGCGGCGGTGGCGCGGCGGCAGCAGCTGGCGGCGCTCGACGAAGCGCTGGAGTGGCTCGACAAGGCGGTGACGCAGCTTCCGGATGCCTTCCTGCCGCACTGGTATCGCGGGCGATTGCGGCACGAGGATGATGACGACCAAGCGGCGCTGGCCGATGTGGACGAGGCGCTGCGCATCATTCCCGGAGACCTGCGCGCGCGGCGCCTGCGCATGCAGGTGCTGGCGGCGTTGCGCCGCCCGGCGGAGGCGTACGCCGAAGCCGAGGCATTACTCGCGTCGCCCTATGCCGAGCTCGAACCGCAGCTGTTGGCGGAGGCGGCACGGGCTGCGGCCGCGAGCGGACACGGCGAGGCCGGCGTTCGTCTGATGCTCCAGTTCCTTGCGCAAGACCCGGTCTCGCCTCGTGAGTGGTTGGCGCTGGCGCAGATGTATGAGGCCGCGGGCCGGCCGCAGGATGCACGCGATGCCCACGACAACGCCGAGCGCAGCCAGCGCAACTTCGCGTTGTTTCTGCACCGGCAGGCGCGGCGTGTCGAGTCGACGTCGAAGGACGAAGCCATTGCATCCCTACGGAAGGCGCTCGACTTCGATCCGACCTACGAGCCGGCGCGCCGCGAGCTGCAACGGCTCGGTGCCACAGCAGAGTGAGCGCGACGCCTCAGGTGAACATCCTCGCCATCGACCAGGGGACGTCGGCCACCAAGGCGCTCGTAGTCTCACGCGAGCGGGGAGTGCTCGCCGAGGCGGAGGTGCATGTCCATCCTCGTACCGTCGGCGACGGCGGTGTCGAGCAGGATCCGGAGGAGCTGTGGCGGTCCGTCGTTTCCGCCGGGCGCGCCGCGCTGGCGCGCGCCGGGGAAGCGGTTGCCGCTGTCGGCCTGGCCAATCAAGGCGAGACTGTGCTCGCGTGGGAACGCGCGACCGGCAAGCCGCTGTCGGCAGCGATCTCCTGGCAAGATCGACGCGCCACGGCCATCTGCGAGCGCTTGCGTCGTCATGCCGAGCGGCTGCAAGCGCTCACGGGTCTGCCGCTCGATCCCTACTTCGCCGCGCCCAAGCTGCGCTGGCTGCGCGAGCACGGGACGCCGGACGGCGTCTGCACGACGACGGACGCCTGGTTGCTGCATCGGCTCACCGGCGCCTACGTGACCGATGCGGCGACGGCGTCGCGCACGCTGCTCCTCGATCTCGATGCGGTCGCCTGGTCCGGCGAAGCGTGCGAGGTGTTCGAGGTCGATCCCGAGTCGCTGCCGCGCATCGTCGACTGCGCGGTGCCGATCGGGGAGGCCTCGGTCTTCGGCGTTGCGGTCCCCGTGGCCGGGCTTGCGGTGGATCAGCAAGCCGCTCTGTTTGCGCAGGCATGCCTGCAAACGGGCGAAGCGAAGTGCACGTACGGCACGGGAGCGTTTCTGCTGACCACCGTCGGCAGGCGCGCGCGCCGTTCGAGGTCGGGCCTGGTCAGCTCCGTGGCCTGGCGGCTCGGCGGGGAGACCACCTATTGCCTCGACGGCCAGGTGTACACGGTCGGCGCGGCGGTGGATTGGTTGCAGCAGCTCGGCCTGATCGATGCGCCGCGCGACCTCGACCAGCTCGGCGGCCAAGTGCGCGATAGCCGTGGCGTGGTGTTCGTGCCGAGCCTTGCCGGCTTGGCTGCACCGTTCTGGCGGCCGACGGCGCGCGGCGCGTTCGTCGGGCTGTCACTGGCGACCGAGCGCGCCCACCTGATACGCGCCGTCATTGATGGGATCGCCGCGCAGGTGGCGTGGCTGGCGCGGGCGGTCGACGGTGACCTCGGCAAGCCACTGGTTCGCCTGCGTGTCGACGGCGGCCTGACGCGTTCCCACCTGCTCATGCAAACGCAAGCCGACCTCCTGCAAGTGCCGGTCGAAGTGTATCCGTCACCCAACGCGACGGCGCTGGGGGTTGCGGCGTTCGCGCGTCTGGGCGTGGGTGATGCGCGCGGCGCCGAGGAAGTCGTTGGCGGCTGGTCACCCGCAGCGACCTTCGAGCCGCGCATCAGCGCGGACGAGGCGGAGTCGCGCCTGCAGACGTGGCGGCGTGTCGCCGAGGTAACCAAGGACTTGCGCACGTGAGTCGTCAATCCGAGGCGTGCGGTCGGCCGGCGCTGAGCAACGTTGCTTCAAGGCGTCGCAGCTCCGCCTCGCTGGCGGGTTTCGGGCCGCTGAAGCGACTCTTGGCGTCCAGATGCCAGTATAGTGTCATGAACAGACCGAGAAGAAGCATCGACCAGCCGGCCAGCTCGTTGGGCGGGATGGAGAACAGCACGGTAATGCATCCGACCCACAGCACCGCCAAGGCGTTGATTGCCAGCCCCCAGCCCCGGAGACTCCACGGTGCCGTCGATGGCGTCGTGTACTCGCCGCGATGGCGCAGCTTGTTGCGCAGGTTGAGGTAGATGGGAATCGCGTATGCGAGATAGAGCGCGGTCGTGCTGATCGCGACGACGACGGAGTACAACGCGGCGTACGCCGTCAGCAGGACGGCGAGGGTGCAGGTGATCACGATCGCCCACGCCGGCGTTCGCCATCGCGGGTGAATCCGTTGGATGAAGGTGTAGCCCGGCATCCCGCCGTCGCGCGCGAAGGCGAACCACATGCGGCTCATGCTGGTGATGGACGACAGTCCACACAACCACATCGCGACGCCGATGATGACTGCCACCACATCGGCAGACACGGGCTGGAGGTTGGAGTAGACGATGTAGAGCACCGCCGGGGCGTTGGCGGCGTCCACGGTCGACCGAATGTCGGGGACGTGCAGCGTGAGAATGAGGAGCATCACGTAACCGACGACGGCGGAGACCGCCACGGACAGAAACACGCCCCAGGCGCTGTTCAGCCGCGCCATGATCGTTTCCTCGGCCACGTGCGCCGAAGCGTCGTAGCCGGTGTAGGTCCACTGCGCCTGCAAGAGGCCGAGGACGAACGCCAGTGCCAAGCCACCGCCGGCGTACAGGTCTCGCAGCCCAGCGAAGCGCAGCATGATCGAGTCGACGGTGATCGGGCCGATGGCGAACGTTGCGGCGAGATCCTGCGGCTCCACGGTGATCGCGCCGCTGAGCAAGAAGCTGAGCGGCTGCCGGTGTCGCGCGAAGCCGGTCAGGAGCAACGCGATCACCAGCACGCCGCCGATGTGCCAGTACACGCTGAAGTCGTTGAGCCGCGCTGTGAGCCGAATGCCGAAGGTGTTGATGAGCATCTGCGGGATCATGATCACCACCATCGCGGCCAGCGTCGCGAGCGCATCGGTGGGCAGGTGGATATCGAAGCTGCGGTTCACGGCGCCGACGATGTACACCGCGGCGGCGTAGTCGATGCCCGCGGTGATCGTCACCTGGCCGATCATGTTGAACCACGCAGTCACCCAGGCCCACTTGTAGCCGCCGAGACGATGCGCCCAGAAGTACAAGCCGCCGGCGGTCGGGTAAGCGGACGCCAGCTCCGCCATCGAGGCCGCCACGCAGAGCACGAAGAGACTCACCAGCGGCCAGCCCACCGTGTTGATGAGCGGCCCGGCGAATTGCAGTCCATAGCCGAAGAGCTGGATCGCACCCGTGAGGATCGAGATGACTGAGAACGAGATGGCGAAGTTGGAAAAGCCGCCCATCTCGCGATACAGCTGTTGCGCGTAGCCGAGATGGTGCAGGTCACGGATGTCTTGCTGAATGATCGCGTCGCGTGACGCACGCCGATAGCCCATGGAATCCCCTGCTCCCCGCACTGCCGTACCTCCGATCGCATAGAAGGAGGGAAATGGAAAACGGCCGACGCGGTACCACGGCTCCGCTCTTCGACGTCGCCATCATCGGCGCCGGCGTGGTCGGCGCGGCGATCGCGCGGGAGCTGTCCCGCTACCGGCTGCACTGCGTACTGATCGAGGCGGCGCCCGACGTCGGCACCGGCACAAGCAAGGCGAACACTGCCTTGCTGCACACCGGCTTCGATGCCAAGCCCGGCACCCTCGAGGCGCGTCTGGTGCGGCGGGGACACGCGCTGCTCGGCGAGTACGGGCCGCACGCCGGCATTCCCATCGAGCGCATCGGCGCGTTGCTGGTTGCCTGGGACGCCGAGCAGCTCGCGGCGCTCACGAGGATTGCCGAGAACGCCGCACGCAACGAGTATACAACGACGCGGCCCGTGACGGTTGGGGAGCTGTATCGCGCCGAGCCACATCTCGGAACCGGCGCGCTCGGCGCGTTGGCGATTCCGGATGAAAGCATCATCTGCCCGTTCACCACGCCGCTGGCGTTCGCAACGCAGGCGGTACTCAACGGCGTCGAGCTGGCGCTCGGGAGCTCGGTCCAGTCGGTCGAGCCGGCGGGGGAGGGCGTTTACACGCTGGCCACGCCGGTCGCGGCGTTCCGCAGCCGCTACGTGGTCAACGCCGCCGGTCTGTACGCCGACGTCATCGAGCGGATGTTCGGTCACGCCACGTTCACCGTCGTGCCGCGGCGCGGCGAGCTGATCGTCTTCGACAAGCTTGCCCGGCCGCTGGTGAATCACATCTTGTTGCCGGTGCCGACGAAGGTGAGCAAGGGCGTACTAGTCAGCCCGACGGTCTTCGGGAACGTCGTGCTCGGTCCGACCGCTGAGGACGTTGCCGACAAGACCGCCACCGCCTCGACTGGCGCCGGCATCGCGAGCCTCTGCGAGAAGGGGCGGCGCATCGTGCCGGAGCTGATGACGGAGGAGGTGACAGCGGTGTACGTCGGCCTGCGCGCCGCCACCGAGCACGGCGACTACCAGATCGCCTTCCATCCGGCGCAACGCTACGTGTGCGTCGGCGGCATTCGCTCGACCGGTCTGTCCGCCTCGATGGCCATCGCCGAGTACGTCGTGGAAGGCTTGCGCGATGCCGGCCTGTGTTTGCAACTCAAGGACGACTTCAAGCCCGTGTGCATGCCGAACATCGGCGAGGCGCTTCCACGCCCTTACCAGCGCGCCGAGATGATCGCGTCGAACCCGGACTACGGCCGCATCGTCTGCCACTGCGAGCGCGTGAGTCGTGGAGAGATGCTCGATGCAACCCGGTCGGTGATTCCGGCGCGCACGCTCGACGGCCTGCGCCGCCGCACCCGGGCGTTGCTCGGTCGTTGCCAGGGCTTCTTCTGCGCCGCGCAGGTCGCCAATCTCCTCGCCGAAGCGACCGGCGAGAGCGTTGCGACGCTGCTGGGTCTGGAGAACGCATCCCGCGATCTTGCAGGTGGACGCGAGGCAGACCCTTCGACAAGCTCAGGGTGAACGGAAAGGGGATCTCCATCTTGGATGAGATGACTCCGCAGCCGTTCGTGCTGAGGCTCTCGAAGCACGTCTCTGCACGTGCATCGACCTTCCGCACGCATCTGCAGCCGCGCGAGGTGATGCGATGACTTCCGCAACCTCCGCTGCGGTCGACGTGCTCGTCGTCGGCGGCGGACCCGCGGGGCTGGCCGCGGCGATCGAGCTGCGCCGGCTCGGCGTGGCGCGCGTGCTCGTCGTCGATCGCGAGGAGGAGGCGGGCGGCATCCCGCGTCACGCGGCGCACATCGGCTTCGGCCTGCGCGACCTGCATCGCTTGCTCACCGGACCGCAGTACGCCGCGCGCTACCTGCGCCTTGCGGAGCACGCGGGAGTCGAGGTGCGTAAAGGTGTGAGTGTCACCCGCTGGTCTGGACCGACGACCCTGAACCTCACCAGCTCCGGGGGCATCGAAGAGATCACCGCGCGCGCCATTGTGCTCGCCACCGGCTGCCGCGAGCGGCCGCGGCCGGCACGGCTGGTGCCGGGCGACCGGCCGGCGGGGGTGTTCACGACGGGGACGTTGCAGCAGTTCGTCTACCTTCACCATCAGCCCGTCGGCCGTCGGGCTGTCGTGGTCGGCGCCGAGCACGTCAGCTTCTCCGCTGTCCTGACGCTCGCGCACAGTGGCGCAACGACCGCCGCCATGGTGACCGAGCACCCGCAACACCAAACCTATCTTCCGTACAAGTGGATCAGCGCGACCCGCCTGGGCGTCCCGATCCTCACCTCGCATCGCCTGACCAACATCATCGGCCGGGGCCGCGTCGAAGCGGTCGAGGTGACTGACTTGCGCGACGGCTCGGTGCGCCAACTGGAGTGTGACACGGTGGTGTTCACCGGCGATTGGATTCCGGACCACGAGCTGGCGCGGCGCGGCGGGCTGTTGATGGACCCTGGAACGCAGGCGCCGCGCATCGACTGCGGGCTGCGCACCTCGGCTCGTGGCGTGTTCGCAGCCGGCAACCTGTTGCACGGCGCCGAGACCGCCGACGTTGCCGCCTTGAGCGGCCGCCACGCCGCGCGTGCCATCGGCGCCTTTCTCGACTCCGGCGACTGGCCCGAACCGGCACCCATTCCCGTCACATGCGAGAACCCAGTGCGGTGGGTTTCGCCGAGTGCCATCAGCGTTGACCGACAATCGCCGCCGCACGGTCACTTCATCGTGCGCGTCAGCGAGCTGCGCGACGCCGGCGAGCTGGTGGTTCGCCAAGGCGACCGCGTGCTGTGGCGGCAGCGGCGCGGTCGGTGGATCCCAAACCTGCCCATCCACATCGCGGCAGACTGGGTCCCGAAGGTCGACCCGCGTGGTGCAGTAGTTACGCTACAGCTCGTTGCCCGCGCTTGACTGGCGCGTTCCAGGCGTCGTATCTCAACTCCAGTCCACACTGCAGGCGACCAAAAATCCTGTGACGCGCACCCTCAGGTCGCGTCGGAGGGGGAGGATGAGTACAGAGGAGAGCATGAGCGTGCAGCGTCTCCTGCGCCCGCGGCAGGCAACGGCGCTGCTGGAATCGTTTGCCGCGCTGGTTCCCAACCTCGGGTTGGCGCTGGTGCGAACCGACCGGCGGCCGCTCGCCAGCGCCGGACACTGGCCGCACGAGTCGCTGAGCAAGGTGCTCGGCGGCGAGCAGGCGTATGGGTGCCGATACTATCCGCTGCTCGCCGGCGCGCAGCAGGTCGGCATGCTGGTCGCGCGTGGTGATGCTTCGGACCTGCACGGCGTTGCCGAGCGCGTCCTGCACCGCACGGTCTCCGCGCTGCTGTCGCAGGGGATCGAGAAGCGCGACATCGCTACCGAAGCCCTGCAGGGCTACCGCGAGGTCAACCTGCTGTATCGCATCGGCGAGACGATCGGCCGTTCACTCGACCCGAACGCGATCCCGCAGTTGATGTTGCAAGAGAGCAAGCTGATCACGGCCGACGCGGGACTCGTATTCCTCTCGGCAGTTGACGGCGGACCCCGCGAGGTGAAGGCGAGCTTCGGCGGCGCCGCTGAGGTGAGCGCTTTGCATGCCGCCGTGCAGCCCTTTCTGGATCAGGCGTCGGAGAGCGGCAAGGCGGCGATCCTGACCGATCTCCCCGGTGACGGCTCCGCGTATGCGGCGATTCTGTGGGCGCCGCTGTGCACCAATGAGCAGGTGCTGGGCGGGATTGTCCTCGGCCGCTCGGCAGCACCGATCTTCACTGCCAACGATGAGAAGCTGCTCACCGCTCTCGCGGCGCCGTCTGGGCTCGCTTTGGAGAATGCCCGGCTGTTCGCCCATCTGCAGCGCACGCTCAGCGAGACGCTGGAGATGAAGAACCTGATGGACGATGTCTTCGCGTCGATCGCATCGGGCGTGCTGACGACCGATCGGCTGCACCAGATCGCCCTCTGCAACCCCGCCGCGGCGCAGATCCTGGGGCTGCACCGCGACTCGGTGATCGGCACCCGGCTGGATGAAGCGTTGGCCCAGCCACTGTCCAGACTGGCTGCCATCGCGGCCGCCACCGTCGAGCATCAAGCGGTGACCCTCGGCGAGGAGCTGTCCTCCACGATTCCCGAACGCGGCTTGCTGCACCTGTATTTGTCGTGCACGCCGATCCGCAGTGCTGAACGTGGCAGCAACGGCGCGGCCATTGTGATCAACGACATGACCGAGCAACGCCGGGCGGAAGCCGAACGTGATCGTATTCGCCAGACGTTCGGGCGGGTGGTTGCCCCACGCGTGCGCGACCGGCTGCTCTCCGATGCCAGCCATCTCCGTCTCGACGGCGACCGCCACACCATCACCGTGCTGTTCGCCGACCTGCACAACTTCACGCCGTTCAGCGAACGCACCGAGCCCGAAACCCTCTTCAAGGTGTTGAACTCGTATCTGTCACTCGCGGCGCAGGCGGTGCTGGAGGAAGAGGGGACGCTCGACAAGTTCCTCGGCGATGCAGTCATGGCCTTCTGGAACGCGCCCGACGCCCAGCCCGATCACGCCCGGCGCGCGGTGCGTGCGGCGCTGGCGATGCGGCGCGCCATCGAAGCCCATCGCGGCTCGATGGAACTACACCACCAACTGCACTTCAGCGTCGGCATCACCACCGGCCCGGCGATCGTTGGCAACGTCGGCACCAGCGAGCTGTTCAACTACACCGCAATCGGCGACACGGTGAACCTGGCGCAGCGGTTGGAGAGCGCCGCCTATCCCGGTCACATTCTGCTGTCGGAAGCGACGTACCGGTTGGTGGCCGACCGGGTAGCTGCGACCGAGCTGCCGCCGATGTTCGTCAAGGGGCGGCAGGAGCCGGCGATTGCGTTCGAGCTCACAGGCCTGACTAGCTGACGAAACCCGATCCGCGGAGATCACGAAAACACGAAAGAACGAAATGGGAACAAGAGCCGATAAAGATTTCAGCGTTCATACTCTTTTTCGTGTTCTCGAGGTTTCGCGCTTTCGTGATTCTCCTTGGGAAGGTAAGGGGGTGAAATGAAAATCCTGATCGTCGATGACGAGGCGCACATCCGGTCCCTCATTCAGCAAACACTGGAGGAACTGGAAGACCAGGGCGTCGAGCTGCTGACGCCGACAACGGGCAGGCGGCGCTGGAGCTGATCAAGGCGGAGCAGCCGCGGCTGGTGTTCCTCGACGTGATGATGCCGAAGATGAACGGCTTCGACGTCTGCCGCGCCGTCA
>CAZCGA010000140.1:9525-15717 GCA_964498075.1 uncultured Binatia bacterium (SeqCode) | reverse complement strand
GGTGGCGAGCCCGCTGGTGATGTGGCTGGGCGTCGACCGCAGCCAGTTCATCCGCCCAACCAAGAAGGAGCGCGGCAAGGATGAAACTGAGGGCGCGGTCGTCTAGCGCCTGATGGAGCACCAAACCCTTCGGCTCACGCGGGTCACGCTGCACGTCGTTACCGCGGGCTCCGGCATCCCCGTCGTGCTGCTGCACGGTTGGCCGCAGACTTGGCACGAGTGGCGCAAGCTGATGCCTCTGCTCGCCGGGCACTACCGGTTAGTCGTTCCGGACCTGCCCGGACTGGGGGACAGCTCAAGGCCGGCAGACGGTTACGACAAGAAGACCATTGCATCCGATCTCAGGGAAATGTGCGGGCGGCTTCAACTCGGACGCTTCCATCTGGTCGGCCACGACTGGGGCGGACCAACCGCGTTTGCGCTCGCTTGCGCAGACCCGGCATCGGTCAGGACCCTCACCATTCTCGACGTGACGATCCCGGGCATCGGTCCAGACATCTCGCAGGGCGGCAGGCGCTGGCACCACGCGTTCCACATGACGCCGGACCTTCCCGAGACTCTGGTCCAGGGACGCGAGCGCGAATACCTTAGCTGGTTCTACAAAGCGTTCTGCTGGCAGCGCGATGCGATCCAGGAGGCCGATATCGACGAGTACGTCCGCTGCTACAGCCAGCCGGGCGCATTGCGGGCAGGTTTCGCGTATTACCGGAATATTCCGCAGGACCAGGCAGATAATCGCGCGATCCTCGCGTCAGGATTCCGCCTCCCGATGCCGGTGCTCGCACTCGGTGGCGCCAGGGCCGAGGCACGGGGGCGCGGCGAGGAGCCGCTCGACTCGCTGCGCGCCATCGCGTCAAACGTGCAAGGGGGCGCGCTGCCAGACTGCGGGCATTTCATCCCCGAGGAGCAGCCTGCGATGCTCGCCGAGCGCTTGCTCGGCTTCCTTTCGGCCTGACAGGGTCAGCGCGCCACCACTTCCTCTTTTTCTTCCTGCTGCAGCGCGAAGATCGACGTGTAGCCCTTCGACCAGTCCGGCGGTATCAGGCACGGCCGTGGATCGTGGTGCGCAAATAGCGCGCGCTTACCGCGCAGCACGAACTGGTCGTGCTTCGGCTTGATCGGGTTCACCGTATAGGGGAACGCGTCCGCCGAGGTCATCGTATTCAGCAGCAGCGGCCGGCCGAGATCCGAATCGTTCCTCGCCGAATAGTGCAGCGTCCGGCAGTTGTGTATTGTCAGCGAACCCGCCGGGCCGGGGAGGAACGCGGCCTTGGACAGATCCAGCTTCGCGCAATCGGCGTCCGACAGGCATCCCGTCCAGTTGCCCTTCGCGTCGTACTGCGAAAGCATCGGGTCGATCCTATGGCTCCGCGGCATCACGGCGAGCGGCCCCTGCTCCATGCCGCAGTCATACAAGTATGTTCCCACCGTGAGCGGCGAATAGTTGGTGTGCGGCCAGAAGCTGATGTCGTAGTGCCACTTCACCTCCTCGCCGCCGTGCGCCCATTTGAAATTGAGCTTGGAATGATGAAACTTCACGTCGGGCCCGACTAGGTCGGCAACGATGTCCGGCATGGCCGAGTTCAGGCAGTAGTCCCAGAAGACCGGGTGCTGCTCGACGGGGTTCGACACCCGGCGAAGCCGCGGCGCGTCGGCGCGGTGCCGGGGCTCGAGATCAAAAATCGCATCCGGTTTCGTCACCGCCCGGCTGCGCTCGATCAGCTCGTCGGTCGCCGCCCGCAGCTTCGAGATCCACTCGCCCCCGATGGCACGCTCCACGCAAAGATAGCCCTCGCTGAAGTAGAACTCGCGTTGCGCCTGGGTCAGCACCTTCGGCGGGATCCTGAGAACCAGTTCCGGTGTCATGTCAGTCCTCCTTCGCAGAGATTCGTCATCGCGCTTTGGGATGAAACAGCAGATCGGCGCCCGGTGCAAGCTCGCCGTTCATGAACATGAGCTGGCTGGGGACGAAAGCCGGATGGTCCACCCCAACGTCGGTCAGCCAGGCGAGCGGCACGCCGTCGTCGAGCAGGCGGCGCTGGAACCGCTTGAGCAGATCGGCGAGCTCGCGCACCGCAGCGGGCGAGACGCGCTCCTCGAGCGCGAACGCGGCCAACGCCCCGGCGGCCTCGCCGATGTTCCACTCGATCGGATGCAGGCGATAGCAGCCGTTGGTGATATGCGTGGTGCCCAGGTTCTTGCCACCGGCAATCAGGTTGACGATGCGCACCGGCAACAAGGCCCCCAGGGGAATCTGGAACGGCTTGGTGCGGCAACTGGCGCCGACATCCTCCGGGCCTGAGCGGTGGATGTCGATCGGATACCAGCCGACGCCGACGGAATCAGCAAAATGGGCCGCGCGCGGCCCGCTCTGGTAGTGCTCCGACACTTCCTGCTCGACAATCGTTTTCTTCGCCCGGATGCGGCGCGATTCGCGGATGTAAGGATGCTTCGACAGGCCGTCTATCGTGCCCATGACGTCCGCACGCAAGCGTAGCTCGGGCGCAGCCAGCTCGGTTTGCAACCAGTACAGGAATCCCAGACTCACGCGCTTTGCGTCCTGCAACGCTCTTGCGACTTCGATCGGCCCGCATCCGATGATGCTTTGATTGCGGTAGTCGTTGCCCGGCCAGTTGAACATCGTGATGTCATGACCGCCAAACAGCGACCGGTCGAGCAGGCGCCGGTAAGTCCACAGCCCGCCCTTGGTCCCCGGCATCGCGTCATACAGCCGGTACTCGAGCCAGCCGCTCGTCTCCCCGTAGATCTCGCCGCCATGGACTTCGATCCGGAGGCTGTAGGGCTGCGCCGATCTGTAATGCTCGTACTTCTCCGGACGGGGAATGACATGGTTTTCGCCGTCGCCGCAGCGCTCGCAGGCGAAGGTATAGGTGAAGCTCTGCACGCAATGCGGCTTGGCCTCCATGGGCTGCGCCTGCTTCTCGCCTGTCTGCGCGACGGTCTCCGCGCCTACTACATGCTCCGCCCCGCACAACGGCAGCAGATCGCCCAGTTCGGTTGCGTCGATGACCACTTCGGGGTGGAACCGGACCAGGTGCCCGCCATCGAGTCCCATCGCGATGACGGCGGTGACACGATCACTCTCGGTCGTCGCGGCAACGGCTTTCATCCTGCGGTGGATCGCAAGCCGGCCGGCCTCGACGTACGGCTGCAGCATCTGCTCGATCACGCCGACGGCGACGCGCGGCTCGAATGCCAGCCGCGTCACCCAGCAGGTGCCGGGATTGAAATCGGGACGGCGCCCGGCTTCGCCGGCGCGGCCGCGGTAGTGATCGCGCAGCATCGCGCGCATCCTGTAGTAACTCGCCGTGCCCCCGAAAGCCTCGATGTGCTCGTGTTCGTCGAGCGCCGAAATGCCTTGTGCGGTCATCTGGCCGCCCAGCCAGTCCGTTTCTTCGAGAAGTACCACGCGCCGGCCGGCCCTTGCCGCCGCAAGCGCGGCGGCGACTCCGCCGGTGCCGCCGCCCGCGATCAGTATCTCGCAGGACTCCTCAGACGCGGATTCGTGCCCCGCCACCGGCAACACCGCGACCGCGGGGTCGCCGCTTGCCTGCACGCGCATGACATCGACCACTGCATCCAGCGAACGTTGCAAGGCGGCACCTTCACTTCGCCATCGTGCCCGGCAGCCAGAGGGCGATCTGCGGGAACGCGATGACCAGGCCGAGGCCTACGATCTGCAGGCCCAGGTAAGGCCAGATCGACGCGAAGATGTCGCCGAGGGAGATGCCCGCAGGCGTGACCCCCTTGAGGTAGAACGCCGCCGGGCCGAATGGCGGCGAAATGTAGGAGATCTGCATATTCATGCAGAACAACACACCCATCCACACCGGGTCGAAGCCAAGCGCGATCACCACCGGCACGAAGATCGGCGCCGTCAGCAGCAGGATGCCGATCCAGTCGATGAAGCAGCCCAGCACGATCCAGATGACCTGGATCATGATCACGACGCCGATCGGCCCGACCGGCAGCGAGGTCATCACGTCCTGGACGAGCTTGGTGCCGCCGGCGAGGGTGTATACGCCGATCAGTGCCGAGGAGCCGAAGAAGAGCCAGTAAAGCATTACCGTGACCTTGGCCGTGTCTTCGGCCGCGAAGCGCAGCTTGGTCCAGGCCAGCTTGCCGTTCCACCACATCGCGAGCACCGCGCCGAGGACGCCGACGCCAGCCGCCTCGGTGGGCGTCGCCCAACCGAAATACAGCGAACCGAGCACGCCGAAAGCGACCAGCGCCGGAACGATGAGCTCTCGCAACAGGCCGAACTTCTCCCGCAGCGTAATTGCCAGTTCCGCTTCGCTCGCGGCCGGTGCGAAGTCCGGCCTCTGGTGGCAGCGGATGATGATGTAGGCGATGTACATCGCCGCCAGCATCAGCCCGGGAACGACGCCGGCCGCATACAGCTCGCCGATCGAAACCCCCGCGGTCAGGCCGTACATGATGAACACCACGCTGGGCGGGATCAGCGTTGCCAGGCCGCCGCCGGCGCAGATGCAACCGAGCGCCAGCTCCTTCTTGTAGCCCCGCGCCAGCATCGCTGGCAGCGCTACCACCCCCATGGTGACGATCTCCGCGCCGATGACGCCCACCATGGTCGCCATCAGCGCGCAGGAAATGATGACCGCGACTGCCAGCCCGCCGCGCATGCGTCCGGCCCAGACGTGGGCGGCGCGAAAGATCGCCTCCGCGATGCCGGCGCGTTCCAGCACGCAGGCCATGAAGACAAACAACGGCACCGACACCAGCACGTAATTGCCCATCAGCGTGAACACGCGACTGACCACCAGCGTCAGCCCGGGCCAGCCGAACAGCGCGACCGCGAACACCACGGCCACCGCTCCGGTGGCAAAGGCAAGCGGCAGTCCGGTGAGCAGGACGGCGGCGAATACCGCCACGAACAGCAGGCTCAGCAGTTCGATGCTCACGACGCGCGGCTGTCCGGACGCGCCACGCCGGTGTCACGCAGCAGGTTGGCGATACCTTGCAGGAGCAGCAGCACGGCTGCGACCGGGATCGCGAGCTTGACCGGCCAGATCGGCGGATTCCACGGCGTTCCGGTGCCTTCGCCCTGCTGGAACGAGGTCCACCCCATGGTGGTGCCGACCCAGATCAGCGCGCCGGCATAGACCAGGAAGAAAATGAAGGTGAACAGGTCCAGACCCGCTCGCGCCCTGGGCGACAAGCGCTCGTAGATCAGGTCGATGCGCACATGGCGGCGGTGCGCCAGCGCGTACCCGCCGCCGACCAGGTACGCGACCGCCGACAGGTAGACGGTGGTCTCATTGCTCCACAGCGTCCCCCGGCCGAACACGCTTCGCGAGACCACTTCGTAGAGAACTGCCAGCGTGACACCGAAGATCGCAAGCGCCCAGAAGCGCCCGACCCAACTGTTGACGCGATCGACGAGATCGCAATAGCGATCGGGCAGCGAAACCCGCGCCGGGGGGGGATCGCTATCGCCCCCAGCCGCGCGATCCTGCTGCGTCAAGCAACGACCTTGAGGTCCCTGAGCCAGGCCAGTTGCGAGTCATACGCCGCCTTGGCGAGGGGCGTCTTTTTCGACCACTCCTCCCAGGTGCGCTGCGCCAGCGGCCGGATCCTCGCCATCTCGCTCTCCGGCCATGCCGCGGTGTTGACGCCCTTCGCGGCCAGCTCGTTCGACACGCGCGCATCGTCGACCGCGACGCGCTGCACCTGGTCCCAGGTCCATTCGCGCACCCCGGTGGAGAGCAGCGCCTTCAGATCGTCGGGCAGCTTCTTCCAGGCATCCATGTTGACCGCGAACTCCTGCATCGGCATGGAGTGGAACAGCTTGGTCGGGTTTTTCGCGATGGCATGGAAGCCCATTCGCTCGTTCATCGACACCGTCGCCCAGTCGGCGGCGTCCACCACGCCCTTGTCGAGCGCGGAATACACCTCACCGCCGGGGAGCACGACGATCGAGGCGCCCAGCTTGGTGAGAATCTCGGCGGTCATGCCCTGCGGCGAGCGGAACTTGACGCCTTTGAAGTCCTCCATCTTGTTGATCGGTTTCTTCGAAACGATGGACTCCACGCCCCACCAGCTCACGCCGACCGGATAGGCGTTGTACTTGGCATAGGCTTCGCGGAGCATCTGCAGGCCGCCCCGGTGGTAGAACCACGCTTCCGCCTGCCAGGGATGCTGGTAGCCGAA
>CAZCGA010000140.1:0-9515 GCA_964498075.1 uncultured Binatia bacterium (SeqCode) | reverse complement strand
CCTGCGCCTGCAACACCCCTGCGGTGACCGCATCCAGCGTTTCGAATGCGCCCGTGACCGCGCCGGCGGCAAACGGCTGGATCACAAGCCGGCCGTTCGATGCGGCCTTGACGCGGTCGCAGAAATCCACGAAGCACTTGTGGGTCAGTTCCGCGGCGCTCCACAGCGTCTGCGCGCGCCAGGTCGTGACCTGCTGCGCTCTCACGACCGCAGGGGCGCCCGCGATCGCACCGCCCGCACCCGCGATAGCAGCCGTTTTCAGGAACTTTCTTCTGGATGTCGTCATTGCCTGTCTCCCCCTGGTGGACGTTGTCCTGAGGGAACCTTGCACCGTGGCGATGCAGCAGTCAAGCCCTCGCTCGCAATCCAGCCCGGCAATGCGATTGTGGCAGTGCACCTCGACCGTATATGATCTGCGGGTCCAGGCCGTCCCGGGGGACGAGCCCCGCCGCCGGAGATCGAACCATGCCAAAACTGCTATCCAACGAGGCGGTCGCCGCGCATGCCGATGCGATCGGGCGCCAGGTAAAGGCGCTCTATCAGGGCACGGACAAGTCCGCTTTGCGCGCCTGAGCGCGCCGCTGCACCCGGGGAGAGAAGGATGGCCGAAGAACGCAAGAAGCGCACGATCAGCGAGCTGCGCGACTCGAAGAAGACCGGCGAGAAGATGGTCTATACGTCGGTCCTCGATTACACCTCCGCAAAATGGGCGGAGGCCGCCGGCGTCGACGTGTGCGTGGTCGGCGACAGCCTGGCGATGACCTGCCACGGTCACCCGAACACCATCCCGGCGACAATGGACATGATGGTGCTGCACGCGGCCGCAGTGCGGCGCGGTGCGCCGAACACCTTCGTGCTTGGCTGCATGCCCTATCAGAGCTACCACACGATCGAGCGCGCACTGTCGAACGCGACCCGCTTCATGCAGGAGGCGCTGTGTGACGCGGTCAAGCCGCAGGGCGGCAAGTCGCAGGCGCATATCCTCAAGGCGCTCGTCGACTCGGGCATTCCGACCGCCTCGCACATCGGGCTCACGCCGCACACCATCGCGATGTTCGGCGGCTTCAGGATCCAGGGGCGCACGGCGGATGCGGCCATGAAGATTCTCGAGGACGCATTCGCAATCCAGGACGCCGGCTGCTTCATGCTCGAATTCGAGGCGGTGCCGGCGAAGATCGCCAGCGTGATCTCGCAGCAGCTCGAGATCCCGACCATCGGCATCGGCGCCGGCGCCGGCACCGACGGGCAGATCCTGCTCTCCTACGACCTGCTCGGGGTGTTTACCGACTTCAAGCCGAAGTTCACCAAGCGCTATGCCAACGTCACCGAGGTCGCGGTCGCCGGTCTGAAGGCCTACGCCGCCGACGTCAGGGCGGGAACGTTCCCGGACGACGACCACAGCTACCGCGTCGACGACAAGGAGTACGAGAAATTCCTCGGGCTGGTCGAAAAGCGCCGGCACGCGTAGCGATGCGCCTAACATATCGGTACAATTCATGCTCCAGGAGGTGGCCATGGCAGAGCTCGTCGACAACCACAACCCCTCAGAGCGCCAACTGAAGTTCCGCGAGCAGTACCAGGCGCAAATCCACCCGCTGTACAGCGGTCCGGTGCACGTTGGGGTGATGTATGTCGTCGGCCTGTCCGTCATCGCGTGGTGCGTGTCGCGGCTCGAGAACGCGAGCTGGGAATGGCTGCTCGTAATCCCGGTGTTTTTCTTCTCCAACATGTTCGAGTGGTGGATCCACAAGTACGTCATGCACCGGCTGGTCGACGTGTGGGCGCTGCGCGCGATCTACGACCGGCACACACGCCAGCACCACCAGTACTTCACCGATAGCGAGATGACGGTCAGCTCGACGCGCGAGTGGCGGGTCATCTTCTTCCCGTGGCGCGCGCTCTTTACGTTCATGGCCCTCGGCACGCCGTTCGCGCTCCTGCTCGGCTGGTTGCTGAACCCGAATGTGGGCTACATCCTCATGGTGACGATGGTCGGCCAGTACCTCATCTATGAGACGTTCCACTACTGCTGCCACGTGCGCGACAATTGGTTCGTGCGCCACGTGCCGTTCGTCAACACCATCCGGCGTCATCACACCGCGCATCATAATTTCGGGATCATGATGGCGCGGAACCTCAACCTGACCTTTCCGATCGCCGACTGGGTCATGGGGACGAGCGATCTGAACCGCGGTCTCGTCGGGACGCTGTTTAACGGCTACAACGAGGATCACGTCAGGCCCGAGCTGAAGGCCACTATCGAGCGGTTCCGTCGGCCGGATGCGCCGGTGACGATCGACGGGCCGATCGAGCAGCAGCCGGCCTGAGCTGACGGCGGCTCGCGCGCCGCGCCTTCCGGCTCGATCGCGGGCCGGGCGCTATACGATTACAAAGAGGAGGGGGAGACATGAGCACCACCAGGCGTGAGTTTCTGAAGGTCGCAGGCGCTGCCGTTGCAGCGGGTACCGTCGGGGCGCCGGCGGTCGTGCAAGCCCAAGCGCGGCCCGGGGTGCCGCCCGGGCCGGTTCGAATCGGCGTCCTTGCGATCCGCGCGGGGATCGCGGCGCCGGTCGGCGTCGCCGGGCAGCGTGGCACGGAGTGGTGGGCTGAGCGCGTCAACAAGGCGGGCGGCATCCTCGGCCGCCAGGTTGAGCTCGTGATTGAGGAGGAGTCCAATCCAAAGGACACTGTCGAGCGCTATCGCAAGCTCATCCTTCAGGACAAGGTGGACGTCGTCGTCGGCGGCATCTCGACCGGCGTGACGCTCGCGCTCGGTCCGGTGGCCGAGGATCTCGCCACTCCCTGGCTGTCGTGGGACGGCACCACGCAGAAGGGCGTTGAGGAGACCATGCCCAATCCGAAGTGGGCGTTCCGGAGCGTCGACAACGAAGTGGAGGCGATCGCGGCCGGTATCCACACTGCGAAGTACTTCAAGGGGATCAAGACCATCGTCGGCATCAACAACGACTACTCGTACGGCCACGACTGCTGGCAGTCCTACCAGCGCGTGCTCAAACGCCTGGGCATCGACGTGAAGCCGGTCGCCGAGTTCTTCCCCAAGCTCGGGGTGACGGACTTCACCTCTCACATCGCTGCCATTCAGCAGGCGAAGCCCGACCTGCTGATGACCTCGTTCTGGTCCGGCGACACGACGATCCTGATGAAGCAGGCGTCCGCGGTCGGGCTGTTCAAGAACATGAAGGCCGTCTTCACCACCGGCGGCGGCGTCCATGATTCGCTCAAGAAGGAGTTCACGCCCGAGGGAATCCTGCTCGGGTACAACTCAATGTACTTCGACGATCCCAAGGGCAGCACCTTGCTCAAGCAGTTCGTGCGCGAATACAAGGCGAAGCACAACGAGTATCCGCCGTACGAGTGCGACCACGCATACTTCTGCGCGGAGTCCTACAAGGGCGCGGTGGAGAAGGCCTACGCGCAGGCCAAGCAGTGGCCATCCAAGGAGCAGGTGGTCAAGGCGCTCGAGGGCATCGAAGTGGACTCGCTCTCCGGCCGGCGGAGCTGGCGCGAAGATCACATCCAGATGTGCAATTTCTACCAGGGCATCACGACGCACAAGAACGCCTACGACTTCGTCACTATCGATCCGATCGAGGTGATTTCCACCACACGGGCGATGAAGCCGCGCAACACCAAGCTGTTCGACTGGATCGATTCCTGGAAGGTCTAGCGCGCACTTCCTGCCACCCTTCCTTCGTGACCCGCAACGCCTGACGTGACGACCGCGCACGTCGTCAACGTCCTGCTGAGCGGCGTGTTCCACGCCGCGATCCTCTTCCTGGTCGCGGCTGGGCTGCAGGTCGTGTTCGGCGTGCAGAAGATCTTCAACCTCGCCTGCGGCTCTTTCTACGCGCTCGGCGCATACGCGGGCGTCTCGGCGGTGCAGTGGTACATCGGCGCCGGCGGGCCGCCCGCGCTCTTCATCATTCCGCTGGCGCTCGCCGGATTGCTGGTGGGCCTCACGGGGGCAGTGGTCGAACGGGGGTTGCTGCGGTTCGTGTACGACCGCGACGAAACCTTCCAGCTCCTCCTCACGTTCGCCGTCGTGCTCATGATGGAGGACCTGATCCGCATGACCTGGGGGACGTCGCCGCGCTCCACCGGCGGGCTCTACCTTGCCTACGGCCAGGCGCCGGTGCTGGGCGCGACCATCCCGGTCTACAACCTGATCGTCATCGCGGCGAGCGTCGCGATCGCCCTGGGCATCGGTTGGCTTCTCACGCGCACAGCGTTCGGCCGCATCATCCGCGCGACCGCCGACAATCGGGAGATGGCCGAAGCGCTGGGCGTGGACATGGGCCGCGTCTACGTCAAGGTGTTCACGCTCGGCACAGCGCTCGGGACGCTCGGCGGGGCGTTGGTGATTCCCGCGACAGCGGCGATGAGCGAGATGGGTATCGAGCTGATCGTCGAGGCGTTCGCCGTGGTGGTGATCGGCGGCCTCGGCAGCATGCGGGGCGCGTTGGTCGGGGCGCTCGTCGTGGGCGTGCTGCGCGCGGTAGCCATTGCGGTCTATCCGGCGCTCGAGATGCTGGTGATCTACCTCGTCGTGATCGCCGTGCTGGTGTGGCGGCCCCACGGTCTCTTCGGCCGGACCTCGGCATGAGCGGGCGTCTCGCCCTTGGCCTGGCGCTCGTCGCCGCTGCCGTCGTCCCCTGGGTGGCACCGATCCACTATGCGCTGCTGATGCTGCCCGTCATGGCGTATGGGGTGGTCCTGCTCGGACTCAATCTGCTGTTCGGGTACACGGGACTCGTCTCGTTCGGTCACGCGCTCTTCATTGGCATCGGCGCGTATGCCGGAGCGTTTCTGACTGCCCATACGCCGATCCGCTCGATGGAGGTGACATTGCTTGTTGCGGCAGTGCTGGGCGCGGCGGTCGCGGTCCTGGTGGGGGCGCTGTGCGTACGCTACGTGAAGATCTACTTCGGCATGCTGACGCTCGCATTCGGCATGGTGTTCTACACGTTCCTGCTCAAGTTCTACGCTCTCACCGGCGGTGACGAAGGCATGCCCGTGGCGCGGCCGGTGCTTCTGGGCCTGTCTCTCGACATGCCGAAGACCGATTACCTGGTGGGCCCGTACTACTACTACACGCTCGCGGTCCTGATTCTCGCCACGCTGGTCATGTGGCGCATAGTGCATTCGCCGTTCGGCCTGTGTCTGCGGTCGATCCGCGACAACCCCGCCAAGGCCGAATCGCTCGGGATCGGGGTCACGCGCTACCGCTGGGGCGCATTCGTGATCTCCGCCGTGTACGCTGCCGTGGGCGGGGCGCTGCTCGCGCCACCGACCGGCAACGTCGACCCGACGCTCGTCTACTGGACCCACTCCGGAAACATCGTGTTCATGGTGCTGTTGGGGGGCTTCAGCCATTTCTTCGGACCGGTGCTGGGCGCGTTCGTCTTTATCTACCTCCAGGACGCGGTGATGTCCGTCGTGCCCTACTGGCGGCTGGTGTTCGGCGCGATCCTGGCATTCATCGTAATTTTCGCACCCTCGGGGCTCATGGGCGTCTTTGCCCGCGCGCGGCCGACGGATGCGGGCAGCCGATGATCCTCGAGGCGCAAGGGCTGCGGCAGTTCTACGGCCAGTTCTGTGCGCTCGACGGCGTGAGCCTGGGGATCAGGGAGGGCGAATTCGTCTCGGTGATCGGGCCCAATGGCGCGGGTAAATCGACGCTCATCGACGTCCTGACGGGCGTGCTCCGCCCGACCGCCGGCACGGTGCGCTTCAAGGGCGGGGACATCGCGGGCATTGGACCGGCGGCGCTCGTGCGGCTGGGAATGGCGCGCAGCTTCCAGCTCGTGCATATCTTCCCCGATCTCACGGTGCTCGAAACGCTGCAGGCCGCGGTGGTATCCAGGCTCGGGCGGGGAAAGCAGCTTTTCGCATCGCTCGACGCGGACCGCGAGGTGCAGGAGGCTGCCCTCGAGGTGGCCGAGCTGTTCGGCCTCGGCGGCAAGTGCCACGTTCCGGCGCGCACGCTCCCGCAGGGTGACAAGAAGCTCGTCGACATTGCGTCGGCGTTCGCGCTCAAACCCGAGATCATTCTGCTCGACGAGCCCACGAGTGGCGTGAGCACGGCCGAGAAGAGCACCATCATGGAGGTGCTCGTCGGCGCGTCGAAGCGCATGGGCCTGCGCGCGATCATCCAGGTCGAGCACGACATGGACATCGTGTTCGGATACTCCGACCGCATCATCGCGCTCCATCAGGGGAAGGTGCTCGCGGACGGCCCGCCGGACGCCATTCGTGCCGACGCACACGTGGTGGACATGGTGATCGGCCGGCAACGGGCGCACGCGTGACCATCCTCGCTGTCCGTGCCATCGACGTATATATCCAGACGAGCCACATCCTGCGGCGAGTCTCGCTCGAGGTCGGCGAGCGGGAAGTGGTCTGCCTGGTGGGGCGCAACGGCGCCGGCAAGACGACGACGCTCGAGAGCGCGATCGGGCTGCTCAACGTCCGCTCGGGACGCATCGCCCTGCGCGGCGCCGACGTGACGCGGAAGCCCGCCCACGAGATCGCGCTGCTTGGCATCGGCTTCGCGCCGGAGGGCAGCGGCATCTTCCCCGATCTCACGGTGGCGGAGAACATCGAGATCTCGACCTGGACCCGGCCGGCCGGCCGGCCCGCTGCCGAGCGCATCGCCATGGCGTACGAGGTGTTCCCGGCGCTCCGGCGCTACATGGCGCGCAAGGGCCCGGAGATGAGCGGCGGCGAGCGCAAGATGCTGTCCATCGCCCGCGCCCTGGCGCTGGACCCTGAACTATTGGTGCTCGACGAGCCGTTCGAGGGGCTCTCGCCCGCGATCATTCCTGAGGTCGCCGCGGGCATCGCCCAGATCACCAAGCTCGGGCGGTCGGTGCTCATGGTCGAGTCGAACATCCATCACGTTCCCGAGTTCGCGACGCGGCTCTACGTCATCGAGCGCGGCGAGATCATCTTCGGCGGACGCCCGGCGGACGTGCACGCGGATCGGGCCGTGATGCGCGTCATCGGCGGCTGACCGTTCGCAGGCATCCACAACGGTAGCCAAGCCTGGCGCAGTTTCGTTTCGACGAGTTTCTGATATGTTAGTGCCTGAGCATGTGATCACCCCCTGAGGATAAACACGATGCCGAAACTTCTTTCGCCAGCCGCTGTCGAGGCCTACCGGCGCGACGGCTACTACTCGCCGGTGCGCGTGATACCCGCCGATGATGCGCGCAAGTACCGCAATGCGCTCGAGGCGCACGAGGCGAAAACCGGCCAGCCGCTGCAGGGAAACTGGCGGCACAAGATGCATCTGCTTTTCACCTGGGCGGACGAGCTGGTTCATCATCCGAGGATCCTCGACGCGGTCGAGGATGTGATCGGACCCGATATCCTGTGCTGGACCACCAATTTCTTCATCAAGGAGGCGCGCAGCCCCGGCTTCGTTTCATGGCACCAGGACTCGACCTACTGGGGTCTGGAACCCGACGACGTGATCACTGCGTGGGTGGCATTCACCGAAGTCACGCCCGAGAACGGCTACATGCAGGTCATTCCGGGCAGCCACAAGATCGACCAGCTGCCGCACGTGGACACGTTTCACAAGGACAACCTCCTTTCCCGCGGCCAGGAAATCGCGGTCGAGGTGGACAAGGCGAAAGCGGTGGGTCTCGCGATGGGTGCCGGGGAAATGTCCCTGCATCACATCAAGCTCGTGCACGGCTCGGACGCCAACCCCACCGACGACCGCCGCATCGGCTTCTCCATCCGGTACATTCCGACCTACGTGCGCCAGACCAAGGTACGGGATTCCGCGACGCTCGTGCGCGGCACCGACAGCTACCACCATTTCGACTACGAACCGCGGCCCAAGGCGGATCTGGACGAGGCTGCGCTCGCCGCGCATGCCGATGCGGTTGCGCGCCAGGTCAAGGCGCTCTACCAGGGAACAGAGAAAACCGCGTTTCGCGCCTGAGCGCGACGTAACCGGAAGGACCAGGCGATGGCCGAAGAACGCAAGAAACTCACCGTGCCCGACCTCGCGCTGCGCAAGAAGGCGGGCGAAAAGGTCGTCATGGCCTCGATCCCGGACTATCCCTCGGCGGTCTGGGCCGAGCGGGCGGGCATCGACATTGCGGCGGTCGGCGACAGCCTCGGCATGGTCAGCTACGGGTTCCCGAACACGCTGCCGGTGACAATCGACATGATGATCGCGCATTCGCAGGCGGTGCGGCGCGGCGCGCCCAACTGCATGATCCTGGTGGCGATGACCTATGGCAGCTACGCCACGCCCGAGCTCGGCGTGGCGAACGCAGTGCGCCTGATGAAGGAAGGCGGCGCGGATGTAGTGAAGATGCAGGGCGGCAGGGAAAAGGCGCACATCATCCGGGCCATCGCCGACGCGGGCGTGCCGGTGATGAGCCATGTTGGCATGTGCCCGCATTTCATGCACCAGTACGGCGGCTTCAAGCTGCAGGGCCGCACCGCCGGCGAGGCGATGCGGATCATCGAGGACGGTATCGCCATCGAGGAAGCCGGCGCGGTCGGCTTCGAGATCGAAGCGGTGCCTGCGCCGGTGGCAAAAGCGGTCGATGATGCAGTGAAGATCTTCACCTTCGGCATCGGCGCCGGAAACGCGAGCTGCGGCCAGTTGCTGCTCGCGTTCGACCTGCTCGGCGTGTTCGACCAGTTCAAGCCGAAGTTCACCAAGCGCTATGCGCAGATCTCGGAGGTCGCGGTGGACGCACTGAAGCGCTATGCGGCGGAAGTGCGCGAGGGCAAGTTCCCCGACGCCGACCACTCTTACGGCATGAAGCCCGAGGAGCAGCAGGAGCTCGCCAAGCTCGTCGCCCAGCGCAGGCGCTGAGCGCCGTCCTGGTGACCGCGCATCGCGCGGCTACTTGAGGATTTGCACGAGGTTGGAGTAGTCGTCGGTCCAGGTGCGCCAGGCCGCGTGCTCCGCGGGCGGTTCGGGCGAGGTGGCCTGGATTTCCTCCGCCTGCAGCGTCGCCGGATCGCGCGCGATCAGCACCCAGTCCGTTTTCGTGTGGTCGTCGTCGCCTTCCTTGCCCTCGTCCGAGACCAGCGTCACGTGCAGGCCGTGCTCCTGCGCCAGGCGCCCAACCACCGGCGGCAGGCTGAGGAAGCGGTTGGAAAGGTGGAACGCGATCACCCCGCCCGGCTTCATGTGCCGCAGGTAGACCGCGAGCGCCTCCCTGGTGATGAGGTGCACCGGGATGGAATCGCTCGAAAACGCGTCCACCGCCAGCACGTCAAAGCCCTGCGCGGGCTCGCGCTCCAGCTTCAGGCGCCCGTCGCCGAGCACCACCTCGATGCCCGCTTCGCTGTCCGACAGGTAGCTGAAGCGCGAGCGCGCCACCGCGACCACCTGCGGATTGATCTCGTAGAAGCGGAACGCATCGCCCTTGCGCCCGTAGGCGGCGAGCGTGCCGGTGCCCAGGCCGATGACGCCGACCTTGACCGGGCCGCGCGCCTTCGCCGCGGCGATCGCCGCG
>CAZCGA010000139.1:0-15813 GCA_964498075.1 uncultured Binatia bacterium (SeqCode) | reverse complement strand
ACGTTGCCGAACTTATGAACCAGAGTACTAAGGGGAGAGCGGCTTTCGGATGAGCGGGGCGATCAGGGTACGCATGCAGGGCCGAGCCGAGCCGGTCGCCGACGATGGTGTTGCGCAGGCGCTGCAGCGGCGCGCTCCGGAGACCGAGTGACACGCGCAACGGTGCTTGGTGCAGGACTAACGGGCGTTGGCACCGCTCTGGAGCTCGCCCGTCGCGGCGTCGACGTCACCCTTTTGGATCAAGACGAGATGCCGGTGAACCGCGCCAGCCTTCGCAACGAAGGCAAGATCCACCTCGGGCTCATCTACGCGAACGATACGTCGCTGGTCACGGCGAGAATGCAACTGGAAGGTGCCCTGCACTTCCGTTCGCTGCTCAGCAGGTGGGTCGGTTCGGCGGCGGACAGGCTGTCGACGTCTACACCGTTCGTGTACCTGGTCGCCAGCGACTCGGCCATCCCGACGGAGGACATCGAGGCGCACTATGCTTCGGTCCAGACGATGTACCGTGACCGCCTCGCGAACGACCCGACATTGGACTACCTCGGTGGTCGGCCGGCGCGGCTCTTCGAGAAACGCGGCCTCGACGAGATCGCAGCAGTGTTCGACACGCAATACCTCGCCGCTGCGTTCGAGACGGCCGAGCGGGCGATCGATACCGACGAGCTGGCCAGGCTGCTTCGCAAAGCCGTCGCCGAGTCTCCACGCATCCGGTTCTTGCCGCGCCGTCGAGTCGAGGGCGTCGAACGGAAGGCGGGGGCCCTTCGAATCGAAGGCTCTGGCCCGGAAGGGCTCTGGCAGGTCACCGCGGACCACGTGGTGAACGCACTATGGGAAGACCGCCGGCGTATCGACCGCACCTGCGGCCTGGCGCCCGAACCCGGTTGGGTGCACCGGCTGAGGTTCCGCGTCATCGTGCGGCTCCCTGACGCGCTCCGAGGCGGCCCCTCGGCGACCATGGTTCTCGGGCGCTACGGTGACGCGGTGATTCGGCCGAACGGTACCGCCTACCTTTCTTGGTATCCGCTCGGTCTGCGTGGCTGGACGCATGAGCTGCAAACTCCCGCGTCGTGGAACGGCCCGTGTCGCGGCGAGGTCGACGCGCACGAGGCGCGGTCGCTGGCGGCCGAGACCATCGCGGCAATCGATGCGTGGTATCCGGGAATTGGAGCGTCGAAGCCGCTTCGCGTCGACGCCGGTGTCATCGTGGCGTACGGGTATACGGACGTCGACGATGTGCAGAGCGCGCTGCACGACCGGTCGCGGATCGGGGTGATCTCAGTGGACGGGTACCACAGCGTCGAGCCGGGAAAGCTGACGACGGCACCGCTGATGGCGAAGATCGTGGCCGATCGGGTTCTCGAGCGGGAAGCCGTGTCGTGACCCCCGTGATCGGGCTCCCGCGTGCGGTCGCGTTGGTGCCCACGAGGAACGCCGCGTCGTTCATCGAAGCGACGCTTGTCGCGCTCGCCGCGCAGACCTATCCGCGCTTCGAGGTCTTGATCTCAGACGATGCATCGACGGACGCGACGGTGCCGATCTGTGAGCGTTTCGCGCTGGCCGATTCGCGGTTTCGTCTCCTCCGTCAGACACATCGGCTGGGTTGGGTCGGCAACTCCAACGTATTGCTGCGGGCCGCACGGGGGGACTATCTCTTCTTCGCCGGCCACGACGACCTGGTGGCGCCGACGTACGTTGCTTGTCTGGTTGACGCACTCGAGCGCGAGTCGGCGGCGGTCCTAGCGTTCTCGGATGGCGAGACGCTGAAGCTGGACGGCACGGTGGAAGACTGGGACTTTGCGGCGCTGGACGGCGTCTCCGATCGGCTCGAACGGGCGATGGCAATCGCGCAGCAACGGCCGAACTGGCCGGTTCTTTACCGCGGCCTGTTCCGCGCGTCGGCCGCGGCGCGCATCGGCGGATTGCGACGGCATCTGTGTGGGGAGTTCGGCGCCGACTGGCCGTGGCTGCTGCGCATGTCCCTCCTGGGCGGGCTGGTGCGCGTGCCGCAGCGGCTTTTCCGAAAAGTGTTTCGCCCGGAGGGCTTGGCCGGCAGCTGGGATTGCAGCGCTCGCGATCGGTTCTGTGTGACGCTGAGCTGTGTCCAAGAGGTGCGCCGCGCCGCGCTTGCTCCCAGCGAGGAGGCTCGCCTGCTTGCGGAGCTTGGCCGCACCTGTGTGAGGCTGGTCGTCGGGGATTCCCTCTATCGACTGGCGCGGCGCCGCCGCCGGCGAGCCGCTTAGGCCGCAAGATCCTGAGTCGCGATCGAGTATGCAGCCCCGACGCTGCGCTGGTGCAGGGCCTGCGCTGCGTCCTACCCAGCCTCGCCGCCGGAAAGCGGGCTCGCGATGCGCTTCGGGCCGCTTCCCAAATCGGCATGCGACGTGCTTAGAGGTGTACATATGTCGCCGGTCACCTCCGATACCCCGCCGGTCGCTTATCCGCGCGGCGCCGACCCGGCCTACGAAGGGCTCATCCGGCGTCGCAACCTGTTCGCCGCGATCGCCGCCTTCTTCTTGATCACCATCGCCGTCGCCGGGGTGCTCGACGTGGCAACGACCGTACGTGAAGACCGCAGCTTCACCGTTGGCGCATCGCCCCGACTCATCGTCCGCGACGGTGTGGGCGGCGGCCTGCGTGGCGGCATCACGGTCCGCGTCGCCGACGGCGACCGCGTCCGGGTCCAAGGAAAGGTGCACGGGACGTGGCGCGTACGCTACGTGCTCGAGCAGCGCGGCGACGACGTCGTGATCGAGGCGCAGCCGCGCGCTTTGCTTGGCTGGCTCAGTCTACTCGGCCCGGCGCGGTTCACGGTCACGGCACCCGCGAGGACTCGGCTCGACGTCGAAAGCCGGAGCGCTCCGATCGAGGTGCAGGGGATTGCGGGTGGTGGCTCGCTGCGGACGACGAACGGCGTGATCCACCTGGATGGCGCCAAGGGCCACCTTTCGGCCGCCACCACCAACGGTGCGATCACCGCCGCTGAGTTTGACGGGACCGCCACGCTGCACACGACCAATGGCGCCATCGACGTCCAGGGGAGCCGCGGTACCTTCGACGTAACGACGACCAACGGGGCGATCGTGCTCGACGCCGAGCTCGACTCCAGCCAGCGTCACCGGGCGGAAGCGACCAACGGCTGCGTCAGCGTGCGCTTGCGCGGGGAGCCGAGCCTGCGCGTCGATGCGCGCACTACCAACGGCGCGGTTGTGGCGAGCCGTCAGATCGCCGCGCGCGAGCATACCTCCAACACCTTCGCGGGAACCATCGGCGCCGGCGAGGGGGAGCTTTCGATCCGCACCACGAACGGTAAAATCGCGATCGAGTGAGCCGCAGCGGTTCGCCGCTGGCTCGGCTGTTGCCGCGAGCTCAGTCGCCAGGCCTCAGAAGACTTTCACCGCGATGACGATTCCGCTTGCCCATGTGAGCTTGGTGATGCGCAGCACCGGATCGGCCTCCAACCTGGCCAGAAGACCGGCGACCTTCGTCTCGTGCCCAGGTGGCCAGTTGGGCTGGGGATTCATGTCGTCGATGACGTACACGCCGCCATGAGGCAGAAGGCGTAGCGCCGAATCAAGCCCGTCGTATTTGCCGCTCCACGTGTCGGCAAAGATCAGGTCAAACTGCTGACCATCAGCGTGCTGCAGGAAGTCGGCGGCATCGGTGTGGACGAAGGTGACTCTCGAATCAGCCCCGAGGTGTGTCTTCGCAACTGCCAACAGCTCGGAGGCGGTCTCGACCGTCACCAGCGATGACGCGCTGTCCATCCCGTCGAGGATCCACGCCGTCGCCGCTCCGGTACCTGTGCCGAGCTCGAGGAACCTGCCGCCCGGCTTTGCGGCGGCAAGAGTTCGCAGGAGCACTCCTGTCAGGGGCTCGGACACCATCGCGAAGTTGCGCGCACGGGACTCGCGGTAGATGGCGTCTGCGGCGGGCGGAAGGCGGATTCCGGAGAGATCGTTCACAGCGAACTCCTAGCGGAATGCTCAAGCGCGCTTGCGGATGGGCGCCTCGCCCACGACATCGAGGACGGCTTGAGGATGCTTGGCTACGACCCTTTGCCTCGTATTTCGGCACGAGCGCCACGTCAGCATTACTGGCAGCAGAAGGATGACGCTTGCGAAGGCGTCGGGGCGCTGCAGTGTGACATTGCAGCCGCTGCCGCCTCCGACGGCGTCTTCAGGAACGTCCGCGATGGCGATCTCCTCCGGGCCTTCCCCGGTCGGGTCGGTCGATCCAATCACTGTCAAGCTCTGCGTGTCGATTACTGTGACGACGTAATCCTCATTCTCGACGACGTACACCCGGGTTCCATCAGGCGTGACGGCGACGCCCAGGGGTTTCCTGCCGTAATCTCCCCCCGACGAGAGAATCACGCGCGCAGTGATGCTGTCTGAACTCGCGTCGATGACCACCACCTGCTCGCAATCGCTTGTGCTGGCGGTTATGTAAGCGCGACGGCCATCGGGAGCGAATGCCACGCGGCGGGGCCCTGCGCCAAGGTCAACGGTCCTGCGTACAACGTGCGCGCTTGTGTCGATCACGGATAGAAGCCCCGGAAAGCCGACAGCGTATGCCCGGTGGCTCTTTGGATTGAACGCAACGTCCATAGCGGGGCCTTCGAGCGTGACCGTGTGGATGACGCTGTGTGATGTCGTGCTGACGACCTCGATGAAACCCGGCCCGGAATACGGGTAACTAGTCGCCGTCACGTAGGCAATCGGTGCCTGCGGTGCCACCGCCACTCTCTCGGAGCCTCTAGGCATCGAGATCACGGCAGTGACCGCGTTGCTCCGAGTATCCAGCTCGCAGACAGCCCCACCGAAACCGCAACCGGAGATGAACGCGCGGCGCCCGTCTGCGGTGAAGGCTATATCCAAGCCTGAGAACGGGAGGCTGCCGGCTATCGTATTCGCCACCGTGTCGATGACGAACAGCGTCTCTCGCGAGAGAATGTACGCACGCCTGCCGTCCGGTGTGATAGCAATGCCGCCAAGATTGCAAAAGTCTCCGAACTCGCAAAGGCGAATGCTCCCCCGGTACGCGTTCGTGCCGACGTTGACCACTGCTACCGTCCCATCGCCGTCATTCGGCACATAGGCGACGGGACGTGCCTCCGTCCTGCGCACCGTCCACAGAGCGAATATGATCGCCGCGATGACCGCCGCCAGCCGTCGCCGCAACGGCACCTGCAACGTCGGCATCGCGGCTACTTTTCCTCCCCGTTCTCGATCGTTCTTCGCCAGCGCTTGTTGGAACATGTTGCCTGTGTGCTTTCCCGCTGCGGTAGGAGGTTTGCCTTTCGTTGGGCTAACGCCCGCGGTCAACCGCGCGGGCCGACAACGCGCCCTTCCCGCTGGCCGCTTGGCTTCGTGGCCCGCGTCGGCTGCACCGGCTAGGCCCGACATGAACGCACGTGAACCGGATGCGACACGGCGACACCTGGGTCGATGGCAATGCTCTTCGCAAATTGAAACGCCTCCTCTTCGTTGGCGAAGTCGCGCCAGAAGCGCCTTCGGCGTTGCGCAAGAGGATGACCGTGGTGCGGACAACCGTCTGGATGCACCGTGACGTCATAGTGTGGTCCAATCCCAGGGTGAGCTCCGCAATGAGCCGCGCCAGCGGCTACATTCGGAACTTCCAGGTCAACGTTTACCGAGCACGCCACAGGTTGTCCTGCCTAACGACAAAATTCGGCTGGTCGGCCCATTTCCCTTCGCCCCGCGACGGCGGTCAGCGTAGCACCGCTGACGTTTTCGCCGCAAATGGATGAATCGGCTTTGATGAATCGGCTTGTTTGGCAACGAGTTCCCCGCGCGCGCGGTGGAATGTGCGGCACGTTATACCGGTCAGCCTAATACGAAGTACGCGTCGCCCTGACCGCGGGGCGATGCCCTCGGTCAGTTGCCTGGCGCTCGAAGCCTCTCCATTGGACCAACAGGCCAGCCCCTAGTTCGTCATCACGCGCGCTTGCGTACCTTCCACACCTCTTCGCACGGCCACTGCCGCGCCCACTCGAGCGTGACGAAGGGGTAGCCCGTCGTGGCGTCCGCGGCGGGGCGCACCTCGACCAGATCCTCGATCTCGAATCCCGAACGCCGCAGGAGGCGGATCCAGTCGCCGTGCGACAGGTGAAACTCAACGCCCTGGTCGCCCGGCCACTCGACGCGGTACATGCCGAACGCCGGGCGCAGCAGCCGATCCGTGGCGGCGACACCATCCTCGGCCGGCGTGCACAGCGTCATCAAGAAGGAGTTGACGAGGAAGATCAGCCGGCCGCCTGGGCGCAACAGGCGTCCCGCCTCGGGCACCCAACGCTGCGGATCGGCCCACAGGCACGCGCCGTACTCCGAGATGGCGAAGTCGAAGCTCGCATCGGGATAGGGAACCGCCTCGGCGTTACCGTGCAGAAGCGGGAAATCGAGACGGTACTGGCCCTGCAGGCGCCGCGCCGTCGCCAGCTGTGCTTCCGAGTTGTCGATGCCGACGACGCGCGCGCCCCGCCGCGCGAGCCAGGCCGAGACGTATGCGGTGCCACAGCCGAGCTCGATCGCATCCTTCCCCGCGAGATCGTCGGGGAGCATGCCGACCTGCGACTCGGGAACGCTCCAGATCCCCCACGTCGGCGTGTCCTCTGCCCAGCCGCCTTCACCCGACGCGACGAACTTTTTCGCCCAGTCGTCCCACAAGACGCGATTGCGTCGGACGTGCTCGGGCAGCTCACTCATCGAAGCTCTGGGTTCAGCGGCCCTGCAAAAGCGTCTCGACGTAGCGCGCGATGATGTCGGTCTCGATGTTCACCGAAGCGCCGGGCGGCTTGCGCAGCAGGTTGGTGTGCGCCTGGGTGTACTGCACGAGAGAGACGGCGAAGCTGTCGGCCGTCTTGTCGATGATCGTCAGGCTGGCGCCGTCGATGGTCACCGGACCCTTCACCACCATGTAGCGCAGCAGCTCCCGCGGCGTGCGGAAACGCGCGATGATCGCCTCGTCTTCCGGGGTGAAAGAGTCGATCGTCGCCCGGCCCTCGACGACCCCACGCACGATGTGACCGCTGAGCCGGTCCATCGGACGCACCGCACGTTCCAGGTTCACCGCATCTCCCGGCCGCAGCTCGCCGAGGTTCGAGCGCCGATACGTCTCGGGCATCACGTTGGACGCGAAGCAGTCGCCGTCGATCGCGGTCACAGTCAGGTCGGCACCGTTGATGGCGATCGAATCGCCCAGCTTGGTATCGATGAGGATCTGCTGGGCACGGATGCGCAGCGCACCCGCATTCGCTTCGACCACCTCGCCCACTTCTTCGATGATCCCGGTGAACATGACGACCTCAGACCACAGACTACAGACTGCTGATCGGATCGAGCTCCTCGACTGCACTCATCTCTATCCAACCGCGCCGGCCATCGCAACGCGCCACCTGCAGCCAGCCCTCACGGGTATCCGTGATGCGGACCAGCGCCCCTTCCTTGAGCGCGAAATGGACGGTGCCGTTGGCTGCCGGCTCGAAGCGCGCCGGCGTCTCGCCGCTGCCTATGACCACGACCTGGCGCTGCCAATCGTCGGCCATCACCTGCTCGGCCAGCGAGGTGGCCGCCACGACGACGACAACGCCCAATGCCGACGCGACGTAGACCAACCAGCGCGGCCGGCGCGCCCACAGCCGGTACGCAACCAGCGCCGCCATCAGCACCGCGTACGCGCCGCTCGTCACCCATAGGAAGCTGCCTGTGGCGATCCGATGCGCCAGCGGGAAGGCGAGCCGCTGCCAGAACCCCGGCGCACAGGCCTCCGCACCGGTGAGTGACTGCGCGTACGCCAGGTTGGCTTCCACGTCGGGATCGCGCTGCATCAGGCGGCGCGCCCGCTCGAAGTTGAGGATCGCCCTGCCCCGCTCTCCCGCTTTGAAGTACGCGTTGCCGAGATTGAAGTAGAGGTTGCCACTTTCCAGCCCCGCCTGTCGGAGTGTCTCGTACTCCGTGGCGGCCGCCTCGTATTGCCCGTCCTTGTACAGCGCGTTGGCGTGGAAGAATGTCGTCTGCGGGCTGGCCGCCGGGGGCTCGGCGGCGCGCACCGTCGACGCGAGTAGAAGCAGCGCAAGCATGGCGACGCATCGGATGATCGCCCTCGCCTTGCAGCCGAACTCATCCCCCAACCCCTTCTCTTGGAGAGACTGTCGATTTTCTCGCAAACAGTGCTTCGACAAGCTCAGCACGAGCGGTTGGGGATTCAATTTCAAAGAAGAATTCCGCTCACCCTGAGCTTGTCGAAGGGTCTGCCTCGCGTTTATCGACAGTCTCTGGAAAGAGAAGGGGCGTCTGCGGTTCCCCCTCTCTTGCCACCGGGACTGTCGATTTTCTCGCAAATAGTGCTTCGACAAGCTCAGCACGAACGGTTGAGGCTCAATTTTCAAAGAACAATTCCGCTCACCCTGAGCTTGTCGAAGGGTCTGCCTCGCGTTTGTCGACAGTCGCCACCAAGAGAGGGGGTTAGGGGGTGGGTTTGGAGCGTGCAACGCCCGGTTCATTGGCAGGAGCCAGCTGACGGACGGTAGTATCACTGCGGCAGTCATGATGCGGCTCGCGTCTCCTCGATCGTGACGGGGGGCGGCGTAGCGAGCCGTCGGGCCCGCTCCAGACGCCGCACGATGTCTTGCGCCAGCGATAGGGTGCCGCGCATGTCGCCGTCACCGGCACCGGGGGCAAAGCGCACTTGCTCGCAGGTCACGAAGAAGCGCTCGATAGCGTCCGCACAATCGTTCGGCACGCCGCAGCGACGCGTGGCGCCGGCGTCGATGCCGCCCGGCGGCAGATCGAGCTTCGCCCCGAGATACTCCTGCATGCTGCGCGACACCGCGTCGTAGAACCCGCCACGATCGCTGTGCGCCAAGGCCTGCTGCGCCGCCGCCAGACCGCGGCGCGCTTCCTTGCCGGCACGGCTGAAGCGGGCGTAGCGCAGGTCGCCACTCAGACGCTGGCGCCGCCGGTCGTACCAGACCGCGCCGATGAACAACAACAATGGCAACGGTTGCCAGAGCAGAAACAGCACGCTCCCGTACCAGGAGCGCGCGCGTTCCTGCAAGTGGCCCGGGTCGTCCTTGATGTAGACGATATCCCGCCCCAGCTTTTCTTCCGGCGCCCCGCGCGGGGCCGGCACGCCGCCGACGACGATCTCGGATCGGGGAGCGTTCTGCGGCGCGCGTACCACCAGCGCGACCGGCTGGCTTTCCACTGTCTCATAGCGCTGCGCCTGCGGGTCGAAGTAACTGAAACGTACCGGCGGGATCGCGCGCACGGTTGCGTCGTTGGGAATCAGCACTTGCTCGTACGTCCGTGCGACGCTGACGCTGGCCGCGCCGCCACCCTCCGGCTTGCTCGCCTGTGGTTCGTAGATGCGAAAGCCGTCGGTGCTGCTGAGCGCCGGCGGATTGCTCTCCGCAAGGTTGCCGGTGCCGTTCAGTGCCATGCGCAGGGTGATCGGATCGCCCGCCGTCAGCTCCGTCGGCGATGCGGCGACCTGTAGGGTGAAGCTGCCGACCGCGCCGGAGAACCCGACCGGCTTGCCCTCCTCCGGGAGCGGCAGCACGTTGAGGGTGAACGGGTCGGAACGCAGATCGAGCGGACGGCGCTCGGTGGAGAACGGGTCGTCGCCGAAGAACCGCTCGAAGAAGGGATCGTTGCGGCCGGCGCTGCGGCGGCGGTTGAGCACGCTCAGACGCAGCGTCGCCGGCCCGAGCGCCAGGTTGCCGGCGCGCAGCGGCGTGATCGTGGTCTGGAAGTGCAGGACCTGAAACGTTTGCCCATCGAGCTGCTCCTGCTGCTGAATCGGCTCCGGGAACTTCTCTATGGAGAGACCGTCGGCAGCCAGCGTCGGGTACTGGACGTCCGCCACCCTGGTCGCTCCGACGTAGAGCGTCACCTCGATCGGCAGGCGCTCGTGCAGGTAGACCTCTCCTTTCGCCACCCCCAAGGTCAGTCGCAGCGACTGCGGCGCGGGTGCCGAGCCCGCTTGGCCCGGCGCGCCGCGGCCTGGCGGCGCGCTGACCTTGACGATGTCGACCGTGATCGGCGCGGTCTGATACTGCTTGCCGTCATACTCCACGGTGAACGGCCCGAGCGTGAAGTGTCCGTCGCGCGAGGGTACCAGCGAGTAGCGATGCTGCACCAAGGCGTTCATGCGACCGTTGACAATCGAGATCTGCGTCGACGGGCCCATGTACTGCGCGTCGAAGCCGTCGAGGTTACTCAAGGCCGGGGCGACGACGTTCTGCGCGCCGTTGATCTCGACGGACAGGGTGAGCGACTGGCCGACGGCGGCGCGCTGTGGGCTGACGCTGGCGCGCACCGAGATGTCGGCCCGCGCCGGCAGTGCCGCCAGCAGGATTGCGGCGACGGCGAGGCCTGGTAGTCCCTCGATACGGCCCCTGAGAAGACGGGGCCTACTCGGGACGAGCGGAGACAACCTCTGCAGATCCATATCAAGACCGTGAACCCCCTCCTTACGAGACTGTCGATAAACGCGAGGCAGACCCTTCGACAAGCTCAGGGTGAGCGGAATTCTTCTTTGAAATTGAATCCCCAACCGCTCGTGCTGAGCTTGTCGAAGCACTGTTTGCGAGAAAATCGAAAGTCTCTTACCAAGGAGGGGGCTAGGGGGAGGTCGACTGACGCGGCGTTTCAAACCTCCCCTGACCCCTCCTTGGAAAGGAGGGGAACCCTCGTCGAACGGTTCATTGGTAGTAGCCGCGCTCTTTTCGCGGCGTATCGAAGGGCGCTCGGTTGCGAGCGGTCGCGGCGCCATCACCAATCCTGCGCCGGCTCGGCAACGCCTGTCCCTTGCACGTGGCGCGCGAACTCTTCCGGTTGCAGCTCGTCGTTCTTGGCGGTGTCGATCAACGCCGCGGCTTCCTGCGGCGACATCTTATCCTTCTTCTCGCCACTGGTCGCACCCGCAGCCTGCTGCTGTTGCTGCTCCGCCTGCTTCTCCTTGTCCTCCTCCGCGGCTGGCTGCGCTTTCTGTGCCTGCTCTTCCTTCTTGTTCTCATCGTTGGGTTGCTGCTGCTCGGCTTGCTGCTGTTGTTGCTCGTCGGGTTGCGGTTGCTGTTGTTGCTGCTGATCCTTCTGCTGGTCGGCCTGCTGCTGTTGCTGATCGGGTTGCTGCTGCTGGTCCTTTTGTTGTTGCTGCTCCTGCTGCTTCTTCTGCTCTTCGAGCTTCTTCTTCAGCGCTTCGATCTTCTGGCTGACGAGCTCGTAGTTGAACTTGGCATCTTGATCGCTCGGGTCGGCGCCCAGGGCGCGGCGATAGGCGACAAGCGCGCCGGCGTATGCGGCCAGCGCGTCCTGCGGCTTGTCGGACTCCGCGGCGGCACCCAGCCGGTACTGCGCATTCCCGGTGTTGTATGCCGTCTTGGCGGCGCGCTGTGGATCGGCGTCCGGGGCGCGCACGCGTGCGAACGAGTTGATGGCTTCGCTGTACTTGCCGGCCTTGTAGTTCGCGTCGCCCATGTTGAAGTTGAGCAGCGGGGAGTCGGGATCGTCGACCAGGCTCTCGCCGTACTTGCTGATGGCGTCTTCGTACTTGCCTTGCTTGAAGAGCCGGTTCGCGTCGTCGATGCGATCGCGCGTCGGATTCATCCACGCGTGGCTGAGGGTGACCGACCAGAGCAGCATCGCAGCAAAGACCGTGAAACGTGAAGCGTGAAGCGTGAAGCGTCGGAGGTTCATCGGATTCATGCCGTCTTCCTCCAGCGCCCCAGGAGCCACCGGCGCGTGGCGGCGCGGACACGGCGCCGTTCTCCGACCAGCGGCTCGAGCGCCAGCAACACCACCGCGAGCAGCAGCGGCAGCTGGAAACGGTCCTCGAAGCGGCGCTCCATCGTGCTCTTCAGCTCGCGCTTCTCCATCTTGCCGATGTACTGGTTGTAGACTTCGTCCAGTCCGAGGCTGGGGCCGGTGGCGTGCACGTAGGCGCCGCCGGTGTCAGTGGCGATCTTCTGCAGCATCTCCTCGTCGAGACGCGACTTCACCACCTGCCCCTTGCGGTCCTTGAGGAAGGTCTGCTGTCCGCCGACGGTGACGGGAATGAGATCGCCGTCCGGTGTGCCGATGCCGACCGCGTAGATCTTGATGCCCTTCTCCGCCGCCTGCTTCGCTGCGTCCTCGACCTTGCCCTCATGGTCCTCGCCGTCGGTGATGAGGATGAGCGCTTCGTGCTTGCCCTGGTGTGCCTCAAACGCCTCGATGCTGGCCGCAATCGCCTCGGCGATGGCCGTGCCGCCTTTGGGGATGATGCCGATGTTCACGGCACGCAGGCTTTCCGCAAACGCTTCATAATCGAGCGTCAGCGGGCACTGCACGAACGCCGAGCCCGCGAACGCCACCAGGCCGATGCGGTCGCCGTGCAGCTGCTTGACCAGATCTTCCACGGCCAGCTTGGCGCGGACGATGCGATTGGGCTTCACGTCTTCGGCGAACATGCTGCGCGACGTGTCCAGCGCGACGATGATATCGACGCCTTCGCGATGCACCTCCTCCCAATGGAAGCCCCACCGCGGGCCGGCGAGGGCGAGCACCAGCAACGCCAGCGTGCCGATCACCATCACCGCCCGCCAGCGCTGGCGGCGCTCGTCGAGATCGGGCGCCAGACTCGGCAGCAGGCGTGCCTCCGCAAAACGCTGCAGCGCCTGACGGCGGCGGCGCAACGCCCAGACGAAGAACCCGACGGCGGCCGGCACCAGTGCGAGCAGCCAGAGCAGAGCGAGCGCGCGCCACTCGATCATGGCAGTTTCCGCAGGCGGGTGTGACTCAACCCGACCTCGATGGCGAGCAGCATCATCGCCGGCAGCGCCAACCAAGGATACAGCTCGGAGTAGTCCAGGTAGCGCGGCGCACTGAAGGCCGTGCGCTCCAGCTGGTCGATCTCATGATAGATCTGTTCCAAGCTTGCCGTGTCGGTGGCGCGGAAGTACTGGCCGCCCGTCTTCTGCGCGATCTGCTTCAGAGTGTCCTCGTCGATGTCCACCTTCATCGGCTGATACACCCGGTTGCCGAACAGGTCTTGCGCCGGAAACGGTGCCAAGCCGCGGGTCCCGGCGCCGATGGTGTACACCTTGATCCCAAGTGCCTTCACCGCGTCGGCCGCGGTTGCAGGCGACACCTTGCCGGCGTTGTTCTGGCCATCGGTGAGCAGAATGATCACCCGGCTCTTGGCGTCCGAATGCTCGAGGCGCCCGGCGGCCGTCGCCAAGGCCGAGCCGATCGCCGTACCGTCCTCGATCATGCCGATCTTGGCGCGCGCCAGGTTCTGCAGCAGCCAGCCGTGGTCCAAGGTCAGCGGACACTGCGTGTAAGGCCGACCGGAGAACAGCACCAGGGCGATGCGGTCGCCGGCACGTCTGGCGATGAAATCCTTGACCACCGACTTCACCACGTCGAGGCGGTTGGCGCGTTGGCCGTTGAGCGTGAAGTCCTCCGACAGCATGCTGCCGGAGATGTCGACGGCGAGGACGATGTCGATGCCTTCGCCGCGAAAGACGCTTTCGGCTTTCCCCAGCTGCGGCCGCGCCAGCGCCACGATCAGCAGCAGCAGTGCCACGCCGCGCAAGGCATGGAGCACCCAGCGCCAGCGCCGCGCGCCGGCGTACGGAATGGCGCGAATCAGTCCGAGGCTGGGGTAGCGCACCGCTGCGTTACGCCGTGCCCGCCGCTGCCCCCAGAAGAGCAGCGGCAGCAACAAGCAGAGCGCCAGCGCCCACGGGTCATGCAGCCGCATGCTGGACCTCCGGCGCGGGCGGTGTCGCAACCGGTCGCGTGTCTTCGACGAACCGCCGCGCCGCGTCGTAGGCGGCCTCGGTATCCTTCAGGGCCGGCAGATGGCGGGCGAACTTCACCAGATCCGCCTGCGACAAAAACTCCGCCAGCAGCCGCCGGTGCGGCGGAACGAGCTGACCTTCACCGGTGGCGGCGGCGAGAAACTCCTCGGTGGTCATCTCCGGGGCGCGCAGGTGGAAACGCTCTTCGAGGTAGCGGCGCACGATGAACGACAGCTGCACGTAGTAGTCCTCGAACCTCCCTTCTTCGACGAGATGCAGCGCCCGCAGCCGGTTCAACGCGGCCAGCGCCACCTCGTGCGCCGGGCGCGGCGGTACCACGCGCTGCCGGCGCGGCCGATTGAGCAGATAGAAGAACGCTACGCCGAGCAGCCCGGTGGCTGCGACGACACCCGCGGCGATGCCGTACGGCCGCCAGTCGAACGGCACCTCTTCCGGCGGCTTGATGTCGCGGATGTCGCTGGCGTTCTTGTCCTGCGCCAGCAAGCTGGTGACACCGACGAGCACCTCTTCACCGTCCGCATCCTTCAGCTCCTCGCCCGGCGTGCGGTACTTCACCTTCGGCGCCGGAATCAAGTGGTCACCGGTCTCGAAGATCGTCAGCGTGTACCAGCGTGCGACGAGTACACGGCCGTTCTCCTTGCGCGTCGGCAGCTCGCCGAAGTCGGTAATGGTGAAGTCGCCCAGCGTGCCGCTCAAGACCGGGATGATGATCTCAGTGTCGGCCGCGGCGGAGACCTCGACGGTGTAACGGATCGGGTCGCCGATGGTGACTTCCTTGCGATCGACGCTGGCGTGGACGGCGACCGGAGCTGAGACCGTTGGTGCTAGTTCAACGGAGGCTGCTGGACGACTGGTCACCAGCATGGTTGCGGCGATGAAGAGAAGAGACCTGCTCCCAAACCATCCCCCGTTCGCAGAGGTGCTCACGGAGGCGGGGACACCTGTCGCACCGGCTAGCCCGGATAATTCACAAACTACGGGCACGAGTCGCAGAAAGGTGCCTCGATACGCCGCCAAAAGAGGGCGGCTACTCGGCACGAACGGAGCACACTCTGTACGTTCAAACACAGACCCGTTCGCCCCGAGTAGGAGCCCATCTTCTGGGCTCCGTATCGAGGGGGGCGCCTGTGGTTCATGAATAATCCCGGCTAGAAGCCGGTGCCACTTCATCCTAGCCCGGTGGCACCGGCTTCTAGCCGGTGCGGGTGAGGGCGGGAATAGACGTCCCATCGCTCAGTGCCGGTGCTCGCGCATGCGGAAGAAGCGCAGCAACGCCTCGGTGTACGGGCGGTCGGTGCGCACGACGACGGCGTCGACGTCGACGCCGCGCAGCATGCGATCGCGCTCGCGACGCGCCGCGTCGGCGCGCTGCTCGAAGTCGCGCCGCACGCGGCTGTCGCCGGTGTCGATCACAATGCAGTCGCCGGTCTCCGCATCTTGCAACTCGATGAGCCCGACGTCGGGCAGCACCAGGTCGCGTGGATCGTCGAGCACGACCGCGATGACGTCGTGGCGCCGGTTGGCGATCTTCAGCGCCAAGCGCGCCCGCCCGTCGAGGAAGTCGGAGATGACGAAGGTCACGCAACGGCGCTTGCTCACGTGGCTCAGATGTTCGAGCGCGGCGGAGATGTCGGTGCCGCGCCCCTGCGGCGTGAAGGACAGCACCTCGCGGATCACGCGCAGTACGTGCCGGGTGCCCTTCTTCGGCGGCAGGGCCAGCTCGACGCGGTCGCTGAACATGACGAGTCCGACCTTGTCGTTGTTGGTGATCGCCGAGAAGGCGAACAGGGCGGCCAGCTCCGCGGCCAACTCGCTCTTCAGCTGCTTCACCGTCCCGAAGTGCGTCGAGGCGCTGGCGTCGACGAGCAGCATGACCGTGAGCTCGCGCTCCTCGACGAAGCGCTTCACATGCGGGATGCCGGTGCGCGCCGTGACGTTCCAGTCGATGGTGCGCACGTCGTCGCCCGGCAGGTAGTGTCGCACCT
>CAZCGA010000138.1:0-15911 GCA_964498075.1 uncultured Binatia bacterium (SeqCode) | reverse complement strand
CAGCCCGTTGAAGAACCCCGCCCCGTGCTTCGACAGGCTCAGCATGAGCGGTTCCCCTCCCCGATTTCAATGACCTTTTTCCGCTCACCCTGAGCTTGTCGAAGGGTCCCTCCTGCTTTTTCAACGGGCTGCTAAGACCGGTCACCCCGAGTAGCCGCCTTCTCTTGGCGGCGTATCGAGGGGCGTTCTTGTTTATCGACGGTCCCTTCAGGGGACTTTTCAAGCACTCAGCCAGGGAATTCATTCCCTGGCGACGCTCGGGCACACCCGTTGCGATGTCATCCCAGTGGTCGTGGCCGTACGCTCTATCTGTATGCATCGGTGTCATGCGCGGTGCTCACCTTGCTCAATACCTCACGTCCACCGACAGGGAGGCGATGCTGCGATCGTACTCGAAGCGAGCATCGTTCGAGTGATTGAAGGTCCCGAAGTATGCCGCCGTGAGCCCCAGGTACTCGGTCAGGTTTTTGTGGACCGCGGCGATCACCTGGTGCTGATCGTCGTGCCGGCCGTTGGGTGCGAACTGCGGGTTCTCGCTCTGGCTTGCGTATAGCTCGGTCCGGTAGGCGTAATCCAGCTCCGTCGTCACGCCGATCGGGAAGGCCCAGCCGAAGCCGGCGCTGACCTCATGACCGTCGTAGGCGAACTGGTTGCCGATGGCGTTGATCGGATCTTCGCGATCGAACCGATAGGCGACGGAGACGTAGCGCTCGGGCGCGCCCAGGTAGACGTACTGGCGGATGCCCGGCGCGTGGTTGAAGGCGTCGCGCAAGCCGGCGAAGGGCTTCTTTTTGAAATCGCGGCGGCGCATGCGGTAGAAGACCTCGGTGCGGCCGAACGACTGCTCGGGGATCGTGACCCACGGGAGCGCGCTGGCCTCCTGCAGGAAGCTGTCGGCGCGCACGAAATAGTAGTCGTAGCGTCCGAGCATCCCGAGCTGCACGGGGCCGAGGTTCACCACGACCTGCGCGCTGGGGCGGTGGTCCTGCAGGTTGAAGGCGTCGAGGTCGAAGTGCAGGCTCTGGTAGAACTCGTAGCCGACGGAGAACTCGACCTGCTGGGTGCGCCACGGTACATACGCGCCGCCGGCGCCGAGGGTGATGCGCCCGTCGCCTTGCTTGCCGGGGGCGAACTGCGTCTTGATCGCGTCGTCCGACGGCGCCAGCTTGACGTTGCTGTCGTACTGAAACCCGAACGCCGCGTAGAGCTGGTAGGGGCGCTGCGCCGGTTGCCGCCCTTCGTGCAGACGCGTCAGGAAGGCGCCGGCCTCTCGTCCCATTTCGGAGGTCGGGCTCACGCCGGCGACGAACGAGAACTGCGCCTCGGCGTCCTGCCACTTCTCCTGGCGGAAGTCGATGATGCCTTGGTAGTAGCGTGCGGACAGGATCAGCGTGGCATCGCGGTCCGCGGCGCGCGCGAAGCTCTGCCGTGCCGCATCGAGCTGGGCGAGGCGGAGCTGGGCGATGCCGAGATAGAGTGAGGCTTGCGCCTCCGCATCGGCGATGCGCTGTGCCCTTTCGAGGAAGGGCAGGGCGTCGCTGAAGGCGCCGGTCTGCACCAGCGCGACACCGATCTCCAGGTTCGCCTGCTCGAGGTCGGGCTTCTTCGCCAGCGCGGCGCGCAGGTCTTTGAGGGCGGCGGAGAAGTTCCCCAGCCGTCCCTGTGTCGCGCCGCGATAGTAGAGCGCGTAGGCGTCGTTGGGATCGGCCTCCACCGCTTCGGTGAAGAGCTTCAACGCGTCGGCATAGCGCTGCACGTGGAAGTCGACGAGGCCGCGCGAGTAGAGGCGCTCGGACTGCTCGGAGGCGAAGGAGACGCGCGCCAGCCACAAGTGCGCGGCGACTAGCAAGCCAATCATCAACCATCGCACAACGAAGTCGGCGGGAGATCGCTGCGCTCGTATGGCATCCGGATATGGCGCACACGACTGCAGATCGCGGCGGTGTCCGCTCCTCATGGCGTCGCCCCCCGCGTCGCGATGGTTTGATCTGTACGCCGAAGGCGTTCTGCAGCACAGCCCAGGGTTGCCGCGCAGCGGCTGCCCTGGGTCGGTAGTTCGAACCGTTTCAACCCTGAAAGGGTTGTGTCCCTTCGCCTCAATCCCACACGTACCGCTCGTCGTAGGCCACGCCATGCGCCTCCAGCAGCGTGCGGAGCTCCGTCTGGAAATCGAACGTCTGATGATGTTGCTCTTGCCGCTCGATGTAGCGCTGCACCTTCTGGCTCAGGGACTGACTCACTGAAAATGCCCCGTATCCAGCCTGCCACTGGAAGTGCCGCAACGCTGCGTCCTGCGTCTTCGCCCATTGCGACGAGACCCGCTTGAGCTCCTTGACCCACTCGGCCACCGTGATGGTACGCGCCTGCCGCGCCAGAATGTGCACGTGATCCGCGACACCGCCAACGCAGATCACGGGACAATCCAGTTGCCCGGAGACGGCTCCCAAGTAGCGGTGTAGCGCAGCTCGCTGATGCGCGTCGGCAAGCAACGGTCGCCGTTCTTTGGTGGAGAAGATGATGTGCACCAGAAGATTCGAGAGGGACTGCGCCATGGTCCAGTGTCATCACAGCGCTAGACGGGCGTCCGGCACAACCCCTTCGGGGTAGAAGAGATCCTGACCTCGCTTCCCAGGGTAGCCGCTGCGCGGCAACCCTGGGCTGTGTTGCGCAACGCCTTCGGCGTAAGATCCGATTCACACGTCGCCGCCGGGAACGTCGGGCGTGGAAGTCGACGAGGCCGCGCGAGTAGAGCCGCTCGGACTGCTCGGAGGCGAGGGTTGCGGCGGCCGCCAGCAAGCTGGCAACGAGCATCACCAAAGCCGAGCGTTTCATGGGGAGAACCGCACAATCTCACGCAGGCGAAGGAGCCACACGTTGTTGTCAGGTCCGCCCGTGAGGGCGCCGCCACACAGGTTGAGAAATACGGTGACGACTCCCGATGGAGTGACTCGGCTCAGCTCGCAAACGAATCCGCGCGTGAACCAAAGGTTTCCATCGCCAACCGGGGCAATGCTGGGCGTTGTCCCGGGACCGAGGCCGCCAGGAACGGGGAACTCGGTGAGAGCGCCGAATACACCCGCGGGCGTGATCCGCGCAATCTGGCTGACCGCCGCCTCGACAAACCAGAGATTGCCGTCCGGCCCGGGGGTGATGTTGCTGAGGCCGCTCGCGACGTCGAATTCCATGATTGATGATCCGTCGGTGGTGATCCGGCCGATTCTCGGCCCGGCGTCGCCCTGCTCCGTGAACCACAGGTTGCCGTCCGCTCCGCGGGTGATGCTGAGGGGTTGTTGGTTTGGCGTAGCGAGTGGGAACTCGCGCAGGCCTGTGCCATCAGGCGCGATGCTGCCGATCACACCGATGAGATTCGCCGCACCAAACTCGGTGAACCAGAGATTTCCATCTGGTCCGCTCGTGATGTCGTTGGCGCCGTTGCTGATCGGAAATTCGACCTGTACGGTACCATCCGTGCTGATCCGCCCCAGCCTGGCGGCGTTGGTCTCGGTGAACCACAGGTTGCCGTCAGGACCCGTGGTGATCGCGTGTGGTCCAGCGATTGGGTTCACCGTGTCGAATTCCTGGATGACTCCGGCGGGAGTGATCCGTCCTATTTGATCCTTGGAGCAGTCCTCATCAATTGCGCACGGGATTGTGGTGCCGGTGCAGGTTGAGGAACCGAGGTTGCAGATCGCTGGGGCGAGTATCTCCGTGAACCAGAGATTCCCATCGGGGCCGCTGGTGATCGCCTGCGGACTCCCGGACGTTCGAAACACCGCTGCTCCTGCCGGGGGAGGGAGATCTCTGCCGTTGTTACTGGCGGGGAGGACGATGGTATCCGGCTCCGCGCGGCTACCTTGCGAATGTGGGTTGAGCGCCGCTGACGCCGTCAGCGATCCCGGCCCGCCGGAAGAATGGAACTCCTGCGCCAGCGTCACGATGCCACTCACCTGACCAGCGACAGAGGCAATCTGTGTTTGCGCATAGTCCGTTCCCAGAACATTGCGTGTGAAGGCGGGGATTGACGCCAGCTGAATGTCGCTTGGGCCGCTGATGCTCGTGGATGCGGAGAAAAATGCGGCGAGCTCGTTGGTTATGGCGAATGAGATGTTTACGGCTTGCGGCGTCTGACTGGTGAGATCGATTGTGCACGGAACGATGCTCAGGGTCGTATTCACGGCGGAACCAGCTCCAATGATGCTGTCTTGCGCGCCGGCCGCCAGGTGATCCAAGGCCCAGCTCTGCGGACATGCCGCGTACTCGCCGAACGGACAGGCATTCGTCCCACCGCTACCGCCCACACACAGCGTGTCATCCATGTTGTTATCGAAGCCCTCGAGTCCAACGGCGTGATATTTCGCGATATCGCCGCTGGCACTGTCGACAAGCGTGGCCTCGCCGATGAAGGCATTTCCAGCGACGGGCGCTGCGGCCGAATCGACTTCGACGCACATCAGCGCCCCGCGAAACGGCGGCGTCACCGGCGGCACGAGATTGTTCAGCCCCGGTGGGGCATTGCTCGGCAGCCGACCCTGCGACGCCACCCAGAAGGTTGGCTGTTGCTTTGTGAGCGCAATGTCGAACTCGGTCTGCGTCTGGGTCCGGGTGCACACGTCGCCTAAAGGACACTCGGCATTCGTGGTGCACGACGCCGCGTTCGATGCACAGGAACCCGACGCGCTGACATAGAAGCAGCGCGCATACCTCAGGTTGTTGCGGGTGTTGGTGATTTGAATGATGGTGTCGCGCCCCGTTTCCGCCACGATCTCTGGGAAAATGAGGATCGAAGCCGGCTGATCGGTCGCCACGCTCGCGGCCGCCCAGCTCGCCAGCGTACCGAGCACCGCGAGCGTGCAGAGCGTACGGCGCACTGCGCGTCGGCAAGCCGACGGCCCGGTGCTCGCGCGCGCGACGAAGCGGGAAGCTCGAAGTTCGGTCATGCACCCTCACGCGGCCATGTCATGGAAGAACGACCGTGTCCGATCCCGCGCGCAAACCTTGTCCGTACGCGTTCAACCCTGCGGAGGACGACACCGCGCCGCTGTGCGCTTCGATGGCGACGCCCAGCACGCCTCCTTCCACGCCGACGATCTGCGCTTGGCCCGTCAGCGTCCCCGCCACACTGGCGCTGAAGATACGACTGATATCCGCCAACGAGCTCAGCTGCTGGGCTACAAACGCGCCATTGCCTGCTGTGAACGCCTGTTCGAACTCGTTGAAGACTTGGTATTTCAGCGTGACGGTTGACGGCTGCGGTGTGGAGTAGTTCACACCGCAGGGCACCAGCGCCAATGTCGTCGTGATGCTGCTTCCTTGGAGGACCGGGTCGGCGGCGCCGTCAAAGAACCCGTTCAGGATCACGGTTTGCGGACAACTTGCATATTCACCGGACTGGCCTCCAAGGATCAGGGTCTGGTCGCCATTCCCGGTGGTGAGCGCTGGTAGCGCGAGCGCATTGTACTTGGCGACGTCCAGGCGCGACCCCGGCAAGAACGTTTCGATCGTTGCCTCACCCTTGATGGCGTTGTTTCCGATCGGGGCATTCAAGTTATCTACGACAACACAGCGCAGGACGCCGACGAACGGATCCTCCGCCGCGGGGGGAACAGAGAGCGATCCCGACATGAGCCCTTGACTGACTCTCCAGCTCGTTGGTTGCATACCCGCCAGACCCAGAATGAAGTCCTGCTCGGACCAACCCGGTGTGCAGGTACCGCCGGCCGGGCAGCTCGCGGCGTTCGTACACGCTGTGCTCGGCTGATTGCTGCAGTGCGCTGTCGTGTTTTCGTAGAAGCAGTGCACCGACACCGGGCTAGCGGACGTGTTGCTCAGTTGCACGACGGTATCGACTCCATTGACCGAATCAATCGTCACGTACGGGTAGACGAGGAGCGAGCCCGGGGCGTAAGCACTGGCGTTGCCAGCGCCGCTTACCGGCGCCGGGGTGGGTGTTGGTGTCGGCATACCTGCCAGCGTAGGAGTTGGCGTGGACGTCGGCGCCGGAGTCGGGATCGAGCAGAGGAAAGTGAATTGCGACTGACTCCAGCAGCCCTCGATCCGACTTGCTGGGATCCCAGCCGGACACGCCTCGTACTCGGTTCCGTTCAGCATCAGGACGTCATCTTGATCAACCGCGCCGGGCAACGCGCCGACGGTGATGGCGGGCACGGCAGGCTGCGGGTTGATCTGCAGACTACCGGTGAGATCCATCCTGTCGACCGGTCCAGCGAAGTCCACCTCGACGCACACCAACTCTCCGCTGAACGGAATTCCCGTTCCCGGCACAGAACCAGCACCCGTGCTCGCCTGCCACTGCATCGAGGCGCCCGGATTCAATTGCACGTTGAAGCCGAGGGTTTTGCACGCCGGCTGTGTGGTGTCGGCATAGAAGCAATACGCGCTTATTGAAAATGATGGCAACGCATTGGTCAGCGACAGAGTTGGATCGCTGGCGGCACTGACCTGCAAGTTCTCAAACACCACGATCGCACCGGCTTGCGGCGGCCCGCTGGTCGGGGACGGAGTCGCCGAAGGGGTAGGAGTACCCGTAGGCACGGGCGTCGACAGGCTCGGGAAGGACTTGATGACCAACCCCTGCGGCAGATCGCCCACCGGGATGGGATTGGGCCCGACCGTATTCGTTGCGGTGTCGATGACGAAGACCCGGCCGGGGGTGGATTCGTCGACCACGTACACCGATTTGCCATCCGGCGTCACGGCTACAGACGTGGGCACGCTCGGCGCCGCGCCCGCGAGGGGAATCGTGCTGACGCCGCTGCCACCGATGTCGATGACCGAGACGTTCCCGTCATCGCGGTTGGTGACGTACGCACGGGTCCCGTCGGGAGTGAAGGCCACCCCGGTTGGCCCCTGCCCAACCGTGATGGCGGTCGGACTGACCGCGTTCGTTTCCGTCAAGATCAACGCCACCGTGTTGCTCTTCTGGTTCGGCACGAGGACGAACGATCCGAACGAATCGTTGGGCGTGACGGCGAGGAACGCCGGGCCGCTTCCCGCCTGAAGCGGAACGGTGGTGGTGACGGTGTTCGTCGATGTGTCGATCACGGACACCGAGTCGCCCTCGAAGTTGCTGATATAGACCCGGCTCCCGTCGGGCGTGATCGCGACCCCGAGCGGCGCCGCCCCCACCGGGATGGTCGCGCTCACCGTCGCCGTCCTCGTATCGATGACCGTCACATCGGCAGAGCCGTTGTTGGCGACGTAGGCCGCCGGCAGATTGGCGCCGATCGCGATACCGAAGGGATTGGTACCGACGCCGATCGGCTGACCGGGGGCCAGGGTGCGCGTGTCGACGATCGTCACGCTGTCGGTTGCGGCATCGACGACGTAGAGAAACGTCGCGTCTGGTGTAAGGGCGACGCCGACGGGCTGCGTGAAGCCCTGGATCGTGTTGATCGGGGCGTTGGTCGACACGTCGATCACGGTCACCGTGCCCGAATCCAAGTTCGCAACGAACGCGAGTTGGGTCGATGACGTTTGCGTGGGAGACGGCGACGGGGTCGGCGTGTCCGTCGGCGTCTCGGTCGCGGTCAGTGTGGGCGTCTCGCTCGGTGTGGCGGCGGGGGTTTCGGTTGGCGTCTCCGTCGGCGTCTGGGTCGCTGTGTTTCCCAGCTCGGGCGTCGCTGACGGCGTCGGCGTCGGCAGGCGTGGATCGACGCCGTCGATGACGTCCTGGCCATCCGACACCCCGTTGTTGTTGGTGTCGAAGTTGTTGGGCTCGGTGCCGAGGATCTGCTCCTGATCCTCAGTGAGACCGTCGCCGTCCGAATCAGTGGCTTGCCGGCAGACGCGGTCGCGGTTGGCCTCGTCAACCAGCGTATTCACCGGCACGACAACGGGTGCTCCGAGCGGGTTGGTGTTGTCCAGGTCGAACACCTCCCACACCGTGCCGCCGCCGCTCGGGGCCTGGAAATCGCCGACCTGAGCGTTGCCGATGAACACTTGCACGCGCGCTTGCGAGTTGGCGATGCCCGGCGATCCCGGCTGCAGCCGATCGCTGAAGTCCTGCACGCAGAAGCGGTAAGTGCCGGTGGCCAAGCGGCTCACGGTCTCGGTCTCCGGTCCGTCAAAGAGGATCGAATCGATATCCAAGGTGGCCGTGCTCTGATCCGAGAACGAGATCGGACTGTTGTCGAAGTAGAGATGGAACTGGACGGGAGCATTCCCTACCAGGGTTCCCGGGGCCGGGCCGCGCAGGTGCGCGTCGAGGTCGGCGGGGGCGGGCGGGCCACTACCCCAAGTGAGCACGACGCGTAGACCCGACGGCGGACACAGGGCCAGCCGAACCACTGGCTGCGGATCGCCGGCGCTCACCGCTACGGCAGCCGTGGACTCGATGAAGCCGGCTTTCGTGCTCCGCAAAGTGTAGTCGCCAAATCCGAGTCCCGCGAAACTAAAGCTGCCATCGCTGGCGGTGACGACCTGGCCGGCGACCACCCCCGGCTGCTCAGCGGTAACGGTGACGTCCGCCAGCGCCTGGCCAGTGAGGCAGTTGACCACCGTGCCGCTGATGCCGCCGACCGGTCCGCCCGTCTGCGTTTCGGTTGGCGTCGGCGTCGGCGTTCCCGGTGGGGGCGTGATGCCGCCCGGAACCACAGTGATCTGATAGCTGAAGCTGACGGACTCGGGGGCGGGTGGCAAGGTGCTACCGCTGATCGAGATTGTTGCAGCTCCCGCACTTAGGGGTTGGCGCCCGGTGGCGGCCTGACAGCCGGTCAGGTTGAGTGAGCCGTTCGGACTGCAGGGCACCTCAATGTTCGCATCGTCGCACGCGCTGGTGCTCAGCGCGAGGTTGGGGCTGCCTGGCGTGATGGACGCGCGGATGCTGGCGCAGTTGATGCCCGTGACGCCCTGTACCTTGGCGATGGCCAGCGTGAACGAGATCGGCACCGGGCTAACGAGTGACGCGTTCGGCGTCGGGTTGGGGTTGAGGACGAACGGGACCGCGGGAATGAGGATGTCGCCGGCATCTCCTTGCGCCCCCGCTTCGATCGTCACCGACTGCGGCGCGCTCTGAAAGGATGGTGTTGCCGGTTGCGAGGTGTCGCAGGACGTCCCGACTCCGGCCGGATCGGTATCGCACGTCTCCGTGATGCCATCCGCGGGCGCGAAGTCGGTGGCGAAGCCGGAGACGGTCACGCTCGCCGAACCGGGAGGAAGCTGGTCAAGCACCAGCTGGCGTTGGGCCCCTTGGCTCGCAAAGTACGAGCTGCGCGGATCTAAGGCGATGCAGCATTGCTGCGACGCGGACTGATAGTAGAGCACGCGGACCGTTTGCACGGCGGCGGGGATCGGCGATCCGAAGCCGCCGGTCTGCGCGGCGGCCTGCGAGATGCCGTCAGCGGCGGCGGCTGCGCCGCCGCCGCTCGGCTGTTGCCACAGCGCTCGCAAGTTGAGGCTGCCGCCCGGCGCAGAGCCGGAGCTGCCGCCACCCCCGCCGCACCCGGCCATGCCGCCCAGAGCGAGTACTGCCGAGAGGATCACCAGGTGTGCCGGCCGCATCGATTGTATCTCGTCCCCGCTGAGAACCGCGCGCGGGGATTACCACTTCGCGCTTTTCCGTGTCAAGGAATTTCTTGCGGGCCGGCGTCGCCTTGCTTTTTCTTTCCCGGGAGGCTTATCTTGCCTTCAGGTTCCCGAGCAGGGCTGGGAGTCCGACCATATCGAAGATGAGAACGTGAATGTGTACGACAGCGACCCGGCCGATCCGGTGTGACAGGGCGGCGCGATGATGGATCGTGATCCGGGCCCCGCCGCGCCGCCGGGAACGCCGCAAGCCACTCCCGGCATCGACCAGACCTTCGGCCTCGGCCGGCCGATCAGTGAGATCCTGAAAGACTTCCGCATCGTCGCCAAGCTCGGCGAAGGCGGCATGGGCATCGTCTACAAGGCCCACCAGCTCAGCTTTGACCGCGACGTGGCGTTGAAGATCCTGCCGCCGCACCTGGCGAGCAACAAGAGCTTCGTAGACCGCTTCATCCGCGAGGCGCGCATGTCGGTGAAGCTGGATCACCCCAACATCGTGCGCGGCGTCGCCGTCGGTGAGGAGCAAGGGCTGCACTACTTCGCCATGGAGTTCGTCGACGGCGACAGCCTCGACCACTACCTGAAACCCGCGGGCAGCAAGCTCTCGGTCGGCGACACGGTCAGGATCATCACCGACGTGGCGCGCGCGCTGCACCATGCCCATTCGCGCAACATCCTGCACCGCGACATCAAGCCGGCGAACATCATGGTGACGCGCCGCGGCGAGGTGAAGCTCGCCGACCTCGGCCTGGCCAAGGTCATGGACGACGATAGCGGCCTGACGCAAGCCGGGGAGGGCGCCGGGACCCCTTCGTACATGCCGCTGGAGCAAGCGCGCAACGCCAAGGACGCGGACAACCGCAGCGACATCTACGCGCTCGGCGCCACCATGTATCACCTCCTGACCGGCCAGCGCCCGTTCCCGGGCTCGACGGCCTACGAGGTGTTGAAGGCCAAGGAGAAGGGGAAGTACGAGCCGGCCTCGAAGTGCAATCCCGAAGTGCCGGATGAGGTGAGCCGTATCATCGATAAGATGATGGCGTTGGAACCGGACAGGCGCTACCAGGACGCCGAGGAGCTGCTCGAGGCGCTGGACGAAACGGCGCTGGCGAATGAGACGCTCCAGCTCGCCGGCCCGAGTGCGACCGAAACGGTTACCTGGGTGCCGACGCACACCACCCGCTCCCAGCTCGGGACACGCCGGATCACCAGGCGGAAAGCGACCTTGCCGGTTGGCTGGGTGGCGGGCGGCGTGCTGGCACTGGCCGTCCTCGCCGGGGTCGCGGTGTGGAAGTTCTACCCCCAAACCGAAGTCGCTCCGCCCGGCGGGAGTGTCGCGAAGCCAGGTGTGCCGGACGCCAAGGCGCCGCGGATGGACGCCGAGCCCGTCGACGTCATCGTGGCGCGCGCCGTGGGGCAGGTCACCGGCGGAGACGCCGAGCAGGCTCGCAAGACGCTGACACAGGGCCTGCAGGATCACCCCGGCGACGCGCAGCTGCAGCGCCCGCTGAGCGAGCTTGCAGGCGGCGTGTTGCTCCTGTTCCAGTACCAGACACCCGAGGAAACCAGCCCCGTCGTGCCCATCTGGACCGCGGACGGCGTGACGCTGACCCGTCGCGACAACTATCGCTTCGCGATGGTTCCTGGCCGCGAGTGCTACCTCTACGCCTTTCAGCGCGACACGCGGCCGAGCGTGACCCGCATCTTCCCCAACAAGCGATACTCACCGCTGACCAATCCGCTGCCCTCGAGTGCGCTGCACTGGCTGCCCGACAATCCCGACGTCGAGGGTCCGGCGTGGCTGCACCTCGATTCCTCGGTCGGCGAGGAGCGGGTATTCTTCGTCGGGGTGACCCGGCCGCTGCGCGACGCCGAAGGGCTCGGGCAACGACTGGTGGGTGCGGCGGAGCGGGTGCGCCAGGAGCTGGCGCAGAACCTCAACTCCTTTCTCGAGGACGGTGGAGCGCCCGGCGCGCCCTGCTTCGCGAATGACGGCAATGTACTGCAGAGCTTCGCATTCAATCACAAGTAGCCAAGCGTTTTGGTAAGGAGGAGATCATGACTTCACTGACGACCTCAGGAGTCTTCCGGCTGCGGCGAGCGGTGTGGCTCGCTCTCGCCGGCGCGTTGCTGTTGTGCCCGGCGACTGGCCCGGCACAGGACAAGAAAGACAAGAAGGACAAGTCTGCCGAAGAAATCCTGAACGGCTTGCTGGGTGGCAACGACGACGGGCAAAGCCGTGGGATCGGGCACGTCAAGGTCGAGCCGCGCGCCGACCAACCGGCCGCGGCGCCGAGCGGCGGGCGCATCGCCGTACCGATCCAGTTCAAGTACAACTCGGCGGAGATCACCGCGGAGTCGTTCGACCAGCTACGCTCCGTCTCCGAAGCGTTGAGCGATCCCCGACTGCAGGGCATGCGCATCCGAGTGGAAGGGTTTACCGACAACCAAGGCTCCGATTCCTATAACCAGTGGCTGTCGGAGCGCCGCGCCGAGGCGGTCAAACGCTACCTGGCGGAGAAGGAGAACGTGCCGGCGTCGCGGATCGAAGCCCGTGGCTACGGCAAGAGCCGCCCGCTGCCCGACGTCTCGCAAGACACCGACGAAGGCCGGGCGCTGAACCGCCGCGTCGAGTTCGTGAACCTCGGCGGCAGCCGCGTCGCCGCAGCCACGCGCCCACTCGAGGCGAAGCCGAACCTCGAAACGCAGGCCGATCTCAAGGTGAACGTCGTGGTGACCTACAAACGCGACGGCGAGACGCGCAGCTTGTCGGCCGGCGGCGTGCTAACGCCGAACGACAACTACCGGGTCACGTTCACGCCGAACGAGAACAGCTACGTGTACGTCTACCAGATCGATGCGAAGGGAAAGGCGGAGCCGGTCTTCCCGAACTCCGAGTACTCGAAGACCGGGAATCCGGCCAAGGCCAAGCAAACCTACAACGTCCCGCCGGAGGGACAGTGGCTCAGTCTCGATCAGGCTCCGGGTGACGAAGAGATCGTCGTGGTCGCGTCCCGCAACGAGCTAACGGACGCGAAGACGATCGCCGTCCAGCGCCGTGGGCAGGGTCTCACCACCGTGATGCGTGGACCGGCGGCGGAGGCGCGCGCCGACGTGGCCCCTGAGCTGCCGGAGGGCGTCTTCTCGTATCGGCTACCGTTCAAGCACCGGTAGGGCGAGGCGGCGTGGTCCACAGCGAGACCGCCAGGAAATCGAATTCCCTGGCTACGAACCGGAAGTCGTCTGAAGACGACTCTCGACCTCTCGGAGTCTGGTTCAACGGACTTTTCCGGGACGGTAGCCGGGAAATTCGATTACCCGGCCGGCTGCCGTGCTTCAGGATGTTACAGCGCACTCTGGCCGTGTTGGACGTGCAGCTCGCTCTCCTCGTTGTGCTCGCGGCGCTGGCTGCTGGCGTGGCACGAGCCCAGGACGCTGACCTCCAAGAAGCAACGCGGCTGGACCGCGAAGCCTCACAACTCTACCAGCAGGGACGCTACGCCGACTCGGTACGCGCCGCACAACGCGCGGTGGACATCCGCGAACGCTTGCTGGGCGCTAACAACGCGGACACCGCGCAGGCACTCGACGATCTGGCGCAGGCGTACCGCGGCACCGGCGAGTACGCCAAGGCGTTGCCGGCGGCGCAACGGGCGGTGGACATTCGAGAGCGGGTCCTGGGGCCCAATCACCCCGACACGGCGCAGTCGCTGCACGACCTCGCCGAGGTGTATCGGGCCATGGGCGACTACGCCGCCGGCCTGCCGCTGGCTCAACGCAGTCTGGACATCCGTGAAAAGGCGCTCGGCCCGAATCATCCGGACACGGCGCAGTCGCTGCATTGTTTGGCGGAGCTGAACCGCAGTATGGGAGAGTACGCCAAGGCGCTGCCCTTGGCGCAGCGCGCGTTGAGCATCCGCGAGAAGGCGCGTGGTGCCGACCATGCTGACACGGCCGAGTCGCTCAACGACTTGGCGCTCATCTACCTCGGCATGGGCGACTACGCGCAGGCGTTGGCGGCGAGTCAACGCGCGCTCGGCATGCGCGAAAAGACCCTCGGCGCCGATCACCCGCTGACGGCGGAGTCGGCCAACAATCTGGCGTCGGTGTACTGGGCTCTGAAGGACTACAAGGAAGCCCTGCCGCTGTTCGAGCGCGCCTTCCGCATCAAGGAGAAGGCGCTCGGTCCGGACCACCCGAACACCGCCACGGCGCTCAACAACCTGGCGGAGGTGTATCGCGGGATGGGGGACTACGGAAAGGCGCTGCCGCTGGCGCAGCGGGCCGCGGCGATCTGGGAGAAGACGCTGGGCCCCGATCACCCGAATACCGCCGCAGCGCTGAACAACGTCGCCGGATTCTACTGGACCATGGGAGACTACGCACAGGCGCGGCCGCTGCTGCAGCGGGTGCAGGCGATCTCCGAGAAGACCCTTGGGGCCGACCATCCCGACAACGCCCGCGCCCTCAACCTGTTGGCCGCCTTCTATCGCAGCGTCGGCGAGTACGATCAGGCTCTCGCCATGTACCGGCGCGGGCTGGCGGCCGAGGAGCACACGTTGGCGAGTGTCTTCGCCGTCGCCTCGGAGGAGCAGAAGCTGCAGTTCATCGACAAGACGCAAGGGCATTACCTGGCGGCGCTGTCGCTGATCCAACGCCAGTTCCGAGACGATCCCGCTGCCGTCCGCTTCGGGCTGGAGCTGGTGCTGCGCCACAAGGGCATCGTGCTCGATGCCCAGGCGCGGACACGCGACACCATCGCCGGACATTTGAAGGGCGATACCCTGCAGTCGTGGCAACGGCTGAACAAGTACCGCAACGATCTGGCCAAGCTGCTGCTGAGCGGGCCGGGCGATCAGAGCCTCGACGCGTACCGCAAACAGATTGAAGCGCTCCAGGAGTCCATCGCCGGCGAGGAGCAGTACCTCAGCGGGCGCAGTGGCGTGGTGGCGCAAGAGTTGGCGCAACGGCAAGTGACGGTGGAGATGCTCGCCGGACGCCTGCCGCGTGACAGCACGTTGGTCGAGTACGTGCTCATCCGCGACTGGGACGAGAAGCGTCTGCTGTGGACACCCACCTCGCGCTACCTGGCGTTCGTCCTCACCGGCGACGGGCGGATCAGCCTGGTGGACCTGGGCGATGCGGCCGACATCGACGCCAAAGTCACCGCGGCGCTGACCGCCATAAATGATCCGAACTTCCTGAAGAACTTGAGTGCTTACACGCAGCGCACCGATACGGCGCTGGCCGAGCTCTACGGGCGCTTGGTGCAACCGCTGGGTGCCGCCGGCACCGCGCATGGCCGGCTGATCGTCAGCCCGGACGGCGAGCTGCACAAGGTGCCGTTTGCCGCGCTGCGCACCGCTGGGAACCGCTATCTGATCGAAGACCGCACGGTGGCGTACGTGGCCAGCGGCCGCGATCTCATGCGCGGCAAGAGCGGCGTCACACCGACCGTCGGTATGCTGCTCGCCGCCAACCCGGCGTTCGACGACCGCGGCGTGTTCCGCCCGGCGAGCTTCCGTTCGGGCCCGCGGCTGCGCGCCGTCCGCGCCGCCGATTACGAGAAGGCCGTCTATCCGCCGCTGCCCGGTACGGCCGAAGAAGCGCAGGCGATCCCACCGTTGCTCAAGGGCACGAAGAAGGTGCTCATGGGCAAGGACGCAACCGAGTCGGCCGTCCGGGCGACGAGGTCACCGCAAGTCTTACACTTGGCAACGCACGGGTTCTTTCTGAAGGACCGGGTCGAGGATCAGTCTCTGCCCGATCCGCTGAGCCGCGGCCGCCGGCTGTTCCGGGGCGGCGAGGCGAACGGGCCGATGGTGCGCTCGGGGCTGGCGCTGGCCGGCGCGAACCACGCCGACGAGGTATCGGAAGGCGACGACGGCATCCTCACCGCGTTGGAAGTCAGCGGAATGGATCTGTACGGGACCGATCTCGCCGTGCTCTCGGCGTGCGAGACCGCACTCGGAGAGGTCAGAGCCGGCGAAGGTGTGTACGGGCTGCGGCGGGCGTTTGTGCTCGCCGGCGCGAAGAACCTGGTCATGAGTCTGTGGCCGGTGAGCGATAAGGTCACGCGTGACCTGATGGAGCGCTTCTATCAAGCGTACGGCGCGGGCGACCACGTGGCGGATGCGCTACAAAAGGCGCAGCTCGAAACCATCACACAGCTGCGCGACCTGACCCGGAACAGCGCGCAAGGCGAGCCGCTGGCCCCGGTGAATCTGTGGGGTCCGTTCATCGTGCAAACGACTGGCGGGTGAGGCGGTTCCCCTCCTGGGGCGGCTGTGCGCAAGAAGTGGGAATCGCTGCACCCACGACGCTCAGAAACTCATCCCCCAAACCCCCTTCTCTTGGGAAGAGAAGGG
>CAZCGA010000137.1:0-16108 GCA_964498075.1 uncultured Binatia bacterium (SeqCode) | reverse complement strand
TCGTGCTGAGCTTGTCGAAGCACTGTTTGCGAGAAAATCGACAGTCTCTTCCAAGAGAAGGGGTTGGGGGATGAGTTGGTGCGCGGCGGGTCCATTGGCCCAACCGACCAGCCCTTGCGCTGGTCGGACTCTCAGCACGAGCGGTTGCTGATCTATTTCAGATTCAGAGGATCCCTCCACTGAACCGATCGGCGTCCGTCTGCGGTTGCGGCCTTCGATGGGCTACTTGCGCTTCGGGGCCGGCGCTCGGGGTGCGGCGGCAGGGGCTGGCGGTGGCACTTCACCCGCCAACGGAATCCGTACCAAGCGGTTCTCCAGCTCCGAGATGATCAGCTGCTGCGTCGCTGGGCTGTATGCGATGCCCATCGGGGTCTCGAAGGAGACGCCGGGGATGCTCTTGCCGGTGATGGTGCGCAGCAGCTTGCCGGAGGCGTCGTAGTTGCGCACCTCCTTCTCGCCGGACACAGTCACCCAGATCGTGCCGCGCGGGTCGATGGCGATGTACGGCTCGGAGTACACCTTGCTCTGCCAGCCGGGCACCGGGAACACACCCACGAGCTCGCCGTCGCGGGTGAAGATCTGCAAACGCCCGTTGCCGTTGTCACTCACGTAGACCTTGCCCGCCGCATCAATCGCTACACCAGTGGGTTCCCAGAACTGACCTTCGCCGTTGCCCTTGCTGCCCCACTCCTTTTGCTTCTGGCCGGCCGACGAGAAGCGCACGATGCGGTTGTTGCCGGTGTCGGCGACGACGACGCTGCCGTCGGCATCGATCGCGATGCCGCGCGGACCATAGAAGCCCGCCGACCACTCGCGCACGAACTCGCCGGTCTTCGAGAACACCTGGACGCGCTGCCCCCAGGTGTCGGCGACGTAGACCTCACCGCTCGGGCTGACGGCGACACCGCAGGGGTCCTTGAATTGTCCCGGCAACTCGCCGCGCGACCCCCACTGACGCACCAGCGCCAGCTCCTTGGTGAACTCCTGAATGCGGTTGTTGCCGAAGTCGCACACCACGATGTTGCCGTCAGTGCCCACCGCAACACCGCGCGGCTGATGCAGTCTCCCGGCCGCGTCTTGCGCCGCCGGCGCCTCCTCCCCAGCCACCTGCGGGATCTCCTCGATGGTGGTGACCGGCATGGTCCCGGTGAAGCGGCCGTTCACGGCGAAGACGGTGACACCGGAATTGCGGTACACAGGCGTAAGCAGATCGCTCCATTGGTTGAACCGCTCCAGGTTGGCGTTGGCGTACGTCCGCCGCTCCAGCGCGCCGACGTACACCAGCGCCACGTGGTAGCGCTGCAGCAGCGTGCTGACGACGTCCTTGCTGTCCGTCGTGTAGATCGTCTCGATGTCCGCCTTGCGCCGGTTGATGTCCGGCCAACTGTGACCACGCTGGTAGACGTGGTAGCCCCATCCGAGCACCGTGGGCAGGCCGGTGTTCATCGCGACGCGCGTGAACTCCTGATACGAATCGCCGTGCGCCTCCAGAATCACCGGGATGCCCTGAATGTACGTGTTCAACCACTCGTAGGCCGCCAGCTCATAGGGCGCCTTCTCGCGCAGGTACGCCATGCCGTCGAGCGTCGGCTTCGGCGTCTGCACGCGATTCGTCTTGATCACTCCGTAGATGTCGGTGGTTGTGGTGAACAGCCCGACGGCAACCAGCAGCGCGAGTGCAAGTTGCCACACACGACGGATGCGCGGCAGCTGCAGCTCACCACTCCACATCGCTTGCGCCGCGGTCGCCCCCGCCACCGCCAGGAAGAACCACGCCTCCAGATAGAACTTGAACAGCGTGTTCATGCGATCCCACACGTACACGAGATCGCATCCCGCCGTGATCGCAAACGCAAACGTGGCCATGGCGAGCGGGATCCGCCAGCGGCTGTCGGTGTTGGGCGCCAGCACGAGCTGCAAGCCAAGCAGAAACAGGATGGCCGAGAAGGCGCGCGTCGAGACGGCAACGCTGCCCAGCAGCAACCCGATCACCAGCACGAGCAAGACGCCACGGGCGCGTCCGAGCGGCGCGTCGTCGCCGCGGCGCACGCTGCGCGTCCACAGCACGAACAGGAACGGCACGACGACGCACACGAACACACCGAAGATCGTCAGGAAGTCGTGCGGCAGTGCGAGCTTGTCGGGCGGCAGCCGCTCCCAGCCGAAGTTGCGCTCCGGCGGCGTGAAGTGACTCCAGAACGGCAGATAGAAAAGGACCGCGGCGCCCACCACCACGGCGCACGGTACGAGGACACGCCAGATCGCGCCGAAGAGCAGACCGAAGATGCCGCGGTGCTCGGTCTCCGTGAGCCAGACGGAGCCGACGAGGAAGATGAAGAACAGGACGTAGGTCGGCGCGCTCCAGGTGTTGGTCACCGTGATCGCCCCCAACGTCACGCCGAGCAACACCAGCTCGACCGGCGCCAGCAAGGCTGCGGTGAACCCGGAGGAACGCGGCGGCTCCGAGTGCATGATGCGGCTGCGCACCCACAGCACGGTGAGTGCCAGGAAGGTCAGCGAGATCGGCATCACCAGGAGGTGCGCGTGCAGGTCGGCGAACAGGAAGCTCCACAGCGGGAACTCGTTGATGGTGTCCCTGACCACGCGTGACGTCGCCCAGAAATAATCGAAGTTGATCACCGGATGCGGGCCAAAGACCTCGCGCGGTCCGGCGAGGTTGCCGATGAGCACCGTAAAGAACGCCGCGAGCACGCCCGTCTGCCAGCGACCGGCAACCGCGCCGCCGGCGGCGAAGGCCGCTGCCGCAGTGAGCGCCGCGACCAGCGCGATGCCGAGGTTGAACGTCAGCGCCGGGTGCAGATGCAACGTCTTGCCGAGGGCGGCGATGATGTAGTGGCCGAAATAGCTGTACTGCAGCGGTGAGCCGGCGAACCACGGCTCCGGAGGCGGCAACGTCGTGGCGCGGGTCAGCGCGTTGAGGAACGAGAAGTCCATCGGCTTCTCACCCCAGAAAACCTCCGGGTTCCACATGCGGATGCACAGGAAAAAGGCGAACGCCCCCCAGAACAAGCACTCTGTCGCCACAATCTCGGCGCGCGACTGCGGCACGCGCACACCGCGCCGCCACACCAGCGCACCGATCACCACGAAGGCGACGGCGATCGCATTGAGCGTGCCGAGCGTGAACGACGCGACATCGAGACTGATCAGCAGCCACGAGACGTAGGAGAACAACAACACGCCCAGCGTTTTGCTGAGTGCCAGCGTGCCGACACCACTGAACCACGTCCGCAGCACGGGATAGACTGCAAGGCTGAGGATCTCCACCAGCGCCGCAAACAGCACTAGGGCGAGGACGCTCGACTGAATGGGTGGTGCGGCGCCACTGGCCCCCAGCGGCTGCTCGCCACTCGGACGCGCCAACAGCAGGTCGTCGCGCGTCAGCCGCCGCGACGGCAGCCCATGGAGGATCTTGTCGTTGATGACCGCAGCGCTGAGCTTGCCGGTATTGTGGAAGATGAGGACCTTCGGATGGTCGTACACCGTGAGCGACTCGTCCGCCAACTCGTCCGGGATTTCGATCCCGAAGAGGCTCGGGCGCGACGCCGCTTCGTAGATGAGCGTGTAGCCGAGGTCGCCGGCGAAGAACTCGTAAAAGTAGTTCGTGGTCAGCGGGAACTTTTGCGGTGCCCGCGTGACCGCGCCGTACAGCCGCTTCGTCTGGAAGGCGACGTACTCCGCGTCGGCCAGATCTTGGCTGAGCTTTTGGATCTTCGACGAGTTGTCGGCTTCGTAGTAACCCTCCTCCACCACCTGGTAGCGCGCCGCCGCCGCTTCGGGAATCGGCAGCGGCATGGGGAAGCCTTCGTCCCAGTGCTGCGTGAGGATCTTCGTGCCGGGCGGGATGTGCTTGTACACCCACTCCGACGCCGTCACCACCGGGTGCGGGCGCGTGTAGATCGACATGAACGCGAACGCCGCCGCCAGGGTGCCAAGCACGACGACCGGCAGGGCGACGCGGCCGAGCAGCGTGCCGCGCCGATAGCGGCGCACCAGCCACTCCGCCGCCCACAGGATCATCAGCGGATAGATGGGCAACAGATAGCGCGGGAACTTCACCTCGAACCACCCGGTGATCAGAAAGAACGGCACCACCCACGAGAGCAGTATCCAGTCCTCCGCCCGCTTCTCGCGCCAGGCGATCCCGACGCGCATCAGCGATCCCCACACGGCGGCGAGACCGAGCGCCGGCGCCATTCCCCACAGCACCAGCTGCGTCAGGTCGTACCAGTACTTCGGCGTGCCCATGTACTGCGTGGTGTACGGAAACACGCCGGCGTTCCGTACCATCCCGCTCTGCTCCATGAGGTCATGGAAGAAGGCGCGGAAATCCATGACCGCATAGGGTTCGGCCAGCGCGAAGGCGGCGGCGGCGGCGAGCACCGCCAGCAGGCAGCGGCCGGCGATCGGGACGAGGCGCCGTTCAACCACGTAACGGTGCAAGGCGGCGATCCCCAACGGCAGCAGCAGCGGCATGGCGCTGAACTTGGTCGCCACCGCCAGCCCGATGAAGACGCCGGCGAGCACAAACTGCGTGGTGCGCCCTTCGGCGCTCACCCGCACCAGCTGATAGAGACAGAGCAGCACACAGAACGTCAGCGTGATGTCGACGGTCAGGAAACGCGAGTTCTGAATGTGGAGCACGCAGGCTGCCAACAAGAAGCCCGCCAGCAGACCGACCGTGCGATCGTAGAGGCGACTCCCCAAGAGCATGAGCACCAAGACCGTGAGCGTGCCGATGACCGCCGACAGTCGCCGGCCGTTCAGGGTGACGCCGTCGTAGCTGGCGGCCCACGGGGTGATGTGCGCGACGGCGCTAGTGGTGATCTTGGTGAGATAGATCGGCAACGACCCGTACGCGAAGAAATGCGGGTTCCACTGCAGCGGCTTGAACGACAGCTGCATCACGGAACCCGTGACGGCCCGCTCGTCTGGGTGGAAGAAATGGTTCTGGTCCCAGGCGAGGTGCGTCAGACGAGCCACCGCGGCAAACACCACGATCGCCACGAACCCCAGCCGCGGGTTGGCCCACCAGTTTCGATTCATGCGTCCCGAGATTCCGTCACGCGAAGACGTCGCAGCTGCTCCATTGCAGCGGTCGCACCTATCAACCTTTTCGCGCCGTGACAATCAGGCATTCGCTGACGACGGCCGGGAGGAACAGCCGGCCCCCGGGTGCGAAGACCTGCAACGCGGCGGGCGCACCGAAGAAGGCGCGCTGGAGCACGGTGGGAACGAAGCGCACGTACGGCGCATCCCACAGACCGTCGCCGCGCACGTTCACGACCTCCATCCCCGCCTTGCGGACCAGCGTCACCCATTCGCCTTGGCTGAGGAGCCGCACGTGTGTGCGATCACGGTAGGCAAACCACTGAGGCCCCTTCAGCCGCCGGCCCAGCCCGCCTGGGTTCGGCACGACGAAGAAGAACAGGCCGCCACGCCCCAGCTTGGCGCTCAGCCCCTCAATCAGCGGCAGGGGGCGCGGCACGTGCTCCAACGTGTGCAGCGAGATGATGAGGTCGAAGCTCGCCGGCGGCAACGACTCCCACTCTTCGAGCACCACTGCATCGGGGGCCGTGGTGCGGCACTGATTGCGGGCGTACGGCGCCGCGTCGTAGCCGTACGCCTCGAAGTGCGGCGTCAGCCGCTTCAACAGATGGCCGGTGCCGCACCCGAAATCCAGCAGCCGGCCGCCCGCGGGACACAGCCGCCGCACCACGCGGGCGTACCACCACAACGCCACCCGGTCCTCCGAGAGCTGGTGCGCGTCGTAGTAGTGCTCGTCGAAAGCCTGGGTCCGCATGGAGAGGGCGTCCGTCGCCACGATCGCTCTGCGCGTAATTGCCTGAGGCTCAGGTTCAGATCAACGGCCACACCGCATCCGACTCAACGCGAAGCGTCGGTCACCGTCACCAGCCGCGCGAACAGCTCTTCGTATTGCGCGACGGCGCGCTCGATGTCGAAGGCGTGCTCCACGTCGGCGCGCGGACGCACGTACCGGGAGCGTTCCTGAATGACGCGCACCAGAGCGGCCGCCAGTGCCGCCGGATCGCCCGGCTGCACAATCTCGCCCATCCCCGTCCAGCGCACCGCCTCCCGTACGCCGGGCAGATCGCTGGCGACCACCGGGGTGCCCGACAGCATCGCCTCGGCCTGCACCAGGCCGAACGCTTCGGTGCAGTTCAGACTGGTCACCGCCACCACGTCGCACAGCGAGAAGAAGCTCGCCATCTCCTCCGGGCTCAAGAGATCGAGAAAGGTCAGGTGGCCGGCGTAGCGCTGCAGCAGCGGCGCCAGGCTGGCGAGGTACTCCTCCTCGCCCACCGTGTCCTTGTAGGCCCCCGTGAAGGCGAGCTGCGCGTCTGGGATCTGCGCCAGCACCTGCGGCAGCGCTTGCAGCAGGTACTCGACCCCTTTCTCGGCGGCGAAGCGGGCCGCAAACCCGATGCGGGCGCGGCCGTTGAGCCGCCAGCGATCGACCATCCGACGGCTGACCGCCGGATCGATCGCCGGCATCTCGATCAACGGGGCGATCGCCGTCAGCTTGTGCGCATATCGACTGAGGAACGGCGAGTGCCGGGCGTAGTCCTCCGTGGTGGTGACGACGCGATGCGCCAGCCGCGCCGCCAGGTGATTGAGCGGCCGCAGGCTCGACTGCACGAGCCGGTTGAACGGCCCGCTCGGTAGGCGCAGGTCACACTGGTAGGTGAGCACCACCGCTTTGCGGTGCAGGCGCCCCAGCCCGGCCAAGAGCGCCGCTTCGAACTGCGGCATGTGGATGTTGACCACCTGATTCCGCCGCACCAGGAGCGCGGCGTAGGCCGGGAACAGCGGCATGATGACGCCCTTGCTCACCTTGGTGCTGACGGGCACGCGCATGATCTCCACGCCGTCGACGCGCTCGCGCGCCGGCAGGCTCGGATGGAAGCGCGACGTCAGCACGGTGACCGCATGGCCGTGGCGCGCCAGGCCGCGCGCCAAACGCTCGGCGTAGATCGTGAGCCCGCTGACGTGCGGGCGGTAGTAGGTCAGCGCGATGAGAATGCGCATCCCGCTCATCGCCGGTAGATCGTCGTGCTGCCGCGCGCGAAGGCCACCGGGAGCTGCGCAAACTTCTCCAGCCCGGCCGCTTGGTGGTCCTTGCGCTCCAGCTCACCGACCACGATGTACTTGACCTGGTAGCGGTCGAGCAGCGCCGTCACCTCTTCGAGCGTCGGCGCGTTGTAGATGCGCGTCACGTCGGTCCGCCGCTGCGTGATCTCCGCCTCGTGGCTGCGCCACAAGCCTTCGTGATTCGCCCAGCCCATCACCGTGGGCAGGCCGGTGTTGCTGGAGAAGCGCGCATAGTACGAGTACGGGTCGCCACTGGCTTCGAGGAGCACCGGGAGGCCGTCGACGGTCTCACGCATCCATTTGACGGCGGCGAAGTCGTTCGGATGCTCGCGCTCGAGATAGGCGGTGCCGTCGAGCGTGCTGGGCACGGCGCGGTTCGACAGACGCGTCGCGGTGATGCCGAGGGGATAGGCACACGATGCCACGAGCAGCGATCCGACACCGAGCAGCGCCGTCGAACGCATCGCCGAAGGAACCCACTTCCCGCCGACCAGCTCCGCCCAGCACCACGGCGCGGCGATCGCCAACAGAATCCACGACTGGAAGTACAGCTTGAAGACGGTGTTCATGCGGTACAGCTTCTCGCCGTACGGGTCCTTGATGTACACCAGCTCGCAAGCCAGCAGGGCGATGCCGGCGCCGGCGATCAGCAGCAACGGCGCCCGGCGCTCGGCGTCGTCGGTTGCATACGTGCACACCACCGCCGCCGCGATCAGCGCCACCAGCACGACGAACACGGCGTTACCGGCCAACACGGCGACGACGGTCACGAGCAGGCCGGCGGCAACCAGCAGCTGCCGCTGCTCCGGACGGATGGACAACTTCGCGCGCAGCTCGGCCGCCAAGAACAGGGCGGGCGGGAGCAGCAGCGCACCGAACACGGTGAAGAACTCGAACAACGAGGTCTGCGCGAACTTGTAGCCGACCCCTCCCGGCGGCGCCGCGAAGTGGAGATAGAACGGCAGATAGAGCACGTATGCCGCCGCCAGCATCACGGCAACGGTGACCGCGAGCTGGATGCGCGGCCACGAGATCACCGGCAGCAGCGGGATGTTGCGGCCCAGCAGCAGGAACACCATCATTGTGGCGACCGGTAACTCCCAAGGGCTGATCACCACCATCGACGCGAGGACGAACGTGAGCGGCACGTACGGCCACAGGTCGCGAAGCGTTGGTGCCGGTGCCGCCGGGCGATCTTTGAAGCGCTCGGGATCCAGCAGCAGCCCGAGCAGCAGGATGGTCACCGGCAGCACGATGAAGTGCGGGTGCAGGTCGCCATGAATCGTCGTGAAGAACGGAAACTCGTTGATCGTGTCGCCGTGTGCCACCACGCGCGAGGAGCGCCAGTAGTCGAATTGAGTCAAGCCGCCTTTTTCCAGCAGCTGCAGGAAGCCGTCGAGGTTGCCGATCACCATAGTGACCGCACCGGTGACAAACGCGAAGGCCAGCCGCCTGGTCAAGGTGAGACCAATCGCTGCCATCTCGGCGAACGCCAGGCCCCCCACCGTCACGACGCACAGGTTGTAGGCGATGTGGTTGGCGATCGGCGTCAGCCGGGCCAGGTTCGCGCACATCAGATAGCCGAAGTAGTAGTAGTTGAACCCTTGCCCCGACATCCACGGGTCCTGCGGCGGGAACACATCGGTACGCGTCAGCGTGTTGAAGAAGGCGAAGTCCATGTATTTCTCGGCGCCGAAGATCTCCGGGGCCAGGGAACGTTGCCACGCGAAGAACAACAAGCCGAACGTCCAGAAGGCGTCGTGAACCAACAGCGCCTTGCGGCCCGGTCCCTTCAACCAGTCACCCAGGGCTTGTCGTCCTTGGAACGCTAGCCAGGCGTTCAGCGCGACGAACACCGCCGCGACCAGCGGGAGGGCGATGTGAAACGGCAGCAGGCCGAGGTGCGTCAGGAGCCACGACGCGTACGAGACGAGTAACAACGCGAGGATCTTGGCGAACGCGTAGCCGTGATCGGCACGCGCCGAAAAGAGACGGAAGGTGACCGGCAGGGCGATCAGGCCGAGGCCTTCAAGCGCCAGCCACCAAACAACAAGGGACCCCATCGATGCGTGTGTGCTTCAGAGCGCCGGAGGCTATACCGATTCCGGCGCGATTGCAAAGATGCGCACCGCCGGCCGCGTCGGACCACTCTGCGTCGCGGCGGACCTCGTTGGCGGGTCGGTCCGGCGGTGCCCTCGGCAACCGACGGCAAGCGCGCCTGACGCGACGAATTGTCTTGCAATTCCCGACGCGGCGAAAGTAGTATGTCATGCTTGAACACCTACGTGCGATGCGAAAGCGCCAAGCCGGCGGTGGGAACCAACAACTGGCATGCGGATCATCACGGTGGGCAGATGGTGGGCGGTTTTAGGTTTCCTCGCGGTTCCTGGAACCTCCTGGGGGTCTCCCTTGTTCGGTGAGCCGCGCACCTACCCCGTCGGGACCTCACCGGTCGGAATCATCGCCGGCGAGTTCAGCGGCACGCCGGGCCTCGACCTGGCGACCGCCAATGAAGGCAACAGCGTCACCCTGCTGGCGAATCACGGCGACGGCGTCTTCGACAGCGGCGGGCGGATTGCGATCAACACGCGGTTTACCGTGACCGGCATCGTCGGTGGCCGGTTCAACACCGACGCGATCGACGATTTCGCGATCTCCGCTGACGACAGCGAGAGCTTCCCGGACTTCAACGGCTCCATCGTGATCTATCGCAGCACTGCGGTCGCTCGCTACGGGGCAACCGGCGTACCGATCGGGCTTTTCCCGACGTGCGTCAGCCTCGCTGACTTCACCGGCGACGGTATCCCCGACCTCGCCGGCTGCAGCAGTGCCACCGACCTCAGTGGCCTGATCTCGCTCCTCCGCGGCAACGCCGACAACACCTTCGGTGCCAACACGGGCATCCCTCTCGGCACGATCACCCCACGCCGCTTGCTGGCCACTGATATCGATCACGACGCCGCCGCACGGCCCGACATTCTCGTGGTGGATACTCCGGGCAACGCCGTGTGGATCCTGTACGGGCTGGGACCCGGTCTCACGTTCGAATCGCCCGTGAAGATCGCGACCGTGAGCTCACCCACGGCCGCGGTGGTCGCGCCGTTTGCGGGCGGCATGCTCCCGGGTATCGCTGTGACGAGCCGGCTCAATGGGACGGTCGCGGTCTTCCGTCAGGAAAGCGCGCGCGCGTTTGGCGCGCCGGTGAGTTACCCGGTGGGTTTGCTGCCCGCCGACCTCGGCGTGGCCGACTTCACCGGCGAAGGCAAGCTGGATTTGGTCGCAGTCAACAACGGTTCGAGTGACGTCACGCTGCTGATCGGCAAGGGCGACGGGACCTTTGAGCGCGGCGAGACCGTGGCGGTTGCTGATGGGCCGGTCGCCATCGTCGCCGCCGACTTCAACAATGACAATAAGATGGACTTTGCGACCGCGGACCAGGATGACGAGACCTTTGGTCGCGACATACAGAGCGTGGCGGTGGTGCTCAACGGGGTCAGCCCGCCATTCACACCTACGCCGACCTTCACGCCGACGCGCACGCCGACGCCGAGCCGCACGCCGACGCGCACGCCGACTGGAAACAGGACGCCATCGCGCACCCCGACCCGTGGCACGCCGAGCCCCACGCCCACGTCGCCGGCGCCCGGTGATGTAAACTGCGATGCCAGGTTTGACCGGGCTGATCTGGGGGCCGTGATTGCGCGGCTCTTCAACGAACCCTCTGGGTGGTGCCTGCCAAGAGCAGCGACCGCGGCGGATGTCCCCCTCATCGTCCGCCATCTCCATAGCGCCCAGTAGGAAACAAGGTGAACCAGTGAACCCCCGACGAATCCTGAGTACTGTCTTCTTGTGCTGCGTGCTGCTGCTGGGGCGCATCGCCGCTGCGCAAGTGCCCACCGACACTCCTACGGAAACGCCGACTCCGACGGAAACTGAAACCCCCACCGACACGCCAACTGAGACGCCAACGGTCACCGAGACACCGACCGAAACCGCCACGCCGACGGATACCCCCAGCGAGACGCCGACCGCGACGGCAACCGAGAGCCCGACGGCAACGCTGACGGAAACACCCACCGAGACGCCGACTCCGACCGATACACCGACGGAGACGCCGACGGACACTCCGACACAAACGCCGACCGAGACGCTGACGGAGACGCCGACTCACACGCCAACTGAGACCCCAACCGCGACGCCGACCGAAACACCGACGGAGACACCGACTCACACGCCAACCGAGACCCCAACCGCGACGCCGACTGAAACACCGACGGAGACGCCGACTCACACGCCAACCGAGACCCCGACGGACACTCCGACACAAACGCCGACCGAGACGCCGACTCACACACCAACCGAGACGCCGACCGAAACACCGACGGAGACGCCGACTCACACGCCAACCGAGACCCCAACCGCGACTCCGACCGAAACACCGACCAACACCCCGACCGCGACGCCAACTGAGACCCCCACCGATACGCCGACCGCCACGCCGACAGAGACGCCAACCGCGACCCCAACCCAAACACCGACGGAGACGCCGACTTCGACCCCCACGGACACGCCAACCCAGACACCGACTGCGACCCCGACCGACACGCCGACTGCGACCCCAACGGAGACCCCCACCGCGACGCCGACGCAGACGCCGACACCCACCACTACGCCGACGCAGACTCCGACCGACACGCCCACCAACACACCGACAGAAACGCCAACGCCGACACCCACTCAGACGTCAACCGCGATTCCAACCAGCACCCCGACCAGTACGCTGACCGCAACGCCGACGAACACACCCACGGCGACGCCAACCGCGACCAACACAATCACCCCGACGCCGACGGCAACACCGACTGCAACGCCGTCGCCCACGCCGACGCCGACGGGACCGCCGAACCTGCACATCAGCGTCGTCGCCAATCTGGACCCCGTGAGCGCCGACGAGCTGCTCACCTACACGTTTACCTTCTCCAACTCCGGCGCCCCAACCACTGGAGTGACGATCACCGCGGACACGCCGCCCAATACCACGTTCGACTCCGCCTTCCCGGCGCCCGCCAGCGCCCCGTCACCCGGGGGAACAGGCACGGTCACCTGGAACGTGCCGGATCTCCCGTTCGGTGGCTCCGGCAGCGTGTCTCTGACTGTCCTCGTGGACAGCGGGCTCCCCGATGGCACGTCGATTACCATCGCGGCGTACACGCTCGACTCAGCCTTGACGGGACCCGTCACCGGCCCGGACCTGACGGTCACCGTGCAAGCCAACAGCCCGCTCGTGGTGACGATCGCCGATCGGCCCGATCCCGTCGCACCCGGGGATACCCTGACCTACACGGTCGTCGTTGCCAACCACGGGCGCAATGCACTCACGAACATCGTGCTGCGCGAGCTCTTCGATCCGGATCTCACCCTGGTGTCGGCCGTGCCGCCTCCCGATCCGGGCACGACCGACCAATGGACCATCCCCTTCATGCCGAAAGGTGGCAGCAAGCGATTCAGCTTCCAGCTGCAGGTCAATCCGATGGTGCTACCGGGGACGCTGCAGAGGAATTTCGCGCGCGTGATCGACAGCGACGGCCACGCGGCGAACAGCTTCGAAGACACGTTGGTGGTGGCCCAACCGTTCCTCACTGCCTTGCTCGATGATCTGCCTGATCCGGCACAGCCGGACCAATCGGTGGTGTACGTGTTCACCTACTCCAACCCCAGCGCCACCAACCTGACCGGGGTCGTGATCAACGCCGTCTACGATCCCGATCTGACGTTCGTCTCTGCATTCCCGCCGCCTGATCCGCTCACCACGCAACAGTGGACCATCGGCAGCTTGCCGGCCGGCACTGCGGGCCGCATCTTCGTGACGCTCTCTCCACCCGCCAACTTCCCCGACGGGTCGGCACCCCAGGTCCGCATGTCCATCACTGCCGACAGCGGCACCTCCGCCTCTGCGATTGAGACCACGGTGTTCACGCAGCAGCGAGATCCGTACGATCTGACGATCACCGGCATCCCGAAGAACCCTAGTCTGGGGATCAACCCGACGGTGACCTACTCGATTCGCGTCGGCAACGTCACGGCAGACACCGCCACCAATGTGCAGGTCATCGACTCCCTGCCCACGGGCTTGGTGTTCCTGAACGCGTTGCCGCCACCGGCTACGGAGTCGGGCAACACGTTGACCTGGAACTTCCCCACCATCGCGTCCGGGGCAGCGCAGGTCATCCTGCTGCGCACGGCGCTCGATCCGCTGGTCGAGCCGGGCACGAGCCTGCAGAACCTGGTCACCGTCACCGATGCCGCCGGCCACCTGCAAGAGGCGTCATTCTTGTCCCGCGTCAAGGGGGTCAAGCTCAACCGGCCGCCACTGACCATGAGCATGGTTGCGGTGCGCCGCACATTCCCCGGCAGCCAAGTGCGCTTCAACATCAGCGTCAAGAACACGGGCCTCGCGGTCGCGCCCAGCGTCGTGCTCACCGACACGTTGCCGCCGCAGACCACCATCGTCCTCTCCACACCACCGCCGTCTGCGAGCGCCCCGGGACAGCTCAGCTGGAACTTGGGCTCACTGCTCAGGTCGGGGAAATCGACGATTCGCCTAACCGTGAAGGTCAACACGGACGTCGTGCCGGGAACGGTGTTGACCAACGCCGCGACCGCCACCGACGCCAACCACAACACCGCCTCCGCCTCCTCGGCGGTGAGCATCGTCGCGAAGTAAGCGTCGGGCGCTGCGTTCAGCGCAGGACGAAACGCACCGGCACGCGCAAGGTCACGCGCAGCGGCGTGCCGTCACGATCACGGACCGGACGAAAGCGCCACTGACGCACGGCCGCGATCGCGGCGGCGTCGAGCAGTGGTACGGACTGGATCACACTCACGTCGGGCTCGATGTGACCGTCGGTGGCAACGATGGCTTCGAGCACGACTTGACCTTCGACACCGCGGACGCGGGCTACCGGCGGATACTGAGGCATGACCTTGGAGATCGCCACCGGCTGAATGCGCAGCTCATCGGCGGCCACCAGCCTGTGACCCGTCCCGCCAACGGTACCGCCGGCGATGCCGCCTGACACGCCGCCGATCACACCACCCGGACTCTCTCCGCCCGACGTCGCTGGCTCGGCGGCTGCGGACGGCACCGGTGCGACAGCCGCGGGCTCCACCGGTGGGCGAATGTGTGGCCGCTCCTTGGGCCGGACAATCAAGTGCGGCTGGGGCTTCGCTTGGGAGACCGGGGGTATGGGATTCGCCGGCGCGCTCGCTGCCGGAGGCGGTGGAGGCGCCGGTGGTTCGAGCAGCGACACGCGAATCGCCGGTCTCTCGATCGGCGTCCGCACCACGACGGCCATCACCAGGAGTGCGAGTATAGCGTGCAAAGCCGCCGACAGCATTCCCGCGTAGCCGTACCGGGAACGCGGTTGGCTGCGCCACGGGTTGAAGTCGCGCGCGACGGTCGCCGCACCGTCCATCGTGCCAGTCATCTGTACGCTGCCCGCCATCGCTTCAAGGCCTGTGCGCAGGAATATCGCGCAATCCGCCGGGTTCAGCAATGCAGCGAACTTCCCCGCCCCGGTGTCCTAGTGCGGACCGTACCCAAGGTCCACCGATGGTGCGTGAACGGTGGATGATTGCTATGGTACGTGGCGGAAGGGGCTGACGTCATGAACGATGCGATTCGAAAGCTGTATGCCTCGCTTGGCGAGCGCCTCGGTGCCATGCGGCTGCGGCTGGGGCACGACCTGACGCTGGCGGAGAAGATCCTCTTCGCACACCTCGACAAGCCCGGCACGGCAGACGTCGAGCGCGGGAAGGGATGGATCGATCTGCGGCCCGACCGTGTCGCCATGCAGGACGCGACTGGGCAGATGGCGCTGCTGCAGTTCATGCAAGCCGGACGCAAGCGCGTCGCGGCACCGACCACGGTACACTGCGATCACCTGATTCGCGCCCGCATCGGTGCGACGCCGGACATGCAGACGGCGCTGAACGAGAACAACGAGGTGTACCAGTTCCTCAAGTCGGCCTCGCAGAAGTACGGCATCGGCTTCTGGAACCCGGGCGCCGGCATCATCCATCAGGTGGTGCTGGAGAACTACGCCTTTCCCGGTGGCCTGATGATCGGCACCGACTCGCACACCCCGAACGCCGGCGGCCTCGGGATGCTGGCCATCGGCGTGGGCGGCGCCGACGCCGCCGACGTGATGGCCGGGCTGCCGTGGAATGTCCGCATGCCGAAGGTCGTCGGCGTGCGTCTCACCGGGAGCCCTTCGGGGTGGACGTCGCCGAAAGACGTCATCCTCAAGCTCGCCGGCATCATGACCGTGAAGGGCGGCACCGGAAAGATCATCGAGTACTTCGGGCCCGGCACGCGCTCCATCAGCTGCACCGGCAAGGGCACGATCACCAACATGGGCGCGGAGCTGGGCGCCACGACCTCGGTGTTCCCGTTCGACGACCGCATGGCGACGTACCTGCGCGCCACCCGACGGGCGGCGGTCGCCGAGTTGGCGCAGCAGTACGCCCGTGACCTGACGGCCGATCCGGCCGTCGAGCAGGACCCGACGAAGTTCTACGACGAGATCATCGAGATCGACCTCTCCACGCTGGAGCCGCACATCGTCGGCCCGCACACGCCGGATCTGGCGCGGCCGATCTCACAGCTCGCGGCGGACGCCAAGAAGGAAGGCTACCCGGTCGACATCCGCGTATCGCTCATCGGCAGCTGTACCAACTCGTCCTACGAAGACATCGGCCGCGCCGCACACGTCGCCCGGCAAGCGGCGGAGCACGGCATCAAAGCGCGCACCCCGTTCCTGATCACCCCCGGCTCGGATCAGATCCACAACACCATCGAGCGCGACGGGCAGTTGCAGACGCTGGAGAAGATCGGCGGCACCGTGCTCGCCAACGCCTGCGGGCCGTGCATCGGGCAGTGGCAGCGCGACGACATCAAGAAGGGCGAGCGCAA
>CAZCGA010000136.1:4527-16586 GCA_964498075.1 uncultured Binatia bacterium (SeqCode) | reverse complement strand
CTGATCACGCCGCTCGGCTCGCTGCACGGCGGCGTGATGGCCGGGCTGGTCGATCACGTCTTGGGTTGCGTGCTGTATCCCCTCATGCAGCGCGGCGCGTGGGCGGCGACCACCGAGTTCAAGGTCAACTATCTCGCGGCGGTGCGGAAAGGGACGCTGACGGCGGAGTCGACGGTGCTCGCGCTGACGAAGCGGACGGCGGTCGTGCGCGTCGAAGTGACCAACGATGGGCGACTCGCGTGTATCGCCCAAGGAACCGTCTTGGTCGTCGAGCCGACCGGGAAGTGACATGTTGGAAGACGCGGTGAGTCATCCGCCGGCTGAAGTGCCGCGTCACGACGTCCCGACAGCCGGCCGCAGCGGCTTCACGGTCGTCGAGGGTCGACAGATTCACTACCTCGAGTGGGGTCCCGCCGAAGCGCCGGCGGTGTTGTGTCTGCACGGCGGCGGACAGACGGCGTACATGTTCGAAGAGCTCGGCGCCGCGTTGCATACGCGCTACCACGTGCTCGCGCCCGACCTCCCCGACCACGGCGACTCCGACCCGACGCACGACTTCGGCCGTCATGCCATCGCGGCGACGCTGCCGCCGCTGTGCGCGCACTTCGGGTTGCATAGAGTCGCCATCGTCGGTGCCTCCTTGGGAGGCATCGTGGCCATCACGCACGCCGCGGCACATCCCAACACGGTCGGCGCCATCGCGCTCATCGACGTGGGTCACCGTCTCGAAGAAGTCGGGGTGATGAAGATCATGAACTTCATGCGCGCGCACGAGTCGTTCGCTTCACTGGAGGAAGCCGCCGGCGAGATCGCCAAGTACCTGCCGCATCGGAAGTCGGTCCGTCCCGAGCGCCTGCGCCGCAATCTGCGCCAGCGCGCCGACGGGCGCTGGATCTGGAAGCACGGGTACAACCGGCGCCTGCGCGCCGAGGGCGAGGAGCGACCAGGCAACTGGCGCAACGTCATCGAAGGGTTGGACACCGACGCCGCGTCGTTGCGCTGCCCGGTGTTGGTATTGCGCGGCGCCGACAGCGACGTGCTGTCCAGTCAAGGCGCCGAAGAGATCGCATCGCTCATCCCCAATGCGCGCCTGGCAATCGTCGACAACGCGGGTCACCTCGCGGCGGGAGATAATCCCGACTCCACCGTCAACCTGATCAGCGTCTTTCTCGCCGACATCGGTTGGTGATCAGGGCGTGTCGACCCGCGTCGCGCGCCACGAATTCTCACTGTGGCCGTCGGGGCGTACACGGCGATGGCGGAACAGCCAGCGGTCGCCCACCCGCGTCAGCCGGTCGCGGTAGCGTCCCCAGTGGTCGGGCCCGCGCTCGGTGATGGCCAGGAAGTAGCTCGCGGCGCTCGCATCGTCCGGGCCGTGCACGTCGATCGTGACGCTGGACACATGATGGCGGATGTACGGGCGCGCCAGCGTCGTGGTCAGGCTGGTCTTGGTGCCAATGAGAAACGCAACGATAGCCGCGTGCCCCTGCAGCGGCGGGCGGCCGTCGATCTCGAGCACGCCGTCTTCGGTGAACAACTCTGCCAGCTCCGCGAAGCGCCCGGTGTCGGCGCAATGCGCGTAGCGGGCGAGCGTTTCGCGGATCCCCTGGCGCGCGGCGACCTCCCAGACTTCCATGTCAGATGATCCCCAGCGCACGCAACGCAACCAACTCTTCCGCGCTGAGGCCGAGCAGTGAGCCGTAGACCTCTTCGTTGTGCTCGCCGAGCTTGGGGGCGCCGCGCTGAATGCGCCCCGGAGTCGCCGACAAGCGCGGGTAGACGGCCTGCATGCGCACCGGCCCGATCGTCGGATCGTCGACGCGGACGATGTCCTCGCGCGCCGCGTAGTGCGGGTCGGCGGCGATGTCGGCGATCGAGTGGGCGCGTGTGACCGGCACCTGCGCCTGGAGCAGGATCGTCTCGACCTCGTGTGCGGTGTGCTGCCTCACCCAGTCGCCGACGATGGCGTTGATCGCGTCGGCGTGCTCGACGCGCGCCGTCAGCGACGCGAAGCGCGCATCACGCAGCAAGTCCTCACGTCCCATGGCGCGCGCCAGACGCGGGAACAGGCCGTCGCCCGCCGCGACGATGCAGACGAACTGCCCGTCCTTGGTCTCCCAGTTGTCGAGCGGCGCCGAGTTGCGCAGCCGGTTGCCTTCACGCTCGCGGACGATGCCGAGGCGATCGTAGCTGGCCACCGTGTGCTCGAGGATGCGGAACACCGACTCGTAGAGCGCCAGATCAACCCACTGCCCGCCGCCACGGTGCACGTCGCGGTGGTACAGAGCCATCATGATGGCGAAGGCGTTGAAGACTGCGGTGAGGTAGTCGGAGATGATGATGCCCGGCCGCACCGGTGGGCGGTCGGGGTAGCCGGTGATGTAGAGCAGGCCGCCGAAGCCGATGCCGTTGCGGTCGAGCCCGGGCCGGTCGCGGTACGGGCCGGTCTGCCCGTACACCGAGGCGCGCGTGAGGATGAGGTTCGGGTTGATGGTGCGCAGCGTCTCGTAGCCCAGCCCCCACTCCTCCAACGTGCCCGGCTGGAAGTTCTCGACGGCGACGTCGGAGACGGCGATCAGCCGCTTGAGTAGCTCCTGCCCGCGCGGTTTCCGAAGGTCGAGGGTGATTGACTTCTTGTTGCGTCCGTCGACCGCCCACCACAGCGAGTAGCCGTCGACGAACGGGCCGATGCCGCGCATGAAGTCGCCGCTGCCGGGCAGCTCGACCTTGATGACCTCGGCGCCGAAGTCGGCGAGTAAGGTCGCCGCAAACGGCGCGGCGATTCGTGTGCCGAGGTCGAGGATGCGGATCCCGGCGAGCGGCAGGGCGGAGTCCTGGGTGCTGAGTGCTGGGTCCGGAGTGGGCATCTGCCGCGACTTCTAGTCCGACCGCGGAGGTTTTGCGAGATCCGTCTGTGGACCACGGCGTTTCGCGGCACGCGGAAGGACGCGGGGTGATCAGCGGCAGGCTTGTTGGTAGAGGTGCGAATTCGTGCGATCAGGGTGCCGCCGCAACTGCCTTCAGACCGACGGCCGCCGCGAGGCCCAACTGTCGTGCGTCGAAGGAAACGAATTCGGCGGCGCGCAGGGTCCTGGCTGACGCGACATGCAAGATGTCGAGACTCCGCGTCCCGATGGTCGCTGAATGACGCTCGCTCAAGCGCGCGGCAACGCGGAACGCGACCGGCCACTTCACGACCGTCCTCACGAGCCGACCGGTCGTCAGGTCCGCTTCCAGGTTCCCCCACGCCGCCGCGGCCTCAGCGCTCGAAAGGAGCCCGCGAAAGACACCGAGCTGGAAGGCATTCCGTACCTCCAGCGCGTGTAGTGCGGTGAAGACCAGTGGCGCATGGATCCGGGCGAGAGCGGACTTCGCTCGTGGCGTATGCGCATCGACAACGTAGCAGGAAGCCAGAAAGCTGCTGTCCGCGTAGTGGCTCATCCCGCGCGCGCCACTCAGGCCCGCTCTTCCTCTCGCTCGAGCAGAACCAAGTTCGGCAGCACTCGATTTCCGAAAATGCGCTTGGCGCGTGCCTGCACGTCCGGCCATTCGACGCGCTTCCCCCTCTTGGCGGGACGAGCCTGGGCCTCTTCCTCTAGGGTGCGAACTGCCGCTAAGAACTTTTGTCGCTCGCGCGGCGGAAGGGCTTTCACTTGATCAATGAGTTTGGCGGCGTTCATGACTGTACGAATACCTCATCCGTCGCGACGAGCAAACAACCGCTGCCTCCACCTGCAGCGTGCTCGCGAGACCCTGCCGCCACGCTCCGGTTTTGGAGCGTTCGGTGCAAGCCCGACGGGGTTCGGAATACCGCGAGTATGTGCGACGCCGCGTGCTCAGCAGCTGAGAGCTGACCGCTGAGTTGGTATCTGCTGCGTCGCGGCGCTTGACCGGGGGCTCAAGCCCCCGGCTAAGAATGCCAAGCCGGCTGAAGCCGGCTCCCATCCCCATGCGCCCGACTCCGCAGCCCGGTTCAGTACACGTACTTCCACGGCCCCGAGCCCATCCGCGACGAGCGCGACGGCTCGTACGCCGCGCCGGACGCGCCCATCCGCAGCGTCGAGCATTGCTGGCTCCACACGCTAGCGGAGATCTTCGGTGCGTTGCCGCCTGCCGGGCTGCGCGTCACCGCCTTCGAAGAGTACCCGTTCGTAGGATGGGCGATGTTTCCCTGGATACAGCAGCGCCCCGACGGTTCGTGGCAGTTCCCGGCGGCGAAGGGAAGCTCCCGCTGATGTTCTCGCTGCTGGCGCGGAAGGCCGCGGGGTGATCAGCGGCAGGCTTGCTGGTAGAGGTCGTCGAGTTTCTTGCGCAGATCGGCGTCGCTGAGGCCGGGCATGGCGGGCTTGATCTGATCGAGCTGCTCGCAGGCTTCCTTCTTCTTGCCGCCGGCCTGCGTCAGTCGCGCGATCTCGTAGCTGCCTTCGTACCACGGCGCGTCGCCGGGGTGCACGGTCTTGGTGAGCTGCTGCCAGTAGCCGAGTGCGTCGGCGGGCCGGTGCTGCGCTTCCGCGATCCGTCCCAGGCCGCGCAGCGCAGCCAACGAGGTGCCGTTGGATTGCAGACCTTCGGTGTAGAGCGCGGCAGCCTTGTCCAACTCGCCGGTATTCTCATACAGACGCGCCAACGTCACCTTGGCTTTCCCAGCGCCCTCGCTGTCAGCCACCAGCAGCTCGTACAGCCGCAGCGCCACCTGTTGGGCGGCCTGATACGCCGCGGCGTCCCCTTTGCCGTTGCGCCGAGCGCCGTCGCGCACGAAGCCGACGGCAAGCTCTTCGATGGCCGGCGCGCCGAAGCTGGCGAGCAGGACTTCTCCGTGCGCCTTGGCTTCGGTTTCCGCATCGGCGAACCGCCCGAGATGTTGGAAGGCGGCGAGCCGCAGCTTCGCAACCTGTGGGAGCAGATCGTTCTGCTCGGGATAGTTCTTCTCGAAGCCGGCGAGCGCCGCGACGATCGCTGCGTCGTCCGGTTGCGGCTGCAGATTGAGTGCGGCGGCCTTCATGATGGCGGTCTTGGCACGCATCGCCGCCAGCGGCACCTGATCCGCAGAGGGCTTGTGCTTCTGGTACTCGGTCGCTTGCTGGTCGAACGCCTGCAGCCCGGTGTTGATCTCCTTGACGAGCGCGTCGCGCCGGCCGGTGGCGTGGTGATCCGCTGCCTGCAGCAGCTCGAAGTCGCACTGCAGGGTGGCGAACTGGGCGCGCAGCTCGAAGCCCGGGTCGCCGTGCACCTTGGCGTACACTTGTAGTGCGTCGGCGAACTTGCGCTGCGCTTGCAGCAGCTCACCGAGCCGGTACTGCGCCTCGAACGCGGACTTGTGCTGCGGATACTGGGTCAGGTAGGTGCGAACGGCCTGCTCGTATTGCGCGCCGACGTCGGCGGTCGGATTCTTGGAGACGACGGCTTCCATGGCCTTGAAGCGGACGTACGCCGCGTCGGCGCCGTAGGATGAGTTGGGTTCCTTCAATGCGGCGTCGAGGTGATCCGCGGCCTGCTGGTACTCGCCCGCTTGAAACTTGGCCAGCCCGAGGAAGTACTGGGCCTCGCCTTGATGCTTGCGCATCTCCGCGTCGGTGCTGGTCACGAACCCTTCGAGCAAGGGCATCGCCTGCTTGTAGTCGCCCTTCTGCACCAGCAGCTTGGCCAGCTCCCACTTGGCGAACGGGCTCGCCGCCTTGTCGGACCACTTCTCCGGATTCTCGATGCCCGTCGCTGCCAGCGCGGACATCTTCTCCTCCCAGCCGGGGCCGGCCTTGCGCAGTTGATCCATCAACGCCAGCGCCTGTTGCCGGTAGCGCTCCGCGTCGCCGCCGGAGGCGTTCTTCGCTCCGGCGAGCAGCGCACGGACGCGCAGAAAGCGCACGACGTTGTCCTCGGCGCGCCCGCCGCTGCCGAGGATCTGATCCGATAGCTTGAGGGCTTCGGCGACGTTACCGCTGCGCACGTAGCCGTCGAGCAGGGCCAGACGCGCTTTCGATTTGCGTTCCGGCGAGGCTTGCGCGTCGCCCGTGACGGCTTCCAGGTCGTGGACACCGAACTCCGTATCGCCGAGCTCGAGGTGGCACAGGCCGCGGCCGAGCAGGCTCTCGACCAGCAGCTCGGTGCGCCGGTCGCCGACCGCGAACTCGGAGAAGCCGTTGCGCGCCTTCTCCAGCAGTTGCTTGCGTTGCGTCCCGCCGTACAGCCGGGCGCCGTAGTAGTGCAGCCAGTTGAGGAAGTAGAGCGACTGCGAGGCGACCAGCTGCGCCTCCTTGAACGCGGTGGTCTCGTAGAGCGCCTCCAGGTCACCGTCGTCGTCCATGACCTTCTTGCTGAGACGTTCGAGGGTGGAGCTGTTTTGCTCGTAGATCGACTCGAGGGGCTCGGCGACCGCTTGATAGGCGCTCTGCAGCGACTCGTGCTCGCGGCTCTCGCCGCCGGCGTTCGCCGTCCGGTCGCTCAGATCGATATACGCCAGGGCCAGCTTGCCGAGCCGGTCGACGGCGCGTTGCTGTGCCGCGGTGTCGAAGCGGCCGGCGCTTTTCTGCGCGGCGATCTCGCCGGCGATCTGCCGGCCATTGGCGCGCAGCTCTCCCGCCGTTGACTGCGCCGTGGCGGGGCCGACTCGCAACAGCATGAGCCCCACCACTGCTGCGCACGCCATGGATCGCGAAGTGAACATCGTGCGAGGCCCGGAGCGGTACTGACGGCTACGACAGCTCCTTGACGAACTTCGCCATCTCGATTTTCCACCGCTGGCCGAAGGTCAGCTCCAGGACCTCGCGGATCAGCCCCTTGCTTTCATCGAGCTGGATGAGCTCGCCACCGCCGTCGTGGGCGATCTCACCGAAGGAGCGGGACACCTCCTTGTAGAAGTCGGGCAACGGCGCCGGCTTGTAGGGTTGCTTGCCGTGCAGCGACTGCCACAGGTGGCGGTCGAACTCCTCGTGCTGCCGCTTGGTGACGTCGATGGTGCTGATGTAGCCGCCGCTTTTGCGGAAGTCGTGGACGATCGTGTGCACGTCGTCGACGTCCCACGGATGCGGTGGCGAGCCGCCGACCAGGATGATGATCCGCTTCGACTGCTTGCGCCACTTCAGATCGTTGACGGCGGCGTCGAGCCCTTCCTTGACGGCTTCTTCCCAGTCGCCGCCGCCATCGGCGTTGATGTGCGACAGGAAGTCCTGGAGCTTTTGCGTGTGGAAGCTCAGATCGGTCCACTTCACCACGTAGTCGTCGCCGGCGTCGCGGTACACCACGACACCGATGCGGCTGGTCGGCACCATGCGCTGAATCGCCCCGACCAGCTGCGACAACTTCTGCTTCACCTCGTCGATGACGAACTGCATGCTGTCGGTGGTATCGATGACCAACGCCACGTCCAACCCGACCTTGCGCAGGCCACCGACGTAGTCGCCGAAACCGCCGCCGAGTCCGCCGACCGCACCCGACCCGAACGACAAGTTCGTCGAGACGTTCTCCAGTACCGGACCGGTGCCGAGCTTCGGGCCGACGCCGCCGATGCGTGGCATGTCGGGGGCGCGCACGCCTTGAATCACCGGGCCGCTCGGCGCCGCCTTCTGCGGCAGGGTCTTCTCCATCTTCAGGACGCCGGCCAGATCTTGCATGGACGGCGCGCCGTTCAGGTTTTCCTCGCCGACCATGTCGTCGATGACCTTGACGCGGATCTCTTGCGCCTTGCGGATGACGGTGAGTGTGACCGTCGCAAAGAGCAGCAGCAGGCCGACGTGGGCAACGGTCGACACGGCGAACCAGCGCACGCCGCCGTAGCGGTTTCCCGACCACGGATCGAAGCGCGGCGGCTGTGGGCGGTCTGGCTTGGAGGCGCCGGGGGGCGGCATACGAGCCCGTCAGGTTCCCTGCCGCCGCTCCGCCGCGATCGCGATCTGGGTTGCGCCAGCCTTCTGGGCGATGGACAGGATCTTCACTGCGTCACCGAAAAGCACCTCACGGTCGCCTTCGAGGACGACGGGAATGTCCGGCCGGGCGCTGACCAGACCGCGCAGGACAGTTTCCAGGTCTTCGTAACTCGTCAGGTTGCTGTTCACGTAGATGTCGTGGTTCGGCGTGACCGTGATGGTGATCTCACGCGGCTGCGACGACGTGCTGTCCACCTCCGGCAGGCTGATCTTGGCGCCGGACTCCACCATCGCCGCGCTGGTCACCATGAAGATGATGAGCAGGACCAGGAAGATGTCGGTGAGCGGCGTGATGTTGATCTCGGACATTATGGGCGAGCGCGCCCGCTTCTGATGGCTACCGAACGCCATTGGCCTGCCTCCCAAGATGGATGGCATCGAGCACGCGGTTCGAAGCGATGGTCAAAGCCGCTTCGATGCGTTCGATCCGGGTTTGGAAATAATTGTAGAAGATGACCGCGAGGATGGCGACGCCCAGGCCGAGCGCGGTGGCAATCAGGGCTTCGGAAATACCTGCCGCCACGACCGAGAACCCGCCGCTCCCCATGATGGCCATGTTGTGGAACGCCTTGACGATGCCGATCACGGTCCCGAAGAGGCCGATGAACGGCGCGCTGCTGCTCACCGTTCCCAGGACCCACAGCGGCCCCTTCAACGCCTCGAGCTCCTCGAAGCGCTTGTCCTCGGTGAGGTCCGAGAGGTACTCCATCGAATCGGATTGATGCCGCGCCAGCACGTCGGAGAAGATTCGTCCGGCCGGAGTGGTGACCTGCGCCTGACTGGTCTGCAGCGCCGTGTTGAAGTCTCCACGTTCCAGCGGCGGGCACAGCTGCGTCGCCAGCGACAGGCTGCCGGAGACCAGGTTGCGCAGCGACCAGGCGCGCTCCAGGATGATGCTCATGGTCACCATCGAGAACAGAATCAACGGATAGGTGGCAACCCAACCCGTCTGGATCATGTCGAGTACGCTCAAGCCTTCCACGTGAGAAACCTCCTGATTGCGGTCATATTGATGTGAAAGTCGTGCCGCCGGCAAGCTCTCGGGTCCGGGCGATTGGTGGCGAGGAGGACAGGAGCGCCTCGAAGGGCACTGCGGGGAGGGCTGCGGTTGCGGTCACGACACCGGACGATGTGGGCCGCCGCTGCGCGCGACGCCACCATCTAAGCTCAATTCGTGTATAAGCTAATAGCAGGTCTGTCAAACCCGTCCATGCCGTGCGCATGCCGTGCGCGGCGGCGGTGACATCGAGGACGCAGACCGCCGTTCCGTCCGGTCGAAATTGATGCGCTAATGGTTGGTCCGGGACAATCACGGCGGGATTCTATACAGTCGTCAAAGTTCCTTCTATATCGATGCGAGCATGCGACCAGCGAGCCAGGGCGAACGACGGTCGTGGGCGCGCGCCGTCGGTATGAGCGGCGACGAACGTCCACTTCGAGTGCTCATGTTTCTCCACAACCTCAATATCGGTGGCGCGCAGAATGCCGTCTACAATCTGGTCCATGGCCTCAACACACCGGCATGCCGGCCGGTGGTGTGCGGCTGGAGTCGCGGCGGCGCTTTGGAAGCCGGCCTCCGTGCAGCCGGTATTGCGGTGGAGGTGCCGTCGCGCCGCCTGACCGGCTGGCGCCGGCTCGGGGTGCTGCGCACGCTGATCCATCGGCACTGCATCGACATCATTCACGCCCACATGTCCGACTCGGCGTTTTGGGCGGTGCTGCTGCAGCAGCTGACGGCGCGGCCCTGCGTCGTCACGCACCAGAACAACGACCTCATCGATGCCATCGAGCGCGGGCGCTTCTACCGCTGGGCGCGGCACCGTTTGCTTTTCACCTGTAGCCGACGCGCTGCAGCCAACATCACGGTGTCGGCGACGATTCGCAACCGCCTCGTGACCAGCGCTGGCGTCGCGCCGGAGCGAGTGCTGGTCGTGCCGAACGGCATTCGTCCGCCAGCCGAAGCGGAGGTGGCCGACGCTTGCGAACGACGCCGGGCGCGCGCCGCCTCGGGTTTCGCTGAGGCATCGGGACCGAAGATCCTCTACGCCGGGCGTCTGATTGAATCGAAGGGGGTGGGCACACTCATTGCGGCCGCGCCGAACGTGATCGAAATGTTTCCGGGCGCCTCGTTCATCGTGCTCGGCGACGGCGCGCACACGGCGGCGTTACGCGCGCAGGCACGACGGCTCGGGCTTGCAGAACGGGTGCTTTTTGCCGGCAAGGTGGAGGATGTCGGACGCTGGTTCGCCGAGGCAGATCTCTATGCGTCGGCGTCGCGTTTGGAGGGGCTGTCGGTCGTAACGCTCGAAGCAATGTCGTGGGGACTCCCCGTCGTGGCGTCCGACATCCCCGGCCATCGTGAGCTGGTGCGCGAGGGCGATACCGGCCGTCTCGTTCCCGCGGGTGCGCCGGAGGCGCTGGCACAGGCGTGCATCACGGCGCTGCAGGATTGGCGGGGCACCGCGGGTTGTGCGGAACGCGCACTCGCCTTGGTACGCAACACCTACCGCGCTGACCTCGTGGCGCACCGTCATCTGGAAATCTACCGAGCGCTCCTCGACGGACGCAACGGCGCGGGAGGGTCACATCTTCATGACGATGCCCAGCGCACGGCTTCAGCCTCCCCGTCCAACAACAGTCGCCGCATGCCGCAAGCCTGACTGGTTGGCGACCAAGTCGGTGAGCGGGTGGCCGTTCATCCAACTCGGTACATCGACATCCAGGAGCCGCAGCAGCGTCGGCGCGACGTCGAGAACGTTCGCGTCGGGAAGGCGCGTCGCCGCCGGGAAGCCCGGCCCGATCGCCCACAGCCGGGATTCCGCGGTGTGATCGCCACTGCGTGGATCAAGCCCCAAGCTGACCGGAACCTGCACCATCCCCACACGACTGGACGCGCAGGCCTCCAGGAACCCCAGGTCTGTGCGGAATGCAACCATGAGGTCGGGGAGATCGGGATGATGATCCGAACCGAACGCCTCGCTGGCGCTGATCACCCGCTTGACGATCGGTTCACCCGAGCGTGGATCCCACAACGACAGCAGCTCCGTGCGCAGCTCGGCCATCAAGGACTCGGCGTCCGCCCCCGGCTGCACGCTGCCGTGCGGTTCGCGGCCAACCAGATTGAGTCGAATCGCCCCGCAGCGGTTGTTGCGCACCGCCATGGCGCGCCCGGTCATTGTCTGGTAGCGCGGGTCCCTGCCCATCTGCAGGCGCGCAGGAATTCGAAACGGCAACACCCGCTTGATGGTCCGGCGCACCCACGGCGGCATGACCGAGCCGATCCGGTGGTGCCAAGGCTTCCCGGCGCTCAGCCCGAGGCGGTGCAAAACCTCCGGGAGCAGCTGCGGCCCGCCGATCTTTGGGCCCATGCCATGACTGGCCAGGACGATCACGCGAGCGTGGGCGCCCGCCGACTCGATCACGGTGCCGATCGCGTCATCGAGCTGGCGGTACATCGTGCGCAACGCGTGGCGCAGCTCCGACGGGATGTCGGCTCGATGCTTCGGATGCGTCTCGTCGTGAAAGCGCCAGAAATGATGTCCAGCGCAGTGCGCTTCACTGAAGGTGCAGGCGAATAGGTCCCACTCCTCGCGCGCCATGACATCCAGGATGAGCGCCGTCTTCCGCTGCGCGTCTTGGATCAGCGCGCCGAGCAGCTGCAGATACCCGTGCACCGTACCGCCGTGCATGGTGTCACATGAAACGAGCATGTGGTCGCCGTGCCGGGCCCGCAGCGCCTCGATCAGCTCAGGCGGCTGGCTCGCCATGGCGAAGTTCCGGTCGTGCAGGCCCCACTCCATGACCTGCACGCCGTTGAGGCCACGGAAGCCGATGGTGTACGGTTGATCGATGATCGCAACCCGGCGCCCGGCGCCGCTGGCGACATTCCAGTAGTACTTGCTCGCGTCCACCTCCCCGCTGGTCACCGGCCGGGCGTGCGCCTCACCGGTATGGAACTGCCCGAGATGATAGAACAGGCCCAGCTTCCCGGCGGATCGCCCGGTGTTCAGCTCGGGCCAGATCCCTTCAGGCAGCGTCTCGAGACTGTTGTCCAGCTTACTGACGGCCGCCCGCTTGCGCAGGGAGGCCATCGTGGGCAGGAAGCCCTCGTCCGCCCAGCGTTCGAGCAGCGTGGCCTGG
>CAZCGA010000136.1:0-4517 GCA_964498075.1 uncultured Binatia bacterium (SeqCode) | reverse complement strand
GAGACCAATCACCACTATGCGTGCCGGCATTGGCGAACTCCTGATAGCGCTCTCATTTCACAGAGGTACGTCTGAACGGCTCTCCCGTCTGCGAGCCGATCCACACCTCGCCCCCCTCGAAGTGCTCCTTCTTCCAGATCGGAACGACCTCCTTCAGGCGGTCGATGGCGAAGTGACAGGCTTCGAAGGCGGCGCGGCGGTGCCCGGCGGAGACGGCGATGACGACGCTGGCTTCACCGATGGGTACGATGCCGATGCGGTGAACGATGGCGACGCGCTCGACGGGCCAGCGCTGTCGCACGGTCTCGCCGATCTTGCGCATCTCGGCCAGCGCCATCTCGGGGTACGCCTCGTACTCGAGGCGGGTGACACGGCGGCCGTCGTTGTGATCGCGCGTCGTCCCGACGAAGGTGACGGTTGCCCCCGTCGCCGCATGCGCGACGGCCGCGGTCACCGCGGCGACGTCAATCGGTTGCGAGACGATCTCGTACATCACAGCCCTCCACTGACCGGCGGGATGAGCGCCACCTCGTCGTGCTCGGCGAGTCGGTGCTCCCGGCCGACATACTCGCGATTGACGGCGAACGAAACCGAGGGGCTGAGATCGGTGAGCTGCGGGTACTCGGCGCACAACGCCGCCCACAGGTCGTGGACGGTCGCGCCCGGACGCAGGGTGTAGTCCGCCTCGCTGCGCCGCAGGCGCTCGCGCAGGGATGCAAAGAAACGCAGGCGCACGGTCATGATGACAGCGCAGGCCGCGCCGCCGCCGGGCGGCGCAGGTGGAAGAGCACCACCCCAAGCTGCTGCAGGAAGCGTCTCGGTGTCGCGGTCACGTCAGCTCCGCACCAATGCGACGACATGGCCCAATTGCGGCAAGATCAGCTTCGTCATCGCCAACTCGACGGCGGCGGTGGAGCCCGGCACGGAGAACACGATCCGCCGGCCCGCGACGCCGGCGGTGGCGCGGCTCAGCATCGCCGCGGCGCCGATCTGCTCGTAGCTGAGCATGCGAAACAGCTCGCCGAACCCGGTGATCTCCTTCTCCAGCAGCCGGCTCACCGCCTCGTAGGTCGTGTCACGCCGCGCCAGTCCCGTGCCGCCGTTGATGATCACCACCTCCGCCGCCGGCGGTGCCGCGCCGATCGCCGCGCTGATCAGCTCGGGCTCGTCCTTGAGGATCTCGTAGTGCTCGACGCGATGTCCCGCCTCACGCAGCAGCTCCTGGATGCGCCGGCCGCTGCCGTCGTCGTCCACCGTGCGCGTGTCGCTGACCGTGATCACGGCGCAGCCGACGCCGGCCGCGTCGTGCCGGTGGTGTGCATGCGAGCTCATGAGCGCTGCCACCATACCAACCCGCTGGCGGTGGGGCAAAACCGCGGCACAGGTGCCTGTAAGAGCCGGCACCTTTACGCAGGCGCCTGCAATCGGTACACAGAGCAGTGGATACCGCATGGCCGAGCTAGTGAAGCGCATCGATCAACAGCGCCACGAATTGAAGGCGCTGCGCTACCTCCTGCAGTTCCTTCCGGAGAGTCTCGCGACGACCCAGCCGCTGCCGCGGCGCGAGGACTTCCAGATCCCGGACTGCCGGCGGATATTCGATGTGTTGCTGTCCGCCAAGACGCGGGACGAGGCCGCCGCAGCGATTGGTGTGCTCGATTTGGAGGAAACCGAGGTCGATTCGTTCCTCCGTCTCGGCGGCGAGTACTATTTCACCTACCCGCAGCTCGTCGTGGAGCGCGCCGAGCAGTTTCGGCAGCACACTCTCGAGCTGGAAGCCGCATCGTAGAGGCGGCGACGGGCTCACGGGAATCTGGGGGCGTGCGTGCAGCGTCGGTGGCTCGGTATTGTCGCGCTGACTGCCGTCATCGGGGCCGTGGCATGGTGGCAGTGGCGGGCGGTTGCGCGCAACGCCAACCACGCGATCCGCGGCTCCGGCATCATCGAGGTCACCGAAGTCGACGTGGCCTTCGAAGTGCCGGGCAGGATCGCCCAACGGTACGCCGACGAAGGTTTGCTGCTGGACAAGGGTGAGCCCATCGCCCGGCTCGACGATCAGGAATATCGTCTGCACGTCGACCGGGCCGCGGCCGTGAAGGCCGCGGCGGAGGCGCGCTACCGGCTGCTGCTGAAGGGGCCGCGCGGCCAGGAGATCGATCAAGCGCTGGCGGCCGTGGAGGCGGCGGACGCGGATTTCGACATGCAGCAGCACGAGCTGCAGCGCATCGAGGCGCTCTACAAGACGCGCGTCGTGTCGCAGTCGGAGTTCGACCGGGTCAACGCGGCGTTCTCCGCGGCGCGCGCCGTGCGCGACCGGGCACACGCGCAGCTCGACATGCTCAAGGAGGGGTTCCGCACCGAGGAAGTCGAAGAGGGCCGCGCCCGCTTGCACGAAGCCGAGAAGGGGCTGGCGCTGGCGGAGCTGAACCTGTCCCGTTGCCAACTATTTGCGCCGATCGCCGGGCGCGTCCTGTCGAAGAATCGCGAGGTCGGCGAGACCGTCCCGGCGGGCGCGTCGATCGTGACCATGGGTGATCTGACGCGCCCGTGGCTCAACCTCTACATCGGTGAACGCGATCTGGGCAGGGTCGCGCTCGGCATGAAGGCGGAGGTGACGGTGGATTCTTTTCCGAAGCAGCCGTTTCCCGGCAAGGTGACGTTCGTATCCGAGAAGGCCGAGTTCACGCCGAAGAACATCCAGACCCAGGACGAGCGCGTCAAGCTGGTGTATCGCATCAAGATCGAGCTCGAAAATCGTGAGCAGGCGCTCAAGGCCGGCATGCCGGCGGATGCGGTGCTGCCGCTGAACCACAATGGGGAAGAGCACTGAATCACCCCGCCATCGAGGCCATCAACGTTGCGAGGGAGTACGCGGGCGCACCGGCGCTGCGGGATGTCAGCCTGACGATCGGGCGGGGCGAGCTATTTGGTCTCGTCGGTCCGGACGGTGCCGGCAAGACGACCTTCTTGCGGATCCTGGCCGGCCTCCTGAGCATGTCGGGCGGGACCGTGCGCATCGACGGCATCGACGTGAGTGCCGACCCGGCGGCGGTGAAGCAGCGCATCGGCTACATGTCGCAGCGCTTCAGCCTGTCCGAAACGCTGACCGTGGCCGAGAACCTGCTGTACGTCAGTGAGGTGTGGCACGTACCGCGCGGCGAACGCCGCAAACGGGTCACCCGGCTGCTGGAGTTCAGCCGTCTCGGTCCCTTTCAGGATCGTCTCGCCCGCAACTTGTCCGGCGGGATGAAGCAGAAGCTCAGCCTGTGTGCCTGCCTGGTGCACCAACCGCAGATCCTGCTGCTCGATGAGCCGACGATCGGCGTCGACCCGATCTCGCGGCGCGACTTCTGGCTCATCCTCTACGACCTCATGCAAGAGGGATCGACCATCTTGCTGTCGACACCCTACATGGATGAAGCGGAGCGTTGCGGCCGCGTCGGCTTCCTGCTCGACGGCCGGCTGATCGCCTGCGGCGGCCCCGGCGCGCTGCGCGCCGACCTGGGCACGGTGATCCTCGATCTGCGCTGCGCCGACTCGCGCGGGGCACGACGCGCCTTGCGCCGCGTGCCGGGGATGAGCGCGGCGGTGCCGTTCGGCGAGCATCTGCACGTCACCATTCCCCGCCACGGGTTCGACGTGTCGGCCGCGCTGGAGCAGGCGCGCGCCGCCGGCGTCGAGGTGCACGACTGGAAGATCCGCGAGCCGTCACTGGAGGACGTCTTCCTCTCGTACATCCATCGCGGCGAGGAACGTGGAGAAGGGTGACCCGCCCGATGTGCGCAACCTCCCCCCGACCCCTTCCCCCGAAGGGCTGTCTATTTTCCCGCGCGGCACCCCTCGATACGCCGCCAAAAAACGGCGGCTACTCGGGGCGAACGGAGTCGAGATTTCGTCTTCAAAGCTTTCCTCCGTTCGTCCCGAGTAGACCCCGTCGTCTCAGGGGTCGTATCGAGGGACCGTTCGCGTTCGTCGACACGCTCAAGCGGAGAGGGAGACGAGAGCCATGAGCGCGCTCGCCGTCGACGTCATCGGCCTGACTCGCATCTTCGATGAGTTCGTGGCCGTCGATCACATCGACTTGCAGGTCGAGAGCGGGACGGTGTTCGGCTTCCTGGGCCCCAACGGCGCCGGGAAGTCGACGACCATCCGCATGCTCTGCGGCATTCTGCGGCCCAGCGGTGGAGGGGGCACGGTGGGCGGCTTCGACATCGTCCGCCAGACCGAGCAGCTGAAGAGCAACATCGGCTACATGTCGCAGCGCTTCTCGCTGTACGAAGACCTGACGGTGCTAGAGAACCTGCTATTCTTCGCCGGCATCTACAATGTGCGTGGGGCGCAGCGCAGCGCGCGCATCGCCTGGGCGCTGGAGATGGCGGGCCTGCGCGGCCGCGAGCAGCTCAGGACCTCGGAGCTGGCGGGCGGCTGGCGGCAGCGCTTGGCGCTCGGCTGCGCCGTGCTGCACGAGCCGCCGATCCTGTTCCTCGACGAGCCCACCTCCGGTGTCGACCCGGCCT
>CAZCGA010000135.1:0-16745 GCA_964498075.1 uncultured Binatia bacterium (SeqCode) | reverse complement strand
TGCCGTTCTCTCGTCTTACGTTGGGCTGCATAGACCGCCTCCTTTTCGTCTGTGGGGCTGCACCAGGTGGTTCATGGCCGCGGCAGGTGATCGAGTTGCTTCAGGAAGCGGAAGAAGCCGCTGTTGGGCGACAGGATCACGGTGGTCCCCTCGTTCATCGAGTTGCGGTAGGCCTCCAACGTACGCACGAGCTCGTAGAACTCCATGTCGCGCCCGTAGGCGTCGGCAAAGATCTTGACCGCCAACGCGTCGCCTTCGCCCCGCATGATTTCTGCCTGCTTGCGGGCTTCGGCGGTGAGAATTTGCACCTCCTTGTCCGCTTGTGAGCGGATCTTGCGTGCCTCTTCGTCCCCCTCGGCACGGAACTTTTTCGCCAGACGCTCGCGCTCGGTGCGCATGCGGTTGAAGACGTTCATTTCGTTCTTCTCCGGCAGATCGGCGCGCTTGATGCGCACGTCCAGCACCTCGATCCCGTACTCGCGGGCCTTCTCGTTGCTGCGCACGGTCACCTGCTCCATGAGCAGCGCGCGCTTCTCATTGACGATGTCGCTGAGGGTGTGGCGGCCGAGGTTCTCGCGCAGGTTGGAGTAGATGATATCGTCCAGGCGCGACTGGGCGCCAGCTTCGTCACGCACGGTGCGGTAGAACTGCAGCGGGTCCTGGATGCGCCAGCGCGAGTAGTTGTTGACCACGAGCTGCTGCTTGTCCTTGGTCAGCAGCTCTCGCGGTGAGGCGGCGTAGTCGAGCAATCGCTTGTCGAAGTAGAGCACGTTCTGGATGAACGGGATCTTGAAGTAGAGCCCTGGGCTCGCGCACGGTGCGCACCGGCTCACCGAGCTGCACCACGATCGCCTGCATCCATTGAGGCACCCGGTACGCCGCCAGGTTCCACGCGGCCACGAGGAGGCCGAAGACCACGACAATCGGGATCCAACGCGGGTTCATAGTTATCGTCTCCCTGGCTGCGTCGCAGCCGGCTGGCTCCCGGGCGCCTCCGCCGGTTCGAGCCGGCGCGGCTTCAGCACCTGCTCGAGCGGTAGGTAGGGCACCACCTGCTTGCCCGCCAGGTCGTCCAGGAGAATCTTGTTCATCCGTCCGAACACGTCCTCCATCGTCTCGATGTACAGGCGCTGCCGCGTCACCTCTCGGGCGTTGGCGTAGGCGTCGTGGAGCGCGATGAAGCGTTGGGCTGCGCCGGCCGCATCCTGGACCTTCACCGCTTTGTACGCCTCCGCCTCGTTCAGGAGCTGCGCCGCCTGGCCGCGCGCCTTGGGCACGACGTCATTGGCGTAGCCGCGCGATTCGTTGATCAGCCGTTCCTTGTCCTGCTGCGCGCTGATGACGTCCTTGAACGCGTCGGCCACCTGGTCGGGGGGATACACGTCCTGCAGCTTCAGGGTCATCACTTCGACGCCGACTTGGTAGCGGTCAAGGATGCCCTGCAGCAGGTGCTGCGCGTCAATTTGGATGCGTTCCTTGCCTTCCGTGAGGGCGTCATCGATGGCATCGCGGCCGATCACCTCGCGCATGGCTGCCTCGGCGGCGTCGCGTACGGTCTCCTGAGGATCACGGACGTTGAACAGGAAATCGGTGGCGCCGCGTGGATCAGTCTTCACCTTGTACTGGACGATGAACTGCAGCTTGACGATGTTCTCGTCGCCGGTGAGCATGAGCGCTTCCACATCTTCGCTGCGATAGCGAGCCGGCGGCCCGACCGCCACGGTGCGGAAGCCGAACTCGTCCTTGCGGATCTGGGTGACTGATGGCTTCAACACCTCCTCGACGGGCCACGGCAGATGGTATCCGGGTCCCGGATCTGCCTCGCGTACCACCTGTCCGAAGCGCAGGATGATGCCACGCTCGTCGGGTGCCACGATGAAGATGCCGCTCAGTGCATATAGCAGCACAAGTGCAACGATGAGCCATGGACTGACACGCGTCCGTCCGCCACCGGGCCACCGGGCTCGGAACTGTTCCCACATACCGCGGAGTGCATCGAGAGGGTCATCCGCGCCGCCACCGTGGGAAAACCTATCAGGTAATCGGTTGTGCATCGCGCTCTTCTAGTGTCCCGACTCGATGAGATGGGCGACCGTGAAGAACTCTTCGGTTAGCCCGGTCTTGGCGCCTTGATTGAAATACCAGCCTTGCTCACCCGGGTATTTCGCGCTCGGCAGCGCGGCGCGGGTGGCGTGGCTCAATTGCATGTCCACCATCGTGATGCTGTGCGTGAAGGGCATCTCATCCGGATACTGGATCCCTTCGGGTGTAGCGCCCTGGCGGAATCCGTACTGATTGATCCACACTTTCCAGAGGTGGCCCGCACGGTCGTAAATGTCGCTGTAGACGATCAAGTAGGTCTCCTTGTCAATGAAGAGCACCCGCTTGCCGTAGGCGTACTGTGGCTGTTTGGCGACGCCTTCCACCACGTAGACCTGCCGTTTCTCCCAGTTGTCGCAAAACACGAAATCACCACCTCCGGGGCACCATTGGACCGGGAAGCGCTCCGAGTGAAAGGAGGCGAGCACCGTCTTCTCGCCGAGGTATTTCCACGCGAACCAGCTGATCTGACCCGCGTATCCTCCGTAGCTGTCGACGTCCGTATCTTGTCCGAAGAGCGCGTCGGATCGTTGCGCGCTGGAGAGCCGACGCACGCGACGCAGCGTCGGCAAGTAGAGCCACGTGTCGTCCTGCCGATCGGGGTCCAGGTAGCGGACACTGGTGAGACCAACGCCCTTGAGGTCAAACGGCTCCAGGATCGGATGGAGTGACGACTTCGCGCGTACGCGGCCGGGATTGGGCAACTCGGGCTTGGGATCGACGTTCAGGCGCGCCGTGTAGAAGAGCGTGCGCAGATGGTCGAGCAAGAAGTGGCGCTCGACGTTCATGGGACGATCGCCGACCGGCCCGGTGTCCGCGTCAAAGTTGCGCAAGTCCTGATCGTCGGTGATGTACGGCTTGTAGTCGTAGTTCCACATGATTTTGAGCGCCAGCTGTGGGTCATTCGGATCCAGGTGCGGAAACGGCAGCCCGGCAACATGGCCGACGAGGGAGCGGCCATCGGGTGCGAGCTGCACTTGACTGGCGTATTGCTCGGTGGCCTCGCGGTAGGCCTTGTCCCACTCGATTCGCCGGTACGGCACGATCTTCATCTGCAGGCCGCGCTCCAGGGACCACATGATCCCCGGTGAGACCAAGTCTGCGACCGCGTCCGCGTTAGCTTTGGTAATCACGTCTCCTGGCTGAACGTCGGCGCGAATGGCCAGCGGGCTTGTGAGAAGCAATGATGCGATCACTCCACCAATCCATGTCTGTTGGGCGCAACGGGTCATCGCAGGGTCTCCTCATGTGAAGGGCCGCCTCTCTAAGCTTCGTCCCAGAACAGCTCTGCGTACTCTTGTGCGCTCAGATGGCGCAGCGCCGGTCGTGGATGGTTGTTGCTGCCGTGTATCGCTCGCGCAATCAGGCGCTCCAGTTCGCCGCAGTCCAACCAGATGCCGCGGCACCTCCGGCACAGGTCGATACTGACCCCATCGCGCACACACTCCCACAGGATCGGGGCTTCGCATCGAGGGCAGAAGAGTTTGCCGGTGCTGCCGCCAGCATCGAGTGCTGCGTGATCGAGAGGCGCGGGCAAGCAAAGGGGCACTGCCGGCGCTGTCGTCCAAGGCATTTGGGTACTGGCTGTTGTGTGCATGTGATCCTCCGATCATCTCCCGTCGAATTCCATGGAGTCACGCTCGAAGCGCTCGTCAAGCCGCAGTACGCCCGAGAGAAACACCGGCCCACTGGAACACAGCCGCGAGGACCGACTCACGCGGTGCGGCGCCGGCGTGTCGGGTCGTGCCGCGGCTCCGCAGTTCGGGTGCCGCTGTCGCAACGGTCCCTGTTCTGGCAGGAACTCCAAAGGCGCATTGGATGCAGTGCGGGTTTCCACCGAGCCCTGTGGCGTACCAGGTGGCCTGCAGCACCCGGCCGCAGCGAGCGCAGCTGTCGGTGAAGGTGTCGGGGGTGAGCTGCACGCTCCAGGCTCGACCGTGAAACGCGACCCGCACGGTACCGTTCTGTCGCGCCCGCGCAAGCACGTGCTCAACGAGCAGCTCTCGCTCGTACGGGTCACGGGCGGGAAGGAGCAGGCCTCCGCCCGCAAAGGAAAGGTGTGCCACGCTGTTCATGCGTATTCCTCCACGAGAGTGTGACTGCGGCGCATCTCACGCGCCCGCGCCGTCGCGCGGGCCACCGCCCGCTGGGCGCGGTCGGCGCTCCGATCGATCGCCGTGGAAACGTCAGGGGCGGTGTCCTCGACGACCACTTTTCCCGGATGGCTCCGCAGGGTCACCACGACCCGGCACCGCTTGTCGGTGCCGCCGCGCGGCCCGGTGAGGCCTCCAACGCGGACCGCGATCTGGCGGATGCGATATCCGAACCGACCGAGCGCGAACCGTAGACGGCGCTCGACATGGGCCACCTGCGTTGGGGTTAGGTTGTGTCCTCGGATGTCGAGTTGCATGTTCTCCTCCTTTGACCAACAGAATGGCAATCTGATTTCAGTCTCTTCGCGTCCCCTCGGGCAGCGCAGCCAGCGGCAGGCAGCCTGCCTCGCGAGTCGCCGTAGTGGGCTGGTTGTCCACGAGGCTCGAAGCAGCCGGGCGCAAGAGCGACGCCAGTACCGAACCACCGAGCAGGGCCGCCACGACGCCGAGCGCCGCCGTGACCGGGATCGGGTACAGATCGGTCAACAGCATCTTCGTGCCGACAAAGGCGAGCACCAGCGCCAGGCCGACCTGCAGGTAGTGGAACCGCTGGACCACATCCGCGAGCAGGAAGAACATCGCCCGGAGCCCGAGAATGGCGAAGATGTTCGAAGTAAAAACGATAAAGGGATCGGTCGTCACGGCAAAGATGGCGGGAATCGAGTCCACCGCGAAGACCAGATCGCTGGTTTCAATACAGACCAGCACCAGCAACAGCGGGGTCGCATAGCGGCGCCCGGCCTTCACCACAGTGAAGTGGGACGCATGGTAGTCGGAGACGGACGGCACGAAGCGCGTGAACAGCCGGAAGAGCGGGTTGCGTTCCGGGTGCGGCTCGGCGTCGGGCCGGGCGAGCATCTTGACTCCGGTCAGGACCAGGAAGGCCCCGAATACGTACATGACCCAGTGGAACCGCTCGAGCAGCGCCGCCCCGAGCACGATGAAGAGGGCGCGCATGACGAGCGCGCCGAGGATGCCCCAGAAGAGCACTCGGTGCTGGTAGGCCGCCGGCACGGCGAAGGCGGAGAAGATGACGAGGAAGACGAAGATGTTGTCGACGGCGAGCGCTTTCTCGATCAGGTAGCCGGTGAGGAACTCCAGACCGCGAGCGCTGCCGAAGTGCGCGTAGATCCAGGCGCCAAAGAGAAGCGAGAGCGCGATCCAGATGAGGCTCCAGGTCAGAGCTTCACGAGAGCGGACCGCGTGGGCCTTGCGGTGGAAGACGCCCAGATCGAGGGCCAGCATGGCGAGGATGAACGCCGTGAACCCGATCCAGAGGCCCGGCGTACCGATTGTCGTGAGCTCCATCGATCTCCCTGAGTTGAACTGGTTGGCCCCGCGGTTGGTTCAGGCGGCGAGCCGATGCGATGTGCGCGCTATCGTGCGCAGGCGGCGGACGCGCTCCTCCGTCGAGGGGTGGGTCGAGAACAGGTTCACCCAGCGGCTGCTCCGAGTCAGCGGATTCACGATGAAGAGGCTTGCGGTGGCCGGCTGCGGACCGGCCGGGGCAAGCTCGGCCCGGCGCTCGAGCTTCTGGAGGGCGCTGGCCAGGGCGAGGGGATCACCGGAGATGCGCACGCCGGTTTCGTCGGCCATGAACTCGCGTGAGCGCGACATGCCGAGCTGGATGAGGGTGGCAGCGATCGGCGCCACCAGGGCCACGAGCAGACCGGACCCATGCTCCTCGTCGTGGTCGTGCGCGGCACCGAAGAAGGCGGACAACTGGATGGCTTGCGCGGCGTATGTCACCGCTGCAGCGATGGCCGCCGCGATCGTGCACACCAGGATGTCCCGATTCTTGATGTGTGCGAGCTCGTGCGCGAGCACGGCACGGATCTCGCCAGTGGTGAGGAGAGCGACGAGCGGGCGGGTGACGGCGACCACGGCGTTTGCCGGGTTACGGCCGGTGGCAAACGCGTTGGCGTGGTCGCCGTCGATGAGGAAGAGGCGGGGCTTCGGAATCCCCGCCTGGTAGGCGAGCTCTCCGACCAGCTGATGCAGGTGCGGAGCTTCGATGGGCGCGATCTCCTGCGCGCCGTGGAGCCGGAGCACAATCCGGTCGGAGAAGAAGTAAGCACCCACGTTGAGCAGCAATGCGAGCGCCGTGGCGGCGTAGAGCGCGTTGGTCCCCAGCGCGCCCCCGACCGCGATGAGCACCGCCGACAGCACGCCAAGCAGTAGAATCGTCTTCAGCTGGTTATTGAGCCGTCTCATTAGTGGTCCTCCTCTCAGGCGTCCTTCCATTCGTGCCCTCTTTTTAGAGATGGGCCTCACATCAATCAAATAGATAATTTGTTGTTACAGATCGAGAAAATCGATATAGGCTGTGGTGACGATGGAGTGGCTGAACTACCACCACCTGCTCTACTTTTGGGTGGTGGCGCGCGAAGGCAGCGTCACCCGGGCCGCCGCCGAACTGCGGCTCGGGCAGCCGACGATCAGCGCGCAGCTACGCGCCCTCGAAGACAGCCTCGGAGAGAAGCTGTTCCGCCGCGTGGGGCGCAACCTCGTCCTGACGGACGTCGGCCGCGACGTGCTCCGCTACGCCGACGAGATCTTCTCGCTCGGGCGCGAGTTGCTCGACTCGGTCAAGGGGCGACCGACAGGGCGGCCGATGCGGTTCCTCGTGGGCGTTTGCGATGTGGTGCCCAAGATAGTTGCCTACCGCCTGCTCCAACCCGCACTCGAACTCCCCGAACCGGTGCGTATGATTTGCCGGGAAGATAAGTCGGAGCGCCTGCTGGCAGAGCTGGCGCTGCACAGCTTCGACCTTGTGCTGAGTGATGCGCCGATCGGACCAACGGTCAAGATCCGGGCCTTCAGCCACCTGCTCGGTGAGTGTGGCGTCACGTTCTTCGGCGCAGCGAAGCTAGCACGAGCGTACCGACGCAGCTTCCCACGCTCGCTCCAGGGCGCTCCCGTCCTCCTCCCAACCGACAATACGGCCTTGAGACGATCTCTCGACCACTGGTTCGATGAGTTGGGTATCCACCCCGTGGTGCGGGGCGAGTTTGAAGACAGCGCCCTGCTCAAAGTGTTTGGGCAGGCCGGTGTGGGCATCTTTGCGGTGCCCTCGGTGACGGAAAGCGAGGTGCGTGAGCGTTATGGGGTAGAGATGATCGGTCGAGTTGAGAGCGTGCGCGAGCGTTTCTACGCAATCTCGGGTGAGCGGCGGTTGAAGCACCCCGCTGTCATCGCCATCACCGAGGCGGCACGGAGCAAGCTCTTCAGCTGATGCCACGCAGGTATGACGCCAAGAGACGGCACCGACGATGAAGAAGGTGTTACTGTACTCGATGCTGCTGATCCTTGGTTTAGCGGCATCTAATGGGGAGCCGCGGCGGTGTGCCGGCCGCGCGGACCAACTTCCGCGCGGCCATTCGGGGTCTAGCGCAGGCAGCCTTGGTCGCAGTCCTGATGTTCCGGCCAGCGGGCGCAACTGCCCACACGCGCCTTGGGCGAGCCCGTGACGGCGCTCAACGCCGACTGCTTGGCGTCCAGCTCAATTTCCACGACGCCGTCGGTATCGGGACAGGAGACCAGCCAGCGGCCGCGCGCGCCGTGATAGGCGTGCGCCATGACCGGGAGCACCACGTAGAGCCCGGCAACGGCCCCCAATGCCAGCACCACCATGAGTAACGTCATCAATCGTCCTCCCTTGTACCTCCGCGTACCACAGAGGCGCCGTGCCTGAACTGACCAAGATCATATTTAGAGATGACGTCGGTCAGCGCCGTTGCCGGCGCCGCGCGCTACCCAGGGTCAGGGGGTAGAGCCATGCTGACTGCGTTCGATCCTTACATGATGGCGGGACTGGTGGTCTGTCTCCTGCTGATGCTGTGCGTCCATGTCCTGTACCTGATGCGCGACACCGAGTGGGCGCCGCCCCACTTGGTGTCGCGCTCGGTCTGGTGTGCCGATAAGCGGCGCCGTGCGGTGGTTGATTTCGTCGAGCGCACGCAAACCGGGCTCATGACGCGCGCGGTGCAAAGTTGCTCGCTGCGCGGCGCGGGCGAGCACTGCCGTGAAGAGTGCTGCCGTCTGCTCATCGAGCCCCGCCGCGCGTCAGCGGCGCACAGCTGACCGGCGCGCAGCTCTCTGGGTGACGATCACACCCTCACGCGGCCTAGCGAAAGGCAGGCGCCGGAAGCCTCTGCATGCGCGAGCGGATCATTGTCTTTGGCGCCCATCCTGATGACGCCGAGATCGGCGCCGGAGGGACGATCGCCACCTACGTGCAACGCGGCCACCGCGTGGTGATGGTCAATCTACGCGTTCCCGGCGGGAGCGACGACGCCGTGCATCACGACCGGGAACGGCGCCGTGCCGAAGCCGACCGGGCGGCGGGCACGCTGGGTGCCGAGCTGTTGAGCTTCGGTCTGTCACGCGACGCCATCCAACCGGATGCGCGGCTGGTCACCGCGATCGACCAGCTCCTCGGCAACGTGCAGCCCACCGCGGTGTACACGCATTGGCTCGGTGACAGCCATCCGGAGCACGTCGCCCTGTCGCGCGCCGTTCTCGCAGCGACGCGTCGCAATCGGTGCTCGGTGTACATGTACGAGACGACGATTCCGGGCGGCATCAGCGCGCATGCGTTTCGCCCGCAGAAGTTCATCGACATCAGCGACACGATCGACACAAAGATGGCAAGCCTCGAATCCTACGAGACACAGCTCGAACGCTACGGTCGCGAGTGGCTGGAAGCGATCCGCGGCCGCGCGGCGCACCGCGGCTTCCAGATTGGCCGCCGCTACGCCGAAGCGTTCCAGGTGATCAAAGAGCTCACGGGCATCCCCGACCTGCGGACATCATGACGGCCATGTTCAACGCCACGGATGCCCGACGCGTACTCTACTTGCTGACGCTGATCCGCGTCTTCGAGGAACGCGTGCTGCAGCTGGTCGGCGACGGCAGCATCCGCGGCACGACACACCCGTACATCGGGCAGGAAGCGGTGGCGGTGGGCACCTGCATGGCGCTGCGCGCCGACGATTGGGTGGTCAGCACGCACCGCGGACACGGCCATCTGTTGGCCAAGGGCGGCGACCCGAATCGGCTCATGGCGGAGTTGTTCGGCAAAGCCGACGGCTACGGCGGCGGTAAGGGCGGCACGCAGCATCTGGCCGACTTCAGCGTCGGGCACCTGGGTTCGAACGGGATCACCGGTGGCGGCATCCCGATCGGCACCGGCGCCGCGCTGTCGGCGCACATGCGCGGCAGCGGCCAGGTGGTCGCCGTCTTTTTCGGAGACGGCGCCGCCAATCAGGGGACGTTTCACGAATCGCTCAACCTCGCTGGCCTGTGGCGACTGCCCGCCGTCTACGTCTGCGAGAACAACGGCTACGCGATGTCGACCGGCGTGCGCGACGCGTGCGCCGTCGAGCACATTGCCGATCGCGCGGCGGCGTACGGTATGCCGGGAGTCCGAGTCGACGGGATGGATGTCGCGGCGGTCACGGCGGCGGTGCGCGCGGCCGTGGAGCGGGCCCGCGGCGGGCGCGGGCCGACGTTGATCGAGTGCAAGACCTACCGCTTCCTCGGCCACTCCAAGAGCGACCAGCGCGTCTATCGCAGCCGGGACGAGGAAGGCGCGTGGCGCGAGCGTGACCCGATCCCGCGCTGGCGCTCCGTCCTGCTCAACCATGCGCTGGCCACCACCAGCGAGCTCGACACGATCGCGCGTGACGCCGTGGCCGCGGTCGACACGGCGGTCGACTTCGCCCGCCGGAGTCCCTTTCCTGCAGCAGCGGCGCTTACCGACGGTGTCTTCGCCACTGGAACGGGTCCATGCGAGAGCTGACGTACTGGCAGGCGCTCCAAGAGGCACTGCGCGAGGAGATGCTGCGGGACCCGCGCGTTTTCCTCATGGGTGAAGACATCGGCGCTTACGGTGGCGCGTTCGGCGTGACGCGCGGCCTCCTGGCGGAGTTTGGACCTGAACGCGTGCGCTGCACCCCGATCTCCGAGGCGACCATAGTCGGCGCCGCCACGGGCGCGGCGCTCACCGGTATGCGGCCCGTGGTGGAGATCATGTTCATGGATTTCATTACGCTGGCGATGGACCAGCTCGCCAACCACGCCGCCAAGTTCCGGTACATGTACGGTCCGCAGGCGCGCGTACCGCTGGTGTTGCGCACCCCAGCGGGGGGCGGTCGCTGTTACGGGGCGACACATTCGCAGAGCCTCGAGGCGTGGTTCCTGCACGTGCCGGGGCTCAAGGTTGTGGCGCCCGCAACACCCGCGGACGCCAAGGGTTTGTTGCTCGCGGCGATGCGCGATGACAACCCCGTGCTGTGCGTCGAGCACAAGCTGCTGTATGCCAGCAGCGGCCTGGTTGCCGACAATGTGCCGCCGGCGCCGATCGGGCGCGCCGCCGTGCGCCGCGCGGGCGCGGACGTCACGCTGGTTGCCTACTCCTACTATACCGGCGTCGCGTTGCAGGCGGCCGAGCAGCTCGCCAGCAGCGGGATCGACGCCGAAGTCATCGACTTGCGTTCCTTGGTGCCGCTAGACAGCGACACAATCGTGGAATCGGTTCGGAAGACGGGGCGACTCGTCTGCATCGAGGAGGGTACGCGCACCGGCGGCATCGGCGCAGAGGTTGCAGCACGGGTCGCCGAGCTCGCTTACGAGTACCTCGACGCCCCGATCCGCCGCATCGCCGCCGCCGACGTACCCATTCCATTCAGCCCACCGTTGGAGGAAGCGGCGCTTCCGAACCAGGACGACATCGTGCGTACCGTGAAGGAGCTGATTGCTTGATGCAACCTGTCGTCCTTCCCATCCTCGACGCCAACATGACGCATGGGGTCGTGCGGGCATGGCTGAAGCGGGAAGGCGATGCGGTGCACGCCGGCGATCCACTCTTCGAGGTTGAAACGGACAAGGTCAACGCCGAGGTCGAGGCCGAGGTGTCGGGCATCGTCCGCCAGATCGTCGCACCGGTGGGCACGCGCGTCGCAGTGCTCGGTGTGCTCGCGTTCATCGGCGACGCGGACGAAGCGATACCGGCGCCTGAGGCCTGGAGCACGGTTGAAGAAGGCGGCTCCTCTGAACGAGCGGAAGAGTCCTTTGTCCTCGAGGAGGCCCCGTCTTCTCAGGGGCGGTCTCGAAGCCCGACTCGAAGCGCAGCTAGCCCCGCGGCGCGCCGCTTGGCGCGCCAGCACGGCATCGCGCTCGAAAGCCTCCGCGGCAGCGGGCCGCGCGGTGAGATTACGCGCGCCGATATCGAAACGGCTGGCGCTTCGGTTGGTCCCCCCGCCGCGAGCGGCATGGTCGACTCCGCCTTCCTGGAACTGCTGCGTCGCGACCCCGCAGCGTTCCGCACGCTGTCGTCGGAGATGAAGGTGCATCTCTACCGCCAGCATGGGGCACACATCGGAGAAGGCGTGCGCATCGAGTCGGGGGCCATCATCGTCGCACAGCACATCGACATCGGGGCGGCATCCACGATCGGGGCCGAGACGACGATCGACTGCGAGCGCCTGCAGCTGGGGCGGTTGGTGGCTTTCGGCAAGCGCACGCGCCTCCGGTGCCGCTCGGTCGAGATCGGCGACGCCCTGTGGTCGAAAGACGACGTCGTCATCGGTGGCGGCGGGAGCGACGAACCCGACGCCTGCTTGCGCGCCGGCGATGCGTGCTTCTTCGGTGAAGGCGCATACCTCAACGCGGGTCAGCCGATCACCCTCGGCGATGAAGTGTGCATCGGCTCCCGCGCCATGCTGTTCACGCACAGCCACTGGCAATCCGTCCTGCGCGGCTATCCGTCCTTGTTTGCGCCGATCGAGGTTGGCGATCACGTGTTCATCGGGAACCACGCGTTCATCTTTCCCGGCGTGACGATTGGGGCGGGCGCCACGGTGATGGTGAACTCCTTGGTCGCGCTCAACGTCGCGCCCGGCACCTTCGTTGGCGGGGTTCCGGCGCAGGTGATTCGCCACGTCACCGCGCCGTCGCGCCCCGAGCAGATCGGCATTGTGCGCGAGCGGCTCATGCCAGAGATCGCCGCCGTGCTCGGAGAACGCGGCTATCGTGTCGCGCGGCATGATTCGGGGGAGGTGATCACGCTCGACTCGGGGCAGGCCAGCGCCGTGCTGTTCGTTCCGTCTGGTGACCTCGGTAGTGCCGCTTTGCCGCAGCGCGCCGTCATCCTCGCTTTCACCGAAGCGCCCGCTCCGTCGGTTCCTACCGGTGTGACACTCTTCGACCTCGCCGGCTCGCGAGTGTTCGGCGTGCAGGACAAACTGTCCGACGAGGTGCGCGAGGTCTGCCGGCGGCGTGGCATGCGCTTCCGCCCGTTCGCATGGCGGTATCGCACCGGCCATTTCGAGGGAGAACGATTCGTGTCACGCGGCGACCGCACGAGTTGACCCATGGCCGACAAACACAACGCTGACGGATTCGATCGGGCTACGGCCGAGCGTTGGTTGGGCTACGTGCGGGCGACGCTGTGGCCGTACTTCCGGCCGCGCGTCGTCGGTGCGGAGCATCTGCCCAAGGGGCGGGCGCTCATCGTCGGCTGCCACTCGGGCGTCGTTCCGTACGACGCCGCGTGTGGCTGGTACTTCTCAAGGATCGGAATAAGCCGGTCGGATTCGCTGCAGCGGATGCGGCCATCGCAGTGGTACGTGAACTGCTCTGAGCCCTCCAGCGACGAGGCACACGAGCGCGAAGGAGGAGCAGCGATGAAACCGAAGGCACGTTCGACAGTGATCACCGCGTTGCTCGCGGCCGGAGTGACGGCCCTCATCCTCGGTCGCCGCGACGGTCGGCCGGTCGCGGTCACAAGATTTGGGACGTGACGCGTTGGCGCTGTTTGTGCCCCGTCCCGCCGCAATGCCGTTAACGCACGCGTGTCGTTGGAGGGTGACCTATGGGCCTAGTCCTTGGTGTAGCGCTGCTCTCTCTTCTCATCGGAGGTCAGGTCGTGGCGGGCACGGCGCCGACCGCACCCGAGGTATTGGCGCTGGGAAAACAGGTCTTCACAAAACAGTGCGCCCCGTGCCATGGCGTTGAAGGCCGCGGCGACGGCGAGGCTGCTTACCTGCTGTATCCGCGGCCCCGCGACTTCCGCACCAGCAGGTTTCGTTTAGTTTCGACCTGGGAAGGCGTGCCGACCGACGATGACCTGTTCCAGACGATTTCGCGCGGCATGCCGGGTTCTGCCATGCCAGCGTGGGGCTATCTTCCCGAAGAGACGCGCTGGGCGCTCGTAGCGTACGTCAAGTCGCTCACCGAGAAGCCGCTTGTGGTTCCGCCCGCGGCGGAGCCGCCGAGTGCGGGGGGCGTCGGCAGCGGACCGGTCAGTGTGCCTCCCGAGCCAACCTTCGACGACAGAGCCAAGGCACGCGCGGCCGAACTGTTTGCCGACGGCTGCGCCTCGTGTCACGGCGCCAATGGCAAAGGCGACGGCGCCACCGATCAACGCGACGACGCCGGCTTCCCGATTCGCCCGCGCGACCTCACTACGGGTGTCTTCAAAGGCGACCCGACGCCGGAGAGCCTGTACCGGCGCGTCATCGCTGGCATGCCGGGCACGCCTATGCCGATGAGCGAGTGGGCCTACGGCGACGATGCCTGGCACCTCGTGCACCTCGTGCGGTCGTGGTCGAGTGACGTTCAGCGCACACGTGCCGAGATGCGGCGCTTTACGATCCCGGTGACCCGCGTAGATGCATTGCCCGAGCATCCCGATGCGGGCGTCTGGGCACGCACGCCCGGCCTCAATCTGCATTTGATGCCGCTGTGGTGGCGCTACGATCGACCGGAAGAACTCACGGTGCGCGCGCTGCACGACGGCAAAGAGATCGCGTTGCTCCTGGTGTGGATGGACACCACGCACGATGCGACCGCGATGCGCCCGCAGGACTTCCGTGACGCGGCGGCGGTCGAGCTGGCGGGGACGTCTGACCCGCCGTTCTTTGCGATGGGGCAGCGCGGCCAGTTCGTGAACATCTGGATGTGGAAGTCGGAACGCCAAGCGGATCTCGAACCCGCATTCCAAGACCTCGAGAAGGTGTATCCGAATCTTGGCATCGACTCGTATCCCAACCTGCTCAAGTCGCCGTACGAGCAGCCACACCGCCACGCCCTCACGCTGGAGTCGAATCCCATCTTCGTTACCGCGTGGGGCGCGGGCAACATCGTCGCGGATCCCACTCGTGGCAGCGCAGCGGAGGATCTCAGCGCGCAGGGATTTGGGACACTGCGCGCGCGGCCACCAACGGATCAGGCAGTGAAGGCCACGGGTGTGTACGGTACCGATTCGTACCGTGTGATCTTCCGCCGCGCGCTGGCGGGCAAGGGTGACGGCGCGGTGACGCTGGAATCGGGCGCAACCGTGCCGGTCGCCTTCGCCCTATGGAACGGCGCGGCGGGCGACCGCGACGGGAAGAAATCCGTGACGATTTGGCAGGAGCTGAAGCTCGACAAGTAACGGAGATGCTCAGGAGGTCCTCATGGACGACGGCCGTTTTTGGGATCTGACGCGACGCGACTTCCTGCGGTGGTTCAGCATCGGCACAACTGCCGCCGCGACGATCAGCGGCGTGCCGCTGCGCTTGCTGGCCGCCGCCGATCCGGATCAGAACCCGCTCGCATGCAGTGTCACGCACGACTGGGAAAAGATCTACCGCGATCAGTACAAGTACGATTCGTCCTTCGACTGGGTGTGCTCGCCGAACGATACCCACGCCTGCCGCGTGCGCGCCTACGTGCGCAACGGCATCGTCACGCGCCTCGGCTCCACGTACGACTATCAGAAGTACGCCGATCTCTACGGCAACCATGCCAGCGTGAACTGGAACCCGCGGCAGTGTGCGAAGGGCTACACCTTCCATCGCGTTCTGTACGGCCCGTATCGCCTGCGCCATCCCATCGTGCGGCGCGGTTGGAAGGCGTGGGCCGACGCCGGCTTTCCGGAACTCACACCGGCGCTGAAGTCGAAATACAAGTTCGATGCGCGCGGCCAAGACGAGTTCGTGCAGATCTCGTGGGAAGACGCGTTCGATGCGATCGCGCGCGCGCTCAATGCCATCGCGACGCGCTACAGCGGCGACGACGGTGCACAGCATCTGCTCGCGCACGGCTACCAGCCCGAGATGGTCAAGGCGATGGGCGGCGCCGGCACGCGCACGATCAAGATGCGCGGCGGCATGGGCCTGCTCGGCGTGATTGGCAAGTACGGCATGTATCGTCTCAACAATTCGCTGGCGCTCCTCGATGCGAAGATCCGCGGCGTCGATCACACGCAAGCGCGCGCCGGCCGCAACTGGTCCAACTACACCTGGCACGGCGATCAGGCGCCGGGGCATCCGTGGGTGCACGGCCTGCAAGCGTCGGACTGCGACTTCAACGACCTGCGGTCTTCCAAACTGATCATCATGGACGGCAAGAACCTGGTCGAGAACAAGCTCACCGACTCGCACTGGTTCATCGAGTGCATGGAACGCGGCGCGAAGATCGTCGTCATCGCGCCGGAGTACGGTCCGCCGTCTACCAAGGCGGACTACTGGATTCCGATCCGCCCGCAAACCGACGCGGCGCTGTGGCTCGGCATCACCAAGCTGCTGATCGACGCGAAGCGCTACGACGAAGCGTTCGTGAAACGCTTCACCGACTTTCCGCTGCTCGTGCGCAAGGACACCCTCAAGCGTCTGCGCGCTCATGAGGTCTTCGCCGATTACACGTCGGCCCTCTCACCCGATGGCCCGTCGATGAAGATCCAGGGCCTCACCGCCGAGCAGCACACCAAGCTCGGCGACTACGTAGTGTGGGATGCGAAGACCAGCGAGCCGCGTGCGATCATGCGCGACGAGGTCGGCGAAACCATGACCAAGAACGGCATCGAGCCCGCGCTCGACGGCTCGTTCAAGGTCAAGCTCGCGAACGGCAAAACAGTCGAAGCGGCGACGCTGTGGACGCTCTATCAGACGCATCTCAAAGATTACGATCTGAAGACGGTCTGCGAGATCACCCACGCGCCCCAGAAGCTCGTCGAGCAACTCGCCGAAGACATCGCCACGATGAAGCCGGTGGCCATCCACCAAGGCGAGGGCATCAACCACTGGTTCCATGCCACCGAAATGAACCGCGCCGCGTACTTGCCGTTGATGCTCACCGGTAACATCGGCCAGCCGGGCGCGGGCTGCCACACGTGGGCGGGCAACTACAAGGCGGCACTCTTCCAAGGCTCACCGTGGACCGGTCCGGGATTCAAAGGATGGGTGGCCGAGGATCCGTTCGAGATGAATCTGGATCCCAACGCCCCCGGCAAAGCCGTCAAGGCGCACGCATATACAAAGGATGAAGAGCCGGCGTACTGGAACCACGGCGATCTGGCGCTGATCGTCAACACCCCGAAGTTCGGTCGCAAGAACTTCACCGGTGAGACGCACATGCCCACGCCGACGAAGGCGCTGGTGTTCAGCAACGTGAACCTGATCAACAACGCCAAGTGGGCCTACGGCGTGATCAAGAACGTCAACCCGA
>CAZCGA010000134.1:0-16924 GCA_964498075.1 uncultured Binatia bacterium (SeqCode) | reverse complement strand
CCATTTCCGTGATCTCAATGCTTCAAAACCACCCACTCACTTTGGAGAAGACCCACAAAAAAAGGGGCAGGAGCCGAAGCTCCTGCCCCTCTCGATGCCGTGCTTACGGCGACGGTGGCAAAGCCAAGTCGCTGAGAATCAGCCGGTCGCCCTTGGGTCGCGTGAGTGTTCCAGGGATGAACTGCAAGTTTGCCGCGCTGGTGCAAAGTCCCCGAGGCCCGGAACTGCAGCTCCAAAACTCCTCGACTACGCCAAGAACGGCGCGCGCGCTGCTTGCGCCCTCAACAGGGCGAATGCGCGTTTGCCCGGTGAGTGTGCCCTCGAGCCCGATATTGAAGATCGATTGCGCATTGCCGGCCGGACCGGGACGTGTACCAATGTCCGAGAGGGGTGTTTCGACGAAGCACGTCAGCGACGTCGAGGTTGAGAAGCGCTGCTCGAACTCGTTGAATACCAGGAACTGCAACGTCGCGTCACCCGGTTCGTTGAGCTGGTAGTTGGCTGCACACGGAACCACCGTCAGGTCGGTGTCGACCTTGCCGCTCACGGCACCCTTGTGGGTGACGACGACGGCGTCGTCAAAGAAGTTATCCAAGAGCAGAACGCTGGGGCACGGGTTATACTCGGCACCATCACCGCCGATTTGCAAGGTGTTGTCATGGTTGTTGACTTCACGGATCGCTTGGATTGCGATACCGTTGTACTTCCGCGCATCCACTGCCGAGCCTTCCGACGAAACGATGGTGACCTCACCCTTCAGGTCACCCCCGAGGTTGTTTGTCGGATCGAATCCCTCGACTGGCGTGGAGTCGCTGGGACTCACTTCAACACATCTGAGTTCGCCAATGAACGGATTGTTTCCCACCGGTTGAATTCCCGATGGATTCCCGCTTGGCGGCGTGTTCGACCCGCCAACGCATGCCGGGTCGCAGGGGAACGCCGGCAGCCCTTCGCTCGCCTTCCATGCGATCGGCTGGCGCTTCGTTAGGCGCATTTCGAAATCCACCGGCGGGCCCCAGGTCGAAGACTGGCACGTTCCGCCCCGAGGGCAGCGGCGGGTTGAGGGAACGGCCTCGCGCTCCGGCGTGCACGCAATGTCCGGGTTGTTTGAGCAGGCCGACGTGGCGTTGATGAAGACGCACCGCGCCGCAATAACCGAATTCGATGTGTTACTGATCTGAATTTCCGTATCCGTCGGAGGGCCGAGCACCCCTTCCGTGTCGATAACGATCTTCGGAAAAATGAGGATCGCACCTGGCTTGTCCGAAGCGACATCAGCACGCGCCGCCCCTCCTACCCCTGCAGCGATCATCGTTCCGACCACTCCGGAGAGAATCGCCCGCCGCAAAGTCCCCGTCATCGTGCTCATCACGTCTTCTCCTTTCCTCACCGCCAGCGAATGGCTCATCACCGCGTCGTCAAGGTGCCGGTAAGATGATGTGGTCGGTCACGCCGTTCCTGAAATTATCGGGTGCCGTGCCATTGCTGTCTGTGGCTGCGTCGAATCGATTCCCCTCGATCTGCATGTTGTATGAGGCAACCGTGGTCGCACCTTGGCCGAAGCCTTCGACGCCGAACCCGGTATCGAGCCGTATTTCTTCAGCGATACCGATGAGACCACCGTTCGGGTGAGCGGGGTCGTCCACCGGGTTGATCCGCGTCTGCGCGGTCAGCGAGCCAACGTTGCCGGCACTGCCAAAGATCGAAGCGATCCGCGTCAACGGCGTCTCCAAGAAGCAATCGACCGTGGTACTCACCTTTATCTCCTGCTCAAACTCGTTGAAGACGTGGAACTGCGCGGTCACCCTTCCCGGGATCCCGTTTTCCAGATCTTCCCCACACGGCACCAGTGTGATCTCGGTGCTCACCGGGCAAGCCTGGCACTGACCGCCGATGCCACAATCGCCGCTGACATCGCAGGAAGTTCCAGGGTGCGGCCCACCAAAGCACACCGGGTTGCAGGTGCCCAGCTGGGAAACAACCAGATCCGGCACCCCACTGATGAAGTGGTTGAGGATCAACACATCCGGGCAGGCGCTGTACTCGCCGTTGTTCCCGCCGATCGCCATGGCCGGATTTGGCGAGGTCAGATCCAATACCAAGTCATTGACGTCCGTACCTTCCTGGACGCCTAAGTCGGTATTGCCCTGGAAGGCGATCGCGTTGTACTTGCTGACGTCGCCGTCCCGTCGCCGCAGGGTCGCTTCCCCTTTGAGCGCATTGCCACGCATCGGCATCAGGTCATCGCCGACCTCCACGCACTTGAGCTCACCCTTGAAACCGAGCGGCACCGGGGGTACTGGACCCGAGTCGAACCCCGACCCATCCGAGGCAAACGGGTCGAGGAAGTTGTTGGGTCTCCCCTGACTCGCCACCCAGTGGGTCGGCTGCTGCTTGGTGAGGAACAGATCGAAGTCGGTTTCAGCCCACTGCGAGGGATTGAAAGGCGACGGCGGGAATGCAGGATTCAGTGGTGCCGCGTTGATGTAAAAACAACGGGCCTGCACGACCATGTTGCTCGTGCTGGAAATCTGGATCACTGTATCGCGCGTCCCATCCCAAACCACCTTCGGAAAGACCACGATGGATCCGCTGCGTTCCGTGGACACATCGGTTGGAAACGCCGCCGCAGTCCCTGCCAGGACCAGGCACCCGACTGCCGCCGCGCCTAAAGCCCAAAGACCCCGATTCCACTTCATCATACGCATTCGCTTTCTCCTTTCCCTGCCGGAGAAATCACCACTGCTGACTCAACCCACGGAGCTCTCTGCTCCCTAATGCCTCGCACCTAGACCTCCCCGTTCCGGCACCGACGAGCCGGGCTAGAAAGCTCCGTTCAGATACTGCAAGCGGGCCATCTTGTCAAGCGGAAAAGCAGGGATTTTGGCCACGGCCTTGCTCAAAAGGGGCGGCAAAACGACTGCATGGCGTACGACGGGCCGTCGTCTTGACGGGTCAGGAGCCCTCTGGTAAGCACCCCCCACGTTTTTCACGCCACGGTGCTGAAATCCTGCGCAGCGCAGTCGTGCCAGGGGGGGAGAGGAGGTTTGATGAAGGTTACCCGGAGGAGTATCGCCATTTTGTTAGTGTCCGTCGGTGTCGGAGGCGGCTGCCGCCAACTGAGCCTATCCCCGAAACAGGTCGCACCGCCGCCGCCGGTGCGGTACAGCGCCGCACGCGACGGGCTGCCAACCACCAGGATCTGGAAGAGCCATATCGCCTTCGGCGATATCAACGGCGATGGTTTCCCAGACATCGGCGCGGTCTCCCGTCTTGCAGATGGCCCTTGGATCTGGCAGGGCGACGGCAAAGGTCATTGGACCGATGCGTCCTCGGGCCTTCCCCGCGAACCCTTTTGTGGTGGGGGCATGCAGTTCGGCGACGCCAACAATGACGGTAAACTCGATGTCGCAATTGCGGACCACTGCCGAGGTGTTTTCGTCTATTTCGGTGACGCACAAGGCCATTGGAAGAATGCGTCGGCAGGGCTTCCAACGATTGGGTCAGAAGATATCGCGATCGGAGACTTTGATCACGACGGCTGTCTCGACATCGCTATCGTCGCCGCCTCGGAAGAGGGTGTCCGTGCCTTCAAGGGAAATTGCAAGGGCGTGTGGAAGGAGAGCTCGGCCGGCCTGCCACATGCGGAGTGGGGAAACGCCGTCACCATGGCGGACATGGATGGCGACGGCAACCTCGATATCATCGCCGCCTACTCCGCGGGCCCGCGGGTTTGGCTCGGTGATGGCAAGGGTGCTTGGCGCGAGGCCTCCGAAGGTTTTCCGGCACCCGAGATTCATGGCCTCTACTGGGGCATCGCCGTCGGTGACGTAAACGGCGACGGCAAGCTGGACGTGGCGTCGGGAGCCGCAATTCCCGGCGCCGAGGTGTTCATCCAAGAGCCGGGGCCGAAATGGCGCAAGGCGAGCGAGGGCATCGTGCCGATGAACGCGCTCGGCGTCGCGCTCGGCGACCTCGACAAGGATGGTCACATCGATCTGGTCGTCGCCGGTAAGACGAACCTCGAAGAGATCGGTGGAGTGTACGGCGTCTTCCCCTTCTTCGGCGATGGCGCCGGGAACTGGAAGCTGATCGACAACACCGACCTTCCCACTACGGGTCGCGAACGCACCTGGGGCGTTGGCCTCGCCGACATCGACCGCGATGGCGTGCTGGACATCGGAGTGGCGTTCGGTGACGTGCTTTCCCCGACCTGGCGATCCGGTTCCGCCCGCAAGGCCGCCGAAGCCGCCGCAAAGGGCAAGGGGAAGGATGAGAAGAAGAAGGATGAAAAGAAGAAGGAGAAGGACCATGCCAAGCCGGCGGAGAAGAAAGTGACCCCGCCGGAGCGCGGCATGTTCGGCGCCATCGAGGTTTGGCGCGGTCAGATTACTCCCAAGTAGCGCCTCAACGCAGTTCGCAGACGGGCGGAGGGAAGCACTTCCCTCCGCCTCTTCGTTTGTGGCGGCGCGATTGCATCGGCGGCGTGTTGTGGGATGATGAAACGCATGCGCCGGTTGCAGGGGTACTTGCTGCGCTACCGGTGGCGTTACGCCGCCGGCGGCGCGTGTTTGCTCGCCACAGCCACATTGGCCATGGCGATCCCCTACCTATTGAAAGAAACGATTGACGCCATCGGCCACCGGGCCCCCGTAGGGCAGGTCACCGTGTACGCGGCGTGGATCATCGCCATCGCCGCCGTGCAGGGCGTGGTGCGCACGTTCTCCCGGACGCTCATCTTCAACGTCGGCCGCGATGTCGAGTATGATCTGCGCAACGACCTGTTCGCCCACCTGCAGCGGCTGCCGCTCTCCTACTATCACCAGCAACATACCGGGGACCTCATGTCCCGCTTGATCAACGACGTGACGGCGGTGCGTATGCTGCTCGGCCCGGGCATTCTCAACTTCGTCAACACGCCGGTGTACTACGCGTACGGGGTGGGCATCATGCTCACGCTCGATGCCCGCCTGACGGTCGCGGCCCTGCTGCCGTATCCACTCCTGTTCTTCGTCGTGAAACGGTTTAGCCGGCGACTGATGGAGTACACGTTGCGCGTCCAGGAAGGCTTGGCGGAGATGAGCACCCGGGTGCAGGAGAATCTGAGCGGCATGCACGTCGTCCGGGCGTATGACAGCGAGGCCAGGGAGACGGCGGCGTTCGCGGCACTCAACGAACGTTTCAAAGACCAGAGCATGCAGTTGGCGCGGGTGCGCGGGCAGATCTTCCCGGTGATGAAGACCGCAGCCAGCCTCGGCACCCTGGTGGTGTTGTGGTACGGCGGCCTCGAGGTCATCAACCGGCGCCTCAGCCTCGGCGATTTGGTGGCGTTCATCGGCTATCTCAATCTTCTTGCCTGGCCGACGATGGCCATGGGCTGGATGCTGTCGATCCTGCAGCGCGGCCGCGCCGCGATGACCCGCTTGGAAGCGATCTTTGGAGTCGAGCCCGCGATCTGCGACGCACCGGCCGCCGCCCCGCTGCCGATCGTGCAGGGCCGGATCGAATTCCGCAACGTCGATTTCGCCTATCGCACCAGCGGCAACGGTCACCAGATTCTGGACCACATCTCGTTCAGCATCGAGCCGGGCCAGAAGCTCGCGCTCGTCGGGCGTACCGGCGCCGGCAAGAGCACGATCGCAGCGCTGCTCCCACGCATGTTCGACGTGAGCGGCGGCCAGATCCTGCTCGATGGCCGGGACATCCGGACCCTGCCCTTGGCGCAACTGCGCCGCAGCGTCGGCTTCGTGCCCCAGGATCCGTTCCTCTTCTCGACGACAGTGCGCGAGAATATCTGCTTCGCGCTCGACCACGCCGATGACACGCACGCGCAGCAGGCGGCGGCGGTCGCCGGGGTCGCGGACGACATCGCCAGCTTCCCACGCGGCTACGACACCATGGTGGGCGAACGTGGCATCACCCTCTCCGGTGGTCAGAAGCAGCGCCTGACGCTGGCGCGCGCGGTCATCACCAACCCATGCGTCCTCGTCCTCGACGACGCACTGTCGAGCGTCGACACGCGCACCGAGCGCGCCATCTTGGCGGCGTTGCGCGACGTGATGCGCGAGCGCACCAGCATCGTGATCGCGCATCGCATCTCCACCATTCAGGATGCCGATCTGATCGTCTTCATCGACGACGGCCGGGTCGTCGAGCTCGGCGATCATGCGACGCTGCTGGCGCGCGACGGACTCTACGCCGACCTGTTTCGCCAGCAGCGCCTGGAAGAGGAATTCGCGGAACTATGAGCACGGTCTCCCAGACGCCGTCCGCAGGCTCGGGGCCGGGATCAGAGCAAGCCCTCGGCAAGGCGTACGATGCACGGTTGATTCGGCGCCTGTGGGACTACATCCGCCCCTATCAGCGCGACTTCTGGCTCAGTGTGGGATGCCTGCCACTGACCTCGGTGTTCGCACTGGCACAACCGTATATCCTCAAGGTCGCCATCGATCAGTCCATCGCGCGCCACAACACCAGTGGGGTGGCGACGATGGGCCTGCTGTTCGGCGCCGCCGTGCTCGGCGAGCTGACGTTCCTGTACCTGCAGTACTACCTGACCATGCTGGTGGCGCAGAAGAGCCTCGCCGATCTGCGGGTCGACATCTTCGCGCACGTGCAGAAGCTCGAAGCCGCGTTCTTCGATCGCAACCCGGTCGGTCGCCTGGTGACTCGGATGACCACCGACATCGACGTGATCAATGAGATGTTCGCCGCCGGGGCGATGACCATCTTGATGGACCTCGTCACCTTGCTGGGAATCGTCGCCATCATGTTGGCCATCGATCTGCAGCTCGCGCTGGTGAGTTTGTCGCTGCTGCCGTTGATGGTCGTGGCGATCAACTTCTTCCGGCTCAAGGCGCGGCAGAGCTATCGCCTCATCCGCGAGCGTATCGCGCGCATCAACGCCTATCTGCAAGAGGCGATCTCCGGCATGGCGGTCATCCAGCTGTTCGTGCGTGAGACGCAAACGTTCCGGGAGTTCGACCGCTACAACAACGCGCATCGCGAGGCCAACCACTGGTCGAACATCTACGAAGCGTCGTTGTACTCGCTCGTCGAAGCCGTCAGCAGCATTTCCTTCGCGTTGATCGTGTGGTCTGGTGGGCGCCGTATTCTCGGCGCCGCGCTCGCCCTCGGCACCCTCGTCGCCTTCATCGAGTACGTGCAGAAGTTCTTCGTGCCCATCCGCGACTTCTCCTCGAAGTACGCGGTCATGCAATCGGCGATGTCCGCGGCGGAACGGGTCTTCGAGCTGCTCGACACGCCGCCCGCGATCCGCAACGCACCGCGGGTCAGTGCACCCGCCCGCCCGACCGGGCGTATCGAGTTCGACCACGTGTGGTTCGCCTACAAGCACGACGACTTCGTGCTGCGCGACGTCTCCTTCCGGATCGACCCCGGCGAGAAGATCGCCATCGTCGGCGCGACCGGCGCCGGCAAGACGACGATCATCAAGCTGCTGAATCGATTCTACGACGTGCAGCGCGGGCGGGTGCTCGTCGACGGCATCGACGTGCGCGAGTGGGACCTCCAGCGCCTGCGCCGCTGCATCGGCGCCGTCGCGCAAGACGTCTTCCTGTTCTCCGGAACGATCGCCGACAACATCAGTTTGCAGAAACCGGAGATCAGTGCCGACGACGTGCGGCGCGCCGCGGTGACCGTCAACGCCCAACGGTTCATCGACCGCCTGCCCCAGGGGTACAACGAGCGAGTACGAGAGCGCGGCAGCAATCTCTCCGCCGGGCAACGGCAGCTGCTGGCGTTTGCGCGCGCCCTCGCCTATCACCCCACCATTCTGGTGCTCGACGAGGCAACCTCGAACGTCGACACCGAAACCGAGGTGCTCATCCAGGACGCCCTCGAGAAGCTCATGCAGGATCGGACGGCCGTGGTGATCGCGCACCGGCTGTCGACCATCGAGCGCGCCGATCGCATCATCGTGATGCACCACGGCCGGATCCGCGAAGCCGGCTCGCACCGCGAGCTGTTGGCGCTCGGCGGGCTTTACGCACGCCTGCACGCCCTGCAGACCCGCGGAACGGAGCCCGAGACGCGCGAGATCGGGCTTCCGGAGAAAGTCGCGGGAGCCGCCAAGTAACGTGAAGCGCGCAACGTGAAGCGTGAAGCGTCGCCGACACACCAACGGACCGGTTGCACGTTCTGCCGTCTGCGTCTTGGCTCTCACCGCTTGCGTTTCCGCCTGCTCTCCAACCTACGTCCTCCGCGCTGGGTATGAAGAGGCCAAGATCCTGTGGCGCCGGCAGCCGATCGAACGGATGCTGCAGCGCACCGATCTCGATGCCGATACCCGCTCCAAGCTGGAGCTAACCCTGGCAGTGCGCGGCTTCGCGCGCGACACCCTGCACCTGCTCACCAACGGCAGCTACGCCAGCTACGCGCGCGTCGACGCCGATCAGACGGTCCACGTGGTTACCGCCGCCGATCGCTTCCGGCTGCAGCCGTACACCTGGTGGTTCCCGATCGTCGGCCGCGTACCCTACAAGGGCTTCTTCTCGGACACCGATGCCCGGGCGGAAGCCGCATCGCTGGAAGGCGCGGGGTACGATACCTCGGTGCGCCCGTCGGTGGCGTTCAGCACGCTGGGGTGGTTCGCCGACCCACTGGTGTCGACCTTGCTGCGCTACGACCGCGTCACGCTGGCCAACGTGATCATCCACGAGCTGCTGCACAGCACCACCTACCTCGCCGGCCGCGCGGAGTTCGACGAGTCGTTCGCCAACTTCGTCGGGCATCGCGGCGCGATCCTTTTCTTCACCGCAGGCGGCGACGACCACGCCCGGCAAGCGGCGACCGCGGAGTGGGATGATGCACTGCGCTTCTCCGATTTCCTCGGCCGGTTCACGACCCGGCTGCGCGCCGCCTACGCCAGCGGCATCGATCTGGCCGAGCGCCAACGCCTGTTCGTCACGGCACAGGAGGAATTCCGCCGGCTGCCCTTCCACACTGGCACGTATCAAAGCTTCGCAACCCAGCGGCTGAACAACGCCGTGATCCTGCAGTACGCGACGTACGCGGAGCGCCTGCAGCTCTTCGAAGATCTTTTCCAGCAACGTGAAATGGATCTGACCCGCACCATCGCCGTCGTCCTCGATGCGATCCACAAGGACGCTGCCGATCCGTTCACCGCGGTGCAGGCAGAGGTGCGAGAGACGACACCGGCCGCGGCCGGCTATGGCTCGATGGTCGCGAGCCGCGCGGTTCCGTAGCGCACCGAGTACACGAACACCGCCAGCGCCAGCCCGAGGGCCGTCGTGAGCGAGGCGGCGATGCCGCCCCACGCCAAGTGCGACAGGGGCGTCTCGTGCAGGCGGCTCATGAAGATCGCGTACACCGGCCAGGCCTCCAACACGACCACGGCGCCGATGAACGACATGCAAAGGATCATGTACACCAGCCCGCCGACCCCGGCGGCCACCTTGGCGGCGTTGTCCGCGTCGAACTTCGGGTATGCCGCCCCGACGGCGAGACCGAGCGCGACGATGCTGAAGGTCATTACGCCCAGCGTCACGCTGGACAGCCACATCATGAGCGGCATGACCCTCAGGTAGTAGTTCGTCGCCAGCACCAGCACCTCGCCGAGCACGAGCAGCGGCACGAGTCCCACCCAGAACTTGCTCCACCACAATCGGCTCAACACTAACGGTGCCGTCTTCACAATCCAGAACGAGCGCCCTTCCAGACTGATGGACGGCAGCACGAAGCGCACCGCCACGGAGGCGATCACGAACCCGGCCAACGCCAAGTTGAGAAACGCGATGACGTTCTTGAAATAGAAGGTCACCAGCGGGCTGCCCTGCAACGGCAGCACGCTGAAGTTGTAGACGTACACGACGATCAGCGCGAGCAGGAGGATCAGCTGCGACCACTGGCTGGTATCGCGAAAGAACGTCTTCACCTCTTTGACGACCAGCAGGCGGGTCTGCGGCGCGAACGGCAGTGTAAGGACACGGACGCACCGCTCCCACAACGGTTGCTGCGTGATGCGCGCCTTGCGCCCTTCCTGCGCCTTGCTCCATCCGGGCAGGAACAGGCGGCGCATGAGCGTTTCACAGAGCACGCTCAGCGCCGCCGCCGTGCTCAGCAACATCAGAAGGTAGAAGCCCGCCGAGCCGCTCTGGCCGGTCGCCAACGGGTACAGAATCTCCGCCGCCCACGTGCTCGGCAGGAACGGCGATGACGGCGTCTGCATTGCCGCAAGGAACTGGACGAAGTTGGCGAAGGCTTCAGGATTCACCAGACGCTCCGGCTGCAGCATGCGGAAGAAGAGATACAGCACCGCCACCGCCACGACGGACAGGAGCACCAGGATGTCGCGCGTGCGCCGCGCCGGGAAGACGTTCACCAGCACCCCGGTCAACGCAACGCCGATGGTCGCAGGGACGAGGAGGAACGGCGGCAACGTCGCCACCGTGGCGACGTAGAACAACGGCCCGGCATGGTGCGCGATCCCGTAGGCGAGAAACGACGGCAGCGCGAAAACCAGCACCATCCAGGAGGACTCGATGATCGTGTCACCGAGGCGGGCGTAAAAGAACAAATGGCGCGGGATCGGCGCCGCCACCAGCCGATCGACCTCATGCGACAGGAAGAAGGTCGACAACGACGTGACGATGTTCGAGAAGAGCAGGATCGACAGAAACGTCAGGAACACCATCCCCAGCAGCTTGTAGGTGAGGACGTATCCGAAGTCGGGGACGCTCAGAAAGTACCGCAGCACGCGATAGAAGAAGACGAAGATCGCCGCCCAGAAGGCCACGCCGAGCACACCCAGGAGGGACAGCTGCACGCGCCCGCGGCGGTCGAGCCGCTGCAATCGATTGCGCGCCGCCCGGAAGCGCGGCGCCAGCAACAACCGTAGCACCGCGGAAGTGTACCGGGCGCCACCCGCGTCGGGGCGCGGCGCGCTCAGCTCGATGACGGAAGCCGGCGGAGACATCGCTAGGCACGCAACGCGGTGAGCAGCTCCGCAGCCTCCTCACCACCGGTCAACTTGAGGAAGATCGTCTCGAGCTTGGAGCTGCTGTGACTGCCCGCCTGCCGCCGCAGCTCGTCGATAGTGCCGACGGCGATGAGCCGACCTTGGTTGATGATGCCGATCCGGTCGCACGTCTCCTCGGCCACCTCGAGACTGTGCGTGGACATGAAGACCGTGACGCCGCTGCGCGCCAGCTGCCGAAACGTCCGCTTGAGCAGCCGCGCGCCGCGCGGGTCCATGCCGACCATCGGCTCGTCCACAATGAGCAGACGCGGCGCGTGAATCAACGCCGCGGCCAAGACCAGGCGCTGCTTCATCCCGTGCGAGTAGCTCTCCACCAGCTCGGTGGCCCATGCGGTCAGATCGAACAGCTCGAGCAGCTCCTCGCGACGCGTCGCGGCGGCCGCGGCGGGTACCTGATATAGTCCAGCGACGAAGTCCAGGAACTCCGCGCCGGTGAGCTTCTCGTAGATGTGCGGCCGGTCCGGTACAAAACCGCACATCTGCTTGGCGGCGAGGTCGTCGCGCGCCAGGTCGTGTCCCCCGAGCATCACGGTGCCCGCCGTGGGTTGCAGCAGTCCCATCATCATTCGAATGGTCGTCGTCTTGCCCGCGCCGTTGGGGCCCAGGAAGCCGAAGACTTCGCCGGCGTGCACCTGCAGGTTGAGGTCATCCACCGCCAGCATGTTGCCGTACTGCTTGGTGAGGCTTATGAGTCTGATCATCATGGCCATCCTGTCTTGCGGCGGAGCGTCGTGCAAGTTCAATGCCCCTAGATCGTATTCTGGGTCAGCACCGGCGGAGGCACCGCGCATTGAACACGGCGAGTTGTGCGCCGTCGAGAGAATAGCGGACTCAGGAGAATCGGGCCATCCATGGAGAGCGGCAGCATGACCACGAGAAGCGTCGATGTGCTCGCAGGCATCGCCTTGGTGTGTGTGTTCACCATCGGAAGCAGCCGCGCGTTCCAATTCGGCCCCGGCGCCGGAACGCCGCAACCGACGTTGTTGCGTCTGATCGGCTTCGTCGGCAGCGCCCCGGACGGCGTCGAGACCTTGGGCTCCGTCACTGTACGCGTTGATCACACCATGGCCACGCTGGCGCTGGCGGAAGTGCAGATGCTGAACGGACCGCTGACCGAAGGCCGCGCGGCGCTGCGCCAGACCGAGCTCTACACTCCCAACCTTGTGCTGATCGGCAGCCGCGTGCTGCTGACAAACATTCGTGAGGCGCCGGAGCACGCCAGGATCACCGTCTTCGGCTACCTCAGCGGCAACGCGCGGCGCCTGTTCGTAGTGGAGGTGCAGCGCTCCTAGCCGGCGTCACGGCTTCGGAAGCACTTGCAGGAACGGCTTCACCTCGACGCGGTTGAAGACGCCGTTGGTCACGTAGGGATCGCGCCCCACCACCTCCCACACCGCCTCACGCGACGGGGCATCGACGATGATCAAGCTGCCGCTGCCGTCGGTGAACGGGCCGGCGAGGATCACCTTGCCCTGTTGAGCGAGCGGCTCGAGATGCCGCAGGTGGGCCGGGCGATGCTCCGGCCGCTTCTCCTTGGCGTCGGGGGCGTCGTGGCCGATGATGACGAAGAGCATACTTCCTCCACTGCGCTGCGATACTTTGCGGACGCAGCGAAAGCTTGTAGCCTAGCGGTGCGATGGCGCACAAGCACGAAGAAGAGATCCCCACGGCGTTGGAGAGCCTGGTCACCCGCTTGGGGGATATCGAGGCGGTGCTCGGCAAAGACATTGCTCCGGTGATCGCTGTCGTGCGTACCGGCCTGATCGCCGCGCTGGCGGCACGCGATCGCGGCGACGTGCCGGGTGCCGTTGCGCAGATCGGCGCGGCGATGGATCAACTCACCGCAGTAGCCGATCAGCTGGATCCGGCCGAGGCCATGCTCATGCGTGCCTTGGCGCAGCACTTTCGTGCCGCCCTGGCGCGGGGCAATACCGCCGAGGCCCGGCAGAGCGCTGCCGTAATGCTGCAGAAATCCGGCGCCGTCGAGCGCAAGAAACCCTGACCGTTCACAAGTGCGCCGCGGGCGCGATGATCGCGTTGCCCAACCACTCCACGGCGGCACGCACCTGCTCGGGGCTGTCCGTCAACGGAAGCAGCAGCACCACCTGCTGCACCCCGGCGTCACGATAACGCTTCATCGCGTCGAGATCGCGCGTCGGCTGCGTGTACGGCGAGACGGTGATCGACACGTCTTGACGGCGCCGCCCGCGCGCCGCCAGCAGACGGTCAAGGACCGCGAGCCGCTCGCCGGTGACCTCCGGCGTCACGTTCCAGCCGAACCAGCCCTGACCCACGTCGGCGACCCGCCGCAACGCCGCGTCACTCTCGCCACCGAAGATGATCGGTGGATGCGGCTGCTGCACGGGTTTCGGTTCGAAGCGCACCGGTGGCAGCGTGTAGAGGTCGCTTTCGTAGCTGGCCAGCGGCTGCGTCCACAGCCGGCGCATGATCTCCAGGTAGGCGCGTGTCCGTTGTGCGCGCCGCGCGAAGGGTGCGCCGACGGCGGCGAACTCTTCCGCCAACCAGCCGATGCCGACGCCGAAATCGACGCGGCCGCGCGACAGCACGTCGAGGCCGGCAACCATCTTCGCCGTGTACACCGGGTTGCGCTGCGGCACGAGGCAAATCCCGGTGCCCAGCCGCACCGTCGCCGTCACCGCCGCCAGGTAGCTGAGCACGGTGAACGGCTCGGCCATGCCGCCCGCCGATGGATCGAGCGGCAACTGCCCGTCCTCCGAGTACGGGTACCGCGAGGCGTAGCTATCGACCAGCACCACGTGCTCCGGTGCCCACAGACTCGCGGCCCCCACTTGCTCGGCCGCCTCGGCCAACGCACGCAGGAACTCCGGACGCTGCCCGCTCCCGAACGTCGGCAGAAAAATTCCGATCTTCATGCTCTCTCGCCTCCTGCAATCGTACCGGTGATTGCTTCCGCGCCGACTCTAGCGTAAGCGCCGCCAACGATGCGAGCATTCACCACGACGGTGATGGTCCTGCTGCTGGGTGCGGCACTCACGGCAGCAGCAGAGGACGACGCGTTCACCGGCCACGGCCCGATCCCCGTGCGCAACTTCCAACCCATCCAGCTCATCTTTCTCAACCTCCCCTTCGAGCGCGCCCGCACGCTGCATCGCGGTGAGATCGAGGTGCATCTCGAGTCGGCTGAGAGCAATGAGATCGCTACCAATCAGGAAGGCATCCAGGCGCTGCTGAAGTTCGAGACGAATCGCACGGTCATCGGCGGCGCGTTCGGCGCTGCGTCGGGGATGGAAGTCGGGCTCGACGTCCCGTTGATCTCGCGATTCGGCGGGTTTCTCGATCCGTTCGTCGACAGTGTCGAAGACCTCTTCGGCACGTCGAACCCGGAGCGCAGCCAGTTCCCCAACAACTCCTTCGCAGGCTTTCACGTGCAACGCGGCAATCAGGTGCTGTTCAACGGCCGCGACCAGCAGTTCGAGCTCGGTGACATCTGGGCCAGCGCCAAGTATGAGGCCTGGCATCCGCCGGCGTGGCCGCTGATTGCCGTGCGCGGCGCCATCAAGGCACCGACCGGACGCGCCGACGGCGTCTTCGGCAGCGGCAAGCCCGACTTCGGGCTGGGCGTCGCCGCCGAGTACGCGCTGCTCGACTGGTTGATGGCCTACGGCAACCTCAACGGGATCTACCCCGTCGGCCCGATCACGCGCGACCGACTCACGCTGAACCCGATCTTGACCGAGGGTGTCGCCGTCGAGGCTGGGCTGCCGTGGCACCTGTCGTTGCTGTTGCAGCAAGAGACGTTCACCAGCCCGATCCACGGGACGGGAACGCGCTTGCTCAACGGCACCGTCGTCGAGCTGACCGGCGGCATCAACGTCGCGTTTGAGCCGTTGCTCTTCCAGCTCGGTGTGATCGACAACATCAGTCCCGTGGCCACCGCCGCGGACTTCACGGTGCTGCTACGGATGAGCTATCGACGCTGAATCGCGTGCTCGTCAGTTGACTGTGCGGGCACGAATCACGACTTCGGCTTCCATCCCATCAGCGCGAAGCCATGCGGTTGGCTGTAGCGCTGATCGATGTTGACGAACCCGGTGGCACGGAGCCACGCGGCAATCGTCTCCGCGGCGCGATACGCGGGCCGCGCGCCGAACGCGTCCGGGTCCCAGGCGTTGTGCTTGGCCAGCGTCGTACAGAGAAAACAGCCGCCGGCGCCGAGATGCCTGTAGACCAGACCCATCACGGTGCGCACCGCATCGTCGCGATGCAGGGTCGCGAACAGGCCCACGGCGAGCACGATGTCCGGATCGCTCCTCGTCAGGTAGCTCGAATCATCGGTCGCATCACCCACCGAGAAGGTGAAGCGCGGGAGTCCTTCGTTCGCGACGAGCTGCCGGCCGAGGGTCACCTCGCGCGGATTGCGATCATGGCACGCGATCAGCAAGTCTTCCGCGCCCTGCTCGCGCGCCAGCTCGCGTAGATATCGGCCCGTGCCAGCGGCGACATCCAGAATCATGGTGGTCCGCTTCGCCGCACGTCGCCGCGCCACCAGCTCCGCCACCAGATCCTTGGTCGTGTGGTTGCGCTCCCGGATGTTCTCCCACGCGCTCATGCGCAGAAACGTGCGGTCGATCCACCGGCCCAGCGCGCCGCTGCCTTGCGGCATATTCTGGTAGGCGTACTCCTGCACGATTCCGGATTTGGGGCCGTGCTCGGCAGTGAGCCGGAGCCCTTCGGAGTAGCGCCCCAGCAGTCGAATGACGTTCTGTGTGACGGGCATGGCAGACAAATGCAACCTAAGACACCGCTGGTGCAGACGCAAGGATTCGCCGGACTCCCGGCGCCCCCCCCCGGACCGTAACGGTCAAAATCGCCGCCTGAACCCGCGTGCGCACCAGTCCGGCTTGCGACAGTCGCGAACCCCACGCTAGAGTGCGGCATCGCCACGGAGGGAAGCATGGCCTACGTCCACGCAGCGGAGCTGTCTTACACCAAGGTTCGGGCACTCGACATGAGCCGCACCATCTGTTTCCAGCCGGTGAGCGCCCTGGAGGTGCATGGGCCGCACCTGCCGATCGGGATGGACTTCTACATGGCGCGCTGGATGGCCGAGGAAACCGGGCGGCGCTTCGCGACAGCGCACCCGGACTGGACGGCGGTGCAGCTCCCACCACTCCCGCTCGGCACCGACGAGTTACCGCTCGCCGGATCGATGAACGCGCCGCAGCGCACGGTCTACAGCGCCGTCATCGCTCATGGGCGATCGCTCGCCCGCGCCGGCTACCGGTACATCGTCCTCACCAACGGGCATGGCGGACCACGCCACGCGGCGGCGCTGGAGCACGCCTGCCGCCGCATCAGCAAGCGCCACGGCATCCAGATGTTCACCCCGTCGATCCTGGCGCTGCATCGGATCATCACCGGCCAGCGCTTCGACGTGGTCGAGACGCTGCTGGGTCGCGGGCTGACCGATGCCGAGAAGCACGGTCTGCTCAACGGTGAGCACGCCGGCAGCTGGGAGACGTCGTTCATGCTCGCCGAACGGCCGGAGCTCGTCGAATCAAACTACCGCGGGCTGCAGATCGACCGGCCGCCGCCGTTCAAGCCGCTGGCGGCGCTCGGCAAACGTCTGGTGCAATGGCGCACTCGGCGTGGTCATGACGCAACCAAGTTGCAGGAGCTCTTCGACGGGCTTGCCGGAGGCATCGGGTGGATGCTCAACGCCCACTACGGCTACGGCGGGCCGACGGTGACTTATCAGGGCGATCCATCCGTCGCCTCGGCGGAGATCGGCACGGCCTTTCGCGAGGTCATGGTGCAAGAGTGCCTCAGCATGGTCGAAGCAGTGACCGCGGGTCGGATGCAGGCCACCGAGGTGCGCAGCATCGCCTCCGATCCCGCCGTCATCCAGCCGCACTTCTGGCC
>CAZCGA010000133.1:0-17284 GCA_964498075.1 uncultured Binatia bacterium (SeqCode) | reverse complement strand
GAGCTGCGCGCCGCCACCAGCCTGGCGCGGCTCTGGCAGCGCCAGGGCAAGCGCGCCGCGGCCCGCGCGCTGCTCGCCCCGCTCTATGCCTGGTTCACCGCAGGCTTCACCACGCGCGATCTGAAGGATGCAAAGGCGCTGCCGGAGGACCTGGGTTCATGAACCCCAGGCCACACGTTGTCGTGTTGGCAGGGCCGAACGGTACCGGCAAGTCGAAGGCCGCGCCCGTCCTGCTGCGTGAAAAACTCGGAGTCGATGTCGATCCAAATTATGCGCAGCCCCGGAGAGCACGAATCGCCGCGGCGGCGGCGTTCCGTGCCGCGAGCTGCGAACCCCGTCCGAGCCGAAGGAGCCGAGGGATGGACCACGGCCGGCGCAGCATGTAGCGGACTGCCGCGGCCGTGTCGGGGGTTCCGTCTGGTCGTGCCATGGCGGCGACGGCGGCGTCGACCGAGCCGTCGGTCGCGTTGTCGCTGATCGCGCGGAACACAGCGTACGGGCAGGCGTGGCGGTCACACACCGCGGCGACCGCTGCGGTCTCCATGTCGACGGCGGCGAATCCCTGCTGCTGCAGCTCGCCCATGACCCGCATCTCGGCATCGAAGTCGTCGTAGGTGACGATCCGGCCGCGCGCCTCGATCGGCTCCCACGCCGGCGGCCGGTACTCGGTGCGCGTGGCACCATCGACGACGACCTCGGGTGTAATCACGTGGCCGATCGGGAGCGCCATGTCGATGCCCCCGCAGATACCGATGACCACCATCCGGTCGACGTTCCCCAAGGCCAACATGCGCTCCGCGGCATGGGTGGCGCGCGTCATCCCGACGCCCATGGTGGTAGCGACGATGTCGTGTCCGGCCAACTCTCCGGTGAAGCGGTCATCGACCCGCCGCAGGCCGACGGCTTTCGCGAACGGCCGCAACTCCAACGGCATCGCGGCGAGTACGGCGACACGCATCCCGCTCACGTCTGCGGAACCAGGGCGCGCGCGGCTTGATGCGCTTGCCGTCTTCGCCGCATCTTTCGCCGGCTACCGAGGCAGGAGCGACACGCAGTCGGCACCGCACTGCGACGCTGGATCGGGCGCTGCCGCGGGCCGGTGCAGGACGGCCTTCGTCGGCGTGATGCGCAAACACTGTCCGTCCTGGCGCGATGCGACCACTGCGGTGCCATCGACGATCAGGCTGTAGTCGCCGTCCGCCCGAACCGCATAGAGGAGCGACACCGCCGGCCGCGCGGCGGCATTGGCGGCGCTGCGCTTGCCGACATCGGCAACCAGCACGTCGCCCTCCCAGCGCACGGGACCGTGCACCGCGTGCGGCCGGGCGTCATCGGAAACCGTGAGCACGTACGCGCTTTCGCCGCGTTCCTCGACCGCCGCGCGCAGCCCCTCCAGAGGAACGGGGATGCTCATGAGCGTTCCGCGCGCGCCGCCTCACCGCGATCGGCTTGCCCTCTTCGCCTGATCGACGTCATTTCACCCTCCGATCGACTGCGCTCCACCTTGTCGCGACCATACCGGCTTTCGGCGAAGCGCACCACCTGCGACTGCACCACGCCCTGTTGCTGACTCCGTGCCTCCGGGCAGCCAGCCGCCCTACTTGGCGACCGCGACGTTCGCAACGCTGCCGGTCGTCGCGAACTTGATCCACACTCTGCCCGCGCCGATATCGAAGAACCAAGCGCGGTGATCCAGTTCCAGAGCGGCGAAGGAGTCGACGGATGTGAGCGCGGTTCCGTCGAGCGTAACGCCGCGCACCGCATCGGCCAGGAGCCGGATGATGTAGCCACGCGGCCGACCACGGATCTGCAGTTGGGTGGCGGGCGTTTCGCTGAGCGTGAAGGTGCTGTCACCTTCGTCTTCGTGCAGGGTCAGTGATGACGTTCCTGACGGGTAGCCGTCGATCGTCAAGCGCCCCGCCGATGCGAGGCTGCCGTTGCCGGTGACGGCGCTGCTCACGTCGAGCGGCAGGATACCGCCGGCACGCACGTACAGCGGCAGACGGTCGAGCGGCGCATCGGCAGTGATCGTCGTCGGCCCCTGGACGCGCTGCGCCGGGTCCCAGAAGTCGATCCACGTCCCGCGCGGCAAATAGACCTGCCGGCTGCGGTCGCCGACGCGCCACAGCGGCGCGACGAGCAGATCGTGGCCGATGAGGAACTCGTCCCACAAGTCACCGACCGCCGGATCATCCGGATAGTCGAACACGAGCGGTCGCGCCAGCGGCCGCCCGCTGCGGTGCGCCTCGATCGCCAGGCTGTAGAGCAACGGCCCCAGCTCATGGTGCAGCGTCACGTAGCGCCGGTAGATGTCGATCATCTCCGGGTCGTAGTGCGGCTCCGTCGGCATGTCCCACGGCGCGTGCGGCCCGGTCCCGCCGATCTCCATGATCGGACACAGCGCGCTGAACTCCAGCCAGCGCGCGAACACGTCGCGGTCGCCGAACTCATAGTAGCCGCCCGTGTCGGTCCCCCAGATCGGGAAGCCCATGAAGGCCACATGCGCCAGCGACAGGATGGCGCTGCGCAGGCCGAGGTCGGTCGGCGCCCCGATCAAGAAGGACGCAGTCCCCGGCGTGTCGCCGCCCCAGAAGATGCCGTACTGCTGGCTACCGGCGTAACCGGCGCGCAAGTAGTTGAGGAAGCCGCCTCCGAGGCGCGCGGCAAACGCGTCGTGATGCACGCGAGCATAGATGATCGGGTAGTCGTTCTGCACTTCGCGGCCGCTGCGGCCGTCCGCCCAGATGTCGGTCGCGAGGTTGGGGACGACGTCCAGCTCGCTGAGCGCGAACTCACTGCGATCCAGCTTCAGACCGGTGATGCCCATGTCGACCAGACTCTGCACCCGCGCCATCCACCAGCTGGCGGCGTCCAGGTTGGTGTAGTCGATGAGGATGCGGCTGCGTGGGGCGTAGTACCCGAAGCGCTCGGCATCCACCGCGTTGTCGCCCAAGGCCCACGGCGCGATGAAGATGAAGACGTGATAGCCGCGGCGCTGCAGGGCGGCCACCATGGCGGCGCTGTTCGGAAAACGCGCGGGGTCGAAGCTGAAGCTGGCGAAGCCCTCCTGGCCGCGGTTGGTGGAGCCACCGGTCCACGGCCGATCGAACTCGTAGTTGCCCGCCGGGATGCTGAGCGCTTCGTACATCGTGAGGTCCTCGACGAGCTCGGCGTTCATGTCCACCCCGTCGAGCGGCGCCGGCGGTCCGAAGTGATGCTCGTCGCGCCAGCGCCAGTGGCGGAAGCCCCAGCGCGGCGGTGCGAAGGGCCGCCCGGTCAGCGCCGTGTACTCGCCGAGAATAGCGTCGTGGTCGCCAACGAAGTACACGACGCCATGCGTGGCGGTACGCTGATTGAGCTCGAAATCCATCGCCACCGTGTCGGCGGTGGTCTTGGCGAGGTCGTAGCGGCCGGTCATCGTCCCTTCGACGTAGGCGCCATAGCCGCGCGAGCTGTGAAAGAACGGCGTGTAGAGGCCCATGGTCGGCGTCACGACCATGGTGATCACCTCGCCGCGGCGATCCAGCGAACCGACCTCGGCCGGATCGATCTCGCTGATGTTGCGATCGTGGAGGCTCGCCGACGGCGCGTCGACAATCCGCTCAGTGAGCCCGTAGAACCGCTCATCGGGCGCGGCTCGCAGTGTCGTGATGACGCGTGTTGCGGCACTCGGGTTCGCAGGGTGCAGGCGCGTGGCGATGGTGCGCGGCGTGAGAAACTCGATCGACCACGACACGGTGTCCGACCCGGCGTCGCAGGTCAGCTCGACACCGCGCTCAGTCCGCTGAACGCTGCGCACGCTTTGGAGCGCCTGCGCCGTGCTCCTGAGCTTGAAGGTCGGCGCTGCGGCGGACTCCGTGAGCCGGGCACCCGCTGCGTCCTCCAGTGACAGGCCGGCGGTCGCCTTGTCGATCCGAACGGTGGCGGCGGTGGAGCGCAGGATGATGGCGTCGGCCGTTTCCTCCACCTGAACCGGCGCCGGCGGCGTCGCGCTCGGTGCGACGACGAGCCGGTCGTCGTCGCCACACCCCGCCATCAACACGACCGGGAGCAGGATCAAGCATCGCCAGCGCATGGGTCGCCGAACTCATTGACTCATTGCCCGCAATCATTCAATGGTCCGACGGATGACCGAGCCGTTCATCGCCGTCGCGTCGGATGAAGAGATCAGGCGCGAGCGCGCCAAGGCGCGCGAGCTGCGCCAGTCGCAGTGGTGGAAGCGGCGCCGAGGCCGCGGCATCTGCCACTACTGCGGCCGGAAGTTTCCGCCCAGCGAGCTGACCATGGATCACCTCGTACCGCTGATTCGCGGCGGCCGCTCGACGAAGGGCAACCTCGTCCCGGCGTGCAAGGACTGCAACAGCCGGAAGAAGCACCAGCTGGCGTGGAAAGTGGAGGAGCCGTCAGCCGTCAGCGATCAGCCGTCAGCGAAAGACGAGGAGTAAGGTCCGCGCAGCGAACCTCCTCGCTGAACGCTGATAGCTGACCGCTGACGGCTTTATTTCTTCCGCGGCTTCGCGGCCGACTTGATGGCCTTCGCCGCGGCTGCCGCGTCGGCGTCGTTCTGAAAGCCGAAGACTGCGGAGAACTTGCGTCCGACGGTCTCGGCCATCAGGAAGGCGATGTTGACGCCCGCCGCCGCCACCGCACGCGCCATGTCTCCGCCCAGCCCGGCGCGGTCTTCACCCTCGACGAGCAAGCACGGAATCCCCGAGGGGGCGAGGCCGGCAGCCGTCGCTGCGGACGTAGCCTTCTTCCCGGAGATCGGAAAGACCTCGATGGCGGCGCGGCCGCTGTCGCCGTATCCGTAACCCATCACCACCCGGAGATTCGCACCCGCCTGCGCCAGCGGCTCCAGCAGACCGGCGAGCGCCCCCGGGGCGTGCGCCACCTCTTTCCGCCACAGCGTAACTTTCTTGATGCTGACTGCCATGACTCGTTCCTCCTTGTCACTGCAGCAACGTGAAGTAGACCCGACTCTATCGAAGCCCGAACGAGGCTGTCAACGTGGTGTATCGGAGCGCCCCCGGCTATGGGCCCCCGCAGCCAGGAGCAGCACCAGCGGCACGACCGGCAAGATGTAGCGCACTGCCGGTTGAACGACTGCGTGAAACACCGTGTAGCCGAGGACGAGCGGCACAGTGGCCATCACCAGATCCCGCGTCTGCGGCCGCGCCCGCCACAGGCGGGCGGCACCGACGGCCGCCGTGATCAGCAGCATGGCGTGCAGCGCGAAATGCACGAGCATGCTGAGACGGCTGCGTCCCAGGTACCACGTGAGCACCAGGTTGCGCGCCCACAGCCGCGCGGCTTCACCGGGGTGCTGGGCGATCCACTCGCGCGCCACGGCTCCGGCCACCTGGTCGCGCACCCGGACGTCCGCGTCGCGTGCAACGCCGTGGCGCCACAGGTCGCGCCAGAGCGCCAGCTCCGCATCTTTGTTGAAGTCCCCTGCCGGGGTCGTCCAGCCGACGTGCTGCGAGATGTAGATGCCGTGATACAGCGTGATGCCACCTCTCGCCGTCAGCAGGTATGGTGAGCCGGACGTCCACACGTTCCACCCGGCCCACGGCAGCACCACGAGCACGGCGGACAGCGCCGCCGTGACCACGCCACCCGGTCCCGCACGCCCGATGAGCGGCGCGCAACCGAGCACATCGACGAACGCGGTGCTCTTGATCAGGAGCTGCAGCCCCAGCGCCACACCGGCAGCACCGGGACGCGCGACCGGTGCCGTGATGGCCCAGACGAAGAGCAACAGCAACACGACGTAGAGGGTCTCGGTAAGCGGCCGCGCTGTATACAGTACGAGCGTGGGGTGCACGACGCATACGGCCGCCGCAGCGCAGGCCGCGGCGCGGCTCGCGTAGCGCTGCGCCATGGCGAACACCAGCCCGCAGGTAAGCGCACCGCAGAGGGATTGCGCCAGCTGCCACGGCCACAACGCCGAACCGAACAGGACGAAGCTGCCAGCGAGCAAGAACGGATACAGCGGCAGCCGCTCTGCCGCCGCCGGCGCTCCATCGATCACGTAGCCGTTCCCTTGCGCCAGGTTCTGCGCGATCACGTCGTACCCGTCGCCCGGCCCGAAACGATCGGCGACGCGCGGGTAGACGAGGAAGCAAAACATGAGACGAACGACCAGGGCCGCGGCGACTATCACCGCCAGATCGCAGCGCGATGCACGTGTGCTCATCTTATGACTCAATCACTCAATGGGGCCAATGACTCAATGCCTCAATTTCACTCGCCTTGCCTGACGGCTATAATGCCGCCGTGCTCGACGACGCAACTCACCCGCTCCCCGCCGCCGCGACGGTCGCGCCGGCGCTCGCCGAGAAGCTCGAGGCCGTGCAGCAGCGGCCGGGCGTCTACCTGCTCAAAGACAAGCACGGCAAGGTCATCTACGTCGGCAAGGCGAAGAACCTGCGGGCGCGCGTCCGCACCTACGTCCGCGGCGGCGACGAGCGCAGCCAGATCCGCTTCCTCATGCAGCGGGTCACCGACCTCGAGACGCTGGTCACCGCCAACGACAAGGAAGCGCTCATCCTCGAAAATAATCTCATCAAACAGTACAAGCCGCGCTACAACATCCGGCTCAAGGACGACAAGTCGTACGTCAGCGTCAAGGTGACCATCCGCGATCCGTGGCCGCGCGTTCTCGTCACCCGCAAGATCGTCAAGGACGGCAGCAAGTACTTCGGCCCGTACGCCTCCGCGTACAGTGTGCGCGACACCCTCGATACGATTCGCAAGGTGATCCCGCTACGCACGTGCAGCGACGGCGTATTCCGCAACCGCTCGCGGCCGTGCCTGGAGTATCAGATCAAGCGCTGCCTCGGACCGTGCTGCCTCCCGGTTGACGCCGAGCTGTATCAGCGCCACCTGCGTGAGGCCATGTTGCTGCTCGAAGGGAAGAGCCCGCAACTGGTTCGCCAGCTCGAGGATGAGATGCAGCAGTCCGCCGACGCGCTACGCTTCGAGGACGCGGCGCGGCTGCGCGATCAGATCCGCGCCATCGAGAAGACGCAAGAGCGGCAACAAGTCGTGTCGCACTGGGGCGATGACCAGGACGTCTTCGGCCTGTACCGCGAGGGCGGGTTCATCGAGGCGCAGGTGCTCTTCGTGCGCCAGGGCAAGCTCACGGGGAACCAGGTCTACAGCTTCGCCGACTTCGAGCTCCCGGACGACGAGGTGCTCGGCGCCGTGCTGACGCAGTTCTACCAGGGCGAGCGCTACATCCCCGACGAGATCCTCGTGCCCGTCGACCTCGAAGACGCCGAGGTGCGCGCCGACTACCTGAGCGAACGCAAGGGCAAGCGCATCGGCATCTTCCGCCCGCAGCGCGGCGACAAGGTGCGCTTGCTCGAGATGGCCGCCGAGAATGCACAACAGAGCTTCCGCGAGCGCCAGGACGGCGATCGGAAGCGCGAGCGCATGAGCGAGGAGCTGCAGCGCGCGCTGCACTTGCGCAACGCGCCGAAGCGCATCGAGTGCTTCGACATCTCCAACATCCAGGGCCGGCTCGCCGTCGGCTCGATGGTGACCTTCGACGAAGGCGAGCCCGACAAGAACCGTTACCGCCGCTTCCGGATCAAGACGGTGGCGGGGGCCGATGACTTCCGCATGATGTACGAGGTGCTCACCCGACGCTTCGCACGCGCCAAGCAGGAAGGCAGCTATCCCGACCTCCTCGTCGTCGACGGCGGCAAGGGGCAGCTCAACGTCGCGCTCGAAGTCCTGCGCGAGTTGGAGATCACCGAGGTCGATGCGGTCGGCTTGGCCAAGATGCGCGTCGAACGCGCCCCGCAGTCGCCGGAGATCGCCCGCATCGAGGAGCGGGTGTTCCTGCCAGGACGCAAGAACCCGGTGATCCTCAAACGCAACTCGACGGCGCTGTTCCTCCTGCAGCGCGTGCGCGACGAAGCGCATCGCTTCGCCATCACCTATCACCGGCAGCTGCGACACAAGGAACGCTTGCGTTCCATCCTCGACGGCATCCCCGGGGTCGGCAGCGCGCGCCGCAATCGCCTACTGCGCCACTTCGGCAGCGTGCGACGCATCCGCGACGCCAGCGTCGACGCCCTCACCAATGTCCCCGGCATCTCCGCCGCACTGGCGGCGCGGATCAAAAGCCACCTCGCTCCTACAAACGCGGCCACAGACCTACCCGGCCCGGCACCACCCGTGTAGCTCCGGTGCGTGCGGCGCGCTCAGCCCGGTCGTCGGTTTTACACCCCGTGCTCGCCTCGGTGCGCTGCACGCCGCTGCTGGTCATCGTCGCAGCGGGATTGCTGATCGGCGATGCCGCTGGTCCCAGCGCCGACGTCTTGCGGCCGGCGCTGCTTGCGACGGCGGCCGCCGCCGCGTGCCTGCTGCTCGTGACCTCGGAGCCAGCCTGGAGGCGGCTGGCGGCCGCGGCGCTCGCCTTCACACTCGGACACGCGGCGGCCGCCCATGTGTATCGGCCAACCTTTCCGGCGGATCACGTCGCCAACGCTCCACTGCATGTGACGCTGCCGCTCGAGGCAACGCTCACGGCCGACCCGGAAATCAATGACGAGCGCGCCCGTCTCCGGCTCGCGGTAACGCGGATGCAGACGGAATCGGGTTGGCGCCCGGCGCGCGGTCAGGTGCTGCTCACGGTGTGGCAGCTGCGCTCGAACTGGTACGCGGGCGATCAGGTTCGATTGCACGCCGCGCTGCGCCGGCCGCGCAACTTCGGCAACCCAGGAGAGTTCGACTACGAAGGCTATCTCGCCCGCCAGGGAATATACGTGACCGCGTTCGTTGCGGATGATGCGGACTTCGAACGCGTCGGTCACACCGGTGGTCCGATTGCCGAGTGGTTGCGGGGCTGGCGCGGCGGTGTTGCCGCGTTGTTCCGGCGGACTCTGCCGGAGCCGCAGGCGGCGGTCCTCAGCGCGCTGATCGTCGGCACGCAGACGGCGTTGCCACGCGGCCTGCGCGCGGCGTTCAGCCGGGCGGGCGTGAGTCACGTGCTGTCAATTTCCGGGCTGCACGTCGGTCTGGTGGCCGCCGCCGGCTACGCGCTCTCACGCTGGCTGCTGGCGCGTAGCCGCCGGCTGCTGCTGACGGTGAATGTACCGAAGCTCGCCGGGGGTCTGTCCCTCGTGCCGGTACTGCTCTACGCCGGCATCGCGGGCAGCAACGTGGCGACGGCCCGTTCCGTCATCATGATCGTGGTGTTCGTCGCCGCGGTGCTGGTCGACCGGCAGCGCGATCTCATCGTCAGCTTGGCGGTGGCCGCCATCGCCATCCTGCTGTACTCACCCGGTGCGGCGTTGGACATCTCGTTTCAGCTCTCGTTCCTCGCGGTGTTCGGTCTGCTCCTGGGTCTCGAGCGGTTCTGGCCCTGGTGGCGCCGCTGGGAGGAAGCGCGCTTGGTGCGCTTGCGCGGCTGGACGGCGCGCCTGTGGCGTCCGCTTGCAGTCTACGTCGCGGTCTCTGTGAGTGCGCTCGCAGCGACCGCGCCGCTCACCGCCCTGCACTTCAATCAAGTCTCGCTGGTGGCGCCCGTCGCCAACGCGGTAGTGGTGCCGTTGCTGGGATCGGCAGCAGTGGTGCTCGGGCTGCTCGCCGCCCTGCTGTATGGAGTCTCCGAGACGTTGGCGCAGGCGTGCGTGGTCGTCGCCGGGCCATGCGTCGCGCTCGGTTTGTGGTTGGTCCAGGTCTGTGCAGCAATCCCGTACGCCGCGTTGCGCATCGTCACGCCTACCCTGCTCGAGCTCGCGTTGCTGTATGCGGCTCTGTTCGCGCTGGTGCGGATGTCCGGCCGCGTACGGGTGAGCAGCCTGGCGTTCCTCGGGCTGCTGGCGCTGGGGGACGGCGCCTGGTGGTACGCCGATCGTTACCACCGATCCAATTTGCGCGTCACCTTTCTCAGCGTCGGCCAGGGCGACAGCGCGGTCATCGAGTTTCCCGGAGCCGACGTCATGGTCGTCGACGGCGGCGGCCTTGGTGGCGATTCGTTCGACGTCGGCGAACGCGTGATTGCTCCGTTCCTCTGGAGTCGCAAGATCGGACGCGTGGACTATCTCGTGCTCAGCCATCCGGAGTGGGATCATTACGGCGGGCTCGGCTTTCTGGCAGCGAACTTCTCGCCGCGGGAGTTCTGGTCCAACGGCACCTCCGCCCCCTCGATGCGTTTCAGCGATCTGCAGTGGCAGTTGCTGGAGCACGGGGTCCAGCGGGTCGCGCTCCATCGTGGCACGCAACGCCACATCGGGGCCGTCGACGTGATCGTTCAGGCACCGCCGCAGCAGCGCGAGGGGCTGAGCGTGAACAATCAGTCGCTCGTCTTGAGCCTCGCCTTCGGCGGCACGCGCGTGCTGTTCACCGGCGACATCGAGGCGCCTGCCGAGGACGAACTGGTGGCCAGCGCCGACGGCACCCTCGCCAGCGCGGTGTTGAAGGTACCGCACCACGGCAGCCACACGTCGAGCAGCCCGCGTTTTCTCGACGTCGTCGCGCCGCGGCTGGCGGTGGTGTCCGACGGGTTCGAGAACCGGTTCGGCTTTCCGCACGACGACGTCGTCGCCAGATACGCAGCGCATCACTGCAGGCTCGCCCGCACCGATCTCGACGGCGCGGTGCGCGTACGGATCGGCGCCGAGGGGACCATCGAGGCACGTACGCAGCGGGGTGACATTGACCACCGTTTCACCGCGCGCCCAGAAGAGCGGACGGCACATGCGGAGCGGTAGCGCCGCACGCGCCGTCGGGTTCACGCTCGGGACTTTCCTCATCGTCACCGGAGATTACAGCATCGCACGGCATGAGGACGCGGCTGCTGCTCTCGGAGAACGGGGTGTTCGGGCGGGCAGGGCAGCGGGCAGCCATCGACTAGACTTCCGCGGTCACCCCTGCTACAAGATCCAGCTCCTTGCACGTTCCTGTAGCCTGCCAGTGTGATCCGGCGGGCTCGCAGAGTGACCCAGCTTCAGTCAGCTCGCCGCGCAATCAGTGGCCGTCGATGACGCCGGGTGTGTGAAACGCGTGTCCATGTCTGGCGGGCGACGTGCAGGGAGTGATGGTGAGTCGTCGGAGTCGCATCGCGCGGTGCGACGCGGAGAAGAGAAGAGGAGATTGTGTCGTGGTTTCGGTAGTGCATGTGCAGAGCTCTCGGGGCGGGATGGTCATGTCGGCCCACAGCCCGTACGATCGCCAGCTGTTGCGCGAACACGTCGAGAGGCTCGTCTCCCCGACGGGCACGCTGCGCCTCGGCCTCGACGGCAATGAGTGGATCGTGACCCGCCTGGCCGGCGGGAGTCGCCGGTGCCATCAATGCACTGAACCCCTGAAGCGACTCGGGTGTCGTCGCGAGGACAGCTCGACAACGCTCTGCATTGCGTGCGTGCTGCAACCGGCGACGGAGCACGCACAGAGAGGAGAGATGTCATGATCGAACCAGAAGGCGGTGCCGGAGCGCGTGAGGAAGGGCCACGGACCGATGCGCCCCGGAGTCATCCGCGTCGAGGCGACGGGGGAGGCTATGGACGGCGCGGCCAAGCGCTGACGGTTGTGGTCGACGACCGCGGCATCGAGGCGGCGCTGCGCGTCTTCAAGAAGCTGGTGCTCAAGGAAGGCCTGCTCAAGGACATCAAGCGTCACGAGCATTACGAGAAGCCCGGCGACCGCAAGCGGCGCAAAACGCGTGAGGCGATCCGCCGCCGCCGACGCCAGGCGGCGCGCGCCTCGATGCGCTTCGGAGACCGTTAATGAGTCGCGACGATCTGTTACAGATTCCCGGCCGCGTCACCGAGCTGATGGCGGGCGGCCACTTCCGCATTGCCGGCGACAACGGCCGCCAATTCGTGGCGCGCATCAGTGGCCGGCTGCGCCGCTTTCACATCAAAGTGATCCCGGGGGACCACGTGACGATTGCGGTGTCCCCGTACGACCCCACCCACGGCTTGATCGTCCATCGCGGCTGAGCTCAGGCTTCTAGCGCTCCGCGGGGCGCGGCGGCACCAGCACCAGCGGCGGCGGCTCGGTCTCGATGAGATAGGCGAACTGCCGGCGGAACTCCTCCACCGTCATCCCGGCGGTCGCCGCAAACTTCTGCAGCTCGGACGGGTTCTCGAAATCGTCGCGGCGCAGGCGGATCATGTAGCGCCGCGCAATCGCATAGCGGGCGGAATGGATGTCCACCAGGCGCACCTTGGCGCGCCCGGTCTTCGGGTCCAACAGCTCCGCAAAGGGCACGGGTACGAACTGCCCACCTTGTATGGAGACCATCACCGCGTCGCCACCGTCGAGCAGGTACTTCGCCGCGCAGTAGCCGAGGTCGCGGGTATACTCCATGTCAGACGGAATCGGATCGGCGCAGCGCAGCTCGTAGCCGATGTTCTTCGCGACGATCGTCGCCTTGATGCCGAAGCCCTTGAGCCGCGCCGCCACGGCACGCTTCAGGATCTCGCCGATGTCGATCTCGGCGATGCGGATGTTGCCGTGGGCGTCGCGCTCGATGTCCTTCAGCTCGGACAGGTCCTGCGGATCGATGTCGAGCACCACGCCCTCGGCGACCACGGCCACGCCGTCGCGCCGCCCTTCGCTCAGCCGCTTGATGATGGCCGCCGCCAGGGTGTCGACGATCGTCTGGAAATGGATTTGCTGGCCGCCGAACTCCTCGGTGATCAACGTCAGCGTCGCCCCGGCCGCCTTGCCGATCCCCAACGCTAGATGACCGGCCTTGCGGCCCATCGAGATGACGACGTACCAGCGCGAGGTCGTAAACGCGTCGACCATCAGGTTCTTCACCAGCTCGACGCCGACGTGCCGCGCCGTCTGAAAGCCGAAGGTGTCGATGTGCGGCGGCAGATCGAGATCGTTGTCGATGGTCTTCGGGACGTGCACGACGCGGATGCGGCCGGCGGACTTCTCGGCAAGCTTCATGGCGGAGAAGGCCGTGTCGTCGCCGCCGATCGTGATCAAGCGGTCGACGTTGAGCCGCTGCATGGCGGTCACGGCGTTCTCGAGATGCTGCGGGTCCGTCGTCGGGTTGGCACGCGAGATCCCGATGAAGGATCCGCCGCGGAAGTGGATGCGGCTCACCGCGTCGATCGTCAGCGGGACGACGTGGTCGGTGTTGCCCTGCATGATCCACTCGAACCCATCGCGGATGCCGAGCACCGCGACATCTTCGAGGAGGCTGCGGATCGTCGCGGCGCCGATGACACTGTTGATGCCCGGTGCCGGTCCGCCACTCACGAGAATCGCGAGCTTCTTTTCCTGCGTCATGCCGCTGTCTTTCAGACGATCACTCCCGGCCGTGCGCCGGTGTAGTCGCCGTGCTCCCACACCACCGCACCGTTCACCACCACCGCGTCGATACCTCGAGCGTGACGGACGTAGCGGTTGCCGCCGCCGGGAACGTCGTGGATGAACTCCTCGTCGCCGCGATCGATGGTAGCGGGATCGAAGAGGACGAGGTCGGCGGCCAGGCCGGGGACGATCCGCCCGCGGCCGCGAATGCCGAAGGCGTCAGCCAGCTCGCCGGTGAGACGGTGCACCGCCTGCTCGAGCGTGAAGGCCTGCAGCTCACGCACCCAGCGGGCAAGCAGGTAGCTGGTGTCGCCGGCGCCGCAGAACTGCGCGACATGCGCACCGGCGTCGCTGGCGCCGATGTGAATGCGCGGGTGGGAGAGGATCTTCGTCACGTACTCGGGGTCGGCGTGAATCGCATTGACGACGGAGAACTCGGTCTCGAGATTCTCGTCACAGGCGAGGTCGATCATCGCGTCGGCGGGCGTGACCCCGCGTTCGCCGGCCAGCGCGGTGAGCAAGCGTCCTTTGAGCGGCTGGTTGCGGGGCGTTGCCGTGTGGCCGACTTGGATCATCGACCACAACGGGCCGAGGAACACCGCCTGATTGCGGAGATCCTCGCGGCGTGACGGATCGCGGAACCCCGCCAGGCGCTCCGCGAGCGGCATGCGCATCAGCTCGGCCCACGCCGGCAGCGCCAGCAGGATGAACGAGCTCTCCGACAGGCGGATGTTGATGTCGAAGGTGCGCGGCATGCTCTGGCCGTAGACGCGCGCCCCGCGCTGCGCCTGCGCCTCGAGCACGGCGAGCGAGTCACTCCACAGGCGGGAGTCGGGTCCGCCGTACACGATCGGTGCAACCGTACACATCAACCCGGTGGCGCGGGAGATCTCGCCCATCTCCTCGATGTTCTGGATCTGCTCGGGTGGGTTGTAGAAGACCGGGACGGTCTGAATGATGCCGCGACCCGCCGCGGCCATGGCGCGGCCCAACGCGATGATCTCGTCGCGCGTCGCGAATCGGCTGGGTACCGGCCGCATCTGCTCGTCGATGTCCACGTACGATGTCGACAGCCCGGCCGCACCGGCCCGAATCGCCGCGCTGAGCACGCGGCACATCGCCGCCGTCTCTTCGTCGGTGGCGGCGCGCTCCTGCGCCGCGGCGCCCATGACGTAGGTGCGCAGCGCCGAATGGCCCACCAGACCCGCCACGTTGATGCCCAAGTCCTTGCGGATGTAATCAAGGTAATCGGGATAGCTCTCCCACGACCACGCCACACCTTCGGCAAAGGCACTCAGCGGAATGTCTTCGATCTGCTTGAACATGCCGGCGAGGGCCCGGCGGTCGGGCTGCTTGACCGGCGCGAGCGACAGCGAGCAGTTGCCCATGAGCACTGTGGTGACGCCATGCTCCAGCATCGGTGTCGCCAGACGATCCCAGCAGATCTGCGGGTCGAAGTGCGTGTGCACGTCGATGAAGCCGGGCGCGACGACACGACCCTGTGCGTCGATCTGCGGCGTCCCCGCCGGCAGGCCGGACGCGGAGAGGTTCTCACCGATGGCGGCGATGGCCCCGTCGTCCACGGCGACGTCGCCGAATGTCGACGGCCCCCCGGTGCCGTCAACAATGCGGGTGTTGCGGATGAAGAGAGAACGTCCTGTGCGTGTGCTGGCCATGCGGGCTCCTTCTCGTTGCGTTCCTTAAAGCCCAATTCAACGGCTGCAAGCAAGCCGGAAGTTCTACTGTCCCATCGACATGAAATGCAGGTAGAATGAGGACAGGCATGCGACGGTTTCTGATCGTAGCGACGTTCATCACAATCCTGCTGGCGGTGCTCGTGGGCACGCACACCTACCTCGCGGTGCGTCTCGTGTTGGATCTGGGCTTGGCACCGCCGCTGCGTGACACGTTCCTGGCGGTGATTGCCGTGCTCGGGACGACGGTGGTCTTCCAACCGTTCGGAGAACGGTTGCTGCAGCCGCGGGTGGCGCGCCTGATCGCCTGGCCGGCCTCGGCGTGGATGGGCTTTGCCTTCCTGCTGCTGACGTTGCTGCTGGTATCCGACGCCCTGTGGTCCCTGCTCGGCGCCGCGACCTGGGCCGACGCGCACGGCGTCGTCGTCAGCACGGCGCCGGCACGCACCCGAGCGCTCGCAGTGGTCGGTATCGCCGCGGTCGCCGGGCTCGTGGGCATGTCCTCCGCCCTGGCCGGCCCGGTCGTCCGACGCGTGGAGGTGCGATTGGCGCGCTGGCCGCGGGGGCTCGACGGATTCCGCATCGTGCAGATCAGCGATCTCCATCTCGGTCCTCTCCTCGATCGGCGCTTCGCGGCGCAGATCGTTTCCCGCTGCAATGCCCTGGCTCCTGATCTCGTGGCGATCACCGGCGATCTGGTGGACGGCAGCGTCCGCCGCATCGGCGCGGAGGTCGCGCCCTTACGTGAGCTGCGCGCACCGCACGGGGTGTTCTTCGTCACCGGGAATCACGACCACTACTCGGGCCCGGACGCATGGGTGGGCCGCGTGCGCGAGCTCGGCATCCGGGTGTTGCGCAACGAACGCGTCGTCGTCGGCGCCGGTGACGCATCATTCGACCTCGCCGGCGTCGAGGACCACAACGCGCAACTGCTGGGTGGCACGCATCGCGAAGACCTGCCGCGCGCTTTGGCTGATCGCGATCCCGCGCGACCGGTGTTGCTGCTGGCCCACGACCCCGCGACGTTCCACGCGGCGGCGAGGCTCGGCGTTGACCTGCAACTCTCCGGTCACACGCACGGCGGACAGATCTGGCCGTTCCGCTACCTGGTCCGCCTGAGCACTCCGTTCGTGGCCGGGCACTACACGAAGAACGGCGCGCAGCTCTACGTCAGCAGCGGCACGGGCTTCTGGGGGCCGGCCATGCGGCTGCGCGCGCCGGCGGAAATCACCGAGATCGTCGTGCGCTGCGGCGCGGCGACGACCGGTCAGGGCGCTGGCCGCCGCCTCGCCGTTGACTCTCCGGGGGCTCAGGGCTAAGCGTCGACAGAGGGGCTTCGATGCATTCGAGCTTCAAGGAGATGATGAATGAAGTGGTAGCCTACGGCAGCTGCTGCGAGTGCGGCAGTTGCGTGCTGGTCTGCCCTCACAACGTCATCGACTACGTCGACGGCAAACCCAAACAGGTCGCGAAGGCGACCAATCCGTTCGACTACTGCGGTATCAGCGAAGGGATCGGGTGCGATGTCTGTGCGCAGGTCTGTCCGCGGCTCGGCGACCGCGAGCATCATATGACGGATCGCGTCTTCCCCGGAAACGGTGCCTACCGCGGTGCGTTCGGAGTGTATCGGCGCATCGTGGCGGCGCGCTGCAAGGATCCGGAGGTACTGGCGCGGTGCGAGGATGGCGGCGTCGTCACCACGATCCTCGTGTGGGGCTTGCGCAGCGGCGCGTTCGACGGCGCGGTGGTGTCGGCCGTGGACCCGGCGAAGCCCTGCCAGCCGATGCCCACGGTGGTCACGACGGTCGACGAAGCGATCGGCAGCGCCAGCTCGTGGTACACCTACTGCCCCAACAACCTCGCACTCGCCGATGCGCAGAAACGAGGGCTCACCAAGGTCGCCTTCGTCGGCGTGCCGTGTCAGATCACGCCGGTGCGCAAGATGCAGCTCACCGATCCGGCCTTCCTCAACAACGGCCGCAAGAAGGACAAGATCATCGACAAGCAGCGCGGCTTCCTCAAGGGCTTCGGCGAACGCGTGGCGCTCAACATCGGTCTGCTGTGCAGCGAGGTGTTTACCTTCGATGAGCTGATGGTCGACGCCATCCAGGGGCAGATGGGGATTCCGCTCAGCGAGATTCGGCAGTTCAACGTGAAGGGAAAGGTGCAGATCTTCAAGAAGGACGGTGAGCTCGTCGAGATGAACCTGCGCCAAGCGCAAGAGTATGCCCGACCCGAGTGCCACCATTGCGGCGACTTCTCGGCCGAGCTCGCCGACATCTCCTGCGGCGGCGTCGGCGCCA
>CAZCGA010000132.1:7882-17789 GCA_964498075.1 uncultured Binatia bacterium (SeqCode) | reverse complement strand
TCTCGGTCGGCGTCTCGGTCGGGGTCTCGGTCGGCGTCTCGGTCGGCGTCTCCGTCGGCGTCTCGGTCGGCGTCTCGGTCGGCGTCTCGGTCGGCGTCTCGGTCGGCGTCGCCATGATCACCAGCTCACAGGCCGAGAACTCGGACGTATCCGAGATGACGGGAGTCCCGCTGATGATCCCCGTCGCCGTCGCCGTGATGAACTCGCCCACTGGCACCTGGGGCGACGGGCTGAAGTCGAATGGCGGCGCGTCGCCGTTGACGTCGGTCTGGACGTTCAAGAACCCGATAAACTCCTCACCCTCCCCGTGGCCGGAGACATCGCACTGGTTGTTGGCGAAGAACTCGATGCGGAAGTCGGTGTTCGGCGTACTGTTGAGACCTCCCATGATGTGGGTGCCGCCGTTGCTCACCGCCGTGGTCAGCACGGGGAAGTTCTGCAGGTGGTTCGGGCCGAAGTCGGGGTCCTGGAAGTCGTTCGGCGTCACCCCGTCCCCTTTGAGGTCGATCCCCAGCTGCGCATTCAAGCCGATCACGTTCTGCAGAATCGCGTTGAGCAGCGCCGAATCGGGGCTGGGTTGGGCCACCGTCACACCGTTGTTGCGGTTGAAGGCGATGAAGTTCAGGTCGATGGTGTTGGAATCCACGGCCTCTGAGACGCTCAACAAGGTCACGCCATCGCCGTGGTTTGGCAGTGGAGACGAAAAATATCCGTTAAGACCAATCACGTTGGCCTCGACTTGGTTGCCGGTCGTCTCGATCGGCGGCCCGAGACCCGCAAAGTCCGTGATCAGTACACCGCTTTGGAAATTGCCGGAGATCAGATTGGGGCTGAGCTCGCCGCCAATGTAGTTCCCCGTGCCGCCGACGACGCTGACCCCGTGGAGACTGTTGCCGATCGCGAAGACGCCAGAGACATCCGTGCCGATGGCGTTGCCCTTCACCTGGTTCGTGCTGTTGAAGATGACCACCCCGCCACTCGCCTGAGCCAAGGTCCCCGCGGCGCTGTTGCCGTTTCCGGAGATCAGGTTGCAGTCGCACCCACAGTATGTTCCGCAGTTGAAGAAGCCGTTGGCGCCGCCGATGGTGTTGTTCCCTTGGCTGAACACGCCGGCGAGATCGTTCCCCAGATCGGTGTCGCCATCGACATTCGTCCCGAGAAAGTTGTTCGTGATCGTGTTGCCGCTCCCCGTCAGAAAAATGCCCGCACCACCTTCACCCGGTGCATGCCCTTTGAACCGATTGATCACCAGTCCTTTGATGGTGCACCCGTTCGCGGCGACATTGAATCCGTGGGCAAAGCCGGCGAACTCGCCGTCCACCTCGATGATCGGCGTCAGCGTGAAGCCGGGCTGCGTGGTGCCGTCGATGATCACCGGATCGGTGATCGCCGGCAGCGGCGACTTGGGTTGGATCGTCTGCACACCGGAGCCGATGGTGAAGTTGATGGTGTCGGTGACAGCGGAATTGAAGTTCGCTTCCTCAATTGCGGCGCGCAGCGTGCACTGGCCGGTACCGTCGTCGCACGTCACCCCGTCGAGGGATGCATCCGAATCATCGCCCGTCGAATCGACGGTGAACGTCGCGGCGGCGCCGGCCGGCCGCGCACTGAGCACGGCGACGACGCCCGCCAGTACCAGCCCTCGACGCGCCAGCTTGAACACCTGGGCGACATTCGAATGACTCATCTTTAGTCCTCCTCAGGGTTCAGAATGAACCCGCCATCAGTGAAGCGATTGGAATATGTCGAAGGTATACTCCCATAGGGTTGCAGCGTCAACGCAAACCTCTGGCGACGCACCGACCGCTTGAGCTCTCAGGCCCCACGAGAGCGCCGGCGCCGCTGCTGCACCCCGAGACGCCAGAGCCGGGAGGCTGATGCCCTCCCGGCTCTGCGCTGCTCGATGCTTCGGTGCGCTAGCGCGTCAGATGTCGTGGACCGTCGGCGTCGACGTCGGCGGGGGCGGGCCGCACTGACCGGTGTTGGCGTTGCAGATGGTCAGCGGGAAGAACGTCCCGTGCACCGACGTGCACTGCCCGGACGTGTAGGCCGCACACAGTGTCTGCGCCCCGATGCGGATCTGACAGCACCCGCCTACGCTCGGTGTAATGGTCGGCGTCCTCGTCGGCTCGAACGGCGGCGTCTTGGTCGACGTCTGCGTCGGCGTCCGGCTCGGCGTCCGGGTCTGCGTCGGCGTCCGGGTCGGTGTCCGCGTCGGCGTCAGCGTCGGCGTGTTCGTCCGCGTCGGCGTGTTCGTCGGCGTCCGCGTCGGCGTCTTCGTCGGCGTGTCCGTCGGCGTCGGCGTCTCGGTGGGCGTCGGCGTCTCCGTCGGCGTCTCCGTCGGCGTGTTCGTCGGCGTCTCCGTCGGCGTCGCCATGATCACCGGCTGGCAGGCCGAGAACTCCGAGGTGTCGGAGATGACGTTCGTGCCGCTGATGATCCCGGTGGCGGTTGTGGTGATGAACGCGCCCACCGGCACTTGCGGCGATGGGTTGAAGTCGAACGGTGGCGTGTCGCCGTTGCCGTCCGTCGTCGTCTGCAGGAAGCCGAGGAACTGCTTGCCTTCGCCGTTGCCGAAGTCGTCACACACCAGGTTGGCGAAGAACTCGATACGGAAGTCGGTGAACGGCGTGCTGTTCAGCCCGCCCATGATGTGCGTCCCGCCGTTGCTCACTGCCATCGTCAGCAGCGGGAAGTTCTGCAAGTGGTTCGGTCCGTCGTCCGGATCCATGTCGTCGTTCGGCGTCACGCCTTCCCCGAGCAGCTCGATGCCCATCTCGGTGTTGTCGTGGATCGAGTTCATCAGGATCGGGTTGAGAATCGGTGGGAAGCCAAGCCCGATGGCCGCCGTCGGATCGCTTCCCGGTGCGGTGTCGGCGGGAGACTCGAACCCGTTGAACAACACCGCCACACCATTGTTCAGGTTGTAGGCGATCAGATTGCCCTCGCCCTCTCCCGTGCCACCCACAAGATTCTGCTGAACCTCCGAGGTTGGGCATCCGAATGGACCAAAGCACCTTTCTTTGGAGCCGGCAATCGTCACGCCATCGGAGTGGTTGCCGAGCGGCAACATGCCGGTCGTGTCCGTGCCGATGCAGTTGCCCTGCACTCGGTTGAAGATCGTTGGAACTCCATCAAAGGTCGGCAACGGCGAGTCGCTGATATTCACCCCGCTGTGCAGGTTGCCCGAGATCAGATTGCCCTCACCCGAGGTCGATCCGCCAATCTGGTTCAACAAGGCGTCTACAATCGTCACGCCGTGCAGGCCGTTGCCGAGGGCGCCCGTCCCGCTCACGTTCGTGCCGATCATGTTGCCTTGAACGATGTTCTCCCCGGTGAACCAGAACACCACGCCGCCGCTCAACAGCACGCCGATGCCCGTGGCCCCTTTGCCGTTGCCGGAAATCAGGTTGCAGTCTCCCGTACACGACGCGCCCTTGCTGAAGCCGTTGCTTCCACCGATCGTGTTGTTGCTGCTCTCGAGTGCCAAGATGCCGGCCTGCGCATTGCCCAGATCCACCATGCCGGCCGCGTCTGTACCGATGAAGTTGCCCGTGATGAGGTTGCCGCCGCCCCCAGCGATGAAGATGCCGATGCCGCCGCCGGAAAAGGTGTCCGCGGCAGTCACCCCGCCGGTGGTGTCGGTCGACCCGAAGAACGGAAACAAGCCCCCGATCCCCTTGAAGCGATTGATCACCAGCCCCTTCACAGTGCAATCACTGGCGCCGATATCCAGACCGTCCGCAAAGCCCGCCATGAAGCCGGTGATCTCGATCACCGGCGCGCCGTCCGCCCACCCGGGCTGCGTCGTGCCGTCGATGATCGTCTGATCGATGACCGACGGCAGCCGCGACAGCGGCTTGATGACGTGATGGCCACTGGGATCGATGTTGAACTCGATCGTATCCAGGAACCCGAGGTTCCGAGATGCTGTATCGATCGCCTCGCGCAAGCTGCAGTGGGTGGCGTCGCAGTTCGTGTCCTCGTTGTCGTCGTCGCTATTGACCGTGAGCGTGCGTGACTGGCCTTGGCAGGTGGTCGAGCAGTTGTCGCTGGCGCAGTCGGTGTTGACCGAGCACGTCTGGCCGTTGGCGCAGGCGAAGCACACCCCGCCGCCGCAGTCGACGTCAGTTTCGCCGCCGTTCTTCACGCTGTCGAAGCAGCTCGGCACCTGGCAGATCGAACCGGAGCACACGCCGCTGGCGCAGTCGGTGCCCGCGGCGCAGGCGCAGCCGTCGTCGAAGGGCATCGTCACGCAGTCGGCCGCGGCATAGCGCGGACTCACCAGCACGAGCCCAACCGCCGCCACTGCCAGCACCACCACACGGGATCTATTGGTCATCTCGGTGAGTACGCTCGCGAACATCGTCATCCTCCTCCTACCCTCTGGATGTAATGCGAGGGACGGCCGTTTTTACCCCGCAAGGTCCATCCTGTCAACCGAAAACCCTGGCGGTATAGCGTGAAGCGGTTGCGCGAGTCGAGGCAACGTTGCTAGTGGTGACGGCATGCCGACGATCTCCATCGACGACTTCCGCACCATCGAGCTGCGCGTCGCAACCATTTCGGCAGCGGCACCCCATCCCCAGGCCGACCGGCTGCTGGTCCTCACCGTCGATCTCGGCACGGAGCAGCGGCAGCTGGTCGCCGGCATCCGCGCGCACTACGACCCTGAGCAACTGATCGGCAAACAGATCGTCGTGGTCGCCAACCTCCAGCCCGCAACGCTCCGCGGCATCGAGAGCCAGGGCATGCTGCTCGCCGCCTCCGACGGCGAAGGACGTCTGGCGATCGTCGTACCGGAGAAGCCGGTGGCGCCGGGCGCCCAAGTCAAGTAACCGTTCTTCCCTCCTCCTGTGAGCACTTCCGCGAACGGAGGAGGGCTCGGGTGGAGGCTCAGCGGTCGCCGTACTGCGGCGCGCGCTTCTGCAGGAAGGCCATCACCCCTTCCCGGAAGTCGGCGCTGCGCGTACACAGCACCTGGTTGCGGTCTTCCATGGCGATGACCTGCTCGAGGCTGCCGGCGTCGAGGCTGGCGTTCAAGCACTCCTTCGTCAGGCGCAGACCGAGCGGCGAGTTGCGCAGCATGTCGCCGGCGACCGCCTGTGCCGCGGCCGGCAGCTCGTCGTCGGGCACGACCCGTGACACCAGGCCGAGTCGCTCGGCCCGCGCCGCCTCGATGAAGTTCCCGGTCAGCAACAGCTCGGCGGCAACCGAGGCCCCGACCATGCGCGGCAGGAAGTAGCTCACGCCGACGTCGCACGCCGACAGCCCGATGCGGATGAACGCCGCATTCATCCGTGCCGACTCGCCGGCGATGCGCACGTCGGCGCCGAGTGCCAGCGCCAGACCGCCACCGCACGCGGCGCCGTGGACGCAGGCGATGATCGGCTGCGGCGCACGGCGCATCATGATGACCAGCTCGCTGATGTGGCGTTGCGCCCGCAGGCCCGCTTGCACCGACGCGTCGTTCCCGCCATCGCCTCCGCCAGCGGCCTCCTTCAGATCGAGACCGGCACAGAAGGCGCGCCCGGCGCCGCAGAGAACGACGACGCGGCAGTCCGTGTCGGCTGCCAGCCCCGAGAAGAAGTCGCGCAGCTCGTGCACCATGGCACGGTTCAACGCGTTCAGCGTCTCCGGCCGGTTGAGGGTGAGCCACGCCACGTGGTCGCGGCGATCGACTTGCAGCGTCGTGTATTCCATGGAGACTCCTTTGCGCAGTGCGTGATGTGTGGAGGCCCGCGGCGCTCATCGGCGGGCGCAAACGCACAGCGGCCAGCAGGCGGATCCGCCTGCTGGCCGCTGTTTTCGAAACCTCGGTCGGAGACCTTGAGCTGCGCTCAGGGGGCCGGCGGCGGGATCACGCAGCTCCGAATACAGACGTGGAAGCCGTCGCGACACGCCTTCAGGAACGGCCGCGCGATCTCACGGCACGCATCACGACACTGGAAGGCCACGACCTGAGCCGCATCGATGCACTGGTCCCTCTCCATGGAGCCGAAGGGGAATTGCGTCCGGCAGTCGGCCTTGTCGCTCAGCAGCTTCGTCTGACAGGGATCCTTGCAGAGTAGCAGGTCCGCCAACGGCTGTAGGAGACAGGCGGCGCGGCCGGCGCGGCAGTTCTCCGCACACACGTGATCGATGTTGCGGCACATATCCCGTGAAGCCTGCCACGTTTCGACGCAGGTCTTCAGGCAGTCGTGCTTCTCCATGCGCGCGTCCACCAAACACTGCTTGTCCACGGTCGCGGACGCGCTGGAGGCGACCAGAAACCCCGCCCCACACAGGACTCCCAATACCCACACTCGCGAAGTCTTCATGATTTCCCCCTTTCGTATCCTCGCAGCTTTCATACCCCCCTCGCCGCCGCGCTTCAATCCACAATCTTCCGTATGGCCGAAATCGCGGCTCTGCGGTCGCCAGCGCCCATGATTGACTGTTCCCGGCAATGGATGGATGAATCGCTCGACGGGAGGAAGAAGACCATGCGTGTCCTGCAGGACGCCGACGGCGATCTGAGTTGCCTCCAGCACAAGACCGTCGCGATTATCGGCTACGGCAATCAAGGCCGCGCGCAGGCGCTGAACCTGCGCGACAGTGGGATCCACGTCATCATCGGCTCTATCCGCGACGCCGGCGCCGAGCAGGCGCAGCGCGAGGGCTTCTCGGTGGTGTCGATCGGCGAAGCCGTCGAGCGCGCCGATGCCCTCGCCTTGCTCATTCCCGACGAGGTGCAACGCGACGTGTACCACGCCGACATCGAGGCGCGTCTGCGCCCCGGCCAGGTGCTCGACTTCGCGCACGGGTACAACATTCACTTCGGACTGATTCAGCCGCCCGGCAACGTCGACGTCATCATGGTGGCGCCGCGCATGATCGGCATCAACGTCCGCCGCAGCTTCGAGAAGGGCCGCGGCGTGCCGGCGTATGTCGCCGTGGCGCAGGACGCCTCAGGCCAGGCGCGCCAGGTCGCGCTGGCGTGGGCGAAAGGGATTGGCGCGACGCGTGCCGGCGTGCTGGAGACCACCTTCGCGCAGGAAACCGAGCTCGACCTGTTCGCCGAGCAAGGTGTCTGGCCGATCATCATGCGCGATCTACTGCTCTCCTTCGAGGTGCTGGTGGAGGCCGGCTTCCCACCGGAGATGGTGGCGCTCGAGCTGTACGGGTCGGGGGAAGCGGGTGAGATCTTCAAGCAGATGGCGCGCCTGGGTGTCATCAACCAAATGCGGCTGCACTCGCAGACCAGCCAGTACGGCACCCTGTCGCGCGGCGAGCGCATGCTCCCTGAAGAGACCCGCGCACGTTTGCGCGAAGCGCTGCGCACGATTCGGTCCGGCAGCTTCGCGCAGGAGTGGACCCAGGAGCAGCAGCGCGGCTATCCGCTCTTCGAGCAGCTCCGCCGCACGGCGTCCGCGCACTCGATCAACGCGGCCGAGGTGCTGGGCCGCGAGATGTTGCAGCGCGCCGGGTTAGACGACGAGTGAGCGGCGCGTCTCACCGCCGGTGCGGCACGAAGTCCATCTCCCAGTCGATCCGCGTTTCGCGCTCGGCGGTCGCCAGCCCGGGCACCGCGTGCAGGGCGCGCACGCAGCTGTTCCAGCGCAGAATCGGATCGTCATTCCCCGGCGGGCGCAGCGCTTCGGCCTCGGCGTAGTGGGCCAGCGCGTGCTCGAACAGCGGCCGCGCCGCGTACAGCGGCGTGCCGGCCGCCAGCTGCGCCTTCGCCTGGCGCTCGCACGCCAGCCCACCGTAGTAGGCGCGCTCGTAGGGGTCGGTCAGCCGCGCGAACACGTGTTCCACCTCGGTGAACTTCGCGCCGCTCGACGTCCCGAACTGGTCAGTGAGCGCCAAGCCGAGCGTGCGCAATGCGAGCTGGTTGTCGGGGTCGATCGCCAGCACGTCGCGACAGATGCTCTCGGCCTCGGCCGGCTGATTCAGCGCGCGGTACTTGTCGGCCTTCTCGATCGCCGCCTCGATTCCACTGGGGAGGATCCGTTTGAGGACGTACTCCATGGAACACCCCCTTACACAGGTCTCAACTCGAAACCCTTCATCTGAACACCCGCCGCCACAGCCAGCGCAACGGGTCGTAGAAATCGTCCACCACGCGTTCCTTGAGCGGGATGATGGCATTGTCGGTGATGCGGATCGACTCGGGGCACACCTCGGTGCAGCATTTGGTGATGTTGCAGTAGCCGATGCCGCCGGCGTTCTTCAGGTACGCGGTGCGCGACGCGACGTCTAACGGATGCATCTCGAGGCCAGCGCTACGAACGAAGAAGCGCGGGCCGGCGAAGCTGTCCTGCTTGTCGTGGTCGCGCAGGACGTGGCAGACGTCCTGGCAGAGGAAGCACTCGATGCACTTGCGGAACTCCTGAACGCGGTCGATGTCGGCCTGCTGCATGCGCCAGGTGCCGTCGGGCGCGTCCGGCGGCCGCGGCTGGAACGGGGGGATGCGCTTGTTGACCTCGTAGTTCCACGACACGTCGCACACCAAGTCCTTGATGACCGGGAAGGCCTTCATCGGTGTCACGGTGATCGGTGCACCGGCGGGGAACTGATCCATGCGGGTCATGCACATCAGCTTCGGCTTGCCGTTCACCTCAGCGCTGCACGAGCCGCAGCGTCCCGCCTTGCAGTTCCAGCGGCACGCCAGGTCTGTCGCCTGGTGCGCCTGCACGTAGTGAATCGCGTCGAGCACCACCATGCCCTCGTGCAAGGGCACCGTGTAGTCCTCGAAGCCGCCGCTCTCGCGGTCACCGCGAAAGATCCTGAGCGTCGCGTCCATGGGTTTCCTTCAGCTCTCCCCTTCGAGCACGCGCTTCAGCTCCTCGGGCATCGGCGGGATGGGCTCCCGCTCCACGGTCATGCTGTCGCTGCGGCGGCGGACCACGACGTTGAGGCTGCCGAGTTGCTTGTCCGAATCGGGATACTCGACGCGCGCGTGGGCGCCGCGGCTCTCGCGACGCTCGAGTGCCGCGCGGGTCACCGCTTCGCTCACCGTGAGCAGGCTGTGCAGATCGAGTGCGGTATGCCAGCCGGGATTGTACTGCCGGTGCCCCACCACGCCGACACGAGCGGCGCGGACGCGTAGCGCGGCGATCTCGGCGAGCGCCGTCTGGAGATCGTCGGCGCTGCGCGCGATGCCGACGTACCTCCCCATCATGTCCTGCAGCGCCTCTTGAAGAGCGAACGGGTTCTCACCTCCGGAGCGCTCGAACGGCGCCAGCAGCGTCGTCGTGATCGCCTCCACTTCGCCGGCATCCACCCGCGGCGTGCCGGCATGCGCCCCGGCGTACGTCGCCGCGCCCAGCCCCGCGCGCCGTCCGAAGACCAGCAGATCGCTGAGCGAGTTGCCGCCGAGTCGGTTCGAGCCGTGCAGCCCACCGGCCACCTCGCCGGCGGCGAACAGACCGGGCACTGTTGCCGCCTGCGTCTCGGCGTCGACCCGCACGCCGCCCATCATGTAGTGCGTCGTCGGTCCCACCTCCATCGGCTGGCGCGTGATGTCGACGTCCGCCAGCTCGTGGAATTGCTGATACATGCTCGGCAGTTTCTTGCGGATCTCCTCGGGTTGCCGCCGCGAGGCGATGTCGAGGAAGGCGCCGCCGTGCGGGCTGCCGCGCCCCTCGCGGACTTCTTGCGCGATGGCGCGTGCGACCACGTCGCGCGTCAGCAGCTCCGGCGGCCGCCGCGCCTCGGGCTGTCGGCCGGCGATGACGTCGGCCACCCATCGATCGGCCTCCGCTTCGGTGTCGGCGAAGTCCTTGCGGAACATTTCGGGGATGTACTGGAACATGAAGCGTTCGCCCTGGGAGTTCTTGAGCACGCCGCCTTCGCCGCGCACCCCCTCGGTGACCAGAATGCCGCGCACGCTCAGCGGCCAGACCATCCCGGTGGGATGGAA
>CAZCGA010000132.1:0-7872 GCA_964498075.1 uncultured Binatia bacterium (SeqCode) | reverse complement strand
CGTAGGCGAGCGTCTGGCCGTCACCGGTGTACTCCCAGGAGTTGCTGTTGATCTTGTAGGCGCGCCCGATGCCGCCGGTCGCCAGCACCACGGCCTTGGTTTGAAAGACGATGAAGCGCCCCGTCTCGCGTCGATACACCAGCGCGCCGCTGATCCGCTCTCCGTCTTTGAGGAGTCGCGCCACGGTGCATTCCATGTACACCTCGACGTTCGGCTGCTGGACGCTCTTGTCCTGCAGGGTGCGAATCATCTCCAAGCCGGTGCGGTCGCCGACGTGGGCCAGGCGTGGATACTGGTGGCCGCCGAAGTTGCGTTGCAGGATGCGGCCGTCGGGGGTGCGATCGAACAGCGCGCCCCAGGCCTCCAGCTCGTTGACGCGCGCCGGCGCCTCCAGCGACAGCAGCTGCGCCATGCGCCAGTCGTTGAGCAACTTGCCGCCGCGCATGGTGTCGCGGAAGTGCACCTTCCAGCTGTCGCGCGGGTCGGTGTTGGCGAGCGCTGCCGCCACCCCGCCTTCGGCCATCACCGTGTGCGCCTTGCCCAGCAGCGACTTACACACCAATCCGACCGACGCGCCCTGCGCCGCGGCTTCGATCGCTGCGCGCAGTCCGGCGCCGCCGGCACCGACGACGAGGACGTCGTAGTTATGGCTCTCGAAGCGCTCCATACTCCTCGTCTCAGAGCAACCGGAGGTCCGTGATGACGCCCGAGGCGACGAGGCGCACGTAGAGATCGGCGCCGCACACGGTGCAGAAGCTCATCCAGGCGAACAGCATGTGGCGGGCGTTGAGCCCGCTCGCGACTTTCCAGGCTTCGTGGCGCGTGCGGTTGGGCGAACTGCAGGAGAAGCAATCGAGGCTGCCGCCGACGAGGTGGCGCGCCGAGTGGCAGGAGAAGCTGTACAGCGTGAGCGCACTGGTGTTGGCCAGGATTGCCAACGTCCCGAGCCCGATGCCGAAGCTGCCGTTGAAGAAACAAGCGTTGAAGACGTCGTGCCAGAGGAACGGCAGGTAGCAGAGGGTGAGATAGAACAGGTAGCGGTGCAGGTTCTGCAGGATGAACGGGAAGGCCGTCTCACCACGGTAGTTGCGGCCGCGGAACTCGGAGACCGCGCACGCCGGCGGGTCGAGGAAGTACGACCGATAGTAGGCCTTGCGGTAGTAGTAGCAGGTGGCGCGGAAGAGCACCGGAGGGCCGAGGACCAGAAGGGACGGCGGGAACGGCAGCCACGGGATGATGATCAGCGGTGAGTAGAGCGGCGACAGGTAGCCACCGATCTGGTAGTGGACGCCCTGAAACGCCGCCCAGTTGGCGTAGGTGATGAGCACCGCGAGCATCGAGCCTTGCGAAAGCGGTGCAAGCCACCACGCATCCCGCCGCTGCGTCGCGGCGAAGCCCGTCCCCGACAACACCCGCGGCGCAGCACTCATCGCGAACCCTCCACTTTTGAGGGGCGCAGCATAGTGAAACGTTCGTGAAAGGCAAGCCCGCGACGCGTTCCGATCATTGACCCGTTGATCCGTTTGGTCGTAGGAGAGTGAGCCAGCGCATCGTTGAGGCAGTGGCTGCATGAGCCTGCGACTCCAAAACAAGGTAGCCGTCATCACCGGCGCAGCCGCCGGCATCGGCGAAGCCACCGCCATGCTGTTCGCCGAGGAGGGAGCCCGTCTCGCTTTGCTCGACGTCGACCCGTCGGGGGAGACCGTCGCCGGCCGCATCCGCACGCAGCAGGGCGCAGCGCTGTTCGTGCAGACGGACATTGCCGCGGAAGACCAGGTACGTCGCGCCATCGAGCTGGCGAAGCGCACCTACGGCCGCGTCGACATCCTCGTCAACAACGCCGCCGCCTTTGTGTTCAAAGGCCTCGAAGCCACACCCGAGGATTGGCATCGCTCGCTGGACGTGAACGTCGTGGGCACGGCGCTGTGCGCACGCTACGCCGCCGACGTCATGAAGAAGAGCGGCGGCGGCGCCATCGTCAACCTCGGCTCGATCTCCAGCTTCGTCGCCCAACCGCGGTTCATGACCTACAACGCCACGAAAGCCGCGATCGTCAACATGACGCGCTGCATGGCGTTGGACCTGGCGCCGGACAACATCCGTGTCAACTGCGTGTGCCCGGGCACCATCCGCACAGCCGCCTCGGATCGGCACATGGCGCACGTCGGCATCAGCGAGGAGCAGTTCATCGCCGACAACGCGCCGCTGCACTTGCTCAACCGCATCGGCCAGCCGCGTGAGGTCGCGTACGCAATCCTCTTTCTCGCCGCCGACGAGGCGTCGTTCATCACCGCCGCGGCGCTGATGGTCGATGGCGGCTACCTGGCCCGCTAGGTCAGCCCACCCGCAGCGATCAGCTCGTTGCTCACGTCGGTGATGGCGGCATCCAGGGTCGCCACGATGAGGTCGATTTCTTGCCGGGTGATGATCAACGGCGGGCAGACGACGACCATGTCGCCGCTGGCGCGCACGATGACACCGCGGGCGATCGTGCCCTTGCGGATGCGGGCAGCGACGTTCAGCTGCGCCGGCAGCGGCGCTTTGGTGCTGCGGTCACGCACCAGCTCGAGCGCCGCCATCAGCCCGGCGGTGCGGATGTCGCCGACGAGGCGATGGCGCGCCAGCGTGCCGAGCCGGCGGGCGAAGTACGGCGCCAGCTGGCGCGTGCGCCCGATCAACCCTTCGCGCTCGATGATGTCGAGGTTGGCGAGGCCGGCGGCGCAGGCGACCGGGTGTCCGGAGTAGGTGAAGCCGTGATGCAAGGCGAAGTCGGGCCCCGCTTCGACGAGGGTCTGGTACATCGACTCCTTGAGAATCACGCCGCCGAGCGGCACGTAGCCGCTGGTCACACCCTTGGCGAAGGCGATCATGTCGGGCACCACCTTCCAGCGCTCGATGCCGAAGCGGTAGCCGAGCCGGCCGAAGCCCGTGATCACCTCGTCGACAACCATCAGCACATCGTACCTGTCGCAGATGGCGCGCAGGCGCTCGAAGTATCCCGGCGGCGGCACGATCACTCCGCCGACACCTTGCACCGGCTCGGCGATGAAGGCGCCGACGGTGTCCGCACCTTCGCGTTGGATGACGCGTTCCAGCTCATCGGCGCAGGCGATGCCGCATTGCGGATAGGTCAGGCCCAGCTCGCAGCGGTAGCAGTAGGCGTTGGGCATGCGCACCACGCCCGGCAGCAGCGGCTCGTAGTACTTGTGAAAGTACGGCAGGCCCGTGAGGCTAGCAGCGCCGGTCGACGAGCCGTGGTAGGCACGGCTGAGCGCGACGATCTTGATCTTGTCGGGCCGCTGGCGCAGGCGCCAGTACAGGCGCACCAGGCGGATCACGGTCTCGTTCGCGTCCGACCCGCCGGAGGTGAACATCACACGCGACAAGCCCTTCGGCGCCAGGCGCGCGATGCGCGCCGCCAACTGCTGCGCGGTGTCGGACGAGAAGCCGAGCAACGTCGGCGCATATTCCAGCCGGCGCATCTGCGCCGCGACGGCGCGGGCGATCTCCGGACGTCCGTGGCCGACGTTGACGTTCCACAGCGACGCCAAGCCGTCGAGGTACTTGCGTCCGTCGGCGTCCCAGACGTAACAGCCGCGGCCCTTCACCAGCTGCATGGTGCCTTGCGTCTCGACGACGGCGGGCGACACGAAGCCACAGACTAGGTGCTGCGCGCGGCGGCGGCTGCGTTGCACGCGCCTGGCGGGTCGTCGAGTGGGCATGGGTCTACTTCGCTGCCGCGGCTGGCGTCGTGACCGGAATCGTCCGTGCCTCGTAGCCAGCGAACTCCCGGCTCCCGGCGTACACCAGGAGCGCCAGCACCGTCAGAATCACCAGCATGTCGAGCACACTCAACCCACGCATCGTCCGCCTCGGCACGCGCTTATAGAGAATTGTTCTGACGCCGGCAAACAGGGCGGCGGGGGCCTCGCGGGGACGCCGGCTGGAGGATGACTGCGGCGTACCCGTGCGCCTCCACCCTAACCCTCCTCCGTTCGCGGAGATGCTCACTGGAGGAGGGGACAAGAGTCGCCTCTCCTCAGCCGCTGCAGAAATCGCGTCGCCTGTGCAACCCGTTCTGGGTGCGAGGTGGCATTGCGGTGTGCTTCTAGTGTCGCTGGCGCCGAGGTGATCAGCCACCACGGCATCGACATGCCGCTCGAACTGCGCGAGAAGTACGGGCATCGCGTGCCCGACCAAGGATCGAGGAAAGGAGAGAACGATGCGAGCGAAAGCGGTGATTGGCAGGACAATGGCGGAGTCGGTCGCGGCGTTCGAGCCGCAGCCGCGCCCGCCCGCCGGGGCGCCGCATGTGGTGCTGATCGTCCTCGACGACCTCGGCTTCGCGCAGCTCGGCTGCTTCGGGTCGGACATCGAGACGTCGGCGATCGACGGCGTCGCCGCGGGCGGGGTACGCTTCAATCACTTCCACGTGACCGCGCTGTGCTCGCCGACGCGCGCCTGTCTGCTCACGGGACGCAACCATCACGCCGTGGGCATGGGATTCCTCACCGACATTCCCATCGGGCTGCCTGGCTACAACGCGCGCATTCCGCGCAGCGCCGGCACCCTGCCGCGCCTGCTGCGCGACGCGGGCTACAGCACCTTCGCCGCCGGCAAGTGGCACCTGGCGCCGCGCTGGGAGCAATCGGCCTCGGGGCCGTTCGAGCGCTGGCCGCTCGGCCTCGGCTTCGAGCGTTACTACGGCTTCCTCAACGGCGACACGAACCAGTGGACGCCCGAGCTGGTGCGCGACAACGGCTTCGTCGATGCGCCGCGCACGCCGGACGAGGGGTACCATCTCACCGAGGATCTGGCCGACACGGCGATCCGTATGATCCAGGACCAGCAGCAGGCGACGCCGCTGAAGCCGTTCTTCCTCTACTTCGCGCCCGGCGCGACGCACGCGCCGCACCAGGCACCGCGCACCTGGATCGAGCGCTACCGCGGGCGTTTCGACGACGGCTGGGAGGCGTGGCGCGCGCGCGCCTTCGCCCGCCAGGTCGGGATGGGGATCGTGCCGGCGGGCACGACGCTCACCGAACGGCCGCCATGGATTCCGGACTGGATGGCGCTGCCCGCCGATCAGCGGCGCCTCTTCGCCCGCGGGATGGAGGCCTTTGCCGGGTTCCTGTCGCACACCGACGCGCAGATCGGCCGGGTGCTCACGTTCCTCGAAGCCCTCGGCGTCCTCGACGATACGCTCGTCCTCGTGCTCTCCGACAACGGCGCCAGCGCCGAGGGCGGGCCGATCGGCTCGTTCAACGAGCATCGCTTCGTGCACGATCGGCTGGATGATCTCGCCGACACGCTGGCCAGGGTCGACGACCTCGGAGGCTTTCGCGCCTACAACCACTACGCCTGGGGCTGGGCATGGGCGGGCAACGCCCCACTGCGCTTGTGGAAGCGGTACACCTGGCTCGGCGGCGTGCGCACGCCGCTGATCGCCCGCTGGCCGCGCCGCCTCGCCGCCGCGGGCGAGATCCGCTCGCACTTCTGCCACGCGGTCGACGTGATGCCGACGATCCTGGAAGCTGCAGGCATCGAGCTGCCGGAGCAGCTCGATGGGGTCACGCAGCAGCCGCTCGACGGCGCCTCGCTGCTGCCGGTGCTCGCGGACGGCAGCGCTCCCGCGCCGCGGCGGACGCAGTACTTCGAGATGCTCGGCAGTCGGGCGATCTACCAGGACGGCTGGAAGGCGACGACCGACCACATCGGCCCGCAGCTCCGCGTCGAGCTCGAACGCATCCCGGGCAGCCACGACCTCGACGCCGACCACTGGGCGCTCTTCGATCTCGGCAGCGACTTCGCCGAGGCGCACGATGTGGGAGCGCAGCACCCGGCGCGTCTCAAGGCGATGATCGAGCAGTGGTGGATGGAAGCCGGGCGCAACAACGTGCTGCCGGTGACCGACTCGTTTCTCGGCCGCGTGACCGCGCTCGAGCCGTCGCCGTGGGGACCGCGCTGGCGCGCGGTGTTGCGCCCCGGCGGCGGTCCGGTGTCGGAAGACGCGTTGCCGCCGCTCGGCGGCGGCTTCCGCTTGCTGGCAGAGGTCGAGTGTGGCGGCGGCGCGGCGGGTATCCTCTGTGCCCTCGGCGACTGGAGCAACGGCTGGGCGTGTTATCTGCTGGAGGGCAAGCCGGTGATCACCTTCAACATCCTCGGCGAGGTCTTCCGCTACGCCGCCGGCGAGCCCGCGGCCGCGGGCCGACATGTGATCGCCGTCGAGTACGATTGGGCGGGAAAAAGCAGCTCGATGCGGCTGGCGCTCGACAGTCGGATCGTCGCCGAGGGGCCGTTCCCGCGACGGATGCCGTTGCGCTGGCAGATCGGTGGCGCCGGCCTCCTCGTCGGCCGCGACCGCGGCTTTCCGGTGTGCGACGACTACCGGCCGCCGTTTCCGTTCACCGGCACGGTCGAACGCATCGTGATTGAGGTCGCCGCTTTGGCGCCGCGCGACGCGGCGTTGGAGACGGCAGCCGCTCTGCATCGAGAGTGAGCCGAGCTTCCCCAGCGCCGTGGCCAAAGGCAAGCAGGTGGCCGGAGAGGAAAGTATGCACGGTATCTTGCGCGTGTTGACGTTGAACTGCTGGAACGTCTCGGAGCCCTTTGCCGAGCGCACGGCGCTGATCCGTGCGGGGATTGCCGCGTTGCAGCCCGACGTCATCGGCCTGCAGGAGATCGTCGTCCGGCGCGACGGCTTCGATCAGGGCGCGCTCATCTTGCATGATCTGGGATATACCTGGGTGTATGGACCCGCATTTCGCTGGAAGGACGATGACGCGGTCCTGCCATGGGATCACGAGGGTGACGCATTCGGGAACCTGGTGGCGGCGCGTTGGCCGATCCGGCGGAGCGAGGTCTGGGCACTGCCGGGCGCCGAGAGCGGTGAACGGCGCACGGCGTTGGCCGCGGTGATCGAGACACCGTCGGGTGCGGTCCCGTTCATCACCACGCACTTCAATTGGAAGTACCACCACGGCTACGTGCGCGAGCAGCAGGCGCTGGCACTCTCCCGCTTGGTACACGAGTGGGCGCGTCACGGGCCGCGGCCGGCGATCCTGGCCGGCGACCTGAACGCCGATCCCGATGCGGCCGAGATCCGCTTCCTCTGCGGCCTGCAGTCGCTCGACGGGCGCAGCACCTACTTCCAGGACGCGTGGCGCGTGGCCGGCGACGGCGGCCCGGGCTTCACCTGGGACAACCGCAACCGCTTCGCCGCCTACACGTTCGAGCCCGACCGTCGCATCGACTACATCCTCGTCGGCTTGCCCGACGGCAGTGGCCGCGGGCGGATCGCGTCGGTGCGGGTGGTAATGAACGAGGCGCGCGACGGCGTCTTCCCCAGCGACCATTTCGGCGTGCTGGCGGAGATCCGGGTCTGACCGCATTTTCGGTAGTGGGTCATTGCGATCGTAGGTGCACGGCATGCCGTGCTTCTTGCCGCTGTGACAACATCGAGGCCCTCGCTGGTGACGGTCTACCATGATGTTCTCACAGCCCCACGCTCCTTCCGCAGTCCACGCAGGGTGTGGTAGTCACCGCGGGCGAGAAGAGACACGATGCACTGCCCGTCCTGCAACCACGACAACCGCGCCGAGCGCCGCTTCTGCGCGGAATGCGGGGCCGCGCTCGCCGCACTGTGCGCCGCGTGCGGGGCATCGAACGAGCCCGGCGAGAAGTTCTGCGGCCGCTGCGGTGTGGAAGTGCAGGGATCAGGGGCCAGGGTCCAGGTGTCAGGCCCCGAACCCCGCTCCCCGACACCCGATACCCGCCCTGAGGGCGAGCGCCGCCAGCTGACGGTGCTCTTCTGCGACCTCGTCGGCTCGACGCCGCTCTCGCAGCAGCTCGACGCCGAGGAGTGGCGCGACC
>CAZCGA010000131.1:0-17797 GCA_964498075.1 uncultured Binatia bacterium (SeqCode) | reverse complement strand
TTGATCTCGCCACCGAAGAAGGTGGCCGACATCTTGTGCGCCTCGTCGCAGACGATCAGGTCCCAGCGACAGTCCGGCGTCTTGAGCTTGTCCTGCACGTCCTCGTTACGCGAGAGCTTGTCGAGTCGAGCGATGACCAGGTTCGTCTCCAGGAACCAATTGCCGGTGCGAGCGGCTTCGAGCTTGTCCTTGGTAAGGATCTCGAACGGGAGATGGAAGCGCCGATACAGCTCGTCCTGCCACTGCTCAGCGAGCATGCCGGGGCAGACGATCATGCAGCGCTGCAGGTCGCCGCGGGCGATCAGCTCCTTGATGAGAAGCCCGTTCATGATCGTCTTGCCGGCGCCCGGATCGTCCGCCAGCAGGAAACGCAGCGGCTGGCGCGGCAGCATCGCGTCGTAGACCGCCGTAATCTGGTGGGGCAGCGGTTCCACGACCGAGGTGTGCACAGCCAATACCGGGTCGAAGAGATGAGCGAGCCGGATGCGATGCGCTTCCGACACGAGCCGGAAGAGAGCGCCGTCGCCGTCGAAGCTCCACGGCCGACCCAGTTCGACGACGTCGATTCGCGGCTCGTCGTGACGGTAGAGCAGCTCGTTGGCGACCTTACCGGCGGGCGTCTTGTACGTCAGCTCCAACGCCTCGGAGCCAAACCACTGCACGCTGACGACTGTGACCAGGGCACCCGGCAGAATGCCACGCACGGCGGCGTTGGGCTTGAGGTCTTCGAGCTTGCTACTCATCAGCTCCCGCGCTTCCGGTCACGCAACCGTCTCGACCGAAGATCCGGGGCTCGCTTCGCAAGCTTTACTTCGATCGCAGACCCGTATTTTGCGCGGCGGGCGAGCATACGGGAAGGCGGCCGCCGAGGTCGAGATGAGAAGGCGCGCGCTGATCTCACGCCGTCGCCTCATCGCGCACTGTCACAAGCGCGATAACCCGCGACCCGCATCGTCCGACCTCGACCACGACCGGAAGTCCGGGTCGGTGCTCGCCCCTGGACTCCCACATGGACAGGTCTTCATGTGCCACCCACGTCTGTTCGACAAGGTCGAGCGTTTCGCTGCCAAAAACCTGCGCGATGATCGAATTGGGTGGTACGCGCATATTCTTCGGGAGAAAACCCCCCGCGTCCCTCGCGCCCGCACTGGTAACGACGTTCACCGCGCGGAGTTTCGGCGTCGGACTCTCTTGTGGAAAGAGCGCAGGTATGTTCATAGCGCGCCGCTCATTGGCTTTGAGCTGAAGGCCCGCGACGATGAGGAGAGCTGGCCGGGACAAGCGAGACACGATCGCACTGTACGCGGCTTCGCGGCTGGCCTGTGGTGACCGCTGCACCCGGTGGGCTTCTAGGTCAGCGACAGACAACGAAGCTGCGGCCACGTCGTCCCGATCAATGATCAGCCCCACCTTGGCCGTAACGGTCTGCAGGAATTCCTCCAGCGTTCGCGGACCAAACTCGTGAACCCAGTGCGTCACCTTCCTTACGCACCAAGTCACCACGAACGCTACTGCATCGCCGCCGTAGGGAGGCATGCCGAGCTGTCGCGCCAGCTCAATGACACGGCGATCGCGCGCGACCATCGTGCTCATTTAGTCCTTGCCTCGCTCTTTGCCGCGCAATCCCCGATCAACAAGCGGCCGTACGCTCTCGTAGAACTCCTCCCATTCCCGTTCAGTCAGTTGGAGTGGTGGTTGGTCGCGCCGCATCCCTTCAATAGAGTTGTGGAATTCGAGGAGAAGTTCGACGTGCTGGAACGGAAGGCCGCACCGTCGTGCGAAGGACGCAAGCTCGGTGGGGACCTCAACAGCTGGAGGGGACGGAGCGGGACGTTCTCGCCCAGTCAGGAGGTAGTCCAGTGACGACTTTAGCGCGGTAGCGATGCGAACAAGCACTGGACCTCGCGGCTGTGACGCGCCGCTTTCCACCTCGCTCACGAAGCTCTTACTGACGCCTGCAGCCGCAGCGAGCTGATCCTGAGTCCACGAGCGTTCACGCCGTAATCGGCGAACTCGATCTCCAAGAGATTCCGGCTTCAAAGCCGTCGAACGCGAATCGGCCATTAGCAAACATATATCCTCCCCTGTGTGACAAAATCAAGAATCCTCCCGGCGATTGATCCCCTCTTGATTTCTCCAATCGCGAACTTTATATGTGGATCGCGATTCCAAATCCAAGGAAGGAGGATCTTATGGCTGAAAAGGTGACCTGCATCGTGAAGGGCGACGCCGACAAGTATTCAGATTGCCGCGGTATCACCCTTATCCGCACGGACACTGCGACCTACACGCGGCTCCAGGCGCATGAGCGCGTGAAGGCGTCTCCCGGTTCAATCTACGTTGAAGGTGGCGGCTCGCGCGCGAATCTCATCCCCGCCGAGCGCGAAGGATTGAAGTGCGTGCGCACGGCACCGAACGACACGACTGCCGATAACCTGCTGACAGCTCCGACGTGCTGAAAGCCTGGGAGTTGAGGTGAAATATGGGACTCGCAGTTTCTAGTAAACCGCAGGAGATCCTCATTACTGAGTCTCGCGAGGCGTTTATCGACGAGATCCTTCATCATATCTGCGCTGACCTCCAACTCAGTCCAGCGCGCCATCAGAGCGCCGAGAGCCGATACACGACAATTGGCCAACTTCTTCAGGACAAGGAGCCGACCGCAAGATTCGATCCGGACATCTCTCCACAAGGATCGATGCTGCTCGGGACCACGCTGCGGCCAGAGGGGCGGCGCGAGCACGATCTCGACCTGCTCTGTTTGCTACAGATCGACCCGTCATCGGTGGACAAGCCATCCATTCTGCTCGACATGGTTGAAGCTCCTCTCCGATCCCATGGCACCTATGAGACAATGTTGGAGAAGAAGCGCTTCAGTCGATGTGTCAGGGTTCGCTACAAGGACGAGTTCCACCTCGACATCGTGCCCTGCTGTCCAGATCCCACCTCATCGAACGGGGCGATCCTCGTTCCGGACCGCGACACCGAGGAGTGGCGACCGGGCAACCCTACATTCTACGCGAAGTGGTTCGAGCAACGCTCACGCGTAATCTTCGCAGAGGCGATGCTCCGAAAGGCTATTGCGCCGCTTCCCGGCTACCAACCCGCCGATCGAAAGTTACCGTTGCAACGCGTCGTTCAACTTCTCAAACGATGGAGAGATATCGCCTTTGTAGATGACCCGGGGAACGCGCCGAGCTCTATTCTCCTCACAACACTTGCGGCGCTGCACTACGAGCAAAAAGAATCGGTGTACGTCGCAATGTGGGGCGTTCTTTGGGGGATCCTTGCGGCGATACCACCCACCGGACGTCTCGTCGTCTGGAATCCGGTCGATGCGCGTGAGGAACTCAGCGAGTGTTGGAGTAAAGACCTCCAAGCCTACCATTCGTTCGTCGTACGGATTCGAGAGTTCGCATCTGCGTGGCAGGACCTGGAAACCCTCCAAGGTCTCGATCGAGTCACAAAGCATCTTGAAGCTTTGTTCAAGTCAGAGTCACCGCGACGCGTGCTCAAGGCTCAAGCCGAGGCGATCAATTTGATGAAGAGAACGGGGCGCCTTGCCGTGGAGCGCTCGACGGGACGAGTAACGACCCTATCAACCGTGGGGGCAGCCCACGTTCGCCCTAACACACACTTCGGTGGCACGATTCATCGGAAAAAGTAAGACGCTGCCTCTCGCGGTCCAGGTGGCAGCTATGCACAGCCGTTATCTGCACTTCGATGTCCGTCGGAGCGGCAACGTGGTGACCTGGACGGGAGCGGTTCACCCCAGCGACATGAGCCCGGAGTACCGGGTCAGGGTTCGCTACGCGCTCGACGACCAACCAGAAATCCAGGTTCTCTCACCGGCTTTACGCGATCGCGAGGGCGAACCTATCCCGCATGTCTATCCGGCCAATATCCTCTGCACGTACTTGCCACGGACGGAATGGACACCTGCCCACCTCATCGCAGATACGATTGTTCCGTGGATCTCGGATTGGCTGTGGTTCTACGAAGTGTGGCACGGGACCGGCGAATGGCTGGCAGATGGGGAGCACCCCGCTGCAAAGAACTTCCCACGAAATTCTGAGCAAGCAAAGCGAAGAAAGGTAACGACGTCATGAAGCCTTCCGTCTTCATCGGAAGTTCAAGCGAGGCTCTCGGCGCGGCGACGGCACTCGCACAACATTTGCGCGATGAGTGCGATGTCACTTTGTGGAACCAGAGCCTGTTCAGACCGAGCCAGGGATTTCTGGATACGCTGCTCAAGAGCGTCGAGCGGTTTGACTTTGCGCTCTTCGTATTCGCAGCCGATGACATCGTGGAGAGCCGGGGCAAGCGGGCTGTCGCACCCCGTGACAACGTCGTCTTCGAGCTTGGGATGGGCTTTGGCCGGCTCGGCCCTCGGCGAACATTTGCGGCGTGTCAAGCGAAGGTAGGTATCAAGATCCCTTCGGATCTGGCGGGCATCTCAATCCCCGAATTTGAACTTACGAGTCCGAAAGGCGACGCGCTCGCGGCTGTGCGGCCGCTTGCTGAGGAACTTCTCAAGTCGATTAACGAGAGCGCGTCACTCGGGGGACTCCGTTTGTTACCATCGACTGCGCTGGCGATCGGGTATTTCGAAAATTTTGTCGTTCCAGTTTGCAGGGGAGGAAGGCTAACGTTCCAAGGCCGGGAGTGGAATCTTGCCAAGGACGATTTCAAATGGACAGTGCTCATCCCGGAGGAGTTTGGCCCCACGTACCACGACAACCTGGCAACGATCCTCCACCGAGAGAAGCTGGAGAGGATCACCGTTGAGACCAATTCACGCAATTTCCCCTTCTACGTCGAGGCGACCGCGGACGGGACCGAGCTGAGGCTCTATGATATTCCCACGACCATGTCTGTCTTGCCCCGGGCGATCCGCTTGCATCTCGGGAAGAGTTTCGTCGGGACCAGTGCCGAGGAGCGAATCCTTCAGCAACGCGAGATCTCCAACTTCGAGCAAGTTCTTCTGCAACTCCGCGATGAACCCGAACATATGCGGCTTCGCAACATTGTAGAGATTCGGAGACTTTCTTGAGCGTCGGCTGACAGCACGCCTAGCTACGCTAAGCTAGGGGAGGTTGCTTTTCGCTGTCTGCGGCCTGTTTGATCAAACGGAGCCGCGGACAGATGCGGCGGCGATCCGGCGCTCACGCTCGACGTCCCCCATGTCTCGAGGCTTCATGTCAACGGCGGAGGACGACGGCTCGCGTACTCGCCGTGCGTTGCGCGCGCAAAGAAAGGCCAACGCGTAGAGAGACATCCCGAGCGGGTACAGACTGGAGAAGCCCCAGTACATCGAGTTGTACTCGAGGAACCCGCCCAGCATGGCGCCGAACAAATTTGCCGACAGCGCGTCGCCGATACTGCCGTGACGACCCAGCTCGCTGGAGAAGACCAAGCCGGCAAAGAACAACGGCAGCGTGAGCACCACCGGCATGACCAACCTGGGCGCCGGGACGTTGACCCCGGACATGGACATCCGCGTCACGACAAGGCCCAACACCAGCGCCCCGGCGAGCAGCGCAAAGGACGCGCCGGTGCGCACCGGCCCGCCCAAGAGCACCCACTGATTGGCCAAGAAACCCATCAGCAGGATGGCGCTGACGGCGACCGCGATAACCGACCAGGTGTTGCCAAACACGAGCCCGAGCTCGGTGACCACCTTGGTTTCGATGAGCATGAAACCGGCGCCCAGAAAGAAAAACGCGCCGTTGGCGGTGGTCGACAGCCGCGGCAAACCAAGATTGCGGCTCACAAACCACGCCGAGAGGCTCAACAAGATCAGAATCATCACGGCATACGTGACGGGATAGGTCCGTCGTTGCATGTAGAAGAATGGCCAGTCATCGGTCGCCACTTCGGCGCTGGCTGACAGATGAACGAACTGGCTGGTCACCTCGTCCACCTCGTCGAGCCGCGGCGGCGTCCGCTCCAACCCCGGACCCGTGACGAAGACGGTTCCCCGCCGGGAGCTGAACACCCGCGGCGATCGACCGGGATAGGCGCGCGCCAGCATGGCGTACAGTTTGTCACCCTGACCTGCGTCGAGTACGGCGTACGAAACGACCAACAAGCCGTCGTCCCGCAGACGACTGACCGCTTCCCGGAATCCCTCGACCGTGTACACGAAGCTGTCGAGGCGCACGTTCGTCATCGCGCCGAGACTCGTATGACTGTCCAGCAAGCCGTAAATCACCGTGTCGAAGCGCCGGTCCGTCTGACGCAGGAAGGTGCGCGCGTCGTTGACCACCGCCCGGGTGCGCGGGTCCTGATACGGCCGCTCGGGGTGAAGACGCCTACCGAGGTCGATGATGACTGGATCGATCTCTACGGCGGTGACCGACCGAGCGCCGTTCCGGAGCGCCGCCGCCACGTCGTTCCCGGATCCTGCACCGACGACCAGCACGTCACCCGGATCGCCGCCCAAGCGGTAGGGCAGGTTGTAATACTGCACCGCGCCGGCGATGTGCTCGCTCTGCGCTACGGCGCGCGGTGAACCGTCGATGATGTGCTGGTAGAAGGCGTGGTTGACGTCGATCGTCATCGTCGGCACCTGATCGGCGGGATCCGGCAGCCGCAAGGTAATTACCTGATACGGCGAATAGTAACGCTCGTCGCGGTATCGACCGGTGAGCCCCAACGCAATCAGTACGACGGCCATGCTCGTGGCGGCGAGGGCGCCGCTGCGCCGGTGCCCGACGAGGAAGGGGCCGGTTCCGAGCACCGCGACCCCCATCCACACCGCCGGGCGTGTCCAACCCAGCGACAAGAGGTAGAAGACGATGATACCAATCAGGCTGCCGAGCAAATTCAGGGAGTAGCTCTGTATCTTCGGCAGGCGATCCATGAAGCGGCCGGCCAAATGACCGAGCGGGACGAACATCACGGCGTTGAGGATGAAGACTGCAGCCAGGAACGCATTTCCGTCCACCGCGTCGAACCAGCGCCAGGCGCCGAAATTTCCCATGATCAACTGCTCAGCCACCGGGTTGATCTTGCTCTTGCCGAGGCCGGTGTTCGACAGGATGCCGAACATCGCCGTTTGCAGCGCGAGCAGCGGCAAGAACGAGGCGATGGCGACCCGCTTGCGCGTGCCGGCGAGCCCGTACCCGACGCCCAACCCGAGAAAGCAGGAGAGCAGGCTGATGTTCTTGAAAATCGCAAAGGCGTGAAAACAGGTCGCATGCCAGCGCACCATCACCATCTCGACGTAGAGGGTCAGGGCACTGGCCATGAGCACAGCCGCGTGCGGCCAGCGTGTGGGGATCCACTCGATGAAGCTCGCGTGCTCGTCGTGGATCTCGTCCCACCACGCCCGCCACCGGCGGTAGGCGTCTCTCATGCCGGCATCCCTACCATTCCGGTATGGGTTCGGCCACCGATGCCGCGAGTCGGGCAGTCTCCCGCCGCCGCTGCAGGGAAGGCGATGCCCCGACGACGCTAGCGGTTCTCTTTGTAGTGGTTGATCAACCCGTTGGTCGACGAGTCGTGCGTGCTGACACGGCCTGCCCCCGTCAGCTCGGGGAGGATTGCCTTGGCCAGCTGCTTGCCCAACTCGACGCCCCACTGATCGAACGAGTTGATGTTCCAGACCACACCTTGGGTGAAGATCTTGTGCTCGTACAACGCGATCAGCGACCCGAGGGTACGCGGTGTGAGCTGGGCGAACATAATGCTGTTCGTCGGTTTGTTCCCGGCGAAGCGCTTGTGCGGCACCAGCGCCTCCAGCGGCGCTGCGCTCATGCCGGCGGCACGCAGCTCGCCGCGCACCTCGTCGTCCGTCTTGCCGCGCATCAGGGCTTCGGTCTGCGCAAAGAAGTTGGAGAGCAGGATCGGATGATGCTGCCCGACCGGATTGTGCGTCTTGATCGGCGCAATGAAGTCACACGGCACCAGCTTCGTGCCTTGATGGATCAGCTGGTAGAAGGCGTGCTGGCCGTTGGTGCCCGGCTCGCCCCAGATGATCGGGCCGGTCGACAGATCCACCGCTTCACCGGCGCGGTTGACGCTCTTGCCGTCGCTCTCCATGTCGCCCTGCTGAAAGTAGGCGGGGAAGCGGTGCATGTATTGGTCGTACGGCAAGATGGCGTGCGTCTGCGCCCCGAAGAAGTTGTTGTACCAGATGCCGATGAGCCCGAGCGTGGCCGGCAAGTTCTGCTCCAGCGGCGCGGTGCGGAAGTGCTCGTCCATCTCGTGCCCGCCGGCCAGCAGCTCTTCGTAGTTCGCGAAGCCGATAGCGACCGCGATCGGCAGGCCGATCGCCGACCACAGCGAGTAGCGGCCGCCGACCCAGTCCCAGAACGCGAACATGTTGCGCGTGTCGATGCCGAACTTGCCGACCTCGTCGGCGTTCGTCGACAGCGCCACGAAATGCTTGGCGACGTGCGTGCCGTCCTTGGCGCTCTTGAGAAACCAGTCCTTCGCCGTGTGCGCGTTGGTGAGCGTCTCCTGCGTCGTGAAGGTTTTCGAGGCGACGATGAAGACGGTGCTTTCGGGTTTCAGCGGCTTGAGCGTTTCGACGATGTGCGTGCCGTCGATGTTGGAGACGAAGTGGACGTTCAGGCCGGGCTTGGCGTAAGGCTTGAGCGCTTCCGTCGCCATGACCGGTCCGAGATCGGAGCCGCCGATACCGATGTTGACCACATCGGTGATCGCTGTGCCCGTATAACCGGTCCAGCTGCCGCTGCGAATCGCTTCGCTGAACTCCTTCATGTGCGCCAGGACGGCGTTGACCTCCGGCATGACGTCCTTGCCATCGACGAGGATGGGGCGGTTGGAACGATTGCGCAGGGCAATGTGCAGGACGGCACGATCCTCGGTGACGTTGATCTTCTGACCGCTGAACATCTTTTCGGTCCAGCCTTTGAGGTCCGCGGCGGCTGCCAGGCGGCGCAGCAGCACGAGCGTCTGCTCGGTGATGCGGTTCTTGGAGAAGTCGAGCAAAATGTCCTTGAAACGCAGCGAGAACTTCTCAAACCGCTTCGAGTCGTTCGCGAACAAGTCGCGCATGTGCTGCGGCGCCATCTCCCGGTGATGCGCTTCCAGGTCCTTCCATTCCTTGGATTGAGTGACTGCGCTCATGGTCCGACTCCCTTCTCGGTCACCGGTGTTCGGCTTGCGCCGGGCGGCGCCGCAGAACCCGTTGAATGCTGCCCGGTCGAGCGATCGGCGTTTACCACACGGGTGGATCGCAAGTCCACAACGCGCGCCGCGGCTCAACGCCTGCGGAAGATCAGGAGGCTCGGCGTGTGGAGCCACTCCTCGTAGTCGGCCTCGAACTGCTGGGCGTCGTATACCTCCGAACGCCCGGCGCGAATGGCCTGCAGCACTCCGGGCTGCAGACCGATGAACCGAGGTTTCGCGTCCACTGCCCGCTTTCGGTTCGGGAAGGCGTCCCGGGTCGGCGCGTCCCAGTAGAGGATTCGCGCCGCTGGCGGCAAGCCGGCATACACATACAGATCGAATGGGAGCTCATCCATGAACAGCGTATCGCCCGGCTGCGCCGCAGCGCGGATGGCCTTGCCGATCACTTCGGTCTCCGACTCCGCCGGCTCCGGGCCGGGATAGGACCGCGGGAGGTAGTAGACCTGCCACAGGTTGCTGAGCGCGGCGCCGCTGACGAGAAGCGCCAGCAGCCACCCGTAGCGGAACCGTCTCAACGAGATCTCACACACGACTCCCATGCTGTATGCGAGCGCCGGGAAGCCCATGATCAGGTACCGCAGCGGTTCGAGCGGACCGATCACTACGGCGACGTACGACGTCAGCAGCCACGCCCACGCCACCAGCACGAGCCGGTTGCGCGGCTGACGCAGGGTGCAGAGCGCGAGCAGCACGAGGGCCGCTGTGAACGGGCTCCCCCACGACAACGCGACCTCCCCGAGGACCCGCAGCGACTGTCTTGTCAGCAGGTACGGCAGCTGCAGGAGAAACGGCCAATCGTGCCGTTGCTCGGCCCTCACCGTGTAACGCAAGCCGTCGATGATGACGACGTGATACATGGCCCACGCCGCACCGTGCCACGCAAAGTAGGCGACCGTCACGCCGATGATGACGCCAAAGCCGCACGCAAACAGCGCGATCTGCCGCAACACGCGCCGCCAGGAGCGATCCTCCGACTCCGACAACCCGATTTGCACCAGCAGCGGGACTCCCAACAACACCGCCGGCTGCTTGCACAGTGTCGCCAAACCGTACGCAACGCCCGCCAGCGCCGCGAGCCAGGAGTAGCGGAATTGTGCGGCGGCGCACCCGAACGCGACCGCGGCGAACGCCGCGGCGAACAGCTCCGTGTTCGGGTGAGCGTGAGTCATCGGGCTGGCGATGAAGAGCGTGCATAGCGCCAGGCTGGACACCAGCGCCGCAATCGGCAAGCGAGCGGCGCGCAGCCCGCCGTACATGCCGAGGGCACCCAGCGTGCAGGCAATGACCGCGAGGTGATACAGTCCCTGCGCCCCGACGCCCCACAGCGCGAAGCCGAGCCGCATCAGCACATAGATGAACGGCGGCTTGAAGTCGTAGATGTCGCGATAGGGGATGAGCCCTTGCTCCCAGAAGTGGGCGACCGCCGCATAGATCTGTATGTCGCGTCCGCGGAACTCGTGGACGACGTTCGTGCGCCAGGCGTCGCACCCAATTGCCACGATGGCGAGTGGGCACAACAGCTCTGCCACACTGCGGAGCAGCCTTCGCATCCGAGATTCCAACTCACACAGTCGCGGTAGCCTTCGCACGCGAAGGCGGAGGCAGCAAGCGGGATGGCGAGACTACTTCTTGAGGATGAGCTTTCCAGAGAAGGTGCGCAGGAACCGCCAATTGTACATGTAGGTGTCCGGGCCGATCTGCACGACCATGACCATGCTGACGTGGCCCGTCCCTTCGAACGCGGACAAGTCGCCGTTGCGAGCGGAGAAGACGATCCCGGTGGTGTCGTCGGTCCGGCGCTTGATGCGGACCTTGACGTTGAAGCCGCTGATCGTCCCCAGGAAGTTGCGCGAGCCGGAGTAGCGCTGGTAGTTCTCGATGCGCCCGCAATCGAAGGTGATGTCGTTCGTTCCGTCGTTAAACCGGACGCTGACCGCACCGGTGTCCGCGGGCGGGTGCAGGAGCCGCGTGCTCAGACTGACGACGCTGCCGGTGCCGTCGATCGGCGTCATGCGTGAGGTCGGGCGCAGGAAGCCTTGGTTGCTGAACGTGTACTGGCTGGGCGTGACATCGGCCACGGTGCCGGTCGCCAACGGTACGGTGACGCCATTCAAGCTCGCATCGAGCGACACCGGATCGGTGGGCTGGACGTTCGAATCCGACGACACGGTGATGCTGTACGACCCCTCGAGCGCCTGCGGGATGGTGGCACGATCCTCCGGCACCGTGTCGTTGTCGAAGTCGCCCTGCACGTAGGTGGAGCGCGGAATTGTCTTGACGGTCGGGGTGACGACGAGGCCATTGCCGTCCCGCACGGTGAGAGACACCGGCCCTTCCGAATGGACGCCGAGATCCAGGATGGGGTTGCCGGCGACGAACACCTCCAGGCTGCCATCCGAATTGCCGCCGGCGAGATCGCAATCCGAGAGAAACGTCACCCGCGAACCATCACCGCTGATCTTCGGATTGCTGCTGGAGCAGCCGGTACTGTCCGTGACTTGCGTGAACACACGGCGTGCCCGGTCATAGATGAAGATCTCGGAGTTGAAGTCAGGGTTGCCGTTTACATCGAAGCCGCTCACGAAGGCGATCCAGCGGCCGTCGTCGCTGAGCGACGGCTGATCGGCATCGAAAAGGCCGTCCGGGGTCTTGCTGATCACCGTGAACGAGCGCCGCAGCCGAGTGTAGAGGAACAGCGCGCCCACCCCATCGGGGTTCTGCAGGTCGACGTTGCTTGACGAGATGAAGGCGATGAACCGCCCGTCGCCGCTGATCGCTGCCGTGCCGCTGCTCCCGTTTCCCTCTGCGTCATTGGTCAGCTGCGACAGCTGGCGCGCCGTGGCATCGTACAGCATCAGCTCCTGGCTGAAGTCGGCGTTGCGCCCCTTGAGGTCGCTGGTGGTCTGAAACACCACGAACTTCCCATCGGCGCTGATTGCGGGTGCACGACTCTCCCCGTCACCGTTGGGATCCTTGCTCATCGCGGAGTTGGTGCCGCGGATATCGAGGTAGACCTCGTTGCTGAAATCGGGATTGCGGTTGCGCAGGTTGCTGCTGGTTTCGAAGACGAAGCGCTTGCCGTTGCCGTTGATGACGGCGAACTCGCTGGCGCCGTCGCCGTTGTTGTCGCGGGTCATCTGGTAGAAGCGCCGTGTCGGTCGATAGTAGCGGAAGATCTCGTCGCTGCCGTCGGGGTTGCGCCCGAAGTCGGCGCTCGAGGTGAACGCCACCCACTTGCCGTCGCCGCTGATCGTCGGGTCCAAGCCGCCGTCGACGGTGACCGCGGCGGTGGTGTTCTTCACGACGTCGTACACGTAGACATTGCCATCCGAGAAGGCGATGAAATGCCCGTCGAAGGTAATCGAGGGTGGGCCGGCAGAGACGTTGTCGGTCACTTGCACGATGAAGGCGTCGGCGCGTGCAAGGACGCCCAGGACTGTCGCGGCGACAATCGCGATCCGGCGGATGGAGCGGTGCATGAGCGCCTATTTCACCAGCCAACCATGGGGGAGTCAATAAACAAAGTTCCCGGTCTTCGCGAAGTCGAGTGGGTAGACGCGTTGTGAGTCAGTGTACACCCGCCCAGGATGGCGTCGGCGGCTGAAGTTGGATACCGTGGCGCGCCGGAGGGCTGCGACGCTATGGCAGAGGCCGATCTCACGAGAACGGATGCGCTCGCGGATTTCGAGCGCCGGCAGATTACGCTGCAGGACAAGACCAAGCTCGTCTTCGTCGCCGGGACGGGCCCGGCGGTCATCGTCATGACCGAGATGCCCGGCATCTCGCCGCATGTCGCCCGTTTCGCGCGCTGGATCCGCGATGCCGGCTTCACCGTGTGGATGCCGGATCTGTTCGGTGTGCCGGGACGTCCGCTGTCGTACGGCTATACCATCAGCTCGATCATCAAGGGCTGCATCAGTGCCGAGTTCCGCGCCTTTGCCGCCAACGCGTCGAGCCCGGTCACCCAGTGGCTGCGGAGGCTGGCGGCGCACGCTCATCCGCTGTGCGGCGGCAAGGGTGTCGGGGCGATCGGCATGTGCTTCACCGGCAACTTCGCCCTGTCGATGATGCTCGAGCCGGCGATGCTGGCGCCGGTGCTGTCGCAGCCGTCGCTGCCAATGACCAACGCAGCGGGCATGCACATCGCGCCGGAGGAGTTGCGAGCCGTCAAGGCGCGGCTCGACCGCGACGATCTCACCGTCCTCGCCTATCGCTTCGAGGGCGACAGCTTCTGCCGCGGCGCGCGCTTTGCGGCCTATCAGCAGGCGTTGGGCGACCGCTTCCAGCCGCGCGTCCTGCCCGACAGCTGCGCCAACCCGGATGCCCCCATGAAGAACCCGCACAGCGTCGTCACGCTGCATCTCATCGATGAGGAGAACCAGCCGACGCGCCAGGCGGTGGATGAGATCATCGGGTTCTTCCGCATGCGTCTGATGTGACGGGCGCGGGAAGCCCGCCCTGCCGCGCTCACTTCCCGAAGTGCATCAACGAGTTCACCTCGAAGAAGTTGCCGGGGAACGTGATGCGACCCTCGAAACCTCCCTTGGGGTTCGATTTGATTCCCGCCACGGTCGCCTGGTTGCGCTTGATGTTCTCGGCGCACTGGAAGGCCATGTTCGACGCCTGATTGTAGTCCATTTTCCCGTCGGGTCGCGTGAACGCCTTGGGAAGGAATGCCATCACCTGCAGCGTGTTCAGCAACTCGCCCTGCCAGCTGAACTTGCGATTCCAGGCGCCTTGGAACGTTTCCTTGTCGATGTAGAGCTCGAGACGGCCATAGAGGTAGTACTTGTCCTTCGGCACGCCCTCCACCACCCAGAACCGGCGCTTCGCCAGGGCGCCGGTGACCGGTGCCCAGGCGATGCCTTTCCAGGCGGGATCCATGTAGCCGAGGAACTTGAGGTCGGGCCAATTTCCGCCCCAGCCGCCCGACGGCAGCCAATATTGATCCGACTGTCCTTGCAGGCTGAGCGGATCGACCAGGCGGAGCTGATCGACCTCGTCCTTGAGCGTCCAGATGAAGTCCTCGGGCTTGCCGTCGAAGAAGGGGCCGTCGTCTTGGCTCATGTCCGAGCCGAGAAAGCCGTCCGAGCGGTTGGCCGGGCTCACCGCGCGTACCCGCCGCAGCGCCGGCACAAACGCCCAGTTGGAATCGCGCTTGGTCGCATCGCGGTAGCGCCAGCTCAGCGCGGCGGTGCCGTTGAGATCGGTCGGTGATACGACGATGGTCAGAAACCGGACGCTGAAGTTGTCGGGGTTGGGGAGTCGCGCCGATTCCGGCACGCCGTCGTAGTATTCAAAATTCGCATTGACGTCGCTGCGCCGCTCGAGGCTTTTCGCCGCAATCCAATTGAGCTGCGACTCGGCGTGCAGCGTCCCGAAGTACCAGGTGCGGTAGAAGAAGTTCCACACCGCCTTGGCACCGGCCTTCGGGTCGTTCCGTTCGACGATCGGGAAGGGGAAGCCAAGAACGTACGGCGGCTGCTTGCCCGACCCTTTCTCGATGATCGTGCCGACGGCATCGACGTCGAGCTGCCCGGCGTTCTTCTCGCTGGCGGCGCGGAAGTCCGGCGGCCAATCGAACTTGCCGGCGGGCCAGTCGACGATCGGGTTTACGTACTCACCGTTCTGGTAGTGCTTGAGGATCTCCGGAGGCAGCAGGCCTTCGGCCTTCTTCCAGTTCGTCTCATTGAGGACGTCGCCGGGCTTGAGGTCGCCCGCTGCTGCCGGCGCTTGTGCCCACACCGGGCGTACAATCACGATGGCCAGCACGGCGTTGAGAAGGACTTGAGCAATTCTCGGCATCACGCATCTCCTTCCACGGTCAGCGCCTCTCTCGCCACGGCAACGACCGCCGCGATGACCGTGTGTTTCGGCGCCACGAGTTGTGCAATGTCGGCACGCTATCATGAATCGGCGGATATCGGGAGCGTTGCAGCGATGATTCGGCTGCGGCTTTCGGACGTCCTTGACTGCCACCGACCCCACCCCTAGGATCGCCGCTTCCATGCGCCCGCTCGTCATCTTCCTCGCCTCCGCCGGCTACATCGGCTACATCCCGGTGGCTTCCGGCACCTTCGGTTCTGCCGTGGCGATCCCGTTGTTCTGGGGCTTCGATGTCCTGCGGACGGCGTCGGTTCCCGCCTACCTTCTCACCTACGTCGCGCTCGTCGTCGCCGCCTGCTGGATCGCCGGCAAGGCCGAGGAGTACCTGCACGAGCACGACAGCCACAAGATCGTCATCGACGAGGTGGCGGGCTACGTCGGCGCCACGCTGTTCCTGCAACCGACGTGGACGCACGCGTTGCTCGCCTTCGTCCTCTTCCGCGGGCTCGACGTCATCAAGCCATTCCCCGCCGGTTACATCGACGCGCATTTTCCCGGCGGCTACGGCGTGGTGTTGGACGATGTCGTCTCGGGCATCTACAGTAACCTCGCCATGCAAATCCTGATTGCCACGCGAGTGCTGGCATGATCGAGCGCGCCGCGATCCTCAGCACGGGCGACGAGCTGACCACCGGGCGCACGCTCGATACGAACGCCAACTTCATCGCCGATAAGCTCGTCGCCGCCGGCCTCGACGTCACGGCGATCATCGTTGTCGGCGACTATCCGGAGCGCATCACCTGGGCGTGGCATGCAGCCATGCGGCAGGCGGACGTCATCATCTCGACCGGCGGCCTCGGCCCGACGACGGACGACCTGACGACCGAAACCCTCGCACAGGTCGCGGGCCGTGAGCTGGTCCTCGATCAGCCCGTCGCCGATCGCATCCGCCAGATGTTCGAGGCGATGGGCCGCGTGATGCCGGAGAACAATCTCAAGCAGGCCCAGTTCCCGGAAGGCGCGGTGGTCATTCCCAACGCGCTCGGCACCGCACCAGGCTTCCGCCTCGATCTGCAAACCGAGCACGGCCCGCGCCATCTGATCGTCCTGCCGGGCGTGCCGCGCGAGATGAAGCCGATGATCGAGGAGCAAGTCCTGCCGTGGCTGGCGCAGGCGCGCGGCACCAACGAGGTGTACCTCAGCCACGTGTTCCAAACCTTCGGTATCAGTGAATCGGCGCTCGACGAGTTGGTGGCTGGGTGCGTCACGCCGGAAGAAGGACGGATCGCCTTTCGCGCCGCCTTCCCGCAGATCTCGCTCCGCCTCACCGTGCACGGTCCGCCGGCGACCGCGCCGCACCGGCTGGAGGAGCTGGCAGCGCGCTTGCGCGAGCGTCTCGGCAGCTACGCCTACGGCGAAGGTGACATGACGATGGAAGCCGTCGTCGGCGCGCTCCTGATCGAACGCGCGATGAAGATCGCCGTCGCCGAGTCGTGCACCGGAGGCTTGATCGGCCACCGCCTGACCAACGTTCCCGGCAGCTCGAAGTATCTGAAGGGCGGCATCATCGCCTACGCCGACAAGATCAAGAAGCAGCGCCTCGGCGTCGGCGAAGCGACCTTACGCGCGCACGGCGCCGTCAGTGAGCAGACCGCGGCGGAGATGGCCACCGGAGTCCGCGGGACGATGCACTGCGATCTCGGCCTGGCAGTCACCGGGATTGCCGGCCCCGACGGCGGCACGCCCGAAAAGCCCGTCGGCACCGTCTGCTTCGCGCTCGCCACGCCCGACACCGTCTACACACGCCGCTACCAGCTCTGGGGCAACCGCGAGTGGGTGAAGCTGCTGTCCTCCCAGGTCGCCCTCGATTGGGTACGTCGCTACCTGCTGGGTCTGAACCCGAGTGAGTCGGGGATCCTGCGCCGCTAGCAGCGGTTGGACTCGATGTGTCCGGCGGAGAGCGAGCCCATCCGGAGCTTCATTGCCGTAGACCTGCAGGCGCCCGTACGCGAGGCCCTGCAGGCGCCGTTGCTGGAGCTCTCCCGCCTCAAAGCCGATGTCCGCTGGGTGCGGCCGCAGGGCATGCACGTCACCCTCAAGTTCTTGGGAGGGGTGGAGGCGCCGCGGTTGGAGCAAGTGCATACGACACTCGCTGCGGTGATCAGTGGGCAACCGTCGTTCCGCTTGCGGGTGCGCGGCCTCGGCGCGTTTCCTTCGCTGCGGCGCCCGCGCGTGTTGTGGGTGGGGCTCGAAGGTCTGGAGCTGGTCGAGTTGGCGACGCGCGTCGAGACGGCGATGACACGCCTCGGCTTCGCGGCGGAGAAGCGCCCCTTCGCGGGCCATATCACCGTGGGCCGGGTCAGCAGCCGGCGCGGCTGGCCGCGTGTGGAAGAAGTCATCAGTGCACATCTGACGGACGACTTCGGCGAGAGCGCCGTGGACGCGGTCATCATCTACCGCAGCACCCTGCGCCCCGACGGTGCCGTGTATACGCCGCTATGGACAATTCCTTTGAGCTTGAATAAAGAAGGGGTACGTTATGACACTCGACGCTAATCGATCCCGCGCGCTCGACCTGGCTGTTAGTCAAATTGAAAAGCAGTTCGGCAAGGGCGCCATCATGAAGCTCGGCGAGCACGGGCACATACGGGACATCCAGGTGGTCTCCACCGGCTCCCTCGGGCTCGATATGGCCCTCGGCGTGGGCGGCCTGCCGCGCGGCCGCGTCGTCGAGATCTTCGGACCAGAGTCGTCGGGCAAGACCACGTTGGCCCTACAGGTGGTGGCGCAAGCGCAGAAGACCGGCGGC
>CAZCGA010000130.1:0-17849 GCA_964498075.1 uncultured Binatia bacterium (SeqCode) | reverse complement strand
GCCGAGCAGACGCAGGCTCGACAAGCGATGTTGCCGCGGCCATTCGCGGCCCCACTTGATGAACGCCCGGATGGCGGTGGGCGCCGTGTAGAAGACGGTGACGCCGTATCGGTCGATGATCCTCCAGAGGCGGTCCGGCTCCGGAAAATTCGGCGCGCCTTCGTACATCACGCTGGTCGCCCCGTTGGCGAGGATACCGTAGACCACATAGCTGTGCCCGGTCACCCAGCCGATGTCGGCGGTGCACAAGTAGGTGTCTTCGTCCTTGAGATCGAACACCCACTTGCTGGTGATGTAGGTGTGCACCATGTAGCCGCCGGTGGTGTGCACCACGCCCTTCGGCTTGCCGGTCGTGCCGCTGGTGTAGAGGATGAACAGCGGATGCTCGGCGTCCACGGGCTCCGCCGGGCAGCTGTCGTCGGCGTGCTCCATCAGCTCATGCCACCAGTGATCGCGCCCGCCTTTCATCGCCACCGTCTCACCGCTGCGGCGCACCACCACGACGTTCTCCACCGAGGGCGCGTCGCGCAAGGCGTCGTCGACGTTGGCCTTCAACGGCACGATGGCGCCGCGGCGATAGCCGCCGTCCGCGGTCACCAGCAGCTTCGCCTGCGCGTCGTTCAGACGGTCGCGCAACGCCTCGGCGCTGAAGCCGCCGAAGACGACGTTGTGCGCCGCGCCGATGCGCGCGCACGCTAGCATGGCGATGGCAGCCTCCGGAATCATCGGTAGGTAGATGCCGACGCGATCGCCCTTGGCGACGCCGAGACGCTTCAACACGTTGGCGAACTTGCACACCTCGCGATGTAGCTCGTGATAGGTCAGCGTCCGACTGTCGCCGGGCTCGCCCTCCCAGATGAGCGCCGCCTTGTTGCGCCGCCAGGTGCTGAGATGGCGGTCGAGGCAGTTGTACGACAAGTTGGTGGTGGCGCCGACGAACCACTTGGCGAACGGCGGCTTCCACTCCACCACCGCCCTCCATGGAGCAAACCAAGTCAGCTCCGCGGCGATGGTAGCCCAGAACTTTTCTGGATCCTCTTCCGCCAGACGGCTCCACCGCTCGTAGTCCGCGGCGCTCGCGATGTGCGCGCGCTGACTGAACTCGGCGGGCGGCGCGAACACGCGCTTCTCTCTGAGAACGGACTCGATGTCGGCCTGCGCCATTGTGCACCCCTCACTCTGTGGTTCAGTTGCATGACCCTCGAACAGCGGTCAAGCGGCACGTGCGGCCAACGTCTCCCACTCGCGCAGCTGAAATGACATCCGCTCCCCGAGGCGGCGCATCTCGCCCACGAGCGCCGCGGGCCAGCAGCGGTCGCCGTCGGTGGTGACCAGCACATAGTATTGATTCTGGGCCTCCCAAAGATTCAGCGTCAGGCCGAGCGCGTGGGCCGCGTCGAGCACCGCGTGGGCGCGGCGGACGGCAGGCTCAGCGTCGGAGAGCGCCATGCTGGCCAGGGCGCCGGTCAAGGCGCGCTCCAGCATGTCTCGTACACGGTCGGTCGTCGGGATCACGCCCCAGCGCCGTGCATCCCCCCACACCGCCAACGCCGCGTCGCTGGCCTCCTCGCCGGCAACGAAGCGCGCCGCGGCCTGCTCGAGTCGGCGCTGCAGCACGTACGTGGCCGCCATCCGCAGCTCCTGCGGCAGTGGCACGCCTGCGTTGGCCAGGAAGTCCAGCAAGCGGCGATTGTGCGAAACGATGCGTTCGTAATCCGCCGTACAGTCCAGCATCACTTGCGCCGTTACTCGTTCGAGGATGCGGCGCCGTTCCTCGACGAAGACGTCGCGCAGCGTATAGAACGTCCCGCCGAAGACGCGATCGATGCTCCGGATCAGCTCGGTCAACGGATCGGTGAAGAAGGTTGCCATCAACGACGCCTTCACCTGGGGGTAGTCGGTGCGCGACGCGTGGCCGGCGACCGCGCAGTGCATGTCGTGACCGCCCACGTAGAGCGACGCGTACACGTGCTCATCGCGCTCCTCCGTCACCTCCGAGACCAGCTGGACCCGACCGAGGGCGAAGCTGGCGGAGCCGGAGTGCTCGAGGGCGCGATCGAGCTGCGTCACGCGGTGGGCATACACCCGCGTGTCCGGCTCCGGTGAGGTGAACGCCGATTGCATGGCGTAGTGGGCGGTCATGCGGCGGCCGTCGGTGATCAGCGGACGGACCAGCTCTCGATACAAGCGGCGGCCATCCGGATACTGCGGCAGGTTGCTGCGCATGGGCTGCAGGCGGCGCAAGAACTCCGGCTCGAGGTTGACGCCCAACTCGCCCGCCAGCTGGAGGGCCCGAGCCGCGTAAGTGAGGACCTGCACGGTTTCGAGACCCGATGGATCGTCGAAGAACCAGCCGCAGCTGGTGAAGGAAAGCAGACCGAAGCGTTGCATCTCCAGCAGCTTCCAGATCCGCACCCGCTCGCGCTCGCGCGGCGCTGGGGTCGCATGGCGCTCCAGAAACGCATCCCGGCGGGCCGCCTCGCGCCGCACCAAGAGCGTCGCATAGGCGTCGCGCGCCGCCCACGGATCCCGCAGCAGCGTCTCGCCTTGCTGCTCGAAGAGCCCGTCCAACTGCATCTGCAGCCAGTCCATCGAGTCGCGCAGCGGCGCACGCCACGCCTGCTGGCCGCCCGGGTAGGTGCCGATGTGGCAGCCACAGTTGGCGCGCCAGCGCTCGACGCCATGCACGCAGCTCCACGAGCTGTTGTCGCGCACCATGACTTCATCGCGCACGGCGACCTCATCGAGGTACGCCGCGTAGTTGATCAGCCGCACCTCGGGCGCCCGCTCGATGGCCTCGATCGCCGCGGCCAACGCCATTTCGCCGAAGCGGTGGTGATGTCCGTAGGACTCGCCATCCGTGGCAATGTGCGCCAGCGGCGTTGCGGAACGCCCGGCGGTCGCGGCGGTCAGGCGATGCGCCAGCTCGTGGCCGTCGTTCAGGAGACCGGCGAACGCGACGCCGTGCGCGATGTCCGCATCATAGAAGAACAGCGTGATCTCGCGGTTCGGTCCCACCACGCAGCGATACGGTCGCGTGCAATCAATCCCGCCGTCGCCGACCTCTTCCCAGGCTCCGCCAGCGTAGCGCACGCGCGCTGCCTGCGACGGCGCCAGAATGGTGAAGCGGATACCGTTTTCGGCGAGCACCGCCAGCGTTGCCCGATCGACCGCAGTTTCGGGCAACCACATGCCGTCGGGCCGGCGGCCGAAGCGGTGCACGAAGTCGGCGATGCCCCAGCGCACCTGCGTGTGCTGATCGCGCCGGTTGGCGAGCGGCATGATGCAGTGGCCGTACACCTGCGCCAGAGCGTTGCCGCGGCCGAAGCGGCGGCTGCTGTCCTGATCGGCCAGCACGATCTGGGCGTACACGTTGGGCCGCGCCCGTTCCATCCACGACAGCAGCGTCGGCCCGAAGTTGAAGCTGATGCGGTTGTAGTTGTTGCGCAGCGCTGTGATGCAGCCGCGCTCGTCGAGCAAGCGCGCGGCCGCGTTCGGCGCGTAGCACTCCGCCGTGACGCGCTCGTTCCAGTCGTGGTACGGCGCCGCTGAGTCTTGCACCTCGACCACATCCAGCCACGGATTCTCCCGCGGTGGCTGGTAGAAATGGCCGTGCACGCAGACGAAGCGCTGGTGAGCGTCGGACATGCGTCGGACTGTATGAAGGGACCGTGCGGCAGTCAAATCAAAGGCCGCGAGCGGGCCGCGGCTCTCGGCCTTGCGGCCCCTCCGCGACTTGTGTAAGGGTGCAGCCGTTCATCCCCGGGCGTGGGGCCGTAGCTCAGTTGGGAGAGCGCTAGAATCGCACTCTAGAGGTCGAGGGTTCGACTCCCTTCGGCTCCACTTTTGTCTTCAGCGCTCACGCAGCGCCGACGAATGATCTGTTCGAGGATGTCGGTTGCAGAAACGGCAGTGCAACGGGGCCTTTGCGAAGTTCCTGGCAGCGCCGCGAGCTCTCCCAGGTCGGTTACGGGGAGAGCAAGCAACTTCCCGCTGACGATTTTCACAACGGCGGCGCGGCGCTCTCGGAGGTCGCGAGCGCGCCGGACTGGATGCCGTGGGCATGCATCTCGAAGTCGCCCGGGTTGCGGCAGTTGGCGATGGCTTCGGCGTAGGTGATGCGGCCGGCTTGGTACAATGCAGCGATCGATTGGTCGAACGTCTGCATTCCGTGCGGCTGCCCCTGCGCAATCAACTCCGTCAGCTCGCGGATGCGCTGCTTCTCGATGTACTCACGCACCCGCAACGTCCCCACCATCACTTCTACGGCCGGCACCAATCGCGAGCCGTCGGCGCTCCGCAGCAACCGCTGGCTCACCACCCCGCGCAGCACGGTGGCCAGGATGACGCGGACCTGCTCCCGCTGATGCTCGGGGAAGGCGGCGACCGTCCGAGTGATGGTCTCCGGCGCGTCGGCGGTGTGCAACGTGCTCATCACCAAGTGCCCCGTCTCCGCCGCCATGATCGCAGTCTCGATGGTCTTCAAGTCGCGCATCTCCCCGACCATGATGACATCGGGGTTCTGTCGCAGGGCAGCCTGCAGGGCCGACGGAAAGTCACTGACGTCATCCCCGATCTCGCGCTGGCTGATCACGGAGCTGCGCTCGCAGTGAATGTACTCGATGGGATCCTCGACGGTGACGATGTGGCGCGCACTGGTCTGATTGATGTGCTCAATCATCGCAGCCAGCGTCGTGCTCTTTCCGCTGCCCGTGGGGCCGGTCACTAAGACCAGACCGCGCCGCTCGTTGGCGAGCTGCTCAATCACCGGCGGCAGGTTGAGCTCGCTCACCCGGCGGATCTGCGGAGGGATGACGCGGAAGACAACGCCGATCTTGCCACGCTGACGAAACACGTTGACGCGAAAGCGGCCGAGCCCCGGCTCTTCGAACGCGAGATCGGCGTGCCGCTCGGTCGCAAAGCGGACCCGATGGGAGTCCTCCCGCAAAATACAACTCGCCGCTTCCTGCAGGTCTGCCGGCGTCAACGAGGCGGCGCCCGCACACGGGATCAGATCGCCCTTCACCCGAAACATTGGCGGCCTGCCGTCCTTCAGCACGATGTCGGAGGCCTCCTGCTGCACCGCGGCCTGGAGAATCTGCGTTAGGTCCATGGCTCAGTCGCTCACTTTCCTTAGTCTTGATGCCGCTACAGGCAAAAAGCAGGCCGCATTTCGGCGCGCCTGCAGGGGGCTGTCTCGGTCCCGCGGTCGCGATGGCAGCGACATCACCGTACTTCCGGCGAAGTCCGCTCGGCGCGAATCCGCACAAGATTGTACCGGATGGGCGGCAGTCGGTCGGGCAGCCCAGCGTTCACCCTCGTTGCTAAGAAGGACCCGCGGCCCTGGTTTGTTCTTGATTTCGTCTCGCCGCTTCAGGTACAAGTAACGTCAACTGAATTTTGGAGCCCGGCCAACCGTTCAAGAGCTTGCCGCCCTGGGAGAGATTTCGATGCGATTGAAGAACCTCGTCATTGCCGCGCTGCTGCCTCTGACAGTGGCCACACACGCGGTCGCAGACGAATGTGATCCCAATGATCCGGGGCTGCTGAAGCCCGACCTGGCGATGCAGCCGCCGAGAAGCGTGCGCATCACCCAGCGGGGCGGACACCGCATACTCGCCTTTTCGACTGTTGTCGGCAACGTCGGTGACGGACCGATGATTCTGCACGGCCATACCGTCACTGGCCCGAATGGATCTGTCACGCAAGCGTCGCAGGAAATCTTCAAACAAGACGGGACCTCTTGCACCCAAACGGCCGGCTTCTTCGTGTACCATCCGACGCATCGCCACTTCCACTTCGCCGATTTTTCGAACTACGAAGTACGCAAAGACGACCCGTTCACGGGTGAGGTAGTGGCGGCATCGGATAAGGTTTCATTTTGCCTGCTGGACATCCTGCGGCTTCCCGGCTTCCACACGTTCCCACAGCTCATCCCCGATTGCCTGAACCCGGAAGGGCAAGAAGGCATCTCCGTCGGCTGGGCGGATGTGTACGACAGCTTCCTGCCAGGCCAACAGATCGATCTGGACACCGACCCAACGCATCCGATCGCAGCGGGCAACTACTTCCTCGTCCTCACCGTCAATCCGCAAAAGCGGCTCTGGGAGAAGGATCCGGACGGAGCGAACAACATCAGGGCCGTGAGTGTGAAGGTGCCGCCATTGAAGGGGCCACTGGCGCATCATGTGGGCAGCGGCGGTCCGCGCCCGCCACATTCGCCGCGGTCACCTCGACCGCCGATGCCAGTCACCCAGCGCCACAGCCGCGGCCCGGGTACGCCGCACTCACCGCATCGTCCGCCACAGCAGCCCTGAGGGGGCACAGCGGTCGTAGACGAAGTTGTCCTAGTTTGAACGGGCGAATGTCCTGAGTTCGGGTACTGTCCTAGAACAGTACCCGTCAGTCACCGGAGCAAACTCCCCATGGCGCGCCAGCCGACTGTTGCTCTTCGTCGAAGCGCGCGCTGTGGTCACAGCTCGTATTCAACAGCCTCGGGCGGCGTTCAGTGAGCAGATCGAGCGGCGCGGCATGGAAGACGTTCCCGGTCACAGTCGAATTGCGGAGTCGTGGCCGTTCTCCAAAGATGCCTGGCCCAGTGTTTCCCTGAGCCGTGAGCCCATCGAGCCGCGCCGACTTGTACGCGGTCACGCCCCCGCCGGTATTGTTGTTTGCGGTGACATTTGCGACCCGTGTCCTTCCGAACACCACGACTCCTGTCCCGCCGTTGTTGTTTGCGGTCAGGTTCGTACCCCGCAACTCGACGTAGGCGTAGAGCCCGTCCGTGCCGTTGTTGTTTGCACTGACGTTGGTGGCCAGGAGGTTGCGGACCTGGATGCCGGGACCTTGACTGCCGGTTACGGTGACGTTGGTCGCGTGCACCGTTAGATGCGCGGTTCCGTCAAGGATGCCGGCGAAGCCGCATCCGCTGATGTTCACGTCGCTGACAGTCGCAGTGGCACGCCGGTGGCCCGCGATCCCAACAATGGCGCCGGTGATCGTGCCGGGCCCGGCGATGATGCAGCTCTTTTCGCAAGAGATTCCGATGACGCCCCCGGTCACGGCATGGCCATTCATATTGAGCGTGGCCCGGGGCGCGAGATGAATGTCGAAATCTCGGCCACACCAGGAAACAGCAACCTGCCCTGACGGCAGCGGGCACTCCGGAGCAGAAGTGCATGCCGTGCTTGGATCTGGGCATGTGCATGCAATCGACGGATCCAAGATGCAGTGATGATCAAAGAAAGTGCTGCAGTCGAGGTCGGCTTGCAGCGTCCCCACGTCCCCCTTCGCTACGTGCGCGCCGCAGGCTGTAATGTCGAGCGCCCAAGCTGGCGAACTAACGAAGAGCAACCCGCAGAGTCCCCAAGCCGAGTATCGCATGAGCCCCTACTTTCGTGGTGCACTGTGCCTCAAAGGCAATGCACTCTACTCCGCTGCGCGACAGGCTGTCAAAGCAATTCATCGGACGGTACTGTATGTGAATTCCGACTTCAGGGAGCTGCTCGATCGACTCGCGGTTCCAACGGCAGCAGTGCTGCTGATTGATGACTCGGGAGAGAACGCCTGACTGGCAAGGCAGGTCGTTCGACAGGTTCGGAGCGGAGGATTGGCGATGTCAGAAGAGACCGTAGACGTTCTGATCGTTGGCGCCGGGGCGTCCGGGACGGCGCTGGCGTGGAGCCTGGTGGATACGCGCATGAACATCCTCTCTCGAAGGAGAAGCCAGTGAAGGCCGATGTCCGTCACTATCTGACCTTCGTTGCCATGCTGGTTGCGCTCGGCGCGTGCCGGCCACAGCGCATCGATGTCAGGGAGTCTGCCGTGAGGCCCATCAGCATGATGGAGCTGCATCGCGTCGGCGGCGTGCCCGTCGGATGGCGGTTCACTGTGCCTCCAGGCGATGCCGCCGCAGGACGCCAAGCGTTCATCGATTTCGGCTGCCAGTCGTGTCACACCGTCGAAGGAGAGCACTTCCCATCTACACCGGCCGGTGAGAGTGGAGCAGGGCCCGACCTCGCCGGTATGGGCAGCCATCACCCTGCGGCGTATTTCGCCGAATCGATTCTCGACCCGAATGCGGTACTCGTCGATGGGCCGGGTTAACCTCGGCCGCGATGGTCGGTCCATCATGCCGACGTACGGTGACATGACCATGCGACAGCTGTGTGACCTGGTTGCATACCTGAAGAGCCTGAAGAGTGGTGGGACGGACCACGTTCACCGCATCGCGTCGACGTACTACGTCGAAGTCGACCGAGTGACGGCCGGCCAGATCGAGGCCTTTGATGACTGGTTCGCTCAGGACGGGGTGCAAACGCTCAACGCGATCAACGGATTCGTAAGCCTCGACACCTACGTGGACCGCTCTCCCGGGGACCGGACGCTGGTGCGTGTCTATGGCTTCGACAGCGAGGCCGGACTTGGCGAGTTCCTGAGATGGCGCGCATCGCCGACCGCGGCGTCCGAGCTCGGTGATGCGGCCGCGATCGAGCGGCCAGCTCCGCTGCGCTCGCCGGCGTTGTACAAGGCCGTCGGTTTGTCTCTGCCGTGATCGGCAGAATCCGAGTTGAACGCAGGGTTGTAAAGCAGATACGCGGTAGCCTCGGCTTGGTCCGTGCGGGCGCGCGACGTCGAGCTCGATGAGCTAGTCACGGCCGTCAGCAATGCCACGGACGGCTGCCAGTCTCGCTTCAATCAAACCTTGGGCTTTGCTAGGTTCATCGCGTGTCACGTCGCCTTGCCGCAACGCGGATGGTCGCCAGCGTCCTGATCGCGCTGGTTGCCTTCGCGGCAACATATCCACCCGGCACGTTCGCGGTGGCGTGCGCCGATCACTGCCCGGCCGACTGTCCGATGCACGCGAGGGGAATTGGCTGCCATCATTCAGACGGCGGCACCGTTCGAAGACGGCCTCCCTGCCATTCGCGGCGACTCGCCGGCATCGCGGGCGCCGGCTGTCAGCATGCGCCCCAAGACCGGGGAACGCCGGTCACCCGAGCTATTCTTCCGTTCGTTGCACACGTTTCTCGTGCGCCGGCCGTGGCGCACCGCGGGCGCCTCGATCTGCGCTTCCATTCACGGGGCGCCGAGCCACCGGATACACCGCCGCCCATCCGCCTCTCCTGAACTAACTCGACCGTTCACCCGTACGCCGGTTCTGCAGCTGCTGTTTGCTGTCACCGCGGCGGCCAGTGCCTCCGCGTGGACCGGTCTGTGATTGTGTGCGCGTAGGCACCTGAAGCGGAGGAGAGCATGAGAGGGAAGTTGATGTACACCCCGGCCGGTCCATGCGCGATCGCCGGCGTCTTGTGTGTATTCGTGAGCATCGCGGTGCTCGTCGCGAGCGCGGCGCGTGCTTGCGACTTGTGTGCAATCTACAGCGCCACCGAGCAGCGCGAGAGCCGCACCGGCGTGTACACCGGGGTCGCCGAGCAATACTCGGACTACGAAACGCTGCAGCAGCAGGGAGAGGAGGTTCCGAACCCCGCCGGTGAGCGCATGCACAGCTTCATCACGCAGTTCCTGGTTGGATACCAGCTCACGCCGCGCATCGGCCTGCAGCTCAACCTCCCGCTGATCGGGCGAGAGTTTCGCCGGCAAGAGGCAGACGGTATCGTCGATGGCGACGAGACCGGGATCGGCGACCTGTCGCTGATCGGCAACGTCGCCGCCTACACGAACGTGACGGAAAACAGCATCACGCGGTTCTCGCTGCTGGGCGGCCTCAAGCTTCCGAGTGGCAACTCGCATCGGCTGAGGGAGGAGCTCAACGAGTCGGAGGACGTCGAAAGCGGCATCCACGGACACGACCTCGCACTTGGGTCGGGATCGGTGGACGGCATCATCGGCGCGCGGGTCTTTTGGAGCTGGAAGCGTGGCTTTGTCACCAGCGCGCTCCAGTACCTCTTGCGCACCGAAGGCGACTTCGGCTACCAGTTTGCCAACGATCTGATCTGGGGTGGGGGCCCCGGCGGCTTCGTCTGGCTGACGCACCAGTACTCCATCGGTCTCCAAGCGGTAATCTCTGGCGAGTCGAAGGGCAATGATACGTTGAATGGAGAGAAAGGGAACGATACAGCCATTACCGCGTTGTACGTTGGTCCCGGACTGCTGCTCACCTGGGGCGCGTCGCTCGGCGCTGACTTCTCCGTCGATCTCCCCGTGGTACAGAACAACTCGGCCTTGCAGATCGTGCCGGACTTCCGCTTGCGCGGCGGCGTCACGTGGACCTTTTGATCCGAGCAACGAGGCAGCGCGCTGCGGCTATGGAGATGGTGCAAGCATGACGGGTCGGATGCGGAGCTATGCCATCTGCGGCGTGTTGCTCGTCGCGCTGTGTGCGGTCTCGGCACAGGCGAAGGTCAACGTAGGTGATCGGCTGCCGGACATCGCCCTCGACGATTGGCAAGGCCACGCGACCCCCCTGACGCGATTCCATGCTGGCGTCGTCGTCATCGACTTCTGGGCAAGTTGGTGCACCGCGTGTCGCGAGGCGTTGCCCGGACTGAACGCAATCAGTCAGCGCCACGCCGGCCGGGGCCTCACGATGCTCGCGATCAACATCGATCAGAGCAAAGCGGCGGCGGAGCAGTTCCTGGCCGAGCGGTTGCCGCACCCGGCGATGACGCTGCTGCGCGATCCGAGCGCGGAGGCCCTCGCGCGTTTCGGCGCGGGCGGCATGCCGGCGCTCTACATCGTCGACCGCGACGGCGTCGTCCAGCGCGTCGAGGCCGGGTACGCCCCCGACATGCTGCCAGCCATCGAGGCGGCGATTGTCGACCTGCTCGGCGGCCGGTAGCGGGAGCGGTCGCCGACGGAGTCTCCAGCTCCTCGATCACACCGGTTCGTCGTTTGACGTTCCGGCACGTTCGTCCACCGCCAGCTCGAACTCTTCGAGGAACGTCACGTACTCGTCGGGCAATCCGTGTTGGCGGGCGCCTTCGAGCAGCAGGCCCATGTAGCGCGGCGAAGGCTTGCGTCCGGAAGTGGTGAGCGTCGATTGATAGCTGAAGGCGGCGATGCCTTCGCGCTCGGGGGTAACGATCTCGACCGGCAATCGGCGGTAGATGTTGAAGTGCACGCCTTCGGTGCGGTCGAGCCGCTCGAAGTCGTCCGCCGTCAGGAGATAGAGGGCGCCACAGATGCGCGCGCCGGGCTCCGGCTCGATGTTGGCTACGCCGCGTTCGCCGGGGCCGACCGGGATGTTGAAACACAGGCGATAGTCGCCGAGCCATCCCCAGCGTGTCACCAGCGGCCGCATCTGGCGGCGTTCGATGAAGATGTCGCGGTGCAGATTGCTACCGTAGGCGAAGTACCAGAGTCGTGAGTCGTGTTCGTTATTCATGGCCGCTCGCGGTCCGCCCCCGCATCATGTCTGATGGCTGTGCCTGAGAAAAGCTCGCCGCTCGAGCTACGCGCGCCGCCGGAATACCTTCGGTGCCAAGCAGACAGGGCGCGTTTCATTGCGCAACAGATGAGCCGCCGGAGCCGGTGCTGCCGGTCGGCTTCACGACGCAAGGAGTCGCAGTGCACGCGCGGCGGCCCGCTGCAACGAGGCGTCGGGGTCGTCGGCCGCGGCGCGCAGTGCCGCGAGCACAGGCTCCGAGCGCTCGCCGAGCACGCCAAGCGTCGCGGCGGCAGCGCGGCGCAAGCGCGCGTTGTCGGACTCGAGAAATGCCACCAGGCGCTGCGCTACCGTCTGCCGGTCACGTGTCAGACGCGCGAGACTCGACATGGCAGCAAGCTGGACGCCGGTGTCGGCGTCATCAAGCGTTTCGAGTAAGGCGTGCTCGATTGCCGGAGAGCACGTCCCAAGATCCCGCAGGCAATAGGCCGCCATCTTGCGCTGCAACGGGTTGTCCGCCCGCAGCAATGCTTGCAGCTGATCGAGCGGACCGCGTGCCCCGTGCATGCGAACCAGGATGTCAGCTGCCGCCCATCGCATGTCGCCGTCGTCGGAGCCGAGGGTCTCCAGCAATACGGGGACGGCCTCGGCGGGCGGCGCACCGAGCAGGGACAGCGCATACGCCGCCCCCCAGCGCTGGCGGACGGACGAAGACTGTAGCGTTGCCACCAGCGTGGTCTGCACGGGAACGCCACTATCGTTCAAGGCCGCGAATGCCTCTGCGGCGCGTCGCTGCACCACCTTCCGGGCGCTGCCGAGGCACTCGGCCAGCGCCTGCACCTCGTCGCGATCAGCCTGGCGGTGCGCCGCGATCCCGGCGATCGCCGCCAGACACTCAGCGGCGTCGGGAGAGCGCAGTCGTTCGAGCGCACTCACTCACGCAGCTCCTTCATGATAATCGCCGCGATGGTCCCGAGCGGGCCGATGCCGAGCATGTAGTTGTGGGGCTGCGCAAAGACGTCGTTCATGACCGCGTCAATCGCTGACGCCTCAACCCGACAGCCGCGCAGGCGGCGCTCGATTGTCTCCACCGCAGACGAGTTGGCGATGAAGTCGCCGGCCAGCCGGATGTCTTGAATCGTACGGTTCGGCGCCAGGGAGAAGTGCACCTCGAGCATGCCCAGCTGCACGCGCGCCCACGCATGGCGATCGAAATCTGGAGTGAGGCGCCGCTGCTGTATCCACCGGTCGTCCGCGAACTGCGCGGCCTGCATCGCTTCGAGCGTCGGCTCGTCGTCCGCCGCGAGAGCGCGGGGTTCGCACGTGAGGTTGAATTGCTTTTCGTAACCTCGGCGCAGCAGCTCGGCAACCTCTTCCAGCGTGAGCGACGTTCCCAGCGCATGGGCAAGACACGTGACGTTCTCCGGCAGAAGCATTTCCGCTTTGATCGCACCGGCACGATCGACCTTTTCGAGCATCTCGGGCAGCAGACTGAAGTCGCGGCGGTTGGCAATGACGGCTTCGAAGAGAGTCGCGCCGGTCTCGTCGACCTCGAGCGACAGCATTCCCGAGATCCGGCGATTGATGGTGAGGACGTCGCGACCGGGGTAGATGGGCTCGACGCCGGCGATGCGGCAGGCCTCCATGATCCCGCGGACGTAGCGGTTCAGAACTTGGTACGGCGCAAGCGCGAGCGGATCGGCGGAGACGAGAGCCGACCGATGCGGCAGGCACAGCGAGACGCCGATGAATCCGTCACCGAACGGAGCCGCGCGCCCACCAGTGTGGCGGCGGTGAAGCTGTACGGCAGAGTGGTCCGACTGAGCGTCTGGGGCCAGATGGTAACGCCCGAGCGACAGGACGTCGCCGGCGAAGTCATACACCCGCAAGACACCGAGGTGCGTGCGGGTGGGTTGGGTGACTGATTGCAGGAAGTACGCGTCTTCAGCCAGGCTGGTGTGCGGCGCGACACGAGGTTGAACGATGAAGTCGAGCGTCATCGTCGTGATTCGGACTCGTAACTCGTGCTCGAGATGCTCAGCAATCGCTCACGAACACGAACCACGCGCACGGCTCACGTACTCTCGGCGGGCGGCTGCCAGCCGCTCTCCCGGCACGCGTCGCACACCGGAACGGTGCTCCCCTTTCCGTTGTGTTCGACCCGAACGCCGTGGATCAGCTCGGCGGAAACCGTCTGGCCACACGCCGTACACTGAGAGACCAGCGTCTTGTTCTCCTTTGCCTTCTCGCTCGGCATGGCGCTCGCCGCGCTTCCCCGGCTGCAAGAGTTACTCTTCTGCTGCGACGATCACGGTGATGTTGGCGTCGACACCGACGCCCAAGTGGATCGGCACGACGTGCTCGCCCAAGGCCTTGATCGGTTCCTCCAGGCGAATGCGGCGGCGCTCGACGCTGAAGCCCTGCTCCGCAAGCGCGCGCTCGATGTCGAGATTGGTCACCGAGCCGAAGAGCTTGCCCTCTTCTCCGGCGCGCGCCTTGATGACGAGGCGCACGCTGGTGAGCCTCTGTGCCGCCGCTTCGGCTTGCTTGCGGTCGTGTTCACGCTTGTCGGCGGCAAGCCGTTTCTGGTGATCGAGCACCTTGATGTTGCGGCGGTCCGCCAGCGCGGCGAGGCCGCGCGGCAGGAGGTAATTCCGCCCGTAGCCGGGTTTTACTTTCACGATGTCGCCCACCGTCCCGAGGTTGGGAACGTCCTCTCGTAGAATCACATCCATTGTTTTCTCCTTACTCGCCGTCCGTGTGAAACGGAATGTCGGCGGGTCCCGTGCTGCCCAGGCGACGGAAGTTACCCCACAGATCAAAGATACCAAGCGCCAGCACCATTGCGGCCACGACGTGCTGCACCGCGATGAGCATGTAGCCGGCGATGCGCAGGCCGCGCGGCAGCCGAAAGCGTTCGAGATAGTAGCTGACGATGGCCAGGCCCTGACAGAAGTAGCAGCCCAGCACGATGACAAAGAGGTTTCGCGCCAACACGGCGACGAGCGGCGCAGGAACGAACATCCCGAACCCGCTCGCAATGAGCGCCCAGATGAGGGCGTCGGGAGTCCGCCACAGACGCAGGTTGACGTGCGGATCGACTGCGACCCAGCGACGCACGAGCAGCAGATTCGTGATCACCGCCAGCGCCCCGGAGAGGACCACCAAGGCCGGCAGGATATCGAGGAAGCCGGTCACCAGCGTCTCACGTTGCGCCTCCATCGCCGCCAGCACGTTGTCAGACGCCCCGATGGATCCGTACGTCGACAGTGCGAGATCGACGCCGTGTGCCAGCTGCGCGCGCGCCGTCGCGACCACGGCTTCAACGTCACCGTAGGCGAGCAGTGCCAACCCCGCGATCCCGACGCACCAGGCTGTGACTCCGGCAAGCACCGTGCGTTCAAACGACCACGCTCGGCGGTTACCGACCGCGAGGATCACTGTCGGCGACCCGAACAATAGGACGAAGCCGGGGGTGGCCTGGGCTCCAAGGCCGAGCGCGACGATGCCCGCCGCGAGCAGGAACCAGGACCCACACTCGGCGAGGGACGCGCGTGCAGCCAGCACCAACCCGGGCAAGGGCACCAAGAGAAGGAACGGCGTGCCCGCCGGCGGCAGCAGCAGTGCCACAGCGTAGAGCGCGGCGCTGACAGCCGCCGCGCCTACCAGTCGCAGAGCCACCGGCATCAGACGTTGACCGTCGTGAACGGCAGGAGTGCCACGGCCCGGGCGCGTTTCACCGCCGTGGTCAGCTGTCGTTGATGCTTCGCGCAGTTTCCGGTGATCCGACTCGGCACCAACTTGCCGCGTTCGGTAATGAAGCTCGATAATGCGCGCGTGTCCTTGTAGTCGATGTGACTATCCTTGTCGGCGCAGAACCGACACACCTTGCGGCGTACCGGTCCACGGCGTCGGAAGCTGGTCTTGTCATCGGCCCCCGGCCGGCCGCGCCTCGCGCTGCCTCGTCCTCCGCGTGCCGGCATGATCAGCTCCCTTGCTCTGCAGCCGCCACCGGGGTCGGCTCGGTCGCCGGTGTCGGTCGCGGCCGCCGCGCGCTGCGTTTCGCCGCCTTGCGCACCTCGGGCGCGCGTACGGAAATGAAGCGCAGGACTTCGTCCGACAGTTTCATCGTCCTTTCGAGCTCCTTCACGACTTCGGGCTTGGCGGTATACTGCACCAGCACATAGGTGCCGCGCACCTGCTTCTGGATCGGGTAGGCAAGCTCGCGCATGCCCCAGTCCTGCAGCTCCGTCACCTGCCCTTGCATGCCTTCGATGAGGCGGCGGGTCCGGTCGATGGTTTCGCGGACCTGGGCTTCCGGCAGGTCGGGGTGCAGGATGAACAACGTTTCGTATCGATGCATTCATTCCTCCTCACGTGGGTTGCTGCGGTTGCTGGCGACTGCTCGTGCGAGCGTTGAAACGGTTCATCGCCGCTTCTTCTCCGTCACGCAGGACGCACTCTACCGCGTCGGCGGCGCGCTGAATCGCCGCGCCGGCAGATTCCTTCTCGTGCGTGTCAAACTGCGCGAGCACATAGGTGGCCACATCCTCGCCGTGCGGTGGCCGGTTCACACCGACGCGGACGCGGGTGAAGTTGTGGCCGTAGTGCTCGACGATCGAATCCAACCCGTGGTGCCCCGCGGTGCCGCCGCCGCGCTTGACGCGCAGCATCCCCAGATCGAGGTCGAGATCGTCATGCACCACGATCAACTGCGCCGCCGTCACCGGCGGCTGCAGGCGTGTCAACGCTTCACCGCTGCGATTCATGTACATTTGGGGCAACGCCAGCAGCGTCGGCGCGCCACTCCGGTCCGACTCGGCCACGTGCAGCGCGGATGACGTTGCATGGAGCGAAAGGGCCCAACGGCGTGCGAGCTCCGTGACCACTGCGAACCCGACGTTGTGTCGGCTGCGGGCATATGCCTCTCCAGGGTTGCCGAGCCCGACGACCACGCGCATGGGTGGCTAGGATGCACCGCCCTTTTTCTCCGTTTCGGGCTTGACGCCCTCGGCTGCGGGTGCGGCTTCGGCCACCGCACCTTCGACTACTTCCGCGGCCTCTTCGACCTTGACCTCCTCCACCGTCGGTGGGAGGACGGTCACGAGTGTCGCATCGGTGTCGTAACAGATCTTGACTCCTTGGGGCGCCTCGAGCTGGCTCACGTGGATGGCGTCGTGGATGTTGAGGGCGCTGACATCAACCTCGATGAAGTCCGGAATGTCGCTCGGCAGACATTCGACCTCGATGTCGCGTTGCACCGGCTGGAGAATGCCGCCGAGCGCCACGCCTGCCGCCTTGCCGGTGAAGTGCAGGGGCACGCGGACGCGCAGCTTCTCCGCCATGTCCACCTCGTAGAAGTCGGCGTGCAGCAGCGCCCCGGTCACAGGGTGGTATTGCGCGTCTTTGACCAGTGCCACCTTGTCGGCGATGTCTTTGGCTGCCGAGCGGAAGCGGATCAGATGCGACCCCTCGAGGGCGGAGATTTTCTGCAGGAACTCCTTCGAGTCGACTGCGATCATGGTGGTTTGCCGCTTGGGCCCGTAGAAGATGGCGGGGGCCTTCCCGCCGCGGCGGACCTGGTGGGCGGCGCCCTTGCCGCTCTTGGTTCGTGGCTCTGCGACTAGCTCAACAGTTTCCATTCTCAACTCCCGCTACGTTGGACGATCGTTTCAGACGAACAATGAGCTGATGGATTCTTCGTAATGGGTCCTCCGGATGGCTTCACCGAGGAGAGGCGCCACGGAGAGGATCTTGATTTTCGAGCAGGCTTGCGCATTGGCGTGGAGGGGAATGGTGTCGGTCACGATCAGCTCGCTCAGCACCGACCCCTCGACACGCGTGATGGCCTCGCCGGAGAGGACCGGATGCGTGCAGCAGGCGAGCACGGCGCGTGCACCGTTGTCGCGCAGTGCCGTCGCCGCGGCGACCAGCGTGCCGGCGGTATCCACCATATCGTCCACGACCACTGCGATGCGGTCGCGCACCTCGCCGACGATGTGCATTTCGGCGACCTCGTTGGCGCGGGCGCGGCGCTTGTCGATGATGGCCAGCGAGGCGTCGAGGTGTTTGGCGAAGGCACGGGCGCGCTCCACCCCACCGGCGTCGGGCGAAACGACGCTCACCTCGTGGTGATTCAGGCGCTGGCGCACATACGAAAGCAGCACCGAAGTGGCGTAGAGGTTGTCGACCGGGATGTTGAAGAACCCTTGGATTTGTCCGGCGTGGAGGTCGACGGTGAGGACACGGAAGGCGCCGGCCGTGGTGATCAAGTCGGCGACGAGCTTGGCGCTGATGGGCACGCGCGGCGCTACTTTTCGGTCCTGCCGTGCATAGCCGTAGTATGGCACGACAGCCGTGATGCGTTTCGCGGAGGCGCGACGAAAGGCGTCGAGCATCAGGAGGAGTTCCATCAGGTTGTCGTTGACTGGCGTGCACGTAGATTGAATCACGAAGACGTCGCCGCCGCGCACGTTCTCGTCGATCTCGACCAGGGGCTCGC
>CAZCGA010000129.1:0-17885 GCA_964498075.1 uncultured Binatia bacterium (SeqCode) | reverse complement strand
AGCGCAGCGAGCGAAGCGCAGTAACCGATACCGGTGCCACCGCGTCCGGTGCGACGGTGCGGGCCGGGCGGGACGAGGCGAGTTGGCGGAGCGCGCATAAAGACCGAGCGTGCGCCGAGTGCGCTGCGAGGTACGGAAGGATCCCCACGATGCACCGTCCCCCCGAGGGATCTTCGCGCGGAGCCAACTCGACTCGTCCCACCCGGCGCAATCGCCTCTTCGCAGGCGTGAATTTCTGTCGCATCGAGGCTAAATGAGATTGCCGGGTGGTGCCGCCGGCTCGCGCCCCTCGCGCTCGAGCTTCTTCAGGCGGCGACGGTACAGATCTCGCTTCAGGCGGCTGATGCGGTCGATGAAGAGCTTGCCGTCGAGGTGGTCGATCTCGTGCTGCAGGGCGACGGCGAGCAGTTCCTCGCCCTCGATCTCGATCTCCTTCTCGTCGGTCGTCCACCCTTTGACCAGCACGCGCTTGGCGCGCGTCACCTCGGCAGTGTAGTCGACGACACTCAAACAGCCTTCTTCCCACACGATCGATCCCTCGGTCTCGACGATGACCGGGTTGATCAACTTGATGAGACGCTTACCGGTGTCTTCGTGGTCGACGTCGAGGACGATGACGCGCTCCGCTGCTCCCACCTGCGTCGCTGCCAACCCGACCCCCGGCGCGGCGTACATGGTCTCGACGAGATCGGTGACCAGCTGGTCGATGGTCGCGTCGATGTTCTGCACGGGTCGCGCCCGATCCTTCAGCTCTTGGGCAGGGTAGGCGAGGATTTTCCGCAGGGACATGTGCGCTCGATCGTGCTTCGACTCTCTAGCTGGCAATCCTCGCAGAAAAAAGCCCGCCGGCAACGGGTCGCCGGCGAGCCTGCCATCAGAGCATACTGTACGGATCGACGTCGACGATGACGCGCACGTCCGCGGCCCGGGCTTGCCTTCGCAACGCGTCGCGACCGGCACGCGCGGCCCGCCGCACGGCAGCGCCGTTGCGCCCGCGTACCAGGAACTGCCAGCGATGCCGTCCGCGCAGGCGTTGCAGCGGCGCCGGCGCCGGGCCAAGGATGCTGACCCCCCTCTCCGCGCTTTGCCGCACGTGGTCGGCAAGCGCGCGCGTGATGCGTTCGGTTGCATCGAGCTGCTCGCCCTCGCAGCGCACCTGCACCAGCCGCGCGAACGGCGGATAGCCCAGCTCGCGGCGGGCCGCCAGCTCGTGCTCGGCGAAGCGACGGTAGTCGTGGTGCGCCGCGCACTCCAAGCTGAAATGCGCCGGTTGCAAGGTCTGCACGAGGACGCGGCCCGGACGCGTACCGCGGCCCGCTCGCCCCGCCACCTGGGTGATCAGTTGGAAGGTACGCTCGGCCGCCCGGAAGTCGGGAAAGTTGAGCGATAGGTCTGCCAGCAGCACCCCGACCAACGTGACCCCGGGGACGTCATGGCCCTTGGTGATCATCTGCGTGCCCACCAGGACGTCGTACTCGCGCCGCTCCCACGCGGTGAGGATCTCCCGCTGCGCGCCCTTGCGGCTGGTGGTGTCGCGATCCATGCGGCCGACGCGCGCTCCGGCGAGGAGCTTGCGCAGCGCTGCTTCCACCTGCTCCGTGCCGGCGCCCCAGGCGCCGAGGCTGAGGCCGCCACACGACGGACACGCGCCGGGAATGGGGATGGTGTGATCGCAGTGATGGCAGCGCAGAGCCTGCCAGCGCCGGTGCAGCGTCAAGGTCACGCTGCAGTTCGGACACGTCAGCGCGTCTCCACACTGATGGCACTGCAGGAAGTTGGCGAAGCCGCGACGGTTGAGGAAGACCAGACTCTGACCGCGCGCCGCGAGGTTGGCTTTGAGTGACGCCGCCAGCTGCGGCGAGATCAACAGCGCGCGTCCGGCGGACGAGCTGCGCCGCAGATCGACGACGTCGACTGCCGGCAAGGCACGGGCTTCGACGCGTTCCGGCAACTCCAGCAGCTCGTAGCGGCCGCTGCAGCCGTTGTGGAACGTCTCCATGGCCGGCGTCGCCGAGCCGAGCAACGCGGGGCAGCCGCTCAGCTTGGCGCGCATGACCGCCAGGTCGCGCCCGTTGTAGCGCATGCCGTCCTCCTGTTTGAATGCGGCATCGTGCTCCTCATCGACGACCACCAGGCCGAGCCGGCGCAACGGTGCAAACACGGCGGAGCGCGCGCCGACGACGATCGCCACTTCGCCGCGGGCGATCTTCCTCCACTCGTCCCAGCGCTCTCCATCGCTCAAGCCGCTGTGCAGCACGGCGACGCGGTTACCAAAACGCGCGCGCACGCGGTCGACCAGCTGATGCGTCAGCGAGATCTCGGGGACCAGCACCAGCGCAGTGCGGTCGGCGGCGAGGCAGGCGGCGATACAGTGCAGGTAGACTTCCGTCTTCCCGCTTCCGGTGACGCCCCACAGGAGAAAAGTGCGGAACTCCCGGCCAAGGCTGCGCTCTACGGCCTCGACGGCTGCTCGTTGCGCGTCGTTGAGCACCGGCGTGCGGTCCTCCGGCACGGTGTCCGGCAGCACGGGCCGATAGACTTCTTCGTCAAATCCCGACACCAGTCCGGCTTTGATCAGGGCAGCCAGTTTTGCCGATGCGCCGCGAAACGTGGTGGCGAGCTCGCGGGCGCGGGCGCGACCCAAGGGATGCTGGCGGAGATAGGCATAGATCGAGTACTGCGCCGGCCGTTTCGCCTGCCACTCGTGCGCATGGGTCGCGTCGAGCGCCGCTCTGGCTGTATAGTAGCGTTCCTGTTTCGTCCGACCCGCCCCGCCCCGCAGGTGCTCCTCGACGCCGATCACGCCTTTGCGCTGCAGCGTCTGCAGGGCTCGGCGCGCGCGCGCGCCGACGTATTCGCCAATGGCGGCGATCGTCTGCGGCCCGTTAGTCGCCAGCCAACTCACCACCTGCTGTTCCGCATCACTGAGTGTCGGCGGTTCACTACGATCCGACGTGGTCAGCAACCGGGCGACTCGCTCGACGTGGACGCGCGCCGTGCCCGGAAGTGCCGTCGAGAGCGCATCGGCAAGGGAGCTCAGGTAGTAGTCGGCCATCCAGCGGCAGAGCTGCAACAGCGACTCATCCAGCATCGGCTGCGGATCGAGCGCCGCCAGGATTTTCTTGAGCCGGGGGTGCGAGGAGCTAGTCGCCAGCTCCGTGACGATGCCGACGGCACGCCGCGAGCCGAGCGGAACGAGAACGCGAGCGCCGGCGCGGACCGCCGGCTCGAGTGGGGGATCGACGACATAGTCCAGCGGTCCGGTATCGCCGGCGGCGGGAATGACGACGACGCGAGCGATCACGGGCGCCTTGCCGAACGCGAGGACACACGGCCGCCGACTCAGGCCTCGGGGCCTTTGATGTGCTTGTAGACTTCTTGAATCAACTGCTTGGTGTTGAACGGTTTGGAGATGTAACCGTCGCAGCCGACGTTGCCGGCGGAGAGCGCAATCCCATCCCAGACGTGCGCCGTAACCGCGATGACCGGGATGTTCTTGGTTTCTGGATCGTCCTTGAGTGCCGCGATGACCTCGACCCCGCTGACCTTCGGCATAGCGAGATCGGTGAGCACCAAGTCGGGCTTCTGCAGCTGTGCCTTGCGGATGGCATCCTCTCCGCCGTACGCGGGGATGACCTGGAATCCCGCGTTGGTCAGCGCCTGCATGATGATGCGCATGATGTCCGGATCATCTTCAACGACCAAGATCTTGCCCCTCACCGTTGCCATCAGCTCAATCCTGGTCCTGAAGGTACCACGGTCGCTCAGGATTCTCTATGCAGAATCTCTCCGGGCGGCGGCGTGCGCACCGGCTTCGAGTAGTTCGACGACATGCTGGGAATGCTCGCCGGCACTGGGTGCGGGAGTGCCGGTGCGCAGCGAGGTGACGAAGGCCTGTGCGGCCAAAGCGAGGGGCTCTTCTGGGCCGCCGGTGACGGTCTCGGTAGCAGCGAAGCGCGGGATCGGCACGACATTGTCGCGCACCGATGCGGGGTCGGCGACGGCGTAGTCGAAGAACTGCAGGGCCCGCTGTCCGAAGCGGCCCTCGTAGTGCACCATGCCCTTGTTGCCGACGACGACGATGCTGGCGACCTTCAGCGGCGACAGCCAACTCAGATAGACGTGTGCCGAGACGCCACCGGCCAGGGTGACGGTGCCCATGGCGACGTCGGCGATGCCTTGCTGTAGATAGGCGAACGCGTCCACGTGGATGCGTTCGACGGATCGCGGGACCAGGTAGCGCAGGATCGACAGGTCGTGCGGCGCCGAGTTCCACCACACGTTGGAGTCGCGCCGGATGCGTCCCATACTGAGCCGCTGAAACGAGAGGTGAAGCAGCTCGCCGAGGCGGCCCGCGTCAATCCATTGCTTGGCGCGCTGGAGCAGCGGGTCGTAGAGGAACGTCTCGTCGACGAACAACGTGAGCCCGCGGCGGCGCGCGCTCTCCACCAGCTCGCGCGCCTCCGTCGCACGCATCGCCAGCGGCTTCTCGACCCAGCAGTGCTTGCCTGCATCCAAAGCTTGCCGGGCGAGCTGGTAGTGTGACGAGGGTGGCGTGGCGACCAAGACCGCATCCACGTCGTCACGTCGCAGCAGCTCTTCGAGCTGCGTGACCGTGTCCGCCCGCGTCGCGACGGCGGCCAATCGCTGCGGATCGGCATCGCACACGGCCTGCACACGAACCCCGTCGAGCTCACCAAACACCCGCAGCAGCTTCTCGCCCCAGTACCCGGCGCCGACGAGCCCGAGGCGCAGCCTACTCATGCGACCCGCCCGGTGGGCTCGAGCACGGCGCGCTCTTCCTCTGCCGTGTACTCGCGCCGTACGCGATAGACGCCGTCGCGCTGGGCGCGATTGAAGCGGCGCAGGTTCCACCAGATCACCACCGCCACGATACAGAGCACCGCCAAGGCGACGGATAGCACTGGATGGTGCCGCTGCGCTGCGCCCACTGCAGCGGCGACGCTGACGATCATCACGGCGCGCCACGCGGACTCTCCCACCCTCGGGCTCCGGATGATGAATCGGACTGCCAACAGGTCGCGCAGGACAATCAGCGTGCGGCTGATGCCGTAGTGCGATTGGCCATGGACGCGGCGGCGGTCGTTGACCGGCACCTCCGCGACCTCGCCGGCGCTGACACCCAGGATCGCGGGCAAGAAGCGATTCATGCCACGAGGCAGCGCCGTATGCCGGAGCATCGCGCGCTGATACACCTTCAGGCCGCAGCCGTGATCGTGCACTGGAATGCGGGTGACCGCGGCGATGAGGCGGTTGGCCAGCCGCGACGGCAGCACGCGCAGCAGCAGGCCCTCTTGTCGCTCCTGCCGCCACCCGGAGACAACCCGGTAGCCGCCGCGTTCGAGGGTCTTCAGCAAGTGTGGAATATCATGCGGGTCATTCTGGCCATCCCCATCGAGCGTGACCACCAGTTCGCCGCGCGCCGCGCCGAACCCGGCCGACAAGGCCGCGGCTTCGCCGAAGTTGCCATCGAGGTCGAGGACCCGCAGGCGGGGCTCGCCCACCATCTGCCTGCGCAGTTGCTCCAGGGTCCCGTCAGAGCTGCCGTCGTTGACGAAGATCACTTCAAACGGTTGGCCGATGGCACGCATGACGTCGCGAATTTCCCCGAAGAGCGGGGCCACGTTCTTTTCCTCGTTGTATACCGGCACGACGACCGACAACGCCGGTGTTGCGGCGCCGGTCATCGGGCGCTGCGCAAGAACGTGATGACCGCGGCGGCCACGTGCTCCACCTCAGCGTCCGTCAGATCCGGAAAGACGGGGAGCGAGAGGACTTCTTGCGCCAGGCGCTCGGCGCGCGGCAGCCGTGGTGACTCGCCGTAGCGGCGCAACCAGGCGGGATGGCGGTGCAACGGGGCCGGATAGTGGATCCCCGTCTCAATGCCCGCGCCCTGCAAGTGCGCGCGCAGGCGGTCGCGCTGAGCGCTGCGGATGACGTACTGATGATAGACGTGCACCTCGCCCATCTGCTCGCACGGCACTCGTACGTCGAGGTCGTTGAAGCGCTCACCGTAGTAGGCGGCGATCGCCCGGCGACGCTGGTTGCGCGCCTCGAGATGGCGCAGCTTCACGCGCAGCACGGCGGCTTGGATCTCGTCGAGCCGGCTGTTGAAGCCGTACAACACGTGGCGGTTCTTCTGCTCCTGCCCGTGCGTCTGCAGCAGGCGGAGGCGGGCGTAGAGATCGGCATCGGCGGTGGTCACGAACCCCGCGTCACCGTAGGCACCCAGGCTTTTGACGACGCCGGCGCTGAAGCAGCCGGCGCGCCCGAAGGTGCCCACGCGGCGCCCGTCGCGGCTGGCGCCGTGCGCGTGCGAGCCGTCTTCAATCAGTGCGAGCCGATGGCGCTGTACCAGACTCTCGATCGGTGCCAACTGCAGCGGCGAGCCGTACAGGTGGACGACCATGATGGCTTTGGTGCGCGACGTGATGGCGGCGGCCACGGCGTCCGGGTCGGGCCCGCTGCCGTCGGCTTCAACGTCGACCAACACGGGCTGCGCGCCGGCGTGGTGCACCGCCTCCACCGCCGCGGCGAAGGCGTTGGCATGGGTGATCACCTCGTCGCCGCGGCCGATACCCAGACCCAGCACGGCGAGCAGCAACGCGTCGGTGCCCGAGGCGACCCCACAGGCGTAGGGCGTCCCGACGTAGGCGGCGATCTCTCGTTCGAACGCCGCGACGTTTTCACCTTTGAGCAGATGCATGGTGGCCAAGGTCGCGGCCCATGCCTGCTGCAACTCCTCCCGGATCGCTTCATGCTCACGTTTGAGATCAAGCAGCGGAATCTTCATGTCATGCCTCCCACCTCGCAGCGGCCCCGTCGCTGTACCTCCACCCCCGGGAGAGCTCCCGGCCATGAGCCAACTACTGTGCCTCCACGCGGCGAACGAGTACGAGGTGCTCTGGCCCGTTGAGGTTCCTATCGTTCGGAAAGATGACCTGCTCGTACTGATCACCCGCTACCGTTTGAGCTTGCTCCCACGCCGCCTGCTGCATGAGCAGATAGCGCGGCGCACCGGCGGGCCACGACCCGTCATACACGGGAATGTGGCCTTGCCAATAGAAGACAGCTCCATACTCGAACGTCTTGTAGAAGAAAAGGGTGCCGGACGGCCCGACGACGTCACGCACCTGGGACATGAAATCGCGCACGCACTGCCGTTCGGCAACTCCTGGGAGAATCACTTTGCTGGTCGACACGATCAAGGCGGCGACGGCGACGAACAGCGTGACGAAGATCCGCGTCCACCGCATCGTGCGGGCCGCTCGGATGTTTGCATACAACGATGCCCACGCGAGCAGCAGGCAGCCGAGGAGCGGCCAACGCCCGGCGCGAAGCGTGTCACTCACCACCGGCACAAACGGATGCGCGACGGGCGGTAGCCACCGCTTCACGGTTGCGACCACCGGCGCGCCGAGCCCCTCGAGCAACACGACCACGAAGAGGACTCCTACCACTCCGAGCAACGGCCAGACGACGGCCTGCAGCACCCCTGCCAGCCAGCGGTCTTCGACCGGGTTTGCCCGGCTCTGCTCGTCCCACCACCAGCCCAGCAGCAGCGCGACGGCCGGGTACAGAGCCAGGAGATAGACGCTGCGTTTGCTGGCCGCGAACGCGTAAAAGCCAAAGACGACGACGATCCAGACGAGCAGATAACCCCGAGCATCGCTTCGCGAGATGTCGCGCCGCTGGCGCCAGCAGCGCACGGCCACGCCCGGAAGAAGTACCGTCCACGGCAACACTCCGAGGAGGAGTGCACCGAGCAGATACGCCACGAAGTGGCGGTGGCCACCGGAGCCGTAGTCGGGACTGTCGAGAAAGGTGAAGAGGTTCTCCGACAGCACTTGCTTGCGGAAGAATTCCCAGCCGCCGAGCAACAGCGCCATGACATACCAGCTGCCGGCGACGACCGCGACGACCACCGCGCCGGCACCGAGCCGCATCTGCCGCAGGAAGCTCGCATCACGAGTGAGCACCACCATCAGCAGCGCCACCAGACCCGGCAGGATCGCCCCCACCGGTCCCTTTCCCAACACCGCCAGGGCGATGCCGATATACAGCGGGATGAGCCACCTGCCGGCACGGCTCCGCAGAAAGAACAGCAGACTCAGGAAGGCCAGCTCCAACCCGAAGGTGAGGGTCATATCGACGCGCGCGTTGATGGCTGCACGCGCCCACTCGAACATGGTCATGAGCGCCAAGGCCGCGATGAGACCCGCCTGAGCGCTCCACAATGCCGCCCCGGCGGCGAATACGCAGAGGAGACCGAGCAGCGACAGCGCGGCCGATGGGAAGCGGATGCTCCACTCGTCGGTGGCGCCGTGCAGCAGCGATGTGATGGCACCCAGCCAGTGAAGCAGGGGAGGCTTGGAGGGCAGCTCAACCCCGTTGCGCTGCGGCAGGATCCAGCCGCCACCGTGGGTCATCTCCCACACGACCAGTCCCTCGCGCGGCTCCCCCTTGGTGTGGAAGGGCGTGTCACCGAGACCCCACAGCTGCAACACCGCCCACGCGGCCACGACGAGCAGTGCGGATAGGGCAATGACGGGTGCCGTCGAGGTGCTCGGCGCGTCGATGTCGGCGGGCTCGATCATGTCAGCTGAAGTTGACCACGATGACCTTCTTGCCGTGCGCCGCGAGCTGACGCGGGGCCGGTTGCAACTGCGTCCGCAGCGGTTCCAGCTCGGAGCGGTTGATCACCAGAAAGATCCGTCGCCCCGAACGCCACGCATCGAGCAGCTGTGCGTCCGACTCCCAGAAGAAGGCCGCCTGATCGCCTTGGCGACTGCCGAAGTCCAGCTCACCGCGCCCTCGAACCATGATCGTCCGCCGCTGGCTGTAGAAGGTCACCCCTTGCACGTAATGTATGTAGACGACGATCTGATCCTCCGGCCGCGCCTGCCGCCGCAGCACCAGCCCGAGCGGCCGGTACTGCGCGGTGACGCCGCGGCCACTGATGGCGACCAGCTGCAACGCCAACGTGCCGGCCAGCATGGTCGCGAAGCCTGCCTGCAACCGAGCCACGGACGGCGTGCGGCTGCGCATCAGGGCGAGCGCCGTACACGACGCCACCGCGAGAATGCCCGCACCCAGCCAGAGCTGCGGGACGATCAGTGCGACCTGCCAGGCGTCCACCACCTCGTTGGTGACCAGTGTGCCGACGGCGACGAGGACGGCAACGACCAGGATGATGACGGCGCCCCGGACGAGGACGCTGCGCTGCCGCCCCGCAATCAGCTGCTCGAAGAAGCGCGCGCCGAGGACTGCCAAGGGGTAGAACATCGGCAGGATGTAGGTCCCGAGCTTCGATCCCGAGAGACTGAAAAAGACGAAGACCACGCCGCTCCACACGATGCAATACAGCGCCGCGGTGGACATCCGCCGCCGGACGACGCGGAGGAGAAACGTCCACAGGCGGCGCGGCGCCAGCAGCGCGAAGCCGCTCCAGGGCAGCATGCCCCCCAGCACGATCGGCACGAAGAACCAGAGCGCCTGCCGGTGCTCGTCCGCGTGTGCGAAGCGGTCGACGTGCTGCTTGACGATGAAGAAGTCGAGAAACTCCGGGTTGCGGTGGCTGACCATGACGAACCAGGGAAGCGTGATCAGCACGAACGCGGCAATGCCGAGCGGCGAGAGCACCCAGCGCAGCGCCGCCAGCTCGCGCCGCAGCCCGAGGAACGCAAAAATGATCGCGCCCGTCAGCACCGCGGCGACCGGCCCCTTGGTCAGCACGCCGAGTGCGGTCGCGACGTACAGCAGCAGTACGAACCCGCGGCGCTGCGGCTCCCGAACGTAGGCGAACCAGAAGGCGGCGAGCCCGACGGTCATCAAGGCGCTCAGCGGCATGTCGAGAATCACGATCTGACTGAGCCCGAAGTAAATTGGCGTCGCGGCGAGTAGCCCCGCTGACACCCAGCCCACCCACGGGTTGTACATCGATCGCCCCAGCAAGCCGGTGATGCCGATGCCGAGCAGGCCGAACAGCGACGGCCACAGGCGCACGACGAGCTCGCTCATGCCGAACAGCTCGAAGTTGATGGCGGTGAGCCAATAGATCAACGGCGGCTTCTCGAAGTACTTGACGTAGTTGAGGTGCGGGGTCACCCAGTCGCGTAGCTCGATCATCTCGCGGGCGATCTCGGCGTAGCGCGCTTCGTCGGGCTCCGCCAACGCGAAGTGGCCGAGCGTGCCGAGATACACCAGCACGACGGCGGCGCAGAAGATCGACGCGACCCACGCCGGCACGCGCAGCGTCACACGCGGCGCGGGCTGCGGGACGCCAGCCGCCCTGGCTGCGCTACCCACGCGCGGCCTCCTGCCACGCCACGGTCCCGGCCCGTCCTTCGATCGGGCCGGGGACGACGCGAGCGACCGGCAGCGTGTCGCGGCGGGCGTTGATCTCCATGGCGACGTCGATCAGGCGGGTGAACCGGACCTGGGCGCGCATGGCTCCGAGCAGATTGCGCAGATGCGGCAGCTGGCCGATGCCTTCCATCTCCGCGTGCGCAGTGTACACGTTCAAGCCCGGGCGCAGCTGCTGGAGGTAGAAGGCGGTGACGTCGCGCACGCCCGTGCCGATTCGGCCGTACGTCTCGTCCAACGTCGGCAGCGTGGTCGGGATCTCCACGGTGCGGAAGCGCCGGCCGTCCATCTCCGGAATGAACGGCACGGTACCACGCGTGTCGCTGTGGTACACCAACCCCACGGCATCCTCACTCGCCAGGCTGGCGGCGGTACACTGCCACCCGGGGGCGCCGAACGCCTGCGGCGTGCGGCCGAGCACTTCGGTGAACGCCGCGCGCGCGCGTTCCAACTCGTCGCGCACCGCCGCCGCCGGCAATTTCGGCAACCGATCGTGCCAGTACGTGTGATCGTAGCCGTGCATTGCCACCTCGTGTCCGGCGCTCACCAGCGCGCGCAGCGTCTGCGGAAACGAGCGGGCGATCTGCGGCCCGGGGAGCAGCGTGCCGTACAGCAGCGTGCGCCAGCCATAGGTGCCCACCGCGTTGGTGCGCAGCATCTTCGTCAGGAAGCCCGGCCGGAAGATGCGGCGGATGGCCCGCCCGGAATGGTCGGGTCCGCACGCCACGAAGAAGCTGGCGCGAATGCCCAGCTCGTCGAACAGCCGCATCAACGCCGGCACGCCGTCCTTCAGGGCCGTGTGGGTGCAGACGTCGACCTTCAATCCAAGCTGAATCGCGCCCACGGCTTACTGCGGCGTGCTGCGGAACCACTCGATCGTGCGCGTCAGCCCCTCGCGCAACGAGGTGGTGGCATGCACCCCCAACACTTGCTCCATCTTGGTCGCATCGGGGACGCGGCGGGGAATGTCCTCGTAGCTGGAGCCGTACACCGCCTCTTGAGTGACGAAGTTGATGATCGACTTCGACGCGGCGATGTCGATCATCAGACGCGCCAGCTCGAGGACTGTGGTTTCCACGTTGGTGCCCACGTTGAACACCTCGCCGTCGGTGCCGGGTGCGGTACCCGCGGCGGCGGTGGCGCGGACAGCGTCCTCGATGTAGGTGAAGCAGCGCGTCTGCTGGCCGTCGCCGATGACGGTCAGCGGCTCCCCGCGCAGCACCTGGCCCATGAAGATGGTGATGATGCGCCCGACGTCGAGCCGATCGAGGCGCGGGCCGTAGACGTTGAAGTAGCGTGTGATGGTTACCGGCAGCCCCATACGGTGGTACGCGATGCAGAAGTGCTCGCCTACGGCCTTCGAGGTGGAGTAACACCAGCGGTCGATGCGCGTCGAGCCGAGGACGCGATCGTCGTCTTCGCGCCACGGCACCTTGGGGTTGCGGCCGTAGACCTCGGACGTGGAGCCGAAGACGACCTTCTTCTGATGCTTGAACGCCAGCTTGAGGACGTTCTGCGTTCCGTTGACGTTGACGTTCAGCACCTCGTACGGGTCGCCGACGTAGTACTCGACGCCGACGACGGCGGCAAGATGGTAGATCAGATCGCACTTGGTAATCAGCCCTTCGAGGATCTCGAGGTTGAAGACGCTGTCGCGGATATAGTGGAAGAGTGGATTGCCCATCAGATGACGGGTCTTCTTGACGGAGCCGGTGTCGATGATGAACACCTCGTCGCCGCGGGCGACGAAGTGGTCGGCGAGGTGGGAGCCGACAAAGCCGCCGCCACCGGTGATCAGAACCTTCATGTCAGACAGACTCCTTCCCGCACCTGATGGCGCGCCGCCCACTCTGCGCCGGACAGCTCCGCTTCATCTTCCCCCTGCACGAGTGTCAGACGAATGGGCTGCGTGCCGGTTTGGATCTGCAGCTCCGGCGCAACCGCGAGCACCGTTCCGGGCCGCTGCGGTGTCGGCTCGCCTTGCGCGCCGAGCCGCGCTTCCCACACGTAGAGCTTGCGGTCGCGGCACGACGTGAACGCACCGGGATACGGATGGGTGACGGCGCGCACCAGGTTGAACACGGCGCGCGCCGGCTGCGTCCAGTCGATGCGGCCGTCCTCCGGCCGGCGTCCGCCGAAGTAGCTCGCCCGGGTGTGATCCTGCGGCGTGCGCGGTGCGGTGCCCGCACACAGCAACGGGTAGGTGTCCTGCATCAGCGCCGCGGCCGCAGCCGTGAGCTTGTGGAAAACCGTCAGGGCGGTGTCGGCGTCGGTGATCGGCACGGCCCGTTGCGCGACGACGTCGCCGCGATCGGGCTTCTCCTCCATGTAGTGCAGCGTGACGCCGGTCTCGTGCGCGTCGTGGATGAGGACCCAGTTGACCGGGCAGCGCCCGCGGTAGCGCGGCAGCAGCGAGCCGTGGAGGTTGAGCGCGCCGCGCGTCGGGAGCGCGAGAATCTCGTTGCACAAGAGCTTGCGGTAGTAGAAGGAGAACACGAAGTCCGGCTGCCACGCCGCGATCCGCGCGATGCACTCCGGCGTGTTGACGTGGTCGGGTGCGAACACCGGGATGCCGCGCGCTTCCGCCAGCGCGCGCACGGAACGGAACCACACGACCTCACGCGGATCGTCCGCGTGCGTGAACACCGCGGACACGCTGGCGCCCGCCTGCAACAGCTCCTGCAGGCACACGTAGCCGATGTCGTGATACGCAAACACCACCGAGCGCATCAGCTTACCGCGCGCGCTGGTGAATGGCTCTGATGCGGTAGGTCGGGCGGCGGCGCACCTCGAGATAGATGCGGCCCACGTATTCACCCACGAGGCCGACCGCCAGGATGAGAATGCCGATGAAGACGAAGAGAATCGCGAACAGGGTGAACACCCCCTCGCTCTCCGGGCCGACGAACAGACGTCGAATCAGCAGGAAGCCGCCGAAGCCGATGCCGGCGAGCGCCACCAAGATTCCCGCGAGGCTCATCATCTGGATCGGCAGCAAGGAGAAGCCGGTGATCAGATCGAACGACAAGCGCATGAGCTTCATCAGCGTGTATTTGGAACGGCCGCTCCAGCGGTCGGAGTGCTGCACCTCGATCTCCGCAGTGTGCTTGGCCAAGGAGTTGGCAAGGGCAGGAATGAAGCTCGACCGTTCGTCGCACTCGATGATCTGCCGGATGATGCTGCGCCGATAGGCGCGCAGCATGCAGCCGTAGTCGTTCATCTTGACGCCGACGGTCATTGATGTCAGGCGATTGATCAAATCGGACGCGGTGCGGCGAAACGCCGGATCCTGCCGGTCCTCGCGCCAGCCACCGACGACCTCGTACCCTTCTTCAAGCTTGGCGACGAGCCGCGGGATCTCCTCGGGCGGATTCTGCAGGTCGCCATCGAGAGTGACGACGATCTCACCCTGCGCCGCGGCGAACCCAGCGAGCACGGCGGCGTGTTGGCCGAAGTTGCGGGTCAGCTCGATGATCCCGACGTGTCCGTCGCCAGCGGCGATGGCGTTCAGGAGATCCAGCGACCGGTCGGCGCTGCCGTCGTCGACGTACCACACCTCGTACGAGCGTCCCAGCTGCGCCAGCGTCGCCGACAGGCGTTGGTGCAACACTTCGATGTTCTCGGCCTCGTTGAAGATCGGAATGACGACGGAGATCTCCGGGTGCTCTTGTGCAGCGACCGAAGCAGCATCCGTGGTCGGGGTGTCGGGGCGGTGCAGCGGTGAAATGTGAGCCGGCAATCCTCTCTCCAGTGGCGGGCGGAACGCGCGCCAGAAGTGACAAACCACAACGGGTGACGGAATTCAAATTCCGGGGAGCAACACGCCGCTCCGGCCGATCGGGGTTGGCATATAGCGCACCGCGGTGGTGGATGCGAGGGGGATGTTCCGTCCCTTTGCGCGCCTCATGCGTCGGAGCCGCGCCGGCCACCGTCGCCGATCAGATTGTAGAGCGCGAAGCGCGGAAAGCTGAGGCACGCCAGGATCCCGGTGGTTGCCGCGAGCGCGCAGTCCCGCGCTGCGACAGAAGGCGGGCTGCGGGTGGACGAAACGGAAGGCTCCAAGTCAGGCCACCGCTAGGTCATCTAGTCTTTGCGCTGGATGGTGTCCTCAGCTTCCGGTGGAAGCTCGGCCCGTGTCTCGCGCGTCTTCGCATTCTCGGGACGCCACCCATACATGGCGGCGGGAGTCTACCCCAGCTTGGTCGAGAAGCCGAACGTCGTGCCGCTGAGCGGCCGCGGGCACGCCGCGACGGTTCGATCTGAACGGTCCTCTCATGCCCGCGGTCCGATCGAGCGGCGGGTTAGCCTGTGCGACTTCGCTCACGATACTCCCCGTATATCGAGCGTCTCCCCCCACGCGGCCCGCCTGCACTCGTCCGATTGCGACCAGTAGGTTCCAATACTGTCGTCTGAACGAAAGTGCTCTCGTAGAACCGGCACGGTCAAGATGCGGCGGTAGATAGCACAAGCGAGGAACTCGATTTGTCGAGTGCGTTTCATCGCCAGAGGTTCGCGGTCAGAGGCCGGGTGAGACACCAAAGCTCGGTCCCATTCATGAACGTGCTCAACAGCGCTTCTCATGTCGAACGCTTCGCCAAGCGTGGCGGCAATCTCCGAATCCGCGCCCGCAAATGTCTGACATCGCGAAATGAATTGCCTGCGTGTCTTGCCCTGCTCGGGGAGGATCGCCGCTTCGATTGCTCGAACATACTGATGAAGCCGTTCCTGCCCAAAGCTCTGGCGAAGCCCGTCCAATAACACAGCGAGACCTCGCCTGATCCGCGCGAAGTCCTGGCCCACGTCGATCACTTCGCGCCAGATGCCCGAGACGTCTGCAGCGGCCGACAGCGCTTGCACTGTTACTGGCGAGCGGGAACTGCCTGCCGTTGTGTAGAATCGATCGATCTCGCCGACTTGTATTACGTTGATGCGCTCACCTTCCACAGAGCCGTTGAGAGCAAAGGCCCGATCATACTGGGGGACGCCAAAGAGTTGCAGCAGACAGAACAGCCTGAATGCTTCCTCATACAGTTCTGTGTTCTCGTGGTCCCAGAGCGCCAGAGTCTCGCTTCGTTGGTGATGGATGAGGACGAGGTTACAGCGTCGCTGCAGCTCGTCGAAACGGATGTCGCCCAGTTGAGAGCGCCACCAATCGTCGAGAAGGCGCGCGGTTCCAGGACTGACCGTCGCGCCATCCGGCAACGAGACGTCCGCGGTTACCTCGGAATCGCAGCTCACGACCGCAATGACCGAGAACTTCTCGCCACTCGGTATCAGGGCTGGTGCCATGAACACTCGACCAGGCTAACGGCTTGCGGCTAAGCGGCCGCATCTTTCAAGCGGTCCGCTTGAGCCGCTTGTAATGCGCCCCGCGCTGTTGCGCAGCGGCATCCCCGAGGAGCTACTTGTCCTGGAGTTTGCCTTCTCGCTCCATGAAGCCGGCGAACTTGTCCAGATCGACACCATACCACTTCTTCGCATTCTTGGGCACCCATAGGACGCCGCTTGGCTTTACCCTGATATGACCGACCGTCTTGTTTCCATCCGTTACGATCTTGAGATCATGGTACTTCTCCGGCTCAAATCGATTCTTCACTGCCTCTCCTTTCGTCCTCGTCCGACGACCTCACATGCCGGCAGAACGATTTAGTTGAGCGGCGGTTGTGCGTCATTGCTTGGATGAGCTTCTGACTACTTTGTCCCTGTACACCGCACACTGACCGTCGACGAACGCGTGTTCTCTCTCAAGGTCCTCGCGCAATGCACGCACCTCGGTAAGGGCAGTGGAGAGACTCATGTGCACCCTGTCGATTTCTTCCAGCGGAACTCTCTCTAAGCTCCCCGTGTTTCCGGAGAACAGCTGCGCATGGCTTGATAACTCTCCAGCCCTCTTCGTCTTCTCACTGACCGCCGATAGGTAGAGGTCAATGCGCGAATTGCCAACTGAGCCTGAGAAGACGGCCAACGATTGATATGCGAGTTTGACTTCCGTAGCTCGAGCTTCAACCCGCTGAGCTTCGACCAAAACTTCGCTTACGGTAACGACAGCCTGACGAATGGCTGCTCTGCGTTCCGCATCTTCTGCGGCTCTTTGCGCGACGCGAGCGGAATCTGCTGAACGGAACGCGGCCCAGGCTGCGAACGCACCACCGATCGCGCTTGCCGCGGCAGCAGCAGCAGAAACGATTTCAGACGGACTTGCCATCACCGTTCACCGGGGACTATTCAACTGTTGCGGACGCATAACGGCATGCGCTTGAGCCGCGGGCGTCGTGGGGCGGCTGCTGCGGAGTCGCCTCCAAGCGCGGGTTATACGGTCCCCTCGACGTCATGGCGATTTCAACGTAGCGGGCAGACGCTGAATGGCCGACTTGAGCTCCACTACCTCGATCGGGCAATCGGGCCAGTTGTCTTGCCAGCAGACGATCACATCGCATTGGTCAGGATCGTGGCCGTGCGAGCGGAAGGTTCGAGACCGAAACTCGAACTCGATGCGAACGCGCTGCCACATCCCCGGCCGAACTTCCCGCTTCGCCTCGCAATCGGGAAACCCGGGCTTCACGATTTCGACGACGTAGCCGAGTTCGCGGCAGATCATGCCGAATAGGAAGACGACCCCTTGCTCGTTCACAGGAGCATGCTGGAGACCTCGGAAGTTGATGAAGTCGCCGTAGATGTTGCCGCGGGAGATCGGCACTGGCCGGTCCTGGGTGACCGGCTCCACCTCCACCTCTTCCGTGTCCTCCTGCTCCTCGCCCTCCTCCGCGACCTCCGGTGCGTGGCCGGTCGGGATCTCTCGCCCTGCTTGCAGGGGCCTCGATCGAACGGGCAGAGCCGGGGCGGTGTACTCCTGGATTCGGGAAAGCAGCCCCGCGTCTCTTTCCGGATCGAGTTGGACGGCGGCTCTCTTCAGCGCGTTGATCCAGCCTCCGAATCGGCGCTCGCACGCCGAGGACGAGATTTTGGAGTTCTGCTCGAAGAAGATCCGCGTCAGCTTCGAGTGCGGCTCACGCAGGACACGGACAATCTCTTGCAGCATCTCGTCGTCCGAGTACGTCGGTGAATCGGAAGAGGGGAACCTCCGCGGGACAAGGCCGGCCGCCTCGACTAGACCGTTATATCCGCCGAACAGAAGCTGGACTTTCCGCTCCGAGACGCCGCTGTGCCGAAGAAAATCGGGCCTGGAAACGGAATCCGTTCCCAGCTCGGTCGCGATTCGGCGGAGAGCTTCAATCAGCTCCTCCTTCTCGTCCCGGTCCATCATCTGGGTCATCGGTCCGTATAACACCTATTCGGCCGGTCGGCCTAGTTCTCTTCGTCCCGCAACAGCGGTCAGCCTAGCTGCTTCGGCGGTTTGGGGGCAAACCGGTCGAACTGCTTGCAAGACAACGACTTTGCCAGGTGGATCGTTTTGGCGCGTGGCGCGTAAGCCGCAATCGGAAAATGCCTCTTCTCCAAAGCGTGTGGGTAGATTTTCACCATGATGCATCGGTTGATCG
>CAZCGA010000128.1:0-17915 GCA_964498075.1 uncultured Binatia bacterium (SeqCode) | reverse complement strand
CCCACCGGCCGATCCTTCGCCGGTAGTGACCGACCCACCGGCCCAGCCGACACCGCCGCCCGACGCGACGCAGCCGTCTGCGCCGCCGCCACCGTCGGTGACCAATCCACCAGCCCAATCGACGCCGGTGGTGACGAAGACGCCGAAGCCTAGGCCGACGCGTAAGGCACGCCCGACGCGCAAACCGCGCCCGACGCGCAAACCGCGACCGCCGCGGTCGTAACACGCAGACGAGGTGCGCGGAGCCCGACGTAAGGTCACCGCGCACCTCGCAAGAACACCGGCGAGGGGGCATGTACCGAGCCCCCTCGCCGTTTTTTGGGCTATGGAAGTGTCGACGACGAACGTAGATCCATCTGACGCGCGGCAGCGCCTTCCGGAACAGACGATACTGCGGCGCGCGGCGGCGGGCTCGTGGTGTTACGTGACGTTCTTTTCTGCGAAACGGCCTGCTCTTGTCCGGTATGACCAGATCGACGTTCCTTGGGGGGAAGGCAAGAGTGGTGGCGTGAGCTTCCAGAGCGCGATGTTTGCAACGCTAGTCGCGTTCGCTCTGAGTTTGGTCTTCACCGTGCTGGGTGTCCATAGGAGCTTCGGGCTCGGCTCAGTCGCGTGCCTGTCTGCCGACAACCACGTCTACTTCGTCGCCACCGGCACCGTCAGCAGCATCGGGACCCAAGTTACCAGCGTCGCTCTCACCTCGGGCAACGTTTCCCTCTGCATCGAAGCGCCTCCGGGTGACGGTGTCCTGACTGCGTTGGCTGCGGGTGTGCAAGGGGAGGGCGCCAGCTCTCCATTGCTGCCGAACCGTATGCGCACCACGGTCTTGAGGGGCTTCACGAGCAACTCCGTGAGCTGCGCAAACTTGCAGGCGGGCGGCGCGAACGGCAAGGGCATCTTGACCTTGCCTGACGGCAGCACGGTGAGCGCGGATCCAGCCTTCAGCTCCGTACCCCTGGTTGACATACATACTGCCGACCCCGGGGTGGGCACGATACTCACTGCCGTGCCCGCGGGAGTGGATGTTGGAACGGGCACGATGGGCGACCCCGCGCTCATGCGCAGCGTTCCCAGCGGTACCTGCATGGGCGCCACCACAGTATTCCCTTCTACGCAGCCCCCAGCGTGCAGTCCCTCGCCGGCGATCGTGACCTCTGACCCAGCGACTGGTGAAACAAGCTGCCAGACAGTGACTCTGGACGACACGCTCGGCAGCCCCTTCGGAAACAGCGCCACGCAAACGACGCGTGATGGGTTTCTGCTTCAAGGGAACTGCGCCAATTCCCCGAGCACATGCCAGTTGATTGTGTTTGTCGCGGAGAGCGACATGGCGGTTGGCTTCGGGACGGGCGCCACCGGTTTCAAAGTTCGCGCTGATGGCACCCTGTTCGCGACCGATCAGGCTGGTACGAACGACTCGTTCATCGATACGCCGACGCCGACCAACACGCCGACCAACACGCCCACGCCCACGCCGACGCAGACGCCGACGATCGGACCGACGCCGCATCTCGAGATCGAAAAGAGCATCATCAGCAACACCATGAACCCGCTGGCGGGGAGTGTCATCGGATATGAGATCCGAGTCACGGTGCGGCAGCAGTCGGTGAACGTGATCGTGCGCGACACGTTACCGACGGATCAATTTGGCAATCCCCTGGTGACCTTCATTTCCGCCGACTGCAGCTCCGACGATCCCACTCCGAGCTTTGTTCCGCCATGCGTCGGCGGCACAGCCGTCGAAGGTCCGAATGGTGTGCTGACCTGGAACTTCCGGGGCGTGATTCATGCCGGCACACATCTGGTGATGCACCTGTACGTGCGGCTGAATGACAACCTGGACGAAGGCACGATCGTCAAGAATATTGCGAAGGTCTCCGACAACCAAGGCAACCTCGCGGTCAGCAACCCCGCCATGCTCACCGTGCATTCGTCCGCCTTGGTGTTGAGCAAGAAGGCGAGCGACGCGAGCCATCCATTTCCGGAAGGGCTTGCCGACGGCGCGCAGGTGCCGGCGGGCGACCTGATCACCTACGAGCTGTCCTTCACCAACTTCGGCTCGACGGCTGCTGCCGGTGTGGTGATTGAGGACCTCTTGCCGCCCGGGGAAACGTTCGTGCCCGGTTCGGCCACGTCGGGGGATCCCAGCGATGCGTGCACCGTGTGCGGCAGCTTCAACGCCGGCGTCATTCACTGGCAGTTCCCGCGCGTGCGCGCCGGGCAAACGCTGACCGTGAGCTTCCGGGCGCAGATAGCCCCGAACTTCGCGCGGGGCGGAGTGCTCTTCAACGTGAGCACGGCAGTCGACTCCACCGGCCACTTAGCCATGGCCACGCATTCGCTCATCGTCAGTGCACCGTGCCTCGATATGGTGGCTGCGGTCACGTGCACGTCCGCCGATGCGCTATGCAGCGACATGCCCAACGGCTGCGTGGCGCCGGACCAGCCCGCCCCAGAAGACACCGTGACCTTCTTTGCCACAGTGAGGAACGGTGCAGGGCCGGCGTGCGCCACAGCCAACGCGGTGCAGATAGTGGACGTGGTGCCTGAGGGACTCGACTTCGTCAGCTGCGACGGCGGCCCGTGCGGCTTCGATGGCACCACCGTGACATGGACGCTCGACAGCGTGCCCCCCGGGGGGACGGCGACGGTTGCCGTAACGATGCGCGTGCAGCCGCATCTCGCCAACGGCACGGGCATCAAGAACGTGGCAACCGCAACCGCGTCGAACGGTGGCAAGGCGGCCACCGAGGCGAGCATCACCGTGCGGCCGCCGATCCTGATGCTCAATGCGCTCGGCAGCCCCAGTCCGACCGAGCCCGGCGGCACGATCAATTATCAATTCACGCTGTCCAACGCGGGCTTCAGCTGCTCGAAGAACGCATCCATCGTTGATACGCTCCCGACGAACGCCGAGTTCTTGTTGGGGTCGCTGGCGACCGTCGGCTGTGGCCAGCCATCGATAGCCTTCAGCAACGAGGAGTTGAAGCTTTCCGTGAGCGGCTTCGATTTGAAGCCGGGCGTGGTGTGCTCTGGAAGTTTCAACGTGGTGGTGCCGGGAAAGACGGACTTGGGCCAGACGATCGTGAACACGGTCGCGGCCTCCGATCTGCACCTCAACGAAGCGCCGTCGGTGGAAACCGACATTTCGGTGCAGCAGCGGCTGATGGCGTTGTCGAAGGTGCTGACGAACTGCACCGTGCGGCCGGGCGGGCCGGTGTGCCCGGACTTCAGCAACGTCCCGAAGGGCAGCGAGCTGACGTACACGCTCACGGTGAACACCGGACCGTTCGTGGCGACGGGCGTGCACGTCACGGACCTGCTGCCGAGCCCGTCGGTCGCCGCCTTCGCAGGAACCGACTGCCCGTCTGCGAATCTGCAAGGCGGCGTGTTGGACTGCTCGCTCGGCAACATCCCGCCCAACTCGAGTGCCTCGTTCCAGGTGGTGGTCATCTCCAATGACAGCAACACGCCTGGCACGATGATCGTCAACATGGCGACCGCCACCGATGACGCGTTGGATATACTCGGTGTGAGCAACACGGTCGTCGATGGCATCGACGTCACCGTGAGCGGTGCGCCAGAGCCGCTTCCTGAAGAGACGCCGGAGCCGACACTGACGCCCGAGCTGGTGTTGGTACCCACGCCCACGCCGCCGCTCCCGCCGCCGGCAACGGCCACGCCAGCGGTGGCGCCGCGGCTGCGAGTGAGCGTGCGGGCGCCGGGGAGGAGCGCGCTCGGTAAGCGTGTGACGTTCCATGTCGATGTCACGAACCTCGGCAATGCAACGGCGCACAACGTGGTCGTCAGTGACACCTTGCCGGGTGCGCTGCGGCTGTCGCGGTTGCCCGGCACCTGCCTTCGTAATCGAGCGACCGGTGCCTTCACGTGTAACTTCGGTGATCTGGAGCCTGGCGAAAGCCATTCGATGCGCCTGCAGACGCGAGTGCGCAGCGCGCGCTCGGCCGGCGGAGCGGTGATTGGCGACATGATCACGCACCGTGTGCGGGTCAGTAGCGACGAGACCGGCTTGATCTCGGGCTCCGCCCTCGTCACGGTGACGGCGCCGATCCGCTGAATGACGCGCGTCGCGTCGAGCCAAACACCGCCGCACGTGGTCTCGCTCGATTTTTCATTTGTGATCCTGTTGAGAGTTTGGGATACAGATCGCTGGAGTCGGTGAGAGCCCGCGTGACTGTGCAGAACCGGGAAGGAGCATTGGGGTGGAGTATCCGGCTGCGCCTAAGTGATTCAGTGCGAAGAGGACACCTGATGAGCGCTGGGCAGCCGCGGCTGTTCCGGCGGAGTTCATTGGCGTGCCGACTGCTTGGTCCCTTGCTATTGGTGGCTTTCGCCCCGCCCGCGCTCGCGGTCACCCCGTCCGCGACGGCGACCCGGACGCCCACGGCCACAGCGGTTCCCGCGTGCATGCCGAGCGGAATTGCGGTGAACAGCACGACCACCAGCAGCTTGGATGACACGGACTGTGCTGCGCCGCATCGCCCAACGAGCAAAGCGGAGTTGTTCACCTTCCCAGCCTTGGCGGGCGAGATATTCACCATCGCGATGAACTCGATCGCCTTCGACCCGTTGCTCATTCTGGTCGGGCCGAACGGACAGATCGTCGCCAGCGACGACGACAGCGGCGGGAAGTTCAACGCCTTGATCGGCAGCTTCACGTTGCCGGCAACGGGTGTGTATACCATCGAGGCGACGGCGTTCTCCGCGTTCAATCGCGGGACATTCGTCCTGACCCTGCGCAGTGAGCCACCACCCTTCGGGAGCCCAATCCCATGCGTTCCTGCCCCATTGGCAGCCAACTCTGCAGCCACCGGCGCCCTCGGCAGTGGAGATTGCGTGGCGCCGGATCGCAGCCCAAACGTCGCTGATGTGTACACGTTCTCGGCGGACGCCGGCGATGCGGTGACCGTGGTGATGGAGTCGATCTACCTCGACACCTACCTGCTCGTGCGCGCGCCCGACACTTCGGTCATCGCGGCCGACGATGACGGTGCCGGCGGCGGGAAGTTCGATTCGCGCATCTTGAACTTCACCCTGCCACAGAGCGGCGTCTACACGATCGAGGCGACCAGCTTCAGTCAGTTCGACGCCGGGCCGTACAACCTCTCCCTGCGCGGCCCAGCGGCTCCGCCGGTCAACAGCTGCGTGGTGTTGCCAGCGGCGGGCGACACGGGTGGGATGCTCAAGGATAGCGACTGTGCCGCACCGCACCGGGAGCCGAACAAGGCGATCCTCTTTACGTTCAACGGCCAGGCGGGCGGCAACGCCTCGCTCTCTTTGCGCTCACTCATCTTCGACTCCTACATGCTCCTGGTCGCGCCGTCCGGGACGGTGGTTGCATTCGATGACGACAGTGGCGGTTTGTTCAACTCGAAGCTCACCGCGGTGCGGCTGCCGCAGACCGGAACGTACACCGTTGAAGTCACCTCGTTTACAGAGGCTGGGCGCGGAGCATTCGATCTCTCCGTCCTGGTGATCACCCCGACTCCCACGGCGACGCCGACCTCAACCAACACCCCGACCAACACGCCCACCGCCACCGCCACCTCGACCCCGACACCAACGCCAACGGACACGCCCACGAGCACGCCGACCAAGACCCCCACTCACACTCCGACCGACACGCCGACGGTGACGCCCACGCCGACGGTGACGCCCACGCCAACGCCCACCGACACCCCAACGTGTACACCGACGGAGACGCCGACCGAGACGCCGACAGCAACACCGACTGAGACGCCGACGCCAACCGAAACACCCACAGAAACTGAGACGCCAACGCTAACGCCGACGCCGACGGAGACACCGACCGACACGCCGACGCTGACACCGACGGAGACACCGACCGACACGCCGACGCTGACACCGACGGAGACGCCGACCGACACGCCGACGCTGACACCGACGGAGACGCCGACCGATACCCCCACGCCGACGCCGACTCAGACACCGACAGATCTACCGACGCTCACCCCGACCGACACGCCGACGTTGACGCCGAGCGACACCCCGACGGAGACACCAACTGCCACCCCGACGCCGACGGAAACGGTGACGTTCACCCCCACCACCGAGCCGACCGAGACTCCCACCGCAACGGAGACGCCGACGCGCACGGAAACACCCGCGCCGACGCACACGCCAACCGAAACGCTGACGCCGACGGCGACCGCTACACCAACGGTGACTCAAACGCCAACGGAAACCTCGACCCCAACTGAGACGTCGACTCCAACGAACACGCCCAGGGCGACGGCAACCGACACGCCGACAGAAACGCCCACCCACCCACCGACCGCTACGTTCACCCTGACGCCAACGGCGACCTTCACCGCGACGGCGACCGATACGGCCACGGCGACGCTGACACCAACGGTGACGCTGACCGCAACGCTAACCAACACGGCGACGCCGTCACCGACTCTCACACCGACGCACACCCCCACCGCGACCGCCACGATGACGGCGACGGCAACGCTTACGCCGACGCCATCACCGACTCATACGTTGACGCCGACGCCGACGGCGACACAGACGGAGACCGGCACGCCGACGCCTACCCACACACCGACGAGCACGTCTACCGCTACGCCAACGTTTACGCCGACCATCACTGAGACGCCGACGGAGGCTGCGACCCCGACGGAGACGCCCACCCCGACGCCAAAAGGCGTCGGCATGTCATGCGACGCATCGGGTGAGTGTGAGGGGGGCGCGTGTATCGACGGCGTGTGCTGCAACAGCGCCACCTGCCCACCCGGGCAATTTTGCAATCTGCCGGGTTCCGAGGGCATCTGCACGGCGCCCAAGGCTCCTGGCGCGCCGTGCACCGATCCCAGGCAGTGCAGCACCAGCGGGTGCGTCGACGGCGTGTGCTGTGCGAGCGGCGAGTGCGCCACGGGACAATTCTGCAACCTACCGGGCTTCGAAGGGACGTGCACAAGCCCGAAGCCGCCCGGCGTCTCATGCACGGACGGCGGCCAGTGCACAACGGGCTTCTGCGTCGATGGCGTGTGCTGCGTGAGCAGCAGCTGCGCCTCGGAGCGCTCGTGTAACGTGCCGGGCTCTGCGGGCACGTGCACGAAACCGCCCGCCACGCCAGGTCCGATCGGCGTACCGTGCTCCAACGGCAGCGAGTGCGCCTCCGGCTTCTGCGTCGATGGCGCGTGCTGCATGACGTCTTCCTGCCCTGGCGGCGAATCGTGTAACATCACCGGAGCTGCAGGTGTCTGCGGCAGCGTTACAACGCGCAGTGCCGGCGGCGGCTGCCATCTCGGCGAGCCAGGCGTGTCGGGCTGGCGCACCGCGCTGCTGTGGATCGCACCGTTGACCCTGTGGGGGAGTCGGCGGCTGCGCCGCGGGGGGTGTTCGAGCGGGGGGCCGGGGTAGAGGTAGAAGTCGAACAGCACGCCGTCGCAGTCGAAGATCATCGCGAAATAGAGGTGCTACCCCGGAGAACAAAGTCCTGAGATCTGCTTCACGCTTCACGAGCGACGCGCTCCGTGCGCACCGATCGGAACTGCTCCTCATAGAGCTGCCGATAGACGCCGCTGCGGGTCAGCAGCTCGGCGTGCCGGCCGATCTCGCACACGACCCCCTTCTCGATCACCACGATGCGATCGGCGTTCATCACAGTGGACAAGCGATGTGCGATGATGAACGTCGTGCGTCCGCTCATCAAGCGGCGCAGCGCATCGTGGATGAGGTTCTCCGACTCCGAATCGAGCGCCGCGGTGGCTTCATCGAGGATCAGGATGGGCGGATCCTTCAAGAACGTGCGCGCAATGGCGACCCGCTGCCGCTGGCCGCCCGAGAGCCGCAAGCCGCGTTCGCCGACCAGCGTGAGGTAGCCGTCGGGCAGCGGCGCGATGAACTCGTGAGCGTTGGCGGCGTGGGCCGCCACCAGCACCTCCGCCTCCGTCGCGTCCGGCTTGCCGTACAGCAGGTTTTCTTGCAGCGTGCCGCTGAACAGGATCGGGTCTTGCGGCACGATGCCGATCTGCGCGCGCAAGCTGGCGAGGCTCACGCGCCGGAGGTCGACGCCATCGATGCATACGGTGCCTTCGCTGACGTCATAAAATCGGGGAATCAGCGAGACGAGGGTCGACTTGCCGGCGCCGCTGCGCCCGACGATGGCGACCGTCTCTCCCGGGCTCACGTCGAGGTCGACGCCGGACAGCACCGGGTGGCCGTTCCGGCGCGACGGGTAGGAGAAGGTGACGTCGCGCAAGGTGACGCGGCCGGCAACGCGCTCGAGGCGGCGGGCGTCACGCGCCTCGGTGACCTCCGGCCGGATGTCGAAGAACTCGAAGATCCGATCGATCGCCGCCAGCGAGTTGCTCACCACGACGCTCAGCTCGCTGAAGCGTTGCAACGGCAAATACAGGCTGCCGAGGTACGCGTAGAAGGCGATCATCGTCCCCACGCTGAGCGTGCCGTGCAGGATCATCGCGCTCGCCGCCCACACAACCAGCAGCGGCGCGACGCTGGTCAGCAGCGTGGTGCCCGCTTGATTCGCAGAGGACAGCGAGACGTTCCGCAGCGTGAGATCGAGTAGGGTCTGACTACTCTGATAAAAGCGCGTCGCCTCATGCTGCTCGCGCCCGAAGGCCTTCACCACCGCTGCACCCGCGATCTTTTCCTGCAGCTCGCCGGAGAAGTCTTCGAGCATCTCCTGCACCGACTGGCTGGCGGCCTTGATGCGCGGGCTGAAGTAGCGAATCAGTACGATGTAGAACGGAATGACCGCTAGGGCCACCCACGCCAGGCGATGCTCGAGGACGAACAGGATCCACACCACGAAGCCCAGCGCGGCACTGTCCATCCAGACGTTGGTGAGCGCCGAGCCGACGAAGTTCTGCGCCAGCTGAATGTCGCTGACGAAGCGGGCGACGATGGCGCCCGAGCGGCGCTCGTCGAAGAACGAGTGCGACATCCCCTGGATGTGCTGGTAGAGCGCGTAGCGCAAATCGAAGATCAGCCGGTGGCCCGCCTGCCCGGCCCAGTAGCTGCGATAGAAGCTTGCGACCGCCAGCATCATGTACAGGACCAGCAGGGACAGCCCGATCACCGTGAGATGGCCGTTGTTCCCTTCGCCGAGCCACGGCAGCGCCTGCAACACCGACGCGCAGCCGCGCTCCAGCAGATGGTTGGTGGCTTCTCCGGCGGCGCGCGGGTCGCGCGCCAGCACCACGTCGGTGAGGTACTTCAGCGCCAGCGGAAACGCGAGCGGGATGACGAACTTGAGAATACCGGAGCCGGCCGCACCGGCGATGTACCACTTGTGCGGTGCAACGTAACCAAGAAAGCGCAGCAGCGGCGATCGCGACCTCGGGCTGCGGCTTTCGGTGAGCGTAGATGAAACCCGGTCCATGAACTTTTGTACTGATAGCAAGGAACCGTTCCGCTCGCTACACGAGCGACAACGCGCGACTCGCGTGGCCACCGGCGTCGACCAGAGCGGTGCCATACCGGACGAATTGCTCTGTGCAGCCTCCTCGCCTCGGTCTCGGGTGCGACTTGCAGCGTCGTGAGTGCGGCAGTCCTGATCGAGGCACATCGGCGCAGACACCGCGTTCTTGACAGTCAGTGACAGCGTGGGCTATGTGCGCGCTGTTCTCCTCTGGTCACACGGTCCCACCTTCTGCGTGTTCGGCGGAGAATCGAGGGGGACGACGCTGGTCGACCGACGCTTTGCTTGCTACCTGGTGGCGGTGTCGTGCGCGTTTGGCGCGTGCGCCCCGAGCTCACACGCCATCGACGTGCGCATCGGAGCGCGGCGGGACGGCTCTGGTGCACGGGCCGCGGATCAGGCCATCGTGTCCGGAGACGTCCGTGGAACGGTGACCAGCCTCTGGCCGGATGTGTTCAACACCATGTCAGTGGCCGAGCTGCGCGCGAAGTTCGACGTGCTGTTGTTCGGTTTCTCGATGGAACGCGAGACGAATGCCGACTGGAACACGCGCCTATTGCCGTACATGGCGCTCGGCGGCGGAATCATTTTCGAAGACTTCACCAATCTTGACGATCTCGCACCGGGCATCACCGCGCGCTTCCAGGTCGGCTTCGCCTCCGCCTTCACGCTGGTACCGGTTCCGGCGCTCACCACAGGTGTGCCGGCGACCTTTAGCCGGTCTGTGACCTTCAGCATGGCGTTTCAAGCTTGGACCACTAGCCTGGCTCCGTTCCTGATGCTGAGCTCCACGACGCTCGGCCTGTATGGCGAGTTCCCCGGAGGCGGCCGGTTCGTCGCGAACGGTCTCACTCTGGATCACGATGCACGCCGAAACCTCCGTGGCAGCGGCCGCCAGTACCGACTGTTCTTGAACGAAGTGAAGTGGGTGGCCTGCAACCAGGACCCGACGGACACCGACGGCGACGGGGTGCACGATCTCTGCGACGACTGCCCGACGTTGGCCAACACCGACCAAGCCGATACGGGGACGGGAACGGGCTGGGCGACGCGTGCCAGACGTGCCCGGCTGGCGGGGACATTGACGGCGACAACGCCTGCGATGACGTCGACAACTGCCCGGTGGTGCGGAACCCGAACCAGGCCGACGCCGACGGCGACCGCAGCGGCGATGCCTGCGACAATTGTCCGGCGACCGCGAATGTCGACCAGGCTGACGCCGACGCCAACGGCATCGGAGACGTATGCCAACTCTGCCCGCTCCACACGGATTACGACGGCGACGATCGATGCGATAGCTCCGACAACTGCCCATATGTTCGGAATGCAGGCCAAGCCGACAGCGACGGCGACGGCATCGGCGACGCCTGCGACCCCTGTGTCGGTCGGGACGTGGACACCGACGGCGACGGCGTTTGTGACATGGCCGACAACTGCCCGTTGATGCCCATCAACGCCGCCCAGATCGATGGTGATGGCGATGGCGTGGGCGACCCGTGCGACAACTGCCCGACAACGGCGAACCCGGACCAGCGGGATTCGGACTCGAACGGCCGCGGCGACGCGTGTCAGCCCTGCCCGCTGGCCCAGGATCGGGACAACGATGACATTTGTGATGGCGTGGACAACTGCCCGGATCGTCCCAACCCCGACCAAGCCGACCGTGATGGCGATGGAATCGGTGATGTGTGCGACCCGTGCGATGTGGCAGTCGGCCCGGATCCGGACGCCGACCGCGTCTGCGGCATAGCCGACAACTGCCCCTCGTCGTTCAATCCCGATCAGGTGGATGCCGATGGTGACGGCGTAGGCAACGCATGCGACAACTGCCCCGCTCTGGCGAACGCGGACCAGATGGACGCAGACGGCAACCATCTCGGCGATGCCTGTCAGCTCTGTGCACTGTTCGACGATGTCGACGGCGACGATGTTTGCAACGCGTTCGACAACTGCCGCTTCAGCCGGAACTCCAGCCAGGCCGATAGCGATGGCGACGGGATCGGTGACGCCTGCGACTCGTGTGTCGGTCCCGGGCTCGATGCCGACAACGACGGCGTGTGCGATGGCGTCGACAACTGCCGCACGAAGCGCAATCCCGATCAGGCCGACACCGATGGCGACGGCGTCGGCGACGCCTGCGACAACTGTCCGACTGTGCCGAACGCGAATCAATTGGACACTGACCGCAACGGCCTCGGAAGCGCGTGCCAGTCGTGCCCCAGCTTCGAGGACTTCGACGCGGATGGTGTCTGCGACGAGGCGGACAACTGTCTGTCCAAGTACAATCCCGATCAGGCGGACAGTGACGCCGATGGCGTGGGTGACCCTTGCGATAGCTGTGTCGGGCCCGGCGGAGACTCTGATCGCGATGGGATTTGCGACCGCGCGGACAATTGCTCCAACTACTACAACCCGGACCAGGGAGACAGAGACGGCGACGGCATTGGAGACGTCTGCGACGCCTGCGTGAGTCCAGGTAATTTTGACTTCGATGGCGATGGTGTCTGCGACACGGTCGACAATTGCCGCTTCCTTTTCAATCCGGACCAGGCCGACAGTGATCATGACGGGTTCGGTGATGCGTGTGACGAGTGCCTCGGGCCGGGGTCGATAGATCCCGACCACGACGGCATCTGTAGCAGCGCCGACAACTGTCCCTTTTGGCCCAACCCGGATCAGGCGGACGCCGATGGTGACGGCATCGGTGATGCGTGCGACTTCTGTAGGAGCGCGGGAGTTCAGGACGACGACGGCGACGGCATCTGTAACCAAACGGACAACTGTCGCGACGAGTCCAATCCGGATCAAACGGATGATGACGGCGATGGCATCGGCAACGCCTGCGACAACTGCGTTGGGAACGGCGTGGATACGGACGCGGACGGGCTCTGCGATCCGGTTGACAACTGTCGGCTCAGACCGAATTCGGGACAGAGCGACAGCGACGGCGACGGCGTGGGTGACGCGTGCGACAACTGCCGCACGATTCCGAACGCGACGCAGAAGGACCGGGACGGCAATCACATCGGCGATGCATGCCAGCTGTGTTATCTCTACGACGACGTGGATGGCGACGATGTCTGCACGCGCGACGACAACTGCCCGCTCGTCCCCAATGCGGACCAAGCGGACAGCGATGGCGACGGCATCGGCGATGCGTGCGACTTCTGCATCGGCCGCGGAGACCGCGACAACGACGCCGATGGCCTGTGCGATCCGGTCGACAACTGCCCCTCTGTGTCCAATCCCATGCAAACCGACGGTGATGGCGACGGCGTCGGCGATGCCTGCGACAACTGCCCAGCACTGCCCTATGCGAACCAAAACGACTTCGACTTCAACCGGATTGGCGACTCGTGCCAAGCCTGTGCGCTCTACACGGATCCCGACGGGGACAATGTCTGTGGTACAGCGGATAACTGTCCGGACGTCCGCAACCCCGATCAGCTGGACAGCGACGGCGATGGGCACGGTGACGCGTGCGACACCTGTTCGGGACCGGGCGTCTTCGACTCGGATGGCGACGGCATCTGCGACGAGTTCGACACCTGCCGCTATGCGTTCAATCCCAGCCAAGCCGATGGCGACGGCGACGGCGTCGGGGATGCCTGTGACAACTGCCCCGCCACGATGAATCCGTACCAAGAAGACACCGACGGCAATCGGATGGGAAACGCGTGTCAGACCTGCCCGCTGTTCACCGACTTCGACGCAGATGGTGTATGCTCCCCTGGCGACAACTGCTTCGGAAAATTCAATCCCGATCAGTCTGACCGGGATGGCGACGGCATTGGCGACGCATGCGACAACTGCCCCGACGTCGCCAATGCCGATCAGGTGGATACGGACGGCGACGGTGACGGTGACGCATGCTCGTTGGTGACCAAGTTTCCACGACTCATTCCTGGCGAGGGGCGGCGTGCCAATTGCACCCACGAGTGGCTGGTCGAACAGGCGTCGGTGCTGAGCACCAAGGGCATACCGTGGAACCGAATCGACTGCACGGATGACGACCGTGCCTGTGACTTCGGCGCAACGACCGGGGATCGAGTCTGCACATTCCACGTTGCGTTCTGCTTCAACGTGAGAGACCGGCGGCTCAACTGCAGCGCCGCCGACGTGCGCGAGGTCTTGCTCATGCAACCTGCGGCGGGCACCCACGACTCGACGGCGGCCGCGATTCGCGGCGCCGTGGAGGCCGCGTTGACTGCGGTTGGGGCACGGGTACAGGCCGTATGCCGCAACGACGGAGCGCGCGAGGTCGTCGCGTGCGCCGACGCCACGTGTGATTCTCCACCGGGCGCCGCCGCTGGCTCGTGCCGCCGCGTCAGCACCTTTGAGCCACCGCTCGCTACTCGAAACCACTGCACCGATTTCGTGGCCATTCGCGTGCCCCTGCGCCGTCTGGACGCTGGCCGCGAGGGCGGTGCCGTAGTGTTGCGGCTCGGCGTGACTCCGTCACCCGACCCGATCACGGGCCGCCCGCCGGCCAGCGACATCGACACGCTGCGACTCGTATGTAAGCCACACGCTAGTTGAACGACGAGCCACGCAAAGACGTCGCCACCCGCGTCGCGGCCACCGTCGCGTCTGTGCGGGCGATTACTCGCGGCGGCGAGGGGAGAGGTTCGAGCGCGCCACCGCCGGCTACTGTTTGGTCCAGCGACTCTGCACCGCGGCCATGCAGTTGCTGAAGGGGCTGCACGGGCCCGAGAACGCCAGCCCGACGCTATACGCCGCCGTCGTCGGGCTCCGAGTCAGATCGATCGACACCTCGCCGCTCAACATCAGGACGCAGCCGTTGTCAGCGGTATCCGTCTCGCGGACCGAAAAGCGCACGGTCCCCGAATCATCGACCGTCCCGTCGAGTGTGTCGTTCACGCAATCCAGCGTGTGGACGCTCGCGCCGTTCTGGGTCACGTGAATGTCACACATCGGCGGTTCGCTCCTCAGGGCATTCAGGATGATGCCGCGCGTCGCGGCATTGCAGTCGGAGGACTGGAGCGTCAGCTGCTCCTCGCGCCACACGCCCGAGATATCCGGGGGACCCGGACGGCACCCCATCGGGGGGTGAGTGACGGCGGTGAGCAATTCATCGACTTGAATTTCGCCGTTCGCGTCGGTGTCGAGCGTCGGGCACTGACCGAGCGGGGCCGCACCGAGGACGATGTTGACGCCGGTCAGAATCTCAATGAGACCGAATGCAGCGGTACCGCCGCATTCGCCGGTACAGTCGGGCACCGCATCCGCCGCGGCGCAGAGACTCAACGACAGCAACAGCAATGCGAGCATGCCGCTGGTCGCCCCTGCGTGTGCGCGTCCCCCAAGCCTCATCTTGCGCCCCGTAGTATCACCCTCTGTCTCGCAGCGGAAAGAGTGGGATTGGAGAGTTGAAGACCGGGCGACATGGAGATGCACGCCGAGCGGCAGTCGGGACTAGGAAGGGGCCGATCACGAAAACCTATCGCCTCCATCGCCTACGACGCGATTGACGGGAACCGGGCGCCCCTCGTAAACTGTGATCATGGGCAATCGAGATCGTATCACGATCGAGCCGGGCAAGCGGGGTGGGAAGCCGTGTAGAGAGAGGAGGCTTGTGGTCAGTGCCCCCATGTGAAGTTGCTCCTTGATCGGAATCAAGGTCGGCATGGATTGGTCAGAGGCTGAACGGCGCATTCGCAGGCAGATCGTTCCAGCAAGTGCAGTCCTGAAGTGCGATGGCATCGAACGGCGCAAGATCGTTTCCAACGGGACTGACCGCATCACGATCAGGACCGGAGTCTCCACTTCGCAGACCAAGACAATCTCATACGAGATGCTCAAGCACGCCTTCGATGTCCTTGAAACTACCGGTCGATTCGACTCGGCGGCCTTTCGACGCAAGTTCCAAAGGGAGTACGCTGCAGCGCCCTGCAGGTATTCGATGACGGGCGGCGTACTCGTTGAGGTGGGTGTTGCCGAGATCGAGCCCGGGCGCAGCGAAGGCAGGTGCAGATACATTGCTGTTGAGCCACGGTCTGACTAACTGCCAGCTGAACCCGGCGGGTTTGCGAGAGCGTTGGTTCGCCGCTCAGTTCAGGGGACACTACGGACACTCACTGGTACGAAGCCCACGGGATTGGTAGGTGGGCATGAAGGTCAGACGGTACTCGGACGGAGTGCATGGGACGTGCACGAGCGGTGTTTGCAATCTGCCTGCGGAATGACGACTGCGTCGATCTCGAGGTGCGCAAGGTCTACCCGATTCTTCCAGACGCTGCGGCCGCGAAGGACGGCTATCTGCGCGTCATCGACGAGTCCGGTGAGGACTACCTCTACCCGGCTACCTACTTCGTGCTGGTCGACGTTCCCGTCGCTGCGCGACGAGCTCTCTCGACGCAGCTCCGTGCCTAGAGACAATGCCGCTCCGCCCGACGGGGTCGATAGCACGCCTCGTCGATACGAGATGCCGGTTGCGCCGCCGCGGAGGCTGAGCATCGGGTCCGCCGAACTGGTTGCACCCAACGCTCGAATCGGTAAAATTGGTCAATATGACCCGAACCGTATCCGCCGCCGAGGCGAAGACGCACTTCAGCAACCACCTGCGCGCCAGCGAGCGCGGAGAGTCGATCGTGATCACCCGCCACGGCAAACCGGTCGCCGCCCTCGTTCCGGCGCGCGATCTGCCGGAACTCGAGCGCCTGCGGGCTGCGGGCCCGGGCGCCGGCTTGGCCTCCGTGGCCGGCGGCTGGCCGGGAGCGGCCACCCTCGTCAAACGGGTGCGTAGTGTCGTGCGCAGCCGCCCGCGCCGCGTGCCGCGGCTGCGGTAGATGCCGTTCCTCTTCGACACCGACGCGATCTCGGAACTCCTCAAGCCACGACCGAGTCCCCGCTATGTCGAGTGGCTTGCCGCGATTCCCCGCGCAGAGCAGTACTGCAGCGCCGTCTCGATCGGTGAACTCTTCCGTGGCGCGTTCCGCTCTCCCGGCCGTGATCGCCACTTGACCAACATCGAAACGCGAGTGCTTCCTGCCGTCACCGTGCTGCCCTACGACACCGCTACGGCGCGCGAGTACGGACGGATCGCGGCCTTTCTCGAAACGCACGGCCGTCGCCTCGCCGATGCCGATGTGCAGATCGCCGCCACGGCCGTGCAACACAGTTTGCAGCTGGTTACCGGCAACGTCCGCCACTTCGAGCGCATCCCGGGCCTCGAAATCGAACGGATCCTCGCCAACGAGCGCCTCCACATTCGTCGGTAGGCAGCGCGGTGTAAGCGGCTGAGCATTCGCGTAGTGGTCCCTCCAGGTGGCGCTCTCAGCTACGAGCGCCTTACTGAGAGCCTGAAGAACACCGCCGGCTCGTCTCACCGGCGCGCATGGAGGCTATCGGCTCGCGTTGCGGGGAAGCAGATCGAGGAGTTCTTGGAGCGCAGCGATACGCGGGCAGTCCACCTCGCCGTAGCAGCCGAGCGGATCGAGGAGCACCGCGGCGATGCCGGCGTTGCGGGCGCCGCGGACGTCGATCTCGTAGATGTCGCCGACGTAGACCGTCTCGGACGGCTGCGCGCCGCAGCCGTCGAGGGCGAGCTGGAAGATCTGCGCCTGCGGCTTCTCGACGCCGACCAGGTGCGAGTCGATGATTGCGGCGAAGTGCTCGGCGATGCCGCTGGCCGCCATGGCGGCGGGGACACGGCCGTCGGCGTTCGACACGACGCCGAGCGTGAAGCCGCGGCGGCGCAGCTCGGCCAGCACGCCAGGGGTGTCAGGATGCATCACCCGCCACAGGTTGGCGCGCGCGTCTTCGGCGTGCAGCTCGGCAAAGATCGGTTCGAAGGCGCTCGACGGAACCTGCAACGAGCCGAGGAGGGTCTCGAAGTAGGAGAAGCGCCGCGACCCGTCGATCCCCGCCTGCCGCGCCCGGAACTGCGCGTCGACCGCCGCCTTGGCGCTGTACTCTGCACGCGCGACATCGCCCCCGCTGACGCGATGACCGTGGCGGGTGATCGTGTCGGCGATGAACGCGTGGTCGAGGTGATGCAGTGTATTGCCAACGTCGAAGAGGACCGTCGAGACCCGTTCAGGCAGCTGGTGAGTCACCGCACGCTCAGTGTCCGTCGAACGGGTTGCGCAGCAGAATGGTCTCGTTGCGGCCGGCACCGACGGACACCATGATCATCGGCGCGCCGGACACCTGTTCCAAGCGACGCACGTAAGCGCGCGCGTTCGGCGGCAGATCGTCGAGAGAGCGCGCCGCCGTGAGCGGTTCACGCCAGCCGGGGCACTCCTCGTAGATCGGTTGCAGGCCGCGCAGCACGGCACTGCTCGCAGGAAAGTCCTCCAGGCGGCGGCCGTTGAACTCGTAGGCCGTGCAGATGCGGATGGGGTCGATGCCGGTGAGCACGTCGAGCTTGGTGAGGGCCAGGCCGCTCATGCCGTTGAGCCGCACGGCGTGCCGCACGACCACGGCGTCGAACCAGCCGCAGCGGCGGGGGCGGCCGGTG
>CAZCGA010000127.1:9023-18025 GCA_964498075.1 uncultured Binatia bacterium (SeqCode) | reverse complement strand
AACCGCTCGTGCTGAGCTTGTCGAAGCACTGTTTGCGAGAAAATCGACAGTCTCCGTAGACGTAGGAGAGGGCCGGGGTGAGGTGATGAAATGCCGGCTTCCTTTGCATTTCATTGTCCCCCCGAACGTGATCAGCCCGCGCAGCGCATCGAGCGCCGCCAGGCGCTCGCTCTTGGAAGGAATGGTGGCCCCGGCCATCGCCATCGGTTATACGGCGACGACTGACACGGTCAAACCTCGCGGTTGATCCGGCGGCCTCGCCGTTCGACTAGGGGACGAAGGGAGGAACGGCCCAGAGCCGCGCAGATGGCTCATGGCATATCGCTGATGGTCGGGACCATCTGCCGACCCGGAAGGTTCACGGGCAAGACGAGATGAGCACGCTGACCGAGCCAGAGCGCCGCGCCTTCGCCGCCAACGTCCGGAAGTCCTACCTCTACAGCTTCCTGATGGACTTCTCGCTCACGGCTCCCATCTGGGTGCTGTACCTGCGCGACGTGCGCGGACTCTCGTTGGCGCAGATCACGCTGCTCGAGGTGCCGCTCTTCCTGCTCATCGTGTTCGCCGAAGTCCCTACCGGCGCGGTCGCCGACCGCTTCGGCCGCAGGGTCTCGCTGATGCTCGCCAGTGGCATCCTGGCCCTGGCCGTGTTCGTCTACGGCATCGCGACGAGCTACCTCGTCATCCTGACCTCGAACGTCGTATGGGGCCTGGCGTTCACGTTTCGGTCGGGTGCAGATACGGCCTTCCTCTACGACAGCCTGAAGCAGGCCGGATGCGAAGACGATTTCCAGCGGATCAACGGCCGCCTCTGGGCGCTGCGCTCCGCCGCCATGTTGGGAGGCCTGCTGCTCGGCGCGCCGATCGCCGCGGCGACCAGCTACACCTTCGCGATCACGCTGAGCGCGATCATCGCGGCCGGCGCGTTCCCGGTGGCCCTGCTGATGCACGAGCCGCAGCACACGCTGGATCACGGCCCCGAGCCGTACCTTCGAACGCTGGCAGCCGGCGTGATGGATGCCTGGCGCAGGCCGCCGTTGCGCTACATCTTCCTGTACTCCGGCATCATGGGGGCGGGCGCGGCCGGTCCGGTCCTGCTGCTGCAACAGCCATGGCTGGCCGCCCACGGCGTCGCCACCGCCAACCTGGGCCTGTGGCAGGCGCCGGTACAAGCAGCGGAGATGCTCGCCGCGCTGGCGGCGGGATGGCTGCTGTCGCGGCTGGGGGAGCGCGGCGCCTTCCTGGCGCTGCCGGTGACGCTGTGCCTGTGCGGCGTCGCGCTCGCCGGCATCGACCACGTCTGGATCGCGGTGGCGTTCCTGGGCGTGGCCCTGGTCCGGGGACTGCACAACCCGGTTCTCGCCGGCTACATCAACACCCGTATCGAGAGCACGCATCGCGCGACGGTGCTCTCGGTGCAAAGCGTCGTGGGGAACGTCACCATGGCGATCGCGTGGCCGCTCGCCGGTGCCGTCGCCGACGCGTGCGGGCTGCAGGCGGCGTTCCTGATGTACGCCTCCGCCACCCTGGTGCTCGGTGTAGGCATGTTGCTGCTGTGGGACCGCGCGCGCGCCGCGGCCCAGGAGCCGGTCATTCAGGTGAAGCCGCCGCAACCGGGGGCCGTCTGCATTTGAAAACTGGATTCGGTACGTCGCCGCCGAATGGCGCGCCCGGCGGCGGATCAGAGCGGCGCCTTCCCGAAGGTCATGGTCCCCGGAACGCGATCACAACGCGCTCGGAAGTGGGCGCCAGCTCCCGCAGCTCGGTGCGCGCGAATCCAGCGTTGCGAAACATCCGGTCGAGCTCGGCGAAGGTGTAGGCGTCGCTCCCGGGCGTGGTGGCCAGCAGGGTGAGACTAAAGGCGGCGTTCGCCGGCGGTGAGATCCGGTCGTCGTTGGGAATCAGCCCGAGCACGACCGCTCGCCCGCCCGGCACGAGGGCCGCATGGACCTTCGCCAGCAAACTCTCGAGAGCGACGCCGCTCTTGCGCTTCCACGCGGCGAACTCGGCCTCCACGCCGCAGGTGACCTCGATGTCTGCTGCAAGATGTCCATGGCCGTCACGCATACCCCGGTGGCAGCGTGCATGGAAGGGCACTCCCGCAGGGCTGCGCTCGAGCCGGCGTTCATCTTCCTTCACGAGCCCTTCGGCAGTCCCAGCACCCTGGTCGCAATGATGTTGAGCTGGATCTCCGACGTCCCGCCAGAGATGCTGGCGTGGCGACTGTTGAGGAATGTTTGCTGCCAGCGGCCGTGGTCGGCCGCATGCGGGTCGCCCGGCATGAGCTGACCTGCGGGCCCTTGAAGGGCGAGCGCCGTCTCGTGAAGATGCTGCGTGAGACGCGTCCGGAACTCTTTCTTGAGGCTGGTATCTGCACCAGCGTCCTCGCCGCGCGCCAATCGACTCATCGTGTCGAGATTGAGCAGCCGCATGATTTCGACGCGGATGTATGCGTTCATCACCGCGTGGCGCAACGCCGGATGCACGGGGCGGCCTTCCGCAGAGCGCCGGCGCAGCTGTTCCACCAGCCGGTCAACAGCGATCTTTTCCTTCACCTGTTCCTTGAACAGGAAACCGGTGCCGCGCTCGTGAGCGAGGGTATTCATCGCCACCGCCCAGCCGTCGTTCTCTTTGCCAATCACCAGGTCGCGGGGCACGTAGACCGCGTCGAGAAACACGTCGTTGAATTCGGCCCTGCCGGTGATTTGACGTACGGGGCGGATCTCGATGCCCGGCGCGTACATATCAACGATGAAGTATGTCAGCCCCTTATGCTTCGGCGCGTCGGCGTCGGTGCGCGCCAGGCAGATCGCCCAGCGCGAGAATTCGGCGAAGCTCGCCCACACTTTCTGACCCGTGAGGCGATAGCCGTCGCCGTCCTTCTCCGCTCTGGTCTGCAGCCCGTCGAGATCTGACCCGGCGCCCGGTTCGCTGAAGAGCTGGCACCAGATCTCTTCCGCGGAGAGGATTTTGGGGAGCAGACGCCGCTTTTGCTCTTCGGTGCCGTGCGCAATCAAGGTCGGGCCAACATTGTTGCTGCCGACCTTGCTGATCATCTCTGGCGCCTGCGCCCGCGCCATCTCCTCGTCGAAGATCGCCTGCTCGACCAATGTCGCGCCGCCCCCGCCGTATTCCTTTGGCCACGTCAACCCGCACCATCCTCCGCGATAGAGCTTGGCTTGCCAATCGCGCAGGAACGCGACTTCCTCTTCGTAGCTGCCGAACGGGAGGAACGCGTCAGTGCCCCAACCCGGTGGCAGGTTCTCCGCCAGCCAGCGGCGTAGGCGCAGACGAAACGCTTCTTGCTCAGGCGTAAAGGCAAGGTTCATTCGGCTCAGATCCCGCGCCGCTCGAACATGGCATCTACCTTCCTTGGCGTTGGAGGACAACCGTCGGCTATGAATCCGCCATGGTGGCTTCACGCCAGGAAGGGGTCGAGGTCGCCTCCAAGGAATTGCCAGTTCTCGAGCACCTGCACGCCAGGCGTGTCTTCACGCCACGAGAAGGCGTACATGAACAGGTTCGAGGGAAGACCCACGAAACCAGCGGAGCGCAGCAGTCGCCAATGCCGCCACGCCGGCGGGGCAGCGACTGCCAAGTGCGAGCAGCCCGCGTCAGCCGCCGCCTTGATCACATGAAGCAAGAGCGTACGCGCTGCTCGGGGCTGCTCAGGCGGCGCGACCAGCTCCATGAGCAGTGCTTTCCCTCGGTCCACCCTGATCACGCTATAGCCGGTGAGCGTCGTGCCCACCGTCAGCGCGAATGCGACGTACTCCCTGGCGGGATCACTGAGATAACGCCAGGTGAGGAACTCGGCATCATGCGGAGACCAGTAACCCTCCCACGGCATGCACCGCCGGGTGACGTCGTCGAAGGCACTGTCGAACCGACGTACCTGCTCCACGGTCCCATCGCCGCGCTTGCCGAGGACCGTGGCAGACCAGGTTGCGAACAATGTGTCCAACAGCAGTCCCCCCGCATCGGCGAGCGGCCACGGCAGCCCGCGATCGTTGAGGTAGCCGCGCGCGCGCAGCGGCAAGACGCGCCGCGGCAGCGCGCCCATCACCCTGGGTGCCTTCACCCCCTTCTTGAGGCGACGAAGGGAGGCCGGGTTCGGCCAGCCGTAGTTGACGATAGCACGCATCCACGGGTGTGATTCTCGAATCTGCAAGGCGTGTTCATGGACCCGCTGGTGTTGCCACGCCCGCGCGACGACCGCATCGCCGCCTTGCGCGGCCGGCAGTGGGCGCATCCCGCGCGCCAGCGGCCACGGCCACCTGGCCACCGACCCGACCAGGGTCCCCGAGGCGCGCTCCACGCTGATCCAGCAGCGCGCCACACCATACGGATTGCGCCGGTACATCCAGTCGCTCAGCGCGCGCGGACGCCGGAAGCTGAAGGCCTCATCGATCAGGTCATAGATCCGCTCGAACTCCGACGGGTGTGCCAGCCGCACTTCAATGCGCGGGTCCGGCGACGCAGGCACGGGTACACGCAGCCACTCGTCGAGCTCGTCACGGGCGTGCGGCGGAAACGGGCTGCCGCCAGGATCAGTCATCGATCCGGCAGTCCTCTCGCTTCCTCGAAGCGATCCGGTGGTCGCGAGAGCATCCTGGCCCTTCCTCTCACGGCTGCCGGGCCGGTTCAACAGGATCAAGATGACGCACTACCCCGTCCCGAGCCTACCTGGAGTCGGGGAGAAGGTTGCGTGGGCAGTGAGACATGGTAACAACGGTCAACCCGATGCACGCATCACCAACCGCCGAGGAAACCGCCCGCGACGTCGCTGCCATCGGCGCGGAGGGTTGGGTCGTGATCCCCGAGCTGCTCCAGGCGCCGCTCCTCGCCGAGATGCGCGCCGCGCTTGTGCCGCACCTCCAGCGCGATCGGCTCGGCCGCAACGACTTCGAGGGTTACCGGACGGAGCGTGTGTACTCGCTCGTGGCCCTGCACCCCGTGTTTGCCGATCTCGTCGAGCACCCGCGCATCCTCGCCATCTGCGACGCGCTCCTGCAGCCGAACTATCTGCTCACCGCCTCACAGGCGATCAACATCCAGCCCGGCGAGACGCCGCAGGCGTGGCACACGGACGACGCGTTCTACGCCATCCCGCGCCCGCGGCCGGCGGTGAGCATCGCGACGATCTGGGCGGTCGACGCGTTCACCGCCGCGAACGGCGCGACCCAGGTGATCCGCGGGAGCCATCTGTGGGGGGACGCGGAAGCGTGGGCCTCGCTCGATGCGATCGACTTCACCAGCAAGCCCGACCCCGAGCGCGTCCCCGTACCGAAGGCGCCGCCGCGCTCCGGCTGGCGCCAGCTGGTGACCGACGTGACCATACCCGCCGGCTCCGTGATCGTCTTCCTCGGCACGCTCGTCCATCGCGGCGGCGAGAACTGCAGCGACCGGCCGCGTCTCGCACTCTCGAACCAGTACTGCCAGCCCTGGGCGCGTCAGCAGGAGAACTACACGGTCTCGGTGCCGCGCGCGCAAGCGGCGCGCTTGTCGCCACGGGTGCAGGCGCTGCTTGGCTACAGCATCCACCCGCCCTTCATGGGCCACGTGCGTGGTGTACACCCCCGCCGGCTGCTCGAGGATCGGTAGCCTGCGCTCGCCGCGTGTTGAACACCGACTTCGGGAGGACTTCTTGAACTTTGGATTCTCCGGCACTGCCTCGAGGTAGCTACTGCACCTCCGTATCGCCGGGAAGCAGTTGCCAGGCGTCGAGGTTGTTGGCCTGGGGCTCGGAGGGGCTGTTGACGTAGAGGACGACCTCGGACCGCCGGCGCACGAACCCGACCGAGTGAAGCCAGCGCCAGTATCGCCAGCGCGGCGTCGCGAAGAATTCGAGGCGCGTGCATCGCGCTTCGCGCGCCACGCGGATCGCCTCAGCGACGAGCGCCTGTCGGATCACCGCCGGCCGCTCAGGCGCGACCAGCTCTGTCAACCGGGCGTGGTTGCCGACGAGGTGGAGCACGCCATAACCCGTTGGCTGCGTGCCGTCCACCGTCGCCAGCCCGACGTACCCGCCCTTGGGGTTGTCGAGGTATCGCCAATTCAGGAACTCGGCATCGTGCGGGCACCAGAAATCCGGCCACGCCATACAGCGCTCGGTCACCGCGTCGAAGCTCGAGTCGAAGCGCCGCACCGGTTCGACGCGGACCGCTGCGCCTCCATGCAGGCGGGCGCGCCACAGCGCTGCGAGCGCGGCCTGGGCGACGAGCCCACCGGCGGCGCTGAGCGAGCGCGGCACACCGAGCGCCGCGAAGCACTGATCGGCACGCAACGCCAGCACGGCGCGCGGTAGAGGACCGATGTGATACTGAGTGCGGCCGTGCTTCTTCACCGAGCCGCGCGTCTTGGCGTTTGGCCACCCAATGACGGTCTCCTTCGCCCGCCACGGAGCCAGCATGGAGCTGTCGTAGATGATCTTGGTGATTCCTTGCCGCTGCCATCTCGGGGCGATGGCAAAGTCGCCGGTCAACCACCCGTCGAGCCATCGCATGCCGCGCGCGATGGGCCACGGGAAGTTCGTGTCGACGCCGACGAAGTTGCCGGTCGTTCGTTCGACGACAGCCCAGCAGCGCGCCGGGCCGCACACGTTGCGCCGATAGAGCCAGTCATTCACGGCGCGATCACGGGGGGAACCGAAGGCTGCGTCCACCAGGTCGTAGATCCGCTCGAAGTCGGCTTCGGGGACGTGCCGCACCTCGAATCGAGGGTCAGCGCACTGCCACGCCGTCGGCGCATGCAGCGATTCCTCGAAGTGATCCGGCGGTCGCGAGAGCATCCTGGCCCTTCCTCTCACGTCTGCCGGGCCGGTTCAATTGGGAGGTGGTGTCCTCATTTCGATCAGGACACCACCCGCGGAGGGCAGCGGGTTGCGCTGGCGCGTGCGGCGGTGTACGCAGCGGGGCTCGATCTTATGACGCGATACTGGTTGCTCATCGCCGCCGCCGCCGCCGTCACTGTGCCGGCCATCATCGCGCGTCTGAGCGGCACGCATGTGCAATTGGAGGCCGGCACGGCGGCGCTGACCTTTGGCGTGGCGATTCTCGGTGGGGCATTCCTGCTGACGTGGGGCGCCGAGGTGGCCGAGATGGACATCTCGCAGGGGCTGGCCTTGGCCTTCTTGGCGCTGGTCGCCGTGCTGCCGGAGTATGCGGTGGATCTCTACTTCGCCTGGAAGGCGGCGTCCCATCCGGAGTACACGGCGTACGCGACCGCCAACATGACCGGCGCCAACCGTCTGCTGATCGGTATCGCCTGGCCGCTGATCGTCGTGCTCTTCTGGATGCGCAGCGGCCGTCGCGAGGTGGTGTTGCCGGCGGAGCGTGCCGTCGAGCTAGTCTTCCTGACTCTCGCGACGGCGTATTCGTTCGTCATCCCGCTGAAGGGGACGATCTCGCTGCTGGACATGGTGGTGCTGGTCGGCCTCTTCGTCGGCTACATGTGGTCCATCGCGGGCGCGGCGGCGAGTGAACCGGACCTCGTGGGTCCGGCGCTGGTACTGGCGGCGTTGCGGCCGCCGGTGCGGCGGGCGGCAGTGGCCGGGCTCTTCCTCTTCTCGGCAGCCGTGATCGTGTCGTCGGCCGAGCCGTTCGCGGAAGCCCTAGTCCGGCTTGGGCGTCACCGCGGTATCGATGAGTTCTTGCTGGTGCAGTGGCTGGCGCCGCTGGCGTCGGAGGCGCCGGAGGTGGTGATCGCCTGCATCCTGACCCTCAAGGGTGATGCGCAGGCCGGCATGGGGGCGATGGTGTCGTCGAAGGTGAATCAGTGGACCCTGCTGGTCGGCACCTTGCCGCTGGTGTACAGCGTCGCGCTGGGACGCGTCGGCGCCCTGCACCTCGACAGCCGGCAGACGGAAGAGATCTTGCTGACCGCCGCCCAGTCTTTGTTCGGGATCGCGGTGCTCTGCAACCTGCGGCTGTCGCTGTTCGAGGGCGTGGTGTTGCTGGTGTTGTTCATCTCGCAGCTGCTGTCCTCCGACCCCACGGTGCGGTACGGCTTCGCGATGGTCTACGTCGGCCTGGGGGTCGCGCTGCTGATGCGGAAGCGAAGCGACTTCGTCCGGATGCTGCGAACCGGGCTCGGTGGCCGGCGCGCGCACCACTAAGATGGTGGTGATGCGCGTCGCGGCCGGCGCGCCGCACGCGCTTGTCCACGAGCCCGGCGAAGCTCCCGTCACCTTGACTTGAAGGGCGGCATCGCATACTCGTGGCTCGCCAACGCGCGGATCGCGGTTGCGGCTCTCGTGTGGTGCACCTCTAGAGGAACAATGCGGATGGCAGAGCAGTATATCCCCGTACTGATCGTCTTCTGTTTTGCCGGCGCCCTGGTCGCGGCGATGGTCTCGATGGGGCGGCTGTTGGGGCCGACGCGACCGAGTGCCGTGAAGGGTGCGGCGTTCGAGTGCGGCAACCCGCCGAGCGGAGGCGCTCGCGGGCGCTTCCCGGTGAAGTTCTACATGACGGCGATTCTGTTCATCGTCTTCGACGTCGAAGTGGTGTTCCTCTACCCGTGGGCGGTGTTGTTTCGCCGGCTCGGCTGGTTCGGCTTCGCCGAGATGATGGTCTTCATCGCGGTACTGGCGATCGCCTTGCTCTACGTGTGGCGGAAGGGAGCACTGGAGTGGGATTGACGTCCCGCCGAGCCGCCCCGCCTGCGCGGGCGCACGCCTGGCCGTCTCCGTAGATCCGCGTTGTCGTCGCGCACAGCGGGTGTGGTTCGCGGGCATGTGGATTGAAGCTGGCATCGCAGCAATCAAGGCGCTGGTCGTCATCCTCATGGTGCTGAGCCTCGCCGGCCTTTTGACGTGGTTCGAGCGCAAGGGCAGCGCGTTGATCCAGGATCGGATCGGGGCCAATCGGGCGAGCATCTTTGGCTTCGCGGGGGCGGGCTTGGTGAACACGCTGATGGCCGACCCGCTCAAGTTCCTGACGAAGGAGGACGTGATTCCGGCGGGCGTGGACCGCCTTCTGCACACCCTGGCGCCCTGCGTG
>CAZCGA010000127.1:0-9013 GCA_964498075.1 uncultured Binatia bacterium (SeqCode) | reverse complement strand
CCGTACTGCTGGCGTTCGCGGCCATTCCGTTCGGCGACGTGCTCCAGGTGGGTGCCCGGCTGATCAACTTGCAAGCGGTGCAGCTCAACGTCGGGATCCTATACGTCCTGGCGATGGTGTCGCTCAGCGTCTACGGCGTCGTGCTGGGCGGCTGGGCTTCGAACAATCGCTTCTCGATGCTCGGCGGCATCCGCGGCTCGGCGCAGATGATCTCGTACGAGCTGGGCATGGGCTTGTCGATCGTGGCGGTGGTCATGACGTACGGCACGTTGGACTTGCAGGAGATGGCGCGCGCGCAAGGGCAGCTCATCGGTGGCTGGGTACCGGCCTGGGGCATTTTCTACCAGCCGGCGGCGTTTCTCATCTTCCTGTGCGCCGGGATTGCGGAGAGCAAACGCGTGCCCTTCGACTTGCCGGAGGGCGAGTCCGAGCTGGTCAGCGGCTACTTCACGGAGTACTCGGGCGTAAAGTTCATGATGTTCTTCCTGACCGATTTCCTCGAGATCACCGTCGTCGCCGGCTTGGTGACGACGATGTTCTTCGGTGGCTGGCAGCTGCCGTACCTGCTGCGCGATGGGTTTCACTTTCCGTGGGGCATGGCAGTGGCGTTGCCGCACCTCGTCGTCACGCTGCTGCAGATCGGCTCCTTCGTGATCAAACTGCTGCTCTTCGCCTGGCTGCAGATCCTGATTCGCTGGAGCCTGCCGCGCCTGCGCTACGATCAGCTCATGGCGTTCGGCTGGAAGGGATTGCTGCCCGTAGCGCTGGCCAACGTGCTGATCACGGCGGTCATGGTGTTGGCGTTCCAGGGGCGGGCATGACCCCGGCGCTCTTCAGCGTCTTGGCCGTTTTGCTCGTCGCCTCGGCGCTCAGCGTGGTGCTGCAGCCCAGTCCCATCCGCAGCGCGCTGTCGCTCGTGGTCACCCTCTTCCTGCTGGCGGTGACCTTCCTGCTGCTCGACGCGCATCTGGTCGCGGCGCTGCAGGTCATCGTCTACGCCGGGGCGATCCTCGTGCTGTTCTTGTTCGTGATCATGTTGCTCAACCTGCAGGAGGAGCCAACGGTCATGGTGCGGATGGGCACCCGGCTGTTCGCCGCAATGGTGGGTTCGCTGTTTTTGCTCGCCGCGATCCGCTTCTTTGTGCGCGTCCCAGCAGGCCCCGGGGCGGGAATGGGCGGCGGCATCCCGGAGAGCTTCGGGACCACGCAGCTACTCGCCGAGCGTTTGTTCACCCATTTCCTGTTGGCCTTCGAGGTCACCTCGGTGCTGCTGCTGGTGGCGATCGTGGGTGCCGTCGTGCTGGCGAAGCGAACTCTGGCATGAGCGCCGTCCCGATCAGCTGGTATCTCGTCCTGGGCGCCGTGCTGTTCACCATCGGCGCGGTGGGCGTGCTGATCCGGCGCAACGTGATCGTCATCTTCCTGTCGATCGAGCTGATGCTCAACGCCGTGAATCTGGTGTTTGTCGCGTTCTCGCGTCAACTCCACTCCATGGACGGACAGGTGGTGGTGTTCTTCGTGATGACCGTGGCGGCCGCGGAGGCGGCGGTGGGGCTGGCGATCATCATGTCGGTCTTCCGCAATCGCGAGACCGTGAACGCCGACGAGTTGAACCTGCTGCGCTGGTAACCCGATGCACGGGGCGGTCACCGAGGTCACGTTCCTCTGGCTCATTCCGGCGCTGCCGGCGTTGGGCGTGCTGTTCAATGCGTTCCTCGGGGCACGCGCCGGCAAGGGCGCCGTCAGCCTGATCGCGCCGGGCGTCGTCGGTGCGGCGTTCCTGGTCGGCTGTGCAGCCTTCCTGCAGGTGCTCCGGCTGCCGCACGGCAGCGCACTGGCGCAGCGGCTGTGGCCGTGGATCACGGCGGGGACGTTACAGGTCGACATCGCGTTGCGCATCGACGCGTTGTCGGCGGTCATGGTGTTGATCGTCAGCGGCGTCGGCTTTCTCATCCACGTCTACTCCGTCGGCTACATGCACGAGGACGCCGGGTACGCGCGCTACTTCACCTACCTCAACCTGTTCACCCTGGCGATGCTGACGCTGGTGATGGCCGACAACCTGCCGCTGCTGTTCGTCGGCTGGGAAGGCGTCGGCCTGTGCTCCTACCTGTTGATCGGCTTCTGGTATGAAAAGGAGGCCAACGCCATCGCCGGCAAGAAGGCCTTCGTGGTGAATCGGATCGGCGACGCGGGATTCCTCTTGGGTCTGTTCCTACTGTTCTGGAACCTGGGCGGCGGCGTCCATTCGCTCAGCTTCCAGGAGATCGCGGCGCACGTGCACAGCATCCCCGTGGGCACCGCGAATCTCATCACCCTGCTGCTGTTCGTCGGGGCGACCGGCAAGTCGGCGCAGCTGCCGTTGTATGTGTGGCTGCCGGACGCGATGGCGGGGCCGACGCCGGTGAGCGCGTTGATCCACGCCGCGACGATGGTGACCGCCGGCGTGTACATGATTGCGCGACTCAACTTCCTGTTCGTCCTCGCGCCCACGTCGATGGCCCTGGTCGCGACGGTGGGCGCAGTGACGGCGTTGTTCGCGGCGACCATCGGCTTGTTGCAAACCGACATCAAGAAGGTGCTGGCGTACTCGACCATCAGCCAGCTGGGGTACATGTTCCTCGGCGTCGGGGTCGGCGCCTTCAGCGCCGGCATCTTCCATCTCATGACGCACGCCTTCTTCAAGGGGCTGTTGTTCCTGGGTTCCGGCAGCGTCATCCACGGCATGGGTGGCGAGCAGGACATGCGCAAGATGGGTGGGCTGCGCCGCTATCAGCCGATCACCTTCGCCACCTTCCTGATCGGCACGCTGGCAATCACCGGCATTCCGGGACTGGCCGGCTTCTTCAGCAAGGATGAGATCCTGGCGCAGACGTACGCCGCCGGACTGCACGGGCTGTGGGTCTTCGGCGTGGTGGCCGCCGGCTTGACCTCGTTCTACATGTTCCGCCTGCTGTTCATGACCTTCTTCGGAGAGTGCCGCGCCGACGAGCACACCAAGCACCATCTGCACGAATCCCCTGCCAGCATGACCATGCCGCTGATCATCCTGGCGGCTCTGTCGGTGATCGGCGGCTACGTCGGATTGCCGGCGCACTGGTTGTGGGGCAATCGCTTCGAAGCGTTTCTCGAGCCCGTATTTGCCGGCGCGCGCGAGCCGGCGCACCTCAGCGCGGCGACCGAGTATGCGTTGATGGGCGCCTCGGTGTTGGTGGCGGCGGTCGGTCTGGCGGTGGCGTACGTGTTCTACATCGCCCGGCCCGCCGTGCCGGCGGCGTTGGCCGAGAAGGCGTCCGGCATCTACGACTTGATCTTCAACAAGTACTACGTCGACGAGCTCTACGAGCTGCTCTTCGTGCGGCCGACGGTGGCGCTGGCCAACTGGTTGTGGACGTTCTTCGATGCCGGGGTGATCGACGGGCTGGTCAACGGCACGGCGGAAGCCGTCGGGGCGAACAGCAGCCTGTGGCGACGGCTGCAGACCGGCAACGTGCAGCACTACGCGGTATCGATGCTGCTCGGCGCCATGATGATCCTCGGCTACTACGCGTTGCGGTGATGGGAAGCTCTCGGCATTCAGCGGTCAGCCAGCAGCCATAAGCGCTCCCATGCCTCCCATTACCCTCATGGTCTTCCTGCCGCTCGCCGGCGCGCTCGTCCTGATGATGATGCCGGCGGACCAGGAGCCGGCGTTACGCCGCGGCGCGTTCATCTTCTCGCTGGTGCCGCTGGCGCTGTCGCTGGGGTTGTTGGGCGGTTTCGATGCAGCCGATCCGGGATTCCAGTTCACCGAGAAGGCCGCCTGGATTCCGCGCTTCGGCATCTCGTACAGCGTCGGGATCGACGGCATCAGCATCTTCCTCGTCCTGCTGACCACGTTCCTGATGCCGATCGTGATCCTCAACGCCTGGGGCAACATCCACAAGCGGGTGAAGGAGTACATGATCTTCATGATGCTCCTGGAGACCGGCATGCTCGGCGCGCTGGTCGCGCTCGACCTGTTCCTGTTCTACGTCTTCTGGGAAGTGATGCTGGTGCCGATGTACTTTCTCATCGGTGTGTGGGGTGGCGAGCGGCGGATCTACGCGGCCATCAAGATGGTGCTCTACACCATGGCCGGCAGCCTGCTGATGCTGGTGGCGATCCTCTATCTGGCGATCGCGCTCAACCAGCAGTCCGGCAAGTTCAGCTTCGACCTGCTGCGCTTCTACGACTTCTCGCTGCCGCTGAGCGCGCAGCGCTGGCTGTTCGCGGCGTTCGCGCTGGCGTTCGCGATCAAGGTGCCGATGTTTCCGTTGCACACCTGGTTGCCCGACGCGCACACCGAGGCACCAACCGGCGGCTCGGTGATTCTGGCGGGCGTGCTGCTGAAGATGGGGACCTACGGGTTCTTGCGCTTCGCGATTCCGCTCTTCCCGCTGGCGGCGCGCGAGGCGTTGCCGGTGATCGCGGCATTGGCCGCGGTGGGCATCGTGTATGGGGCGTTGGTGTGCATGGTGCAGCCGGACCTGAAGCGACTGGTCGCCTACTCGTCGGTGAGCCACCTCGGGTTCGTCATGTTGGGCATGGCGGCGCTGAACGTCCAAGGGGTGGAGGGCAGCATCTACCAGATGCTCAACCACGGGCTGTCCACGGGCGGTTTGTTCCTGGCGGTCGGCGTGATCTACGAGCGCCGGCACACGCGGCTGATCCGTGAGTTCGGCGGGCTGTGGCAACAGCTGCCGCTGTATGCGGCGATCTTCATGGTCGTGATGCTGTCCTCCGTCGGGCTGCCCGGTTTGAACGGTTTCGTCGGCGAGTTCCTGATCCTGCTGGGCGCGTTCAACGTCTACCCCGTAGCGACCGTCGTCGGCATGAGCGGCGTCTTGCTGGGCGCGGTCTACCTTTTGTGGATGTACCAGCGGGTGATGTTCGGGCCGCTGGAGAACCCGAAGAACCGGACGTTGGCGGATCTATCGCCCCGCGAGGTGCTGATGTTCGTCCCCATTCTGGTGATGATCTTCGTGATGGGGCTGTATCCGAAGCCGTTCCTCAGCCGGATGGAGCCGGCGGTGCAGGCGTACTTGACTCGCATGCAGCAGAAGATGGCGGCGGGCGAGCCGCAGGCAAGCAGCGTTCAGTTCTCAGCGGTCAGCCGTCAGCCAGAGCTGCAAGAGAGGAGCGCTGAACGCTGACAGCGGATGGCTGACAGCTTCTCACGATGATCGCCGCTCCCGACATCGCCTGGCTCGCCGTGTTGCCGTTGCTGATTCTGATCGGCACAGCGATCTGCGTGCTCTTAGCCGACCTGTGGATGGAGGGTCCGGACCGGGACGCCCTCGGATGGATCGGTTTGGCGGGACTGCTCTGCACTGCCATCGCGGCGATGACGTTGTGGAACACTCACCTGAGCACCTTCGCCGACGCGTTGGTCCTCGACCGTTACGGCCTGTTCTTCACCGTGCTCTTCTGCATCGCCAGCGGACTCACCTTGCTCATCTCGATGAGCTACCTGGAGCTGACCGACATCCGCACCGGCGACTACTACTCGCTGGTCCTGTTCGCGACGGTGGGCATGGTGCTGATGGCTGCGGCGACCGATTTGATCGTAATCTTCCTCGGGCTCGAGGTGATGTCGCTCGCCGTCTACGTCTTGTCCGGAATCTGGCGCGGACAAGTGCGCTCGAACGAGGCGGCGCTCAAGTACTTCCTGCTGGGCGCATTCGCCACGGGCTTTCTGCTCTTCGGCATCGCGCTCATCTACGGGGCGACCGGCAGCATGACGCTGGGGCCGATCGGGCAAGCGATCGCCAAGGTGAGCAGCGAGCAGCGCTCACTGCTGATCGCCGGCATGGCGCTGCTCATCGTCGCCTTCGGTTTCAAGGTGGCGGCGGTGCCCTTTCACGTGTGGACGCCGGACGTGTACGAGGGTGCGCCGACAGCGGTCACCGCGCTCATGGCGGTGGGGGTGAAGGCAGCGGCATTTGCCGCGTTCCTGCGCATCTTCCTGCACACCTTCACGCTGCTGGCCACCGATTGGACCGGCGTGCTGTGGGTGTTGGCGGCGCTCACCATGACGGTGGGCAACGTCGTGGCGCTGCTGCAGCGCAACATCAAGCGGATGTTGGCGTACTCCAGCATCGCGCACGCCGGATATTTGCTCGTCGGCATGGTGGCGGGCGGCGAGCTGGGTGGCAGTGCGGTGTTGTTCTATCTGATCGCGTACGCGTTGATGACCCTCGGTGCGTTTGCCGTCGTCATCGCGATCGGGCGGCGCGGCCAGCCGAACGAGAATCTTGACGACTACGCCGGCGTCGGGTTCCGCAGTCCGTTCCTGGGCATGGCGATGGTGATCTTCATGCTGTCGCTCGCTGGCGTCCCGCCGCTCGTCGGCTTCATCGGCAAGTTCTACATCTTCAGTGCGGCGGTGAAGTCGGGATACATCGGCCTGACCGTCATCGGCGTGCTCAACAGTGTGGTCTCTGTGTACTACTACGTCGGCGTGCTGGTACGCATGTACATGGTCGAGGGCGGCGCAGAGATCGAGATGCCGAGCAGCCGGCCGTACCTCTTCGCCACGTTGTTGCTGACCACCGCCGGCACGGTGGTGCTCGGAATCTTCCCGTCGGCGCTCTTCGAGCTGGCGCGCCAGTCATTCCTGGCGTTGGGGTAGAAGCGGTCGCTGCGCACCATCCGCTCCCTCACGTACGTCCGTGCGCCGAGAGGAGCCCGATCATCCATGATGCTTGCCCGCGGGTGAGCCCCTTTGGAATCGAAATGCCTTTGCGTTGGAGGAGACCGCGTTGGGCGTCACTGGGCGGTTGGGTGCGCCAGCGCGCCGAGAGATCGAGGATGCGGATCGCCGCCGCGCGCTCCGCTTCGACAAAGGCCTCGGCCGTGTGAATGGCGTCGGGCAGGTGCCCAGCGGTGCCCAAGCTCACCGCTTCTCCACGCCGCCGAGGCGAGTGGAACCGCACCTCCCATGCATCCAGCAGGTTCTGCTGGATCTCAATGTGTTCGCGCTCTGGAAGATTGAGGCGGTAGCCACCGCCGGGGGTCGCGCACCACGACAGGCCTGTGTACGGTTGCACCTTATCCGGGGGCTCGAAGCGAAAAAGATCGATACGCTCGGCAACGAGCTCCAGGTCCTGCGGCGTCTTGATCTTCTGCAGGTCCACCCAAGGATACTGCTCGGCGACGGCGCGCAATCGGTCGGCCATCACCAGCGCATTGCTCCCCTGAAGGTCGAGCGCTGGGTTCAGATCGAAGAGCGCGTGGAGGCCGGCGAGGGTGTGCTTGCGGGTGTTGTCGGCCACATCGATGACCAACAGGTCGGATCTCTGCGGGTGTAGTCGGGTGCCGCGCCCGACCATCTGCGCATACAAGAGGCGCGAGCGGGTGGGCCGGCCCATCAGAATGCAGTCGATCCGCGGCTCGTCGAAGCCTTCGGTGAGCACATTGCAGTTCGTCACGACCTCGAGCGCGCCGCTCGAGAGCTGCGCCAACGTAGTGCGTCGCTCCTCCTTTGGCATGGCACCCCACACCGCTGCGGCCCGTATCCCAGCCTCGAGAAACCGGGCTGCCACATCCTGGGCATGGGCCACGTTGACGCAGAACACGATACAGCGGCGACGCCGCGCCAGGTCTTGATAGGCGCGCAGGAGGAGCGCATTGCGCTCGGCGACGTCCACCACCTGCGCCAGCTGCGACTCGACGAAGTCGCCGCCGCGCACCTGCACGGCATCGAGATTCACATCGGAGGTGACGCGCCAGCCCGCGACCGCGCAGAGAAAGCGCCCGCGGATCATCTCCTCGAGGCTGCGGTTGTACGCGATCTCCTCGAAGACCTCGCCGCTGCTGGTCGCCGCGCCGCGGAGTGGCCGTGAATCCCACGAGCATCCTGGGCGAGTTTGGGGCGAACAGTTCGAAATGCTCGAAGATGGCGCGGTAGCTCTTGGCAACGGCATGGTGTGCCTCATCGACGACGATGAGATAGAAGTCCTGCGGGTCGAGCGCCGCGAGGCGCCTACTGCCGGCGCGGCCGATGGTGGGGACCGAGGCGATCACCACCTTGCACTCCGCCGAGGCGCGTTTCCCCGCCTGTTCGATCTCCACGAGCAGGGTCGCATCCGCGGCTTGGAATTTCTGCCGGGCCTGCTCCAGCAGCTCCTCGCGGTGGGCCAGCACGAGGAGCCGCTTCTTCATGCGGAAGTAGTGCGGGAACTGGGCAAAGATGACGGTCTTGCCCGTGCCGGTGGGCAAAGACACGAGCAGCCGCCGCTTCCCGTCGCGGTAGCGTTGCCGCAAGCGTTCCAGGCACTGGCGCTGGTAGGGGCGGAGCGCCTTCAGGGACGCTGGAAGCGGTGCCGTGTCGTTCAAGTCCGGGCCTCCTTCTCACTCGAGGGAATCACGAAACCACGAGAATTCGAAACCACGAAAGGCCGCTCCTCATTCGTAACTTCGTCTTTCGTACTTTCGTGATCCTGGCTGTATTCATCGAACTTGCGAGGCAGGACGCTGTGCTCGCGCTGCAAACATGTCCGATGGCGTGCCGGTTGTCCAGCAAGGCCAGGTTCTCTTTCGTGGTTTCGCAATGTCGTGCTTTCACGATCCCTGCGCCAGCGGGCAGGAATGTGTTGAGTGAAGAACTCTCATCACTATGCAACCAGCCGGCAGCAGCACTTGACTCAGAAACCGTTTTCGTTATACCTTCGCCTCCATTCTCGGGGAACAGACATGACCGACGCCACGGCGATCCGGGCAGTTGTCGCAACTCCAGCCGCGCAGGCGCGACATGGTCCGTTGCGGGCAGGTGCCGTCGTGCCGGCCGCGCCCGCGGCGAAGCCGAAGCTGCTCGACCTGGTGCGCGACGCCATCCGCACGCGGCACTACAGCTATCGCACCGAGGAGGCGTACGTCGGCTGGATTCGGCGCTTCATCCTGTTTCACGGCAAGCGGCACCCGGCGGAGATGGGGCCGCCGGAGATCACGCAGTTCCTGACGGCGTTGGCAGTCCATCGACGCGTCAGCGCTT
>CAZCGA010000126.1:0-18054 GCA_964498075.1 uncultured Binatia bacterium (SeqCode) | reverse complement strand
CGGCCCCAGCCAGGTCTACCCGCTCTTCCGCGACGAGATCTGCGTGCCGGCGCTGAAGGGCTGACCGAACGTCGAGGAACAGTCCGTACGAGCAGTCCGGTTCCGGCCGTAGAGATGAAGGAAGAGTCTTCCTCCAACACGACCGGCTCGCTGATCGAAGGGAGGTGTATGATGCCACCGCGTGACACCCATGGAAGTAGGGCGGGCGTTCGGCCGCTCCGTGTATGGGCGTTTGCCGCTCTCGGTGTGGCGATCACGTGCGGGCTCATTGCGCAGTCGGCGTCCGGCGCTCCCTCTCCCCGGCTGAACGAGACCTGGCGTATGGGGGCTCACAACGCCTTCTGGCACGGCGTGCCTGGCGGAATCGATACCGCCGGGGGCGGGCCCAAGCAGCACCTGCTCGACGACGTCTACATCGACCGCATGCGCGCCCTCGAGCTCGATCTGCACTCTAATCGGTCCGGCCGGAACTGGCGTGTGTACCACACGAGCTTCGATGCACACTACTCGTTGTGCGAAGTCTTCGACGACTGCCTCAGGGTCGCCCGGGCCTTTCATTACGGGAACCCGAACCATGACCCCTTCTTTCTGCACCTGGAGTCAAAGGAGACCGGGTCGGACGCGCTCTTCGACTTCGACCAACCGGGCACCCTGCATCTCACGCCCGAAGATCTCGATCAGACGATCGAGCGGCTGCTCGGCGATGGGCAGCCACCGTACGCCAACAACTGGATCTTTGGCCCCGCAGACTACTACGCCTGGTGCCAAGAGCGCATAGACCGTGGTGAGCTGCCTGCAGGCACGACGCTGAACCTCGACGACCTCAAAGACGCCGTGCGCAAGTGTGGATGGCCGACGATGGAGTTCCTGCGCGGGCGGTTCATCGTCACCATGCATGGGAGCCACCTGAACAACGAGAGCTACGTCTGGGAGTACTCGCACCGCGACGGGCGAACGATCGGCAGCCGGAAGATCTTTCCGATGGCCAGCGTTCAGGGCATCGGCTCGGGATTCTGTAGCCAAGTGGACATGCCCGAAAGCGGCAACGGACTCTGCAACTGGGGTAACCATAGCGTGTTCGCCGACGTCCAGAACCTGGACGGCGGTCAATATCCTCCGGGAGTCGGGGTGAACTTCGGCCTCGACCCGAGCCGGCACATCCGAGAGTTCATGGGCGACGGCGGCATGATTCGGGTGAGCGACCGGAACAACCGGGGCGACATGGCGGACGGGGTGCGCACGGTGTTCGATCTGAAGGATGCGCCCGGCGCGAATCTCATACCTGGGGACGCGCCGCGCAACATGCTAGTCAACTATACCCACGGGAACCTCGCCGGCCCCACCCTGCTCGATGGCGCCCTCAACTGGAGCGCGGGCTGCCTGTTCGAACCCAACCCGACGGGCGAGTCCGGCCATTCGGCCGATGAAGGGTTCTTCGGATATTTCCGCGGCTGCATGCCGGAAGCGCTGCGCGAGGAGAGCTCCGGGATCTTTGTGGCGGCACGCAACCTCGACGACGGGCTCAGGGGAACCGCCGACCGCATCGTGTTCGTACACCGCCCGCGCAAAACCGCGGCGGGAAGTTTCAGGGCATTCGTGTCCACGCGAACCGATGAGCTCGGCCACGGCTTTGTCGGCTCGGGTAACTGGGGCTGCCTGATGGCGCGGGAGAACGTGAGTGATCCGGGAGCGAAGTTCTTCGCCGTGTGCCGGCGCTGGCATCGCAACAGCTGGGACAGCAATACCGACGGCGCATACCTGCTGTATCGGGACCAACCCGGAGGGACCATTTCGCAGTATTACGACCAGCCCCACGATGGGCTGGGAACGGCAGAGATTCAGAACTTCTTCCGACTCCACCACTCGGCCGACGGAAAGTGCTGGACGGGATACCTGCAGTCGACCGACGATCCCGCACCGGCTCCCGGCTGGGGGGAGATCACGCTCAGGGACCCGTCGGGCCGCGAAGAGATCTGCTTCGACACCGATTTGACCAGCATCGGGCTGGCTATGGATGGTGGGCATCAGGACACCCCGGGCAGTCCGAACCAAGGCCACGGCGAATATCTCTTCGCGAACGTCAGGTACAACGGCGGGCACGTGACGCTCGCCGAGCTCGCGGGAACCGCCGTCATCGAGGCGTCCCCCGAGATCGCCGAGGTCGTTGTCCGCGATCGATCATACTCCCACACCGGGTGCCGGACAGCGGGCACGGCCTGCACCGACGGAGACCCCTGTACGCGCGGCGACACGTGCGACGCCCAACTCGTTTGCCGCGGCACCCCGGTCACGGCGTGCGACCCCGCCGCGGCCCACGAGGGGCTCGTGGGTGGGCCGGACAAACTCTGTGACGGCGGCAGGCGCGATCCCATGACCAATAGCTGCGTGCTGGAAGCGGGGGGCGCTACGGTGAGCATTTCGCTCAACGGCCCACCCCTTGCCCTGCCGACGGCGAAGAACATCAACGTCATCTCAACCGCACCCAATCCACTGGCCGGGGCCTGCGACTTCGCGCTGCGCAATATTGCGGGCAAGGTCGTGAGCTGCATCCAGCTGGAGCCCTCCGGGACGCAGTTCGGAACCCCGGTGACCGCGACGTTCAAGTGGACGAACGTGGCACCGTCGACCGACTGCCAAACCATGAGTCAGACGTGCTGCGTCAACGCGACGGACGCCAGCGGCCCAACCGCGCTCCGCGAGGGTTCCCTGAAGCTGTACACGCGAGGTGAGTGCAACCTCACTACGCACAAGTGCGACGTGATACCGACGCGGCCTTGCAATCGATCCAGCGATTGCGCGGCCGAGCTCACGAACCAGTGTGGCCGGAAGCAGCACGACGCAGTGTGCCCGGTTGGGACATTGGATTACACGAATTGCACGCTCCAGTGCACCATGGCCAATCCCGTCAGTCCCGTGTGCGACCCGGCAACGAGTACCTGCCCAGCAAGCTGCGATTCCGACGCCAACTCGTGGACGGTGAAGCTGTCGCACTTCAGCGAGTACGCGCTCGGCTTTACGCCGCCGCCCCCCGACCACTTCCAGTGCTACACAGCGCGTCTGCTGAGCACGACGCCGGTCACGGCTCCGCTCACGTTGGTGGATCAGTTCGGGACCGTGAACGCCGCGGTCATCAAGCCGTTGAAGCTCTGTTCACCGACCAACAAGAACGATGAGGATCCAGAGGCCGTCTCCCATCCCGACTACTTGCAGAGCTATGCGATTCGGCTGCGCAATCGGCGGGAGCTCGAGGCGCGGCTGCCGGTGCGCGGCCTGCAGATCACCGACCAGTTCGGCACGCATGTGGTGGACGTGCGCTTGCCGGATCGCCTCCTGGTGCCAAGCGCGACGGGCTTCGACAGCGTCCCACCGGCGCCCAGCACCTCCATGCTCGACCACTTCACCTGCTACAAGGTGAAGCGGCCCAAGGGCACGCCACGGTTCACACCGCTCGACGTCACCGCCGCCGATGCGTTCAATCCGGGTAACACGTCCGTCCGCGTGAGGCAGCCGGCGCATCTGTGTGTGCCGACTAACAAGAACAACGAGGCGCCCGGAGCGGAGAACGACCGCTGGCACCTCCTGTGTTACCGCGCCAGCCCACCGTTCACGCAAGTGCGCCGGCTGTACACCAACAACCAATTCGGGCCAAGCCAGGTCTACCCGCTCTTCCGCCAGGAGCTGTGTGTGCCGGCGCTGCTGGACTGAGTCGAGGGGTCGCGCCGGAGGCCGTCACGCCGCTGCTTCGACGCCGCTGATCTCATACTGCCCGGCGGGCAGGTCGCGAACCGCCTTGACGACGATCTTCTTGTTGAGCGTGGCTTCCATCGCTTGCAGGGTGCGGTCTTCTTCACGGTGCAGGAACTGCGCGACGTCCGGGTGCGCCTGCACGGTGATCTGCTCCAGCCGCGGGTTGAGCGCCGCCTCTCGCTGGATGCGGCGCAGCACTTCGTAGGCGACCGTCGCCGTCGACTTGGCGTACCCCTTGCCCGCGCAGCTGGCGCACGGCGCACACAGCAGCTGCATGAGGCTCTCCCGCGTCCGCTTGCGAGTCATCTCGATCAGCCCCAGCTCCGAGATGCGCAGCAGCTTCGAGCGCGCCTTGTCCTTCTTGAGGGAGTCGTTCAGCGCCTCGAAGACCTGGCGCTGGCTGGCCTTGTCCTCCATGTCGATGAAGTCGATGACGATCAGCCCGCCGATGTTGCGCAGCCGCAGCTGCGCCACGATCGTCTTGGCGGCTTCCAGGTTGGTCTGCAGGATGGTCTCTTCCTGCGTCTTCTTCCCCACGAAGCGGCCGGTGTTGACGTCGATGACCGTCAGCGCCTCGGTGTGATCGATGACGATGTAGCCCCCCGACTTCAGCCACACCTTGCGCTCCAGCGCCTTGGCGATCTGGGCGTCGAGGCCGTAGTGGTCGGCCAGCGGCTCGCGGCCCTCGTACAGCTCGACGCGCGCCTTGAGCCGCGGCATCACGGTGTCGAGAAAATCGAGGATGCGCTGGTGATCGCGCGGGTCGTCGACGACCAGCCGCTGGGTGTCGGCGGTGAACAAATCGCGCACCGTGCGCAGCACCAGATCCATGTCGTAGTGGATGAGCCCGGGCGCCGCGGTGTGCTCGCTCTTCTGCACGATGCGGTTCCACAGCTTGACCAGGAAACGAATGTCGCCCTGTATCTCGCGCTTCGCCAGCCCTTCGCACGCGGTGCGGATGATGAACCCACCCTCCGGCGGCCGCTCCGACTCGACGATCTCCTTCAAGCGGGCGCGTTCGGCTTCGTCCTCGATGCGCCGTGACACCCCGATGTGGTTGGACGACGGGGTGAACACCAGGTGGCGCCCGGGGAGCGAGATGACGCCGGTGATGCGTGCCCCTTTGCTGCCGATCGGTTGCTTGGCGACTTGGACGAGGATCTCCTGCCCCTTCGTCAACCGCTCCTCGATCGGGACGCGGCGCGGCGCCGTCTTCCGATTGGTTGTCGGGTCCTCAGCGCCGCCTTCGACCGTGGCACCGCCCTCTTCGGCGATGAACTCGTCCCCCAACTCGGCGTCCAGGTCGGAACCGTGCAGGAATGCGGCCTTCTCCAGGCCGATGTCGACGAAGGCGGCTTGCATGCCCGGCAGCACACGGGTCACGCGGCCCTTGTAGATGTTGCCGGCGACACCCTTGTCGTGGGCGCGCTCGATGAAGATCTCGATGAGGCGTCGCTGCTCGAGCAACGCCACGCGCGTCTCGAAGGGAGCCGAGTTGATGACGATCTCACGCGGCACCGTCGTTACACCGCCATCGCAGCTGCCGCGTGCTCGGCAGACGCACTCCGGAAGATGGTCTCCACCTTGTGCACCGGTAGGGCGCGGGCGGGTGCCGCATCGAGATCCAGAACCGTAGCCAGCAGGTCGGACGGCTTCAGCGTACCGGCCGGGCCGTACAGGATCGTCATGTCGATCGTTGTCGCATCGGTGAGCTGCAGGCTGGCGACGAAGGCGCGGGCGTTCACCGTCCGTTCCTTCCCCTTGGCATGCTTCCGCATGGGAACGTCGTCGGCCTGGGTGAATGCAGCGATGCGATCGCTGATCACTGCATGGTTGCCGTTCGTCATGAGCGTGTGCAGGTCGACTCGGTAGCGGAAGGCCACGATGGATGCCGTGATGCTGGGGCTCTTGAGCGAGACAGTCTGCGCAGCTGTGATCGTCATGCCCTCTGGCAACTGTGTGCGCAGAGCCTCTCGCACCCCGGCGGCGTCGAGCGGCGTGGTCAGGTCGATGTCGAGGAACTCGCAGCTGCTCTCGACGCCCACCGGCAGCGCCGGGCCGAACGCGAACCGCGGCAGCGGATGGTAGCCCTGCGAAAATGCCAGGGGCAAATCGGCACGACGGGCCGCGCGGTAGAAGAGCGTGGTCAGCTCGAGGCTGCCGATGAAGCGCGCGAGGCCAAGCTTACTGTAGCTGAGGCGAACTCGGGTCTGCGCTTGAACCGCCGTGCGGTCCAGCGCCGGCGCCAAGGCCTCGCCGCCGGCGGAGAGCCATTCCTCGGCGTTGCCCAGGGGGTCCGTGTCGGCCGGTTGCCGGGGAATGGAATTCCCCGGCTGAGCCGCCGAAAAGTCCCCTGAAGGGGACTCGAATCTGCCGTTTACAGTCGGCTTTAGCCGACTTTGCTCGACTGAGCCGGGGAATTCATTCCCCGGTGACCGTGCCGGCACGGTCGCTTCGTTCCGCCGGGCGCTCCGGTGGTGCTTCTTCGCCTGCACCTTGTGCCACCCACGCGGTTCCCAGGCTCCCTCTGCGGCGGACTCGGCGACGATCTCGCTCGCCCAGTGATCGACGACTGCGCCGCGATGCTCGCTCCCCTTCGCGCCCTTCAGGTGGTAGTCGACGTTGCGAATCGTGGTGAAGTCGCACGCGCCGCAGTAAGTGCAGCGCTCGATGCTGCAATCCGGCGTCAAGGTGCGCTCGAACGCACGCGCCAGCTCGGTCTGGAGGAACGCCTTGGTGACGCCGCTGCTGAGATGATCCCACGGAAGAACCTCATCGAGCATGCGCCGCCGCAAGTGCGTGTCGGCGCACGCATCGGTCTCGCGCAGCGCCTGTTGCCACAGATCGTACCGGCACGCTTCGTTCCATCCATCGAAGCGGCAGCCGAGCTCAAATGCCCGCAGCAGCAGACGACCGACGCGGCGATCGCCGCGCGACACGATCCCTTCGAGCTCCGAGAGCCGCGCATCGTGGTAGCGGAACTTGATCCGCCGCTTCCCCAGCTCGCGCCGCAGAAACGTCTGGCGGGACTCGACTTCCGCGATCGGGATCTGTGGCGCCCACTGAAACGGCGTGTGCGGCTTGGGGACGAAGTTGGAGACGCTGGCGACGACTTGGTGGCGGAACTTTCCGGCCGCGGCCACCTTGGTGGCGAGATCGACGATGCCCATCAGGTCGTCCTCGGTTTCGCTGGGCAAGCCGAGCATGAAGTAGAGCTTCAGACTGCGCCACCCGAGGTCGAAGATCTGCTTGGCTGCGGCGATCAGCTCTGCCTCCTGGTATTCCTTCTGGATGATGTCACGCATCCGCTGACTGCCGGCCTCCGGCGCCAGCGTGAAACCGGTCTTGCGCACCCGCTTGATCTGCTCCAGCAGCGCGGGTGCCAGCGCGTCGACCCGTGTCGAGGGCAACGAGACGGCGACCTTCCGGGCGGCAAACCGGTTCATCAGCTCGGTGAGCAGGGGATTCACACAGCTGTAGTCGCCGGTGCTCAAGCTGAGCAAGGAGACCTCGTCATGTCCGGTCTGCTGAATGGCGCGCTCCGCCTGCTCGAGCACCCGGCGCGGGTCGCGCTCGCGCAGCGGACGGTAGATGTATCCGGCCTGGCAGAAGCGGCAGCCCTTCACACAGCCGCGCATGACTTCCAAGCTGGGCCGGTCGTGTACGATCTGCAGCGTCGGCACTACGAAGGTCTTCTGGATCGGTACGCTGTTGAGATCGGCCACGAGGGCCTTCTCGATCCGCTCGTAGCCCGCCCGCAGCGGTTGGATCGCCGTCAGCCTGCCGCTCGCTGCATACTGCGGCGCAAAAAAGGAAGGAACGTAGACCCCACGAATGCCGGCCAAGGCAGCGAGCAGAGTGCTGCGGTCACGATGGTCCCACGCCAGGTAGGTGTCGCAGATGTCGTGGATCACCTGCTCCCCGTCACCGAGAACGACCGCGTCCAGGAAGTCGGCCAACGGCTCCGGGTTGAAGGCGCACGGCCCGCCAGCAATGACCAACGGTGCGTGCGCGTCGCGCTCGGCAGCCGAGAGTGGAATTCCGCCCAGCTCCAGCATCGCGAGCAGGTTCGTGTAGGTTAGCTCGTACTGCAGCGTGAACCCGACGATGTCGAAGGCGTGCAGCGGTGTGAGGGTTTCGAGCGTCCCTAACGGCAAGTGCGCGCTGCGGAGCTCGGCCTCCATGTCGAACCACGGCGCATACACTCGCTCGGCGTATACGTCGGTACGGCGGTTCAGCAGATCGTAGAGGATCTGCAGCCCGGGATGCGATTGCGCGATCTCGTAAACGTCGGGAAACGCCAGCGCGAATCGCAACTGCACCGCCGCCGGATCCTTGCGGACCATGCCGCGCTCATTGCCCAGATAACGACCGGGTTTTTCGACCCGCGTCAGCAATGCCTCGTAGGCTGCGTGGCTGTCCTGCATCACTGTCTCATCAAGCCGGCGCATCATATGGGGACGAGTCGGAAAGGGCAAGGAAGGCCCGGGAAACATCAGAAAACCGCTCCCACGATCGGGGAGAAACACACGTCATATTCTTGACTTGCTCGAACTCGACAGGTAGATGTGCCCGAATGGTTTGCTCGACGCGATGATGGTTCGGGAATGTCTGCGGCGACGTCAGTTCTTAATACCAAGGTCCTAGTTCTCAACCGCTCCTATCTGCCGGTCCACATCACGTCGGTAAGACGCGCGTTTTCGCTTTTATATCAAGGGATTGCCTGCGCCGTTAACGAGAAGTACCGCACCTTCGACTTCGAGAGCTGGACGGATCTCTCGGTATCGGTTCACGACGACTCGATCGGCCTGGTAGGCCGCATGGTGCGCGTGCCACGGGTGATTCTCTTGCTCGCGTACGATCGCGTGCCGCGCCGGCAGGTGCGCTTCAGCCGCTTCAACATCTACAGCCGTGACCGCAACAGCTGCCAGTACTGCGGCGGGAAATATGCCCGGAGCGACCTGAACTTGGATCACGTTGTGCCGCGCTCACAGGGTGGGCTTTCACGCTGGGAAAACGTCGTCTGTTCCTGCCACTCGTGCAACCGCCGAAAAGGGGGGCGCACCCCCGAGCAGGCAGGCATGCGGCTGCTGCACCCGCCGCGCCGGCCGGAATGGACGCCGTTCATGTTGCAGACGTTCAGCCTGCGGCGCTACAAGGAATGGGCGCCGTTTCTGTCGACCGTCGACGCGTCGTACTGGAACACGGAGTTGCTGGAGTGACGGGGAGAGATGGCGCCGGCCGTGTCGCGTGCGGCTCGGCGCCCCAATTCATTGACGCTCAGGAGTGGCTGTGAAATACTTCGCTGGCGGGGTGGTGGTGCGGGCATGCGGATCAAGCAGCTCGAGTTAGTCGGCTTCAAATCCTTCGTTCAACGCACGGTGCTGAACTTCCCCACCGGCATCACGGCCATCGTCGGTCCGAACGGGTGCGGGAAGTCCAACGTCGTCGACGCGATCCGCTGGGTCCTGGGCGAACAAAGCCCCAAACACCTGCGCGGCGAGTCGATGGAAGACGTGATCTTCAACGGCAACGAGCGCATCGCCCCGACCGGCATGGCGCAGGTCTCGCTCACCTTCGAGAACGACCCCAACGCGCGTCCGCCGAGTGAGCTGGACATCGACGTCTCGACGCTACCCGCCCACTTCCGCGACCTCGCCGAGATCATGGTGACGCGCCGGTATTTCCGCTCCGGCGAGTCGGAGTACTTCATCAACAACACGGCGTGCCGCCTGAAGGACATCACGGAGCTGTTCCTGGGCACCGGAGTAGGCACCAAGGCGTACGCGATCATCGAGCAAGGGCGCGTCGAGCAGCTGATCAACGCCAAGCCCGAGGATCGCCGGCTGTTCATCGAGGAGGCCGCCGGCACCACGCTGTACCGCAGCCGCAAGCTCGCCGCCGAGCGCAAGATGGAGCGCACGCGCGAGAACCTGCTGCGCGTCAACGACGTGCTGCGGGAGATCGAACGGCAGATCCATTACCTGCATCGGATGGCGAAGAAGGCGGAGCAGTATCGTGCCCTGCAGGAAGAGATCCGCACCCTCGACCTGACGTTGTGCGGCGCGCAATGGCGCCAGCTCAACGCGGCGATCGACGAGATGGACGCCGCGCTGGCCGCGGATCGCGAACGCGAACGCCTCGCGGTCGCGGAGATCGCGCGCCTCGAAGCAGAGCGGAACGAGAAGGTGGCGGCGCAGGCCGCAGCCGAAGGCGAGCTGGCGCGACTGCGTGAGGCGTTGGCGGTGTTGGAGTCGGAGCGCGAGAGCCTGCAGCAACGCATCGCGCTACTGAGCCAGGAGGCCAGCGAACGCGAGCGCCGCATCGGCCGCTTGCAGGCGGAGGCGGAGACGCTGACGCAGCAGCAGACGCAGGTTCAGCACGCCATCCAGCAGCAGGAGCACGAGCGCGCCGCGTTCGCCCAGCTGGTCCTGTTCGATGAAGGCGAGCTAACGCAGAAGGAAGCCGAGCTGGCCGAGGCGCGTGCCCAGGTGGCCGCGGCAAACGCCGAGGTCGAAGCCGCCAAGAGCGCCGCCGTGGGCCTCGCGGCGCGCGAGGCCGAATGCCGCAACGCCGCGGCGGCGCAGACGCGACAACGCGACGACGCGCGCCGGCGTCTGCAGAAGCTGGCGGCCGAGCAGGCGGAGGCCGGGGAGCGCCTCGCCGCCGTCGAGAGCACGGCGGCCGCGCGGCGCGCCGCTGCGGCGGCGCTGCGCGAGCGCCTGCGGACCGTGGAAGGCGAGAAGGAACAGCGCGCCGAGCGGGTGCGCCTCATCGCGGAGGAACGGCGGGGCTGGGAACGCGAGACCGGCGAGGCGCAGCAGCAGGCGGTCCAGCTGCGTTCCCGCCTGGACTCGTTGCAGGAGATCCAGCGCAACTACGAAGGCTACCAGCGCGGCGTCCGCTCGATCCTGCTGGCTACGCAACCGGAAGGCGGCGTGCTCGGTGTGGTCGCCGACGTGATCGACGTCCCACAGCAATACGAACGCGCCCTCGCCGCCGCGCTCGGCGAGCGCCTGCAGTACGTCATCGTCCGCGAGTCCGATGACGGCGTGGGCGCGGTGGCAACGTTGCGGCACGAGGCATCCGGACGCGGCAGCTTCATCCCGCTCGCGCCGCGGCCGATTCCCATGAACGGCAACGGCGCCGGCAGTCTGAACGGCAACACCCGGCGCCTGCTCGACCTCGTTCAGGTCGAAGAGCCGTATCGCCGCGTCGCCGAAACCTTGCTCGGCGAAGTGGTGCTGGTGCCGGACTTGGATTCCGGATTGGCGTTGTGGCGCCAGAACGGTGTGCACGTGACCATGGTCACTCCGGAAGGCGACGTCCTCGACGCCACCGGCGTGATCACCGGCGGCAGCGAACGCCCCGTCGAGGAAGAGATCGTGTCGCGGCGGCGCGTCGCCGGCGAGCTGAGCACGGCGCTGGACGCGGCGGGAGAGCGCGTCACGCGCGCCCAAGCCGAGTTGGACCGGCTGCGCCTGGAGATGGACGAGCAGGAGCGCACGCTGAAGGCGCTGGACCGCGATACGCATGCGCTGACACTCGAGCTGGTCGCGGCCGAAAAGGATCTGGAGCGCCTCGAAGGTGAACGGCCGCGCTGGCTCGACCGCCTCGAGGTTGCGCGGTTTGAATCCGAGAGCGCTGCAGCGGAAGAGCGCGACAGCATCGCGGCCCTGCAGCAGCTGGAGCACGATCTGGCGGCGTTGCTGCGCGAGCGGGAGGCCATCGAGGGCTCGCTGCGCGACACCCGCGACCGCGCCGCTGCAGCCGCCCGGCGCGTCGACGACATCAGCGCCGAGCTCACCGGCATCAAGGTCCGGGTGGCAGAGCGGCGCCAGCGGCAGGAAGCCGCGGTGGCGGCGTTGGGGCGCCTGACCGCGCAGCGTGAAGAAATACTTGCGCGGGCGGCGTCGGCGGCGCGTGAGCTGGAAGAGACCGAGCACGAACGCGCCGCGCTCGAGGCTCGCGTGCACGCGGCGGAAGCGCGGCGCGATGCGCAGCAGACGCAACGGCTGGCGCTCGATAGTCAGACCGCGCTGGCGGGCACGATCCTCGAGTCGACGAGCGCCGCGCTGGCGGCGCATGACGGTGCCGTGCGTGCCGCCCGCGATCAGTTGGACGCCCTGCGCAGCGCCTGCAGCCAGCGCGAAGTTACCTTGGCGGAGAAACGGCTGCGTACCGAGCACCTCGCCGACAGCATGCGTGAGAAGTACGGCGCCGACCTGGCGACGCACGCGCCGGGTGAGACGACCGAGGAGGAAGAGCAAGCCGTCGCCCGCCTCGAAGCGTTGCGCGAGAAGCTGGCGCGCATCGGTGAGGTGAACGTCGGCGCCATCGACGAGCTGCGCGAGCTGGAAGAGCGCGCCCAGTTCCTGCGTACCCAGAAGGAAGACCTGGAGCGCTCGCTCGCCGACCTGGAGCGCACCATCCAGCGCCTCAACCGCGCCTCGCGCGCCAAGTTTGCCGAGGCCTTTGCGGCCGTGAACGAGAAGTTCCAGCAAGTCTTGCCGCGCCTGTTCCGCGGCGGCGAGGCCCGGCTGGTACTCACCGATGAGCACAACCTGCTCGAGACCGGTGTCGAGATCATCGTGCGCCCGCCGGGGAAGCGGCTCGACACGGTGACGCTGCTGTCGGGCGGTGAGAAGGCGCTGGTCGCGGTGAGTCTGATCTTCTCGCTCTTCCTCATCAACCCCACGCCGTTCTGCTTCCTCGACGAGGTCGACGCGCCGCTCGACGACGCCAACATCGGCCGCTTCACCAACCTCGTGCAAGAGATGAGCGAGCATTCGCAGTTCATCGTCATCACCCACAACAAGCGCACCATGCAGGCCGCCAACGTCCTCTACGGCGTGACCATGGAGGAGCCGGGCATCTCCAAGGTCATCTCCGTCGCCATGCATTAGCGAGACACGTCGCGCGCCGTCGCTGGCCGCGGATCGCCTATCGGTTGTCTTTCGGCGATCGGCCATATGCGATAAGCAACTTGCCTCAATGCCGTGGACCCCTGAAATCATCGCGGCTGGCAGCGCAGTCGTTGTCGCGGCAGTGCTGGCTGTTGTTCTCATCGTGAGCCGGCGGCGTTCGGCTGCTGGTGCGGCGGCTGCAGCATTGCCGTCCGCCGGTGCGGCCGCATCAGCGGCCCCCGCTGCGACCCTCCGAGAGGGCCTCACCAAGACGCGACAGGGACTGCTGGCCCGCTTGCAAAGCGCCTGGGGTGCCGGCAAGGACGTCGAGGCCCGGCTCGCGGAGCTGGAGGAAGTGCTGCTCACCGCCGACGTCGGGTTGAAGGCCACGCAGGCGTTGCTCGCCAAGTTGCGGCCGCGGGCGCTGGAGCTGACCGACACGGAAGCGCTGCGTCGCGCCTTAGGGGACGACATGCGCGCCGTCTTGGCGAACGGCGCGCCGGCGCTGCTCGCGGCGGCGCCGCACGTGATCCTCGTCGCCGGGGTCAACGGCGTCGGCAAGACCACGACCATCGGCAAGCTGGCGCACCGCTACCGACAAGCGGGCAAGAAGGTCTTGCTCGTGGCGGCAGACACCTTTCGCGCCGCCGCGGGCGAGCAGCTGGCGCGCTGGGCGGAGCGAGTGGGCGCCGACTGCGTGCACCACCAGAGCGGCTCGGACCCGGCTGCCGTCGCTCATGACGGCATCGCCGCCGCCGTGGCGCGTGGCATCGACGTGGTCATCGTCGACACGGCTGGCCGCCTGCACGTGAAGACGCACCTCATCGAAGAACTGAAGAAGGTGGTGCGCGTCATTGGCCGCCAGCTCGCAGGCGCGCCGCACGAGGTGCTCCTGGTGATCGACGCCACAACCGGTCAAAACGCGATCAATCAGGCGCGCGTGTTCCAAGAAGCACTGTCGTTGACAGGCATCGTCCTCACGAAGCTCGACGGCACGGCGAAAGGCGGCGCGATCTTCGCGGTGCGCGCAGAGCTCGGTATCCCCATTCGGTACATCGGCCTCGGCGAAAAGGCGGGCGACCTCGCCCCGTTCGACGCCGATGCGTTCGTCGACGCGTTACTGGAAACCTGAACGCAGCGGGTGCTCTCTCTAGACCCGATGCCTTCCGCTGGCTGCGAGCGCCTGCGCCCAGGGGTAGTCGGGCTTGCCGCTCGGTGAGCGCTTCACCTGCTCGACCAGGTGCAGCTCGCGCGGAACCTTGAAGCCGGCGATGTGCGTGCGGCAGTGTGCGGTCAGCTCGGGCAGCGTCGGCTGCTGTCCGGGACGTGGCTGTATGATCGCAGCCACGCGGCTGCCCCAACGTTCGTCGGGAACCCCGACGACGAGCGCGTCGAACACGGACGGATGCGACTTGAGCGCACCTTCCACCTCTTCGGGAAAGATCTTCTCGCCGCCGGAGTTGATGCTCACCGAGCCGCGTCCCAGTACCCTCACCGTGCCGTCGGCCTCGATCGTGGCGTAGTCGCCGGGAATCGCCCAGCGCTTGCCGTCGATGACCACGAAGGTCTCGGCGGTCTTCTGCGGGTCCTTGTAGTAGCCGATCGGTAGGTTGCCGCTGCGGGCTAACTTGCCGATGGCACCGGAGCCCGGCACGACCGGCTTCAACTCGTCGTCCAAGACCGCCACGTCCCGTCCTGGGTTGACGCGCAGCCCACGCGCTTCCGGAGCGGTTTGCGTCAGGCTCTCCTTGGTCACCATGCTCAAGCCGGTGAAGCCCTGTTCCGAGGACCCGGTTGCATCCATCAGCATGACCGTGGGGAAGCGCTCGATGTATTGCAGCTTCACCGACGGCGAGAACACCGCTGCCGTACTGGTGATGACGATCAGCGATGAGAGGTCGTAGCTGACGCCGGGCTCGTCCAACGCTTCGATGAGTGGACGGCCCATGGCGTCGCCGGTGAGTTGGATGGTGTTGACGCGCTCGCGCTCGACCATGCGCCACACCGCGTGTGGATCGAAGCTGCCGGACCACAGCGCGATGCGGTTGCCGATGAACAGCGGGCCGAGCACGCCCCACTGCGCGGCACCGTGCATGAGCGGCGCCAGCGGCGCCATGGTCAGGTAACTGTCGCTGATCTTGTTGGTCAGCGTCTCCGGGCCCGTGGCCGGCTCTCTGGTCACGTGGTCGATGCCACCGCCGAGCGTGAAGATGACATCGTGCTGGCGCCACATCACACCCTTCGGCTTGCCGGTGGTGCCGCCGGTGTAGAGCACATAGAGGTCATCACCCGAGCGCGGTTCGAAGTCGCGTGCCGGCGCGCCCTGCGCGAGTGCCCGCTCGTAGTCCACCGAGCCGATCGCCGCGCAGTCCTGGCCGCTGCCGTCGTCGATGGCGATGCAGTGTTGCAGTTTGGGACAGTCGCGGCGCACGTGCGCGATGCGCGGCGCAAATTGCGCGTCGTGCACCAGGGCGACGAGATCGGCGTTGTCGAAGAGATAGAGCAGCTCCTCTTCGACGTAGCGGTAGTTCACGTTGATCGGCACCGCGCGGATCTTGTAGGCGGCGAGCATCGCCTCGATCCAATGCGAGCTGTTGAACCCGTAGATGCCGATGTGGTTGCCGCGCCCGAGGCCGAGCGATTGGAAGTAGTGCGCCAGTCGGTTGGCGCGCGCGTCGAGCTGCGCAAAGGTCAGCCGGTTCGGGCCGCACACCAGGATCTCACGCTCCGGGACCCGATCGGCAGCCGCCTCGACAAGATCAGCTACATTGAATTCCATTGCATCATGACCCGGTGCACTCACCGCCGCTTGAAGTCCGGTCTCCGTTTCTGCGTGAAGGCCAGCGGCCCTTCTTTGGCGTCTGCGGTGCGGAAGATCGGCATACCCACTTCGAAATCGAACGCCAAGGCTTCGGCCTCGCTCATGCCGTCGGTCTTGTGCAGCGTCTTGAGCACAGCTTCGACGGCCAGCGGACCATTCTCGGCAATCGTGGTAGCGATCTCCTTGGCCTTCGCCACGGCCTGGCCATCGGGGACCACGTGACCGATCAACCCAATCTCCTTCGCCTCGGGCGCGGTGATGTGCTTGCCGGTGAGCAGGATCTCCGCGGCGATGGTGTACGGGATCTGACGCCGCAGCCGGACGGCGGAACCGGCGCCCGGGTAAAGGCCCCAGCGGACTTCGGAGACGCCGAACCGCGCGCTCGTGCCGGCGACGCGGATGTCGGTGCCTTGCAAAATCTCCGTACCGCCGGCGATGGCCACACCCTCGACCGCGGCGATGATCGGCTTGGTCGGCCGGTAATCGCGGAGGAGGGCTTTCAGATAGATGCTGGGGTCTTGCTGCACGCGCCGGGTGTACTCGCTCGGCTCCTCGTCGACGTCACCGCTCAGGGCCCGCAAGTCCATCCCGGAGCAGAAGTTGCCGCTGCTGCCGGTGAGGATGAAGCAGCGCACCTCGGAATCGGCGGAGCCTTGCTGCCACGCCTCGAACATCCGCCCCATCATGTCTGGCGACAGCGCGTTCATGCGTTTGGGGCGGTTCATGGTGAGAATCATCACGTGCTGGTCACGTTCGACGAGTAGATCCGGCACCTCGAGGACCTCCTTGATTGAATCGCTCGCATCGATCGAGTGCCGCACAGTATCAGGACTGAAGGGGCGACGACAATCGCTGCCGTGCGGGTGTACGAGTGAGAGAGTCGCGCCGAACTTGTGGGTCTGGGTTAGCGCTTTGAATGTGGCAGGGCAGAAATGACCGAACGTAGCAACGCATTGTTCTTGATGTTCTCTTCATAATCCTTTCGCTCTTGCGCCGACGCTCGTCGCCCCCTGCATGCTGTTAGGCGCCCCTTCACACCGCCACGAACCTACCCGCAAGTCTCTCGATGTTGCCCTTGTTGTCGTGTCGAGTGGCTCGCTCGCATCATCAGCCCCTCAAAGGTCTCCGCGTGTGTCACGCCGCGACCGCGGTCTCCCTCACAGCGGCAAGCACCGCCATCAACTCGTCAACCTGTGTGGAACTGAAGAGCCCGTCAGGTCCCCGCGGCGTGATATCGGTGAACGGCGACTCGTAAAGCAGCGCTGCGTCCATCACGCCGTGCTCGGTCAGGTGGTTCACGATCAGGTTCACGAACTCAATCTGGTTTGCGCCGAGTGTCTTGCCTGCGAGGAACCCTGCCAGCGCCTCCTTGGCCGCCCCGCGGTCCATACCCACCAGGGAGCGAACGAAAAGTCCTAGACCCTGCGCCTCCATCTTTGCGCGGCTGATGTCCTCGGCCACCCCGACGCCGTTCTCGACGAGCATTCGCTCCAGCTCGGCTAGATCAGCCACACTGAGCGCCTTGTTCATCCGCAGCTTGTGGATCGCGATGTGATCCTGATGCGCGCGCAGAAACGCCTGCGCCTTCGCCCGGAACTTCGCGTAGTCCATGCCCTCCCCTAAGCCGGGTAGTACGACGTGCGTCTCGCCGCCCATCACATCCTCGAAATCGGTGTAGATGGGTTTGCGCTTCTGCTTCTCGATCAACTTCACGAGGTCGCGCAGGCGCCGGCGGACACCTTCGAGCATCGGGATCGTCACGTCTTGCCACCACTCATCGGTCTGCACTTCCTGGATCAGCGCCATCTGCTCCCGCACCATCGGAATGGCCGACTTCTCCTCCAGCAATCCGGCGATCTCCTTGACCTGATCCCGGAGACGCTCGAAGCCCGGTTCTGTGCGAAGACGTTTGAGTTGCAAATTGAGAAGGAGCAGATCGAAGCGTTTCGCCTCTTCGGCTTCCGCCTCGAGCTCCGACGGCAAACCCGCGACCTCGTGCGAGAGCTCCGACAAGGCCTCCGCAGAAAGCATCGTCCAGGCTTCGGGCCTGGCGTACTTCTCGACGACGCGGCGCCGCGGCCGGACCACGAAGTTGTCGAGGTTCATCGCCGCCACTTCCCGGTGCAGCAGCTCGCCGACCGCGCGGCGGACTTCCACGTCGGTCTTCGGCTCGCCGTAGGTGACCCCGGGCTCGCTTACCACATCGCCACTGGCGCCGGTGCTGAGCCGGTGGTCCAGCTCGCCGATCAGCCCCAGCCGCGTCGTGAACAACCGCTTGCCCAGCGACTCTCCCAGCGCACCCTCGGTCGTCTCGGGGTTCTGGCCGAAGTACTCCAGGTTCTGGCAGTTAGTCGAAGAGGTAGAAGAACTGCTTGTGCTGCCCGGGCCCGAACAGGTCGGGGCAGAGGCGCGTGCCTCGGCCAACCATCTGCCAGAACTTGGTCTTCGAGCGCACCAGCTTGAAGAAGAGGAGGTTCACGACTTCCGGAATGTCGATGCCGGTGTCGAGCATGTCCACCGAGAGCGCGATGTGCGGCGCCTTGTCCTTGTTCGAGAAGTTGTCGATCAGGCTCTGCGCGT